>JAXHUH010000028.1:0-13245 GCA_034211175.1 Actinomycetota bacterium
CCCCCGGCTCGGCCCGCCCCGGACGCGTGGGGGCCCGGGCGCCGCGCGCCCGGGCCCCGATCGGTGCCTCAGCGACCGGTGCGCACCTGTGGCGCCCGGCCGGTTCGGCTCACTCCGCGTCGATCACCGGGAGCGGCGGGGTGATGTCGGGCAGGACCCGCCCGTCGGCGACGGCATCGAAGGCGTAGGCGAAGCCCAGCAGCTCGGCGTCCTGGAACGCCTTGCCCTGGAGCTGGAAGCCCACCGGGTTGCCGTGGGCGTTGACACCCGCCGGGAAGACGACCGTGGGGACGCCCGACGCCGACGACTCCGGATCGCGTCGGCCGAAGCTCGGGTTGACGGAGTCGTTGAGGCTGATGTCGCTGAGCTCGGTCGGGTACAGCACGGCGTCCACGCCGCTCTCGTCCATCCACTCGGCGAGCATCGCCCGGTACTCGGCGCGCCAGGCCTCGAAGGCCCGCAGGTCCTCGTCGGTCATCCGCTCGCCGCCCCACTCGGAGATGTCCTCCACGGTGGACACCGGGCTGTCGGGGTGCGCCTCCAGCCACTGGGACCAGCCCTCGTAGAACGTGCTGCCCTCGAAGGTGCGCTCGGCGGGGTCGGGGGCGGCGGGCATCGGGACGAGCGTCGCCCCGGCGGCGCCGAACTCGGCGAACCGGGCCCGCAGCTCATCGCTGACGACGCTCGTGCCGAACGGGTCGTCGAACGCCTCCTCGGGGATGCCGATGACCTTGCCCACGAGTGCGTCCTCCGAGAGGTAGGCGCTCCAGTCCTCGGGCCGGTTGCCGTTGGCGACGTCGTCGAGGACGTCGTCGGGGTTGTCGACCGCGGCGACCTCGAGCAGCAGCGCCAGGTCCTCGGGGGACTGGGCGATGAAGCCCACGTAGTCCTGGATGATCGTCAGCGGCATGGTGCCGGCGCTCGACTGCATGCCGTCGGTGCCCCGGAGCGAGAAGAGGCTGGCCGCACCGGAGGGGCCCCACAGCGAGTCGCCGGTCTGGGTGCCGAAGGCCGCGGCGCCGAAGCTCGACGCCACCGCGACCGACGAGCCGCCGCTCGAGCCGATCGAGCTGCGCGACGGGTCGAAGGCGTTCCACACCTGGCCGAAGTCGCTCTCGCTGTAGTGGCCGCTGAAGGCGAAGGTCGAGAGGTTGGTCTTGCCGAGGATGATGGCGCCGGCCTCGCGCAGCCGCGCGACCTGCCAGGCGTCCTCGGACGGCACGTACCCCTCGAACAGCTCGGACCCGCCGGTGGTCGGCATGTCCGCGGTGTCGATGATGTCCTTCACGAGGATCGGCACGCCGAGGAGCGGGCGGTCGTCGCCCTCGGCGCGGGCCGCGTCGGCGGCCCGGGCCTGCTCCAGCGCGTCGGGGGCGACGGCGAGCACCGAGTGCAGGCCGAACGGGCCCTGGTCGTACACCTCGATCCGGTCGAGGTACGCCCGGGTGATCTCCTCGGCCGTCGTCTCGCCCGACTCCATGTCGGCGATGAGGTCGGTGATCGTGCGACCGACGACGTCGTAGTCGACCGACGTCGAGCCACCGACGACGCCGACCGCGTCGTCGAGGCCCTCCGAGGCCAGGACGTTCTCGGCCAGGGCGCAGAGGCCGGCGTCGAAGGTGCTGATCGTGGTGACGTCGTAGTTGGCCAGCGCGCAGATCTCGGCGTCGCTCAGGCCGCTCAGGTCCGGCGATGCGGTGAGCTCCGCGGCCAGCGCCTCGACGGCGTCGACCTGCGAGCCCGGCGCGGGCGGCTCCTCGCCCTCCTCGGCGTCGGTCCCCGACAGGCCGGTCACCACGAAGTGGGCGAGGGAGACGGCTTCGCCGGGCGGGACGACGAGGCTGTTGACGAACGCCGGGTGGTTGGCCTCGTGGCCCGCCTCGGGCAGCGGGTTGTCGAACGGGTCGCGCAGGAAGTTGCCCATGCGGTCCAACGCACCGTCGAAGCCGGGGGTCCCGACGGTCGTGGCCGAGGGGCCGTTGGCGCTGGCGGAGCCCGGGCCCTGGCTCGGGGTGTACCAGCTCACCCAACCGTCGTCGCCGGTGATCACGGTGTCGCCGTCGGAGGTGGCGGCGATCGCGCTCTGGTTGGTGCCCGTGCCGTAGCCGAGCTGGCCGCCGAAGGCGACCTCGACGGTGAGCGGCGCGTCGGTGGTGTTGTCGAAGGTGTCGAAGAAGCGCCCGTAGCTCGACTCGTCGTCGACCGTCAGGGTGCGGCGCACGACGAGCCCGTCGATCTCGACCCCCACCGTCGACTCGAACGCCTGCGCCTCGTCCCAGGTGATGCCGAAGCCGCGTAGGAGGATCCCGTTGAGCGGGCTGGTTCCGCCGTCCACCTCGACGCGCAGCCCGCCGTAGCCGATGAGGGCGTCGTCGGTGGTCCGGTGGACGCTGCCGGTGTCGAGCTGGTGGTTGACGTCGTCCTGGACGCTCCAGGTGTCGGTGGCGCCGACCTCGACGTCGGTGACCGCGTGTGCCGGTTGGATGGCGGCTGCGGTCGCGATCGCGAACGCGAGGAGCGGCGAGAGCAGCCGCCACCGCCGTGGCCGTGAACTGAGTGGTGTCACGTTTCCCAATCTTCGAGATGGACGTCTGTGGGTACTCCGCCGTGCCCGACGCTCAGCCCCCCACCGACCGCGCCATGGGCCAACGGTCCCGGCGAACGTATGAGTGGTTCGTGTACTGCGGGTTTCGTTGCCTTTGCGACGAGATGTGACCGCCCGGAGTTGGCGAAGCGTCGCCGTCCGCGCGCTCGCTGCCTGGCCGTGGAACTGCCTGGCCGACTTCTGCCTCGACGGCTGCCCCGACGTCGGGGTCCCGCACCGCGAGCGTCCGGTCCCCGCTCGGTCGGCTGCGCCGGGCCCGGGGGCCGCGGATCGGTGTTCGCCGACGGGTCCGGGCTACGGTCGCGGGCCGCGCCGGCACACCGACCAGCACCTCTGCGCTGGGGGCGGTGGTCGTCGGTGAGGTCAGGCACGGGTACGGGGAGGCACGGGTAGTGGCACGCGGGGTGGTCGACGACGGAGCCGGCACCAGCTCGTGACCACCGCCGGCAGGCCGTCCCCGTCCCCCCGACGACTGCTCTTCCTCGTGCTGGTGGCCGCGGTGATCGGCGGGGTGGCCGGCGGCGCGGCGTACCTGTTGGTGCGGCTCATCGCGCTGATCACCGGGCTGGCCCTGCTCGGCGAGTGGCACTGGGGCGAGATCCCACCGCTCAGCGACCTGGAGCCGTCACCCCGGCTCGTGATCGCCGCGCTCCTCGGCGCCACGGTCGTCTCGGTCATGGCCCGGTGGGCGCCCCAGATCCGCGGGCACGGCATCCCCGAGGCCATGGAGGCGGTCCTGCGCCGCCAGAGCCGGGTGAGCCCGCGGACGGGGCTGGCCAAGCCGACGTCGGCCGCCATCGCCATCGGCACCGGGGCCCCGTTCGGTGCGGAGGGCCCGGTCATCGTGACCGGTGGGGCCGTGGGCTCGATCGTCGGCCAGGTCCTCGACGTGACCCCGTCGGAGCGGAAGATCCTCCTGGCGTCCGGCGCCGCCGCGGGCATGGCCGCCACGTTCGGCGCACCGTTGGCGTCGGTCCTGCTGGCCATCGAGCTGCTGCTCTTCGAGTTCTCGATGCGGTCGCTGATCCCGCTGGTCGTGGCGTCGAGCGTGGCCGGCGGGGTCCACTCCCTCGTCTTCGGGACGGGCCCGCTGTTCACGGTGCCGTCCCACGAGTACGCCGGGCTGAGCCGGTTCCCCCTCTACGCGGTCCTCGGCCTCGCCTGCGGGCTGCTCGCGGTCGTGATCTCCACCGGCCTGTTCCGGGCCGAGGCGCTGTTCCGCTCGTCGCGCCTCCCGCAGTTCTGGCATCCGCTCGTCGGCGCGGTGGTGTTCGCCGCCATCGGCCTCGTCGAGCCCCGCTCGCTCGGTGTCGGCTACGACGTCGTCGACGACGTGCTCGCCGGTGAGCTGGCCGCAGGGGCGCTCGCCTCGGTGCTGCTCGCCAAGATGGTGTCGTGGTGGGTGGCGCTGGCTTCCGGCACCTCCGGTGGCACCCTCGCCCCGATCCTGCTCATGAGCGCGGCGTTCGGCGGGTTGTTCGCCGCCGGGGTCAACGACCTCGGCATCGGCGACGTCCCCATCGGCGCGTTCGCGGTGGTGGCGATGGCGGCGACCTTCGGCGCCGCGACCCGGGCGCCGTTCACCGCCATCGTGTTCATGTTCGAGCTCACCCGGGACTTCGACGTGGTCCTGCCGCTGATGCTGGCCAGCGTGCTCGCCGCGCTGGTGTGCACGTCGCTCACCCGCGAGAGCGTGTTCACCGAGAAGCTGTCGCGGCGCAACATCCGCGTCGGCGGCGAGCTGCGGGTCGACCCGCTGCGGACCACGGCCGTGGTCGACGTGATGAACCGGGTCGTCGACACGCTCGTGCCCGATGCGACGGTGGCAGAGGTGCTCGACCGGGTGGGCCGGGGTGGCCGGGGCGCCTACCCGCTGATGGACGACGACGGGCGCTGCGCCGGGATCGTCTCGCGGCGGGACCTGCTCGCCCAGCAGTACGACCGCGACACGAAGCTGATCGACGTCGCCTCGACCGACGTCGTCACGATCGACCCCGACGCCAGCCTGTCCGACGCGCTGCGCGTGATGGTCAACGAGGACATCAGCCACCTGCCGGTGGTGGAGGACGGCCTGCTCGTCGGGATCTGCACCCGCGCCGACATCCTGCGGTCGCGCGACGAGCTCGCCCTCGAGCGGGTCGAGCCGGGCTGGCTGGCACCGACGCTCCGTCGTCTCGACCGCCGCCCCGGCGCGTCCTACCTCGTCGTGGCCAACCGCACGCTCGGCGGTGGAGCGCTGATGGAGCGCGTGCGCGAGCGCGCCACCGAGGGTGCGAGGTTCCACGTCGTCGTGCCCGCCGCCGACGGTGACCTGGCCGGCGCCCGGGCACGGTTGGAGCGCCAGCTCGGCGCGCTCGCCGATCTGGGCGTCGAGGCGAGTGGTGAGATCGGCCCGGCGGACCCGCTCGACGCCGTGCGTGAGGCGTTGCGCAAGCAGCCGGCCGACGAGGTGCTCCTGTCGACCCTGCCCCCGGGCGCCTCCCGCTGGCTGCGCCACGACCTGCCGAGCCGCGCCCGGCGCACGCTCGGCGTTCCGGTCGTCCACGTCCCCGGCGACGAGCCCCCTGCGGGGTGACGACCCCGCCCACGCGGCCGACCACTCCGTTCTCGCATGCACGACGTGCCGCCGGCGGTCGTCGGTGCCTGCAGGATCGGGAGAGCTCCGTGCGGGGCTAGCGCGCGGCGTCACCCCGGCAGATCGCGGCGGCGGCGTCGAGGACGGCGGAGTCGGCGATCAGGTGGGTCACGTAGCCACCGCGCAACGCCCCGGCGAGCGCGTCCGCCTTGCCGACCCCCGCCACGACGCAGTACCGGTTCGCGATGCGCCGGAGGTCCTCGAGGGGGAGCCCGCTGGCCCGCTCGTTGAGGCGCACGCCGGCCGTCTCGCCGTGCGCGTCGAAGAAGTACGTCGCGATGTCGCCGGCCGCGCCGTCGGCCTGGAGCTGACGGCGATCGGCCGCGTCGAGGTACTCGTAGCGGTAGACGCGGCTGGGATGGTCGGCCGCCATCGATCCGACGGAGAACACGGCGACGTTGCAGCGGTGTTGGATGTCGAGGACGCGCTGGACGCTCCGCTCGCGCCACAGCGCGTCGCGCGTGGCCGGGTCGTCGAAGAACGCGGGCACCGGGAACAGCACGGCGGTCGCGTTCCAGGCGTTGCTGAACTGGCCGAGGATGTGGATCGCGTAGTCCACGCCGAGGTCGTGGGGGCTGCCGGCGCCGTTGAGCTGGACGACCGTGCACCCGACGAGGTCCGTCAAGCGGAGGTTGGACGCGATCGCCGCCGTGGTCTCACCCCAGGCGACTCCGATGGTGGCGTGGTTCGTCATCGCGGCGCTCAGCACATCGGCTGCTCTGCGCCCGACGACGCTGATCATGTCGGTCGTCGGCCGGCTGGGGACGGAGACGACCTCCTCGAGGTGGAACGTCTCCCGGAGGAAGCGCACCGCGTCGCTCTGGTGGGTGTCGGGGCCCAGGACCTCGATGCGGACCCAGCCGCGCTCGCGTGCGAGGGCGATGAGCCGGGAGATCGTCGATCGGGAGACGCCGAAGCTCTCGGCCAGGTCCGGCATGGACTCGTCGTCGAGGTAGTACCGCCGGGCGACATCGATGGCGAGACGCTCGCGCTCGTTCTCACCGGTGCCGTGCGGGGCATCCGGCCGCAAGCTCTCGGAACGGCCCATCAGGCTGGCGTCCTCGGTCTCCGTCTCCAGCTGATCTGAAGCTTGCCACTGCCGATCCGGACGGCCAAACCCCGAACCGGGATCGTCACATTCGCTGGCGCCGAGGCGCAGCCGGAGCGCGGTCCACTCCGTGAGCCCGTCGCCGTTCCACGGCGCGGCCCGGGCCCCGGTCGATGGCTCGCGCCCGGCGCGGGGGCTGCCGTTGCACCCCGACTCGTCGTGGTCAGACACGAGCCACGTCCCCCTCCATTGTGGCTTGCGCGCGCTCTGCTGCTTCAGCCAGGCGCCTCGTTTCCAGACGTTACTTGCGCGATGTCAGCCGTGCAACTACGGTCACATGCACTGCAATAACGTGCATTATCGGCACGATGGGGAAGAAATGCGACGGGGGGTCGACGGCATCGTGTCCTCGGGAACGCGCCGCGTTCGGACGAACAGGGGGGAGCATGTGGACTGCGTCGACGCGACCTGGCGACACTCCCTGCGGGCCCGGGCGTCCGGTTCGTGCGGTCATCGAGCTCGGGTCAGCGCCGGCGCGACGGTGCCGGGCGCCGATGGACGGACGGATCCAAAGGTCGCGCCGCGGGGCCCGGCGAGGGCGACGGCAGGTCCGTGGCGCGAGCCGATCAGGCGCGACGCGCGTCGTCCGGCCCGGTTCCGGGTGCCGCATGAGCCTGGTGCTCGATCAGGTGACGAGGCGCGTCGCCGGTGAGGACTGGCTCTACGGCATCGACCTCGAGGCGCCGGACGGGCTCACCGTCCTGGTCGGGCCGACGCTGGCCGGGAAGACCACCGTCATGCGGATCGCGGCCGGCCTCGAGCCTCCGACCACCGGTGCCGTCCGCCTGGACGGCGAGGACGTGACCGGTGTCGGGGTGCGGAAGCGCAACGTCGGCTTCGTCTACCAGGAGTTCATCAACTACCCGTCATTGACGGTCGCGAAGAACATCGCCGCACCGCTCGAACGCCAGGGTGGGCACACCCGTGCGGAGATCGACGAGCGGGTCGAGGAGGTGGCCTCGCTGCTGCAACTCGGCCCGTACATGGCGCGAAGACCGGGCGAGCTCAGCGGAGGACAGCAGCAGAGGGTTGCGATCGCCCGCGCGTTGGCGAAGCGTGCCCGGCTCCTCGTCTTCGACGAACCGCTCGCAAACCTCGACTACAAGCTCCGCGAAGAGCTCCGGGACGAGCTGTTCCGCATCTTCGAGAAGCGCGCCAGCGTGGTGCTGTACTCCACGACGGAGCCGGTCGAGGCCCTGACGTTCGGGTCTCAAACCATCGTCATGGATCGCGGAAGGGTGCTCCAGGCCGGTCCGGCAATCGAGGCCTTCCGCGAGCCGTCGTCCGCCGATGTCGCACGCGTGTTCAGCGACCCGCCGATGAACCTGGTGCCCGCCCGCGTCGAGGGGGGTCGGGTCGAGATCGGCGGCGTGGACCTCGACCGACCCGACCACTTCCGGTCCGTCCCCGACGGCGACGTGACGCTCGGCGTCCGGCCCCACGACATCTCGCTGCGGCGCCTGGCCGGCTCCGACCTCGAGCTGGAGGGAACGCTGCGGCTCGCGGAGCTGACCGGATCGGAGACGTACCTCCACCTCGCGCGCGGCGAGACGACGATCGTCGTGCACGAGCTCGGCGCCCACCGGCACGCGCTCGGCGAGGTCCTGACGATGTTCGTGCCGCCCCGGTCCCTCTTCGCCTTCGACGCCGACGGCGGGCGCCTCCTGGCCCACCCGGACCGGGGGGTGGCGATCCGTGGCTGAGATCGTGCTCGACGGCATCACCCATCGGTACGGCGAGACCGCCGCGCTCCGGGACGTGACGCTCACGTGGGACGACGGCGGTGCCTACGCGCTGCTCGGCCCGAGCGGCTGCGGCAAGTCGACGATGCTCGACATCATCTCCGGCCTGCTCGAACCGTCGGAGGGCCGGGTGCGCTTCGACGGGATCGACGTGACCGCCACACCGGCGGTGCAGCGCAACGTCGCCCAGGTGTTCCAGTTCCCCGTGCTCTACGACTCGATGACCGTCGAGCAGAACCTGATGTTCCCCCTGCGCAACCGCGGGCTCGCACGGGACGCGGCCCGGGCGAGGGCCGCCGAGATCGCCGAGCTGCTGGAGATCGACCACCTGGCCGCGCAGAAGGCCAAGGGCCTGTCCGCCGACGCCAAGCAGCTCGTGTCGCTCGGCCGGGCGCTGGTGCGGACCGACGTCGCCGCGATCCTCTTCGACGAACCGCTCACCGTGATCGACCCCCAGAAGAAGTGGGGCATCCGCCAGGTGCTCAAGCGGGTCCACGGGGAGCTGGGCCACACCCTGGTCTACGTCACCCACGACCAGACCGAGGCGTTGACCTTCGCCGACGAGGTCGTCGTGATGACCGAAGGCGAGGTCGTCCAGAAGGGCACACCGGAGGCGCTGTTCGAGCGCCCGGCCCACCGCTTCGTCGGCAACTTCATCGGCTCGCCGGGCATGAACTTCCTCGCGGTCGGCCTCGAAGGCTCCTCGGTGCTGATCGAGGGTGTGCCCTGGCTCCACGTGCCGGGGTCGGTCGCCGAGGCCCACGCCATCGCGGCAGGCGGGGACGGTCGGCGCGAGCTCGACGACCTGTGCGTGGGTGTGCGTCCCGAGTTCGTCCGTTGCGCGTCGCAGGCCCGGCCGGACTGGCCGTCGGGCGTGGTCCGTCGCCGCAACGACCTCGGCACGGCCGTCCTGTCGGTGGTCGACACGCCCGCGGGCACCGTCGTGGCCAAGACGGCGACCGCCGAGGCCGACGTGGGCGAGCGTTGCTGGGTCGGCTTCGACCCCGACCGGCTGGTCCTCTTCGCCCGCGGCCGGGCCGTGGACGGCGTGACCCCGATCGCCGCCGCGGCCGCCGGGGGTGGGCGATGAGCGTGCACAAGCCCGTCGACAACCGGGCCTGGTGGTTCGTCGCCCCGGTCGTCGTCGCCGTGGCGTTCACGGCGATCCTCCCGCTGCTGGTCGTCATCAACTACTCGGTCCAGGACATCTTCGGTGACAGCCGGGTCTTCGTCGGTGCCGACTGGTTCGTCGAGATCATCGACGACCCCGCCATCCGCGAGAGCTTCTGGCTGAACCTGCAGTTCTCCGTCCAGATCCTGCTGATCCAGATCCCGCTCGGGATCCTCCTCGGGCTCGGCATGCCCAAGCGGGGGTGGCGCGCCTCGGTCGCGCTGGTCGTGATGGCGATACCGCTGCTCATCCCGTTCAACGTGGTCGGGACGATCTGGCAGATCTTCGCCCGCGGCGACATCGGTCTCGGCGGCTACGTGGTGAACCAGGTCCTCGGGCTCGACCTCAACTACGCGCAGGACCCGCTCGACGCGTGGCTCACCGTGCTCCTGATGGACACGTGGCACTGGACGCCGCTCGTCGCCCTGCTCGTCTACGCAGGGCTCCAGGCGATCCCGGAGGCGTACTACCGGGCGGCCACGATCGACGGGGCCAACCGGTTCGCGGTGTTCCGCTACATCGAGCTGCCACGGCTGCGCGGTGTGCTGACCATCGCCGTGCTGCTGCGGTTCATGGACAGCTTCATGGTCTACACGGAGCCGTTCGTGCTCACCGGCGGCGGCCCCGGGACCACGACCAACTTCCTGAGCATCTCGCTCACGAAGATCGCCGTCGGACAGTTCGACCTCGGACGGGGCGCGGCGTTCTCGCTGGTCTACTTCCTGTTCATCCAAGCGTTCTGCTTCATCTTCTTCGCCATGATGCGGAGGCAGTAGGTGGTGATGGTGTCGCGCATCTTCTCGCCGAGACGGATCTCGATGACCGTCTACTTCATCCTCCTCCTGCTGCCCATCTATTGGCTGATCTCGATGTCGGTGCGGCCGAACGCCGAGATACTCGCAGAGTTCAACTGGTTCCCGCAGGAGGTGACACTCGACAACTACCGCCGGATCTTCACCGACGAGTCCTGGTACAGCGGCTACCTCAACTCGATCCAGTACACGTCGATCAACACGGTGCTGTCGCTGCTCGTGGCGCTGCCCGCCGCGTACGGCTTCTCGCGCTACACCTTCGTGGGCGACAACCACCTGTTCTTCTGGCTGCTGACCAACCGCATGGCGCCCGCCGCCGTGTTCCTGCTCCCGGTGTTCCAGCTCTACCAGAACGTCGGGCTGTTCGACACGCACCTCGCCGTCGCGCTCGCGCACATGATCTTCAACGTGCCGCTCGCGGTGTGGATCCTCGAGGGGTTCATGTCGGGAGTGCCCCGATCGATCGACGAGACGGCCGCGATCGACGGGTTCAGCTTTCCCCGGTTCTTCATCCGGATCTTCCTGCCGCTCATCAAGAGCGGCGTCGGGGTCGCCGCGTTCTTCTGCTTCATGTTCAGTTGGGTCGAGCTGCTGTTCGCCCGGACGCTGACGTCGGTGAACGCCAAGCCCATCGCCGCCACGATGACCCGCACGGTCAGCGCCTCGGGCGTCGACTGGGGACTGCTCACCGCAGCAGGTGTGCTGACCATCGTGCCCGGAGCGATCGTCATCTGGTTCGTGCGCAAGCACATCGCCCGCGGCTTCGCCCTGGGGAGGGTCTGATGGACTCGCTCGACTGGATGGCCTGGACGGGCGCGACGTTCGCGCTCGTCGTGGTCCTGGTGGCCATCGTGGCCGCCTTCACCGTGGCGGCCGTCGTGCGGCCGTCTCGGCCGACCAAGGGGTTTCTCCCGATCGCCACCGCCCGTGGTGACCGGCTCTACATCAGCCTGATCGGCCTCGCGCTGTTCCTGGTGCTGTACATCGCACTCACCGACCTCCCCCTCCACGTCGGCCTCGCCGCCGCGCTCGTGGTCTGGGTCCTGCCCGTCTTCCGCTGGGGCTGACCGGGCCGCCGCCGCCTCACCCGCCGCCCTCACACGTCGCTCACCCATCCCCCCCGGCCACCCCGAGCCCTGCCCTCGGTCTGGTTCAGCCATGCCCGAAACCGGTCAGCGGTCCGCCCGCTGGCCACCGACAACTGGCCGTCGGCCCGTCGGCCGGAAAGGAAGCGCATGCATCGCACGACGACGAGGACGCGCTCGGGGACGCGCCGGCGACGGTTCGTCCTCGGGGTGACCTGCCTCTCCCTGGTCGCGTCCGCTTGTACCGGCGGGAGCGACGACGACGCGGAGGGATCGGCGGACGGATCGGCGGCGCCCGCCGAGGTCACGTCGCCGGCGTCCGGGGCCGGCAGCTTCGAGGAGGCGGCGCAGAGCTGGATCGACAGCGAGTTCGTGAACAGCACGCTCACGCCCGAGGAGCAGCTCGAGGAGATGGCCTGGTTCACCGAGGCCGCCGAGCCCTACCGCGGGATGGAGATCAACGTCGTCTCGGAGACGATCACGACCCACGAGTACGAGGCCAGCACCCTCGCGACCGCGTTCGAGGACATCACCGGGATCACGGTGAACCACGAGCTGATCGGCGAGGGCGACGTCATCGAGCGCCTGCAGACCCAGATCGCGTCGGGCGAGAACATCTTCGACGGCTACGTCAACGACTCCGACCTGATCGGGACGCACTGGCGCAACGGTGACGTCCTGCCGTTGAGCGACTACATCGAGGGCGAGGGGGCCGAGGTCACGAACCCGGGCCTCGATCTCGACGACTTCATCGGCCTGAGCTTCACCACCGCGCCCGACGACAAGGTGTACCAGCTGCCCGACCAGCAGTTCGCGAACCTCTACTGGTTCCGGTACGACTGGTTCACCGACCCCGACATCATGGAGCAGTTCGAGGACATCTACGGCTACGAGCTCGGTGTCCCCGTGAACTGGGCCGCCTACGAGGACATCGCCAACTTCTTCACCAACGAGGTGAACGGCGACGGCACGATCGACGGCGAGACCGTCTACGGCCACATGGACTACGGCAAGCGTGACCCGTCCCTCGGCTGGCGCTTCACCGACGCGTGGCTCTCGATGGCCGGCAACGGCGACCCCGGCATCCCGAACGGCCTGCCCGTGGACGAGTGGGGCATCCGGGTCGAGGAGTGCCGCCCCGTCGGCTCGTCGGTGAGCCGAGGCGGCGACACGAACGGCCCGGCGTCGGTGTACGCGCTCGAGAAGTACGTCGAGTGGCTCGGCGACTACGCCCCGCCGGAGGCGGCCGGCATGACGTTCGGCGAGGCCGGACCGGTCCCCGCCCAGGGTGCGATCGCCCAGCAGATCTTCTGGTACACCGCGTTCACGGCCGACATGACCGCCGAGGGCCTGCCGGTCGTGAACGACGACGGGACGCCGAAGTGGCGGATGGCCCCGAGCCCCCACGGCGTGTACTGGCGGGACGGCCAGAAGCTCGGCTACCAGGACGCCGGGTCGTGGACCTTCCTGGCCGACACCCCGGAGGACCGGCGGGCCGCGGCCTGGCTGTACGCCCAGTTCGTGACCTCGAAGACCGTCTCGCTGACCAAGTCGATCGAGGGCCTCACGTTCATCCGTGACTCCGACATCCGCAGCGACTACTTCACCGAGAACGCGGACCGCTACGGCGGCCTGATCGAGTTCTACCGCTCGCCGGCGCGGGTGCAGTGGACGCCGACGGGCACGAACGTGCCGGACTACCCGGTCCTGTCCCAGCTGTGGTGGGAGAACATCGCGCCCGCGGCGACCGGCGAGGTCACCGCACAGGAGGCGATGGACAACCTCGCCGCGGCCCAGGACGACGTCCTCGCCCGCCTCGAGCGCGCCGGCGCCGGCGGCGAGTGCGGTCCGCAGCTGAACGAGGAGCGGCCGGCGGAGGAGTGGCTCGCCGAGGACGGCGCACCGGTCCCCGAGCTCGACGACGAGCGCGGCGAGCCCGAGACCGTCGGCTACGACGAGCTTCTGGCCACCTGGGAGGACGAGTCCTGATCGGGAGCCTCACGTGACCGCCGACCCGGCGACGGCGACCGCCGTCGCCGGGTCTCCCCCCGGGTCCCAGCGGAACCACCACCCCACCACCACCCCGC
>JAXHUH010000029.1:0-10081 GCA_034211175.1 Actinomycetota bacterium
CGTTGAGCCGATCGCGGCCCGATCGATCGATCGGCTCAACGGAGCCGATCGCGGCGGTCCCGTCGCCCTGACCGACGGTTTCGGTTCTTGACGTGGGCGCCGCTGCGAGTAGCGTGCGGTGAGACATCTGTCACCTTCGACGTCTGGGGGGACCAGGGATGAAGAGTCGTGCAGCCGTGCTCCACGGCATCGGCCAGAAGTGGAGCGTGGAGGAGATCGAGATCGACCCGCCGAAGGCGGGTGAGGTGCTGGTGAAGACGGCGTACGCCGGTCTGTGCCACTCCGACGAGCACATGGTCACCGGTGACCTCGTCCCGCCGGGCGAGGCGCTCGAGCTGATGGGCATCGACTCGATGTTCCCGATCATCGGGGGCCACGAGGGTGCCGGCACCGTCGTCCAGGTCGGTGAGGGTGTCACGAGCGTGGCCGTGGGGGACCACGTCTCGTGCTCGTTCATCCCGTCGTGCGGGCGTTGCCACTACTGCGCCAACGGCCAGACCAACCTGTGCGACCTCGGTGCCTTCCTCATGGGCGGGGGGATGATCACCGACGGCACGTTCCGTCACCACTCCAACGACGGCACCGACATCACGACGATGTGCAAGCTCGGCACGTTCAGCGAGTACATGTGCCTGGCCGAGTCCTCGGTCGTGAAGGTCGACGACGACTACCCGATGTCGGCCGTCGCGCTCGTCAGCTGCGGCGTCGCCACCGGCTACGGCTCCTCGGTCAACCGGGCCGAGGTGAAGGCGGGGGACACGGTGGTGGTGGTCGGCATCGGCGGCATCGGCGCCAACGCCGTCCAGGGCGCCAAGCTCGCCGGCGCCAGCAACGTGATCGCCGTCGACCCGCTCGAGCTCAAGCGCGAGAAGGCCCAGGAGTTCGGGGCGACCCACACGGCGGCGTCGATGGACGACGCCATGCCGCTGGTGGCGGAGCTGTCGCACGGCCGGATGGCCGACGCGGTCATCCTCACCGTCGGTGTCCTCACCGGCGACCTGATCGCCCCGGCGGCATCGCTCGCCGGCAAGGGCGGCACGGTCGTCTGCACGGCCATCGCACCGATGGCCCAGGAGGACGCCAAGCTCAACCTGTTCGAGCTGGCGATGTACAACAAGCAGGTCCGGGGCACGATCTTCGGTTCCGGCAGCCCCCGCTCGGCCATCCCCGAGCTGCTGCGCCAGTACCGCGAGGGCCGCCTCAAGCTCGACGAGCTGGTCACCCGCGAGTACTCGCTCGACGAGGTCAACGAAGGGTACGAGGACATGCGACTCGGCAAGAACATCCGCGGCGTCATCCGGTTCGACTGAACGTGAAGCCTCAGCGGGCGGCCGTCGACGCGCTGGCAACGCGCGTCGTCGGCCGCCGTCGCGAGCTCGAGGTCGTGGCGGCCGCCCTGGCGGCGGAGCGCCACGTCCTGCTCGAAGGACCCCCGGGCACCGGCAAGTCCACGGTGTTGCGGGCCATCGCCGATGCCCATGAGATCGGCTTCGTCTTCGTCGAGGGCAACGCCGAGCTGACGCCGGCCCGCCTCGCCGGCCACTTCGACCCGGCCCAGGTCATGGCCGAGGGCTACACCCCCGACATCTTCGTCGACGGCCCCCTCGTCGAGGCGCTGCGCAACGGCGCACTGCTCTACGTCGAGGAGATCAACCGCATCCCCGAGGAGACGCTCAACCTCCTCATCACGGTCATGAGCGAGCGGGAGCTGCACGTCCCCCGGCTCGGCCGTGTCCCCGCGGCCCCCGGCTTCCGCCTGGTCGCGGCCATGAACCCGTTCGACGCGGTCGGCACCGCCCGCATCTCCGGCGCCATCTACGACCGGGTGTGCCGCATCGCCATGGGGTACCAGACCGATGCCGAGGAGCACGAGATCGTCCTGCGGGAGACGACCTCGCCCCACGACCGGCTCTGCCGCCGGGCGGTGGCGACGGTGCGGTCCACGCGGACGCACAGCGACATCCGCATCGGCTCGTCGGTCCGCGGCGCCATCGACCTGATCCGCATCGCCGAGGGCCTCGCCGAGCTGCGCGACGTCGACCCGGCCGGGACCGGCCCCGACGCGGAGGAGGTCGGCCTCGACGCCGCACTCGCCGCGCTGAGTGGGCGCATCCGGGTCCAGGAGGGCTCCAACCGGACGCCCGAGGAGCTCGTCACCGAGCTGTGGGGCGCGACGGCCGGCATCGACGACGAGCGACCGACCAGACCGGACCCTCCGCAGGGAAAAGCCCCGACCCCCTCGGCGGCGACGACGACCTGAACAAGGTCAGCGAGGGGGACGAGGCCCAGCAGGAGCTGACCGAGCAGGCGCGTCGGACCAGCTCGCGCCGTCAGCTCGGCGCCGCCCACGACCGGTTCGAAGAGGTCTCGCCCGAGGTCGGCGTCATCGACGAGGACGCGTTCGACGCGCTGATGTCCGACGACCCCGACGAGGCGCTCGCCCTCCTCGCCGACGCCACCGGCGCCACCGACCCGAAGCTGCGCGAGCTGGCCCGCCGCCTCGCCGGCCGCCTGGTCATCGACCTCGCCCGGTCGGGCATCGCCCAGTCCCGTGGGGTCGGGCGGCTCGTCGACGTCCCCGCCGACCGCTCGCCGGCCGACCTCGACCTCGACGCCAGCCTCGAGGCGCTGCAGATGGCCCGCGCCGCCGGTCGTCCAGCCGGGCTCGACGAGCTGCGGTCGCGAGCCTGGGCCCGGCCCGACACCGCCATCTGCCTCGTCGTCGACCGCAGCGGCTCGATGGGAGGCGACCGCCTCGCCACCGCGGCGATCGCCGCGGCCGCGACCGTGTGGCGGGTGCCGGAGGACCACAGCCTCGTGGCGTTCAGCGAGCGGGCGATGGTGCTGGCCTCCCAGGGCCGTCACCACGCCGCCGACGCGCTCGTCGCCGACGTGCTGCGCCTGCGGGGCCACGGACCGACCGACCTCGCCCTGGCGCTGCGCACGGCGCGGGCCCAGCTCGAGCGGTCGCGGGCACGGCGTAAGCTCACGATCCTGTTGTCGGACTGCCGCCACACGACCGGGGACGAACCGCTCGCCGCCGCCGGCGCGCTCGACGAGCTCGCCATCGTCGCCCCGGCGGACGACACCGCGGACGCCGAGCACCTCGCCCGTGCCGTCGGCGCCCGCTGGGTGCCGGTCGAGGGCCCGTCCGCCATCCCCGCGGCGTTCTCCCTGCTGTTCGGGCAGTGACCCCGCGGCGGCGTTGACGCGCCGGCCGCCGCTGCCGGCCACCTTCGGGCTCCGCCTCGACGCCGCCGTTCGGCGGACCGACGGCGGCCGGGCCCTCGTCGGCGGCTCGCCGCTGCGCATCCTGCGGTTGCGGCCCGCCGGTGTCGACGCCCTCACCCGCTGGGAGCGCGGCGAGCCGGTCGGCACGGGGAGCGGGGCCCGCCTCGCCCGCCGCCTCGTCGACGCCGACATCGCCCACCCGGTACCGGTCGCCGCGTCGGCGCCGCCCGCCGACGTCACCGTCGTGATCCCCGTGCGCGACGACCCCGGCGGCGTCGCCACGACGGTGGCGGCCGTGCGGCGAGACGCGCCCGGCCTGGCGGTCGTGGTCGTCGACGACGGGTCCGACCCTCCCGTGGGCCAGCGCCTGCCGCGGGACGTGACCGTCATCCGACGAGCCGGATCCGGTGGCCCCGGGCCGGCCCGCAACGACGGCCTGGCGACCGTGTCGACCGACCTGGTGCTGTTCGTCGACGCCGGCGTCGAACCGTCGGCCGGGTGGTTCGACAGCCTGGTCGCCCACCTCGCCGACGAGGCGGTCGTCGCCGTCGCGCCGCGCATCCGCTCGGTGCCGGGCCCGTCGGTGCGGGAGCGCTACGAGACGGCCAACTCACCGCTCGACCTCGGTCCGGCGCCGGCCCGGGTGCAGCCGAGGGCACGCGTCTCCTACGTGCCGACCGCGTGCCTCCTCGCCCGGACCGCTGCGGTGCGGGCCGCGGGCGCGTTCGACTCCGGCCTCCGCTACGGCGAGGACGTCGACCTGGTGTGGCGCCTCGTCGCCGCCGGCGGCACCGTTCGCTACGAACCGGGCGCCGAGGCCACCCACCCACCCCGCGGCTCGTGGCCCGCGTGGGCCCGACAGCGGGTGGGCTACGGCAGCGCGGCCGCACCGCTCGCGACCCGCCACCCGGGCGCCGTGCCACCGGCGGCGGTGTCCGCGTGGAGCGCGGCGGCGTGGTTGCTGGTGGCGACCGGCCGGCCGATGCGGGGCGTCGGGGTTGCGGCGGCGTCGACCGCGATGTTGCCGAGACGGCTGTCGGGCATGGACGACCCGGAGCGCGAGGCCGTGCGGTTGGCCGGCTGGGGACACGTCCTCGCCGGGCGGGTGCTCGCCGCGGGCATCACGCGGGCGTGGTGGCCGGTGGTTGCGGCGCTGGCCGTGCGCAGCCGGCGTGCCCGCCTCGTCCTCGCGGCCGCGGCCGTGGTCCCGCCGCTGCTCGAGTGGCGGTCGCAGCGCCCGCCGCTCGACCCGGTGCGCTATGCCGCGCTGCGCGTCGCCGACGACGTCTCGTACTCGGTCGGGTTGTGGCGGGGGAGCTTGGCGCAGCGCAGCATCGCCGCGCTGTTGCCCGACCTCTCGAACTGGCCGGGTCGCCGCCGCGCCGTCGAGCGCATCGGCCCCCGCCGCCGCCCCTAGCCGCAACCCCCCGAGTCCCGTTCTGGCCCGCGCCGGGTGCCACGGGTGGCACTTGGTGGGGTCCAGTTCGGGTGGTTCTGGTTCTGGCCCGCGCCGGGTGCCACGGGTGGTACTTGGTGGGGTCCAGAACGAGGTGGGGGCGGAGCGCGGCGGGGTGTTCGAGGCTGGGTCTGCGACGGATCTGCCCGGGAGCGGGCAGGATCCTTGTCGTTCGGAAGCCTTCACCCCAGAATCGGGGCGTGGGCAGCGGTAGCGGCGGGTCGGTCCCCGACGATCTCCTCGCACACCTCGTGCGATCGACGGCGCTGGAGCCGGCGATCGCGGCGCGGGTGATCGACGAGGTCGTGAGCTACTTCTCGGAGTCGGCCACCGCGTTCGTGCGCCGCCGCCACCGGGAGCTGCAGGCCGACGGACTCGCCAACGCCGAGATCTACGGCCGCATCGCCGCCGAGCGGGCGGCGCGGCCGGTTGCCGCACCCGACCTCACCGAACGCCAGATCCGCCGCCTCGTCTACGGCGGCTGACCCCGTCGTCACCCCACATCGACCCGATCACGGAAGGCCCCTCACCATATGCGGCATCATCGGCTACGTCGGGCAACGCGAGTGCCGCGACCTGCTCCTCGACGGCCTCGCCCAGCTCGAGTACCGGGGCTACGACTCCGCCGGCGCCGCAGTGATCGGCGCCTCCGGTCTCAAGGTGGTCAAGCGCGCCGGTCGGGTCGCCGAGCTGGAGACCGCGCTGCCGAAGCGCTTCCGGGGCACGACCGGCATCGCCCACACCCGGTGGGCGACCAACGGCGAGCCGACCGACGCCAACGCCCACCCCCACGTCGACGCCAGCGGCCACATCGCCGTGGTCCACAACGGCATCGTCGAGAACGCCGACCGGCTGCGGCGCGAGCTCGTCGACGCCGGCCACGTGCTCGTGTCCGACACCGACACCGAGGTCCTGGCCCACCTCATCGGCGACCCGGCCGGTGGTCCCGCCGGCGAGCCGACCGACGGCTCCACCGGCGACCCGATCGACGACGCCGCACGTCCGCCGCTCGAAGAGCGGGTGCGTGCCGCGCTGGCCCGGGTGTCGGGCGCCTACGGCATCGCCGTCGTCGACGACCGCGAACCGGGCCGGATCGTCGTCGCCCGCAACGGCAGCCCCGTCGTGCTCGGCATCGGCGCCAAGGAGATGCTCGTCGCGTCCGATGTCGCCGCCCTCGTCCGCCACACCGACCAGGTGATCCACCTCGACGACGGCGAGCTCGCCATCGTCGAACCGACCGCCTACTGCACCATCACGCTCACCGGCGACCGCCCCGCGTCGGGCGAGCGCACGCCGACGACGGTGACGGTGCGCGCCGCCGACTTCGACACCGACGGCCACGACACGTTCATGCACAAGGAGATCCACGAGCAGCCCGCCGCCGTCGACCGGGCGCTGCGGGGCCGGCTCGACCGGCGCTTCGCCACCGCCCACCTTGGCGGCATCGACCTCACGGCCCGCGACGTGCTCGGCGTCCGCCGGGTCAAGATCCTCGGCTGCGGCTCCGCGTTCTACGCCGGGCTGTTGGGCGCCCACCTCGTCGAGAGCCTGAGCCGCATCCCGGCCGACGCCGAGGTCGCCTCCGAGTTCCGGTTCCGCAACCCGGTCATCGACCCCGACACCCTCTACGTCGCGGTCAGCCAGTCGGGCGAGACCTACGACACGCTCGCCGCCGTCCAGGAGATCGCCCGCAAGGGCGGCACGGTCATGGGTGTCGTCAACACCCCCGGCAGCTCGATCGCCCGGGCGTGCGGTACCGGCGTCCACCTCCACGCCGGCGCCGAGATCTCGGTCACCTCGACCAAGACGTTCACGGTCACGGCCGTCGTGTTCGCCCTGCTCGCGCTCCACCTCGGGCGGGTCCGCGACCTCGGCCCGGCCGACGGCCGACGGCTCATCGACGCGCTCGACGCCCTCCCTGCTCAGGTGGCGCAGGTCCTGGCGTCCGAGGACGATGCCGCCGCGGTCGGCGCCCGCCTCGCCTCAGCGACCTCGGCGTTCTACGTCGGGCGCGTCGGTGCCTACCCGATCGCGCTGGAGGGCGCCCAGAAGCTGAAGGAGGTGTCGTACGTCCACGCCGAGGCGTACCAGGGCGCCGAGCTGAAGCACGGGCCCCTCGCCCTGATCGACCCCGACGTGCCGACCGTCGTGGTCCTCCCGTCCGGTGAGCTGCTCGAGAAGGCCATGGCGTCGGCCAACGAGATCCGGGCCCGGCGGGGCCCCGTCGTCGCCGTCACCGACGCCGCGGCCACCGAGCTCGACGACACCGCGTTCGATGCCGTCCTGCGCGTGCCCCGGACCGAACCGGAGCTGGCGCCGGTCCTCTTGAGCATCCCGCTCCAGCTCGTCGCCTACCACGCCGCGCGGGCGCTCGGCCGCGACATCGACAAGCCCCGCAACCTGGCCAAGAGCGTGACCGTGGAATGACCGTCGGCCCGGCGCCGATCCCGGACGGTGCGCCGGGGCAGGCGCGTCAGATGGGGGCGGCGCAGACCGCGGTGTGCGCGATCAGCGCTCGTCGAGCCAGCTGGGGGCCCGGTCGAGCAGGTACGCGCTCACGCCCCGGCAGCGCTCGAGGAGGTCGGTGTCGATGCCCTGGCCGCTGTTGTACAGCGCCAGGAGCGACACCTCCGAGCGGGCGGTGACGGTGACGGTGCGCTCGGGCGCGTCGGTCACCGACATCGTCGAATCGACTGCGGACACCTCGATCGGCAGGGCGGTGCCCCCGATGCCGGCGAGCTCGGTCGCCAGCACCAGCAGATCGGGGAGGTCGCGCAGGGGCGGCAACGCCCAGCTGAACGTGAGCGGGAACTGGAACACGTCCGGCGGGTCGTCGTCCTCGCCCAGGGTCATCACCTGGTCCTCGAAGCCGAGGAGGACCCGGGGGTCGACGTCGAGCGCGAGGTGCAGGTCGAGTGGGCCGCCGCAGGCATCCGCGGGGTGGAGGTCGACCTCCCACGTCTGGCGGAGCGAGTACGTCTCGACGAAATGCCGCTCCTCGTGGATGTGGAAGCCCTCGTCGATCGCCAGATCCTTGAGATCGGCGATGAAGCCGGCGACGTCTATGACTGCCACGATCGGCGCACTCTCCTCCTGAACATGCGCAAGCGAGCGCAGGCGCAGCCTACCGCGACCCTGATGGCGGACGGTGTGAGGGTGCCGTCACCAGGGCGGTCGGGGCCTGCAGACCCCCGAGACTACGGTGAGTTGGTGGACGACGTTGAGCTGATCGATCTCCTCGAGCGCACCGCGGACGCCGTCGGCGCGGTGCTGACGGCCCACGAGGACTTCGACCTCGTCGCCGGGAGCGACCAGCAGCACCACAGCGATCTCGTCGCCGACGAGGCCGCCCTCGCGGTCCTCGAGCCCTCCGGTGTGCGCATCCTCAGCGAGGAGTCGGCCATCACCGACGGCGGCGCGAACGCAGCGATCACCGTCGTCGTCGACCCGCTCGACGGATCGACCAACGCCAAGCACCGCCTGCCGTGGTACGGCGTGAGCCTGTGCGCCGTCGACGCCGACGGCCCACGGGCGTCGCTCGTGCGCCGGCTGGCGGGCCCCGACGGGCCGACCTGGCGGGCCGTGCGCGGCGGGGGCGCGACACGGGACGGTGCACCAATCCGGTCGGGAACCTGCCGCACGATGGACGACGCCATCCTCGCCAGCGCCGGGCCCCTGCCCGACGGGCTCCGGTGGCGCCAGTTCCGGGTGCTCGGAGCGGCGGCGCTCGACCTGTGCTGCGTGGCCGACGGCAACCTCGACGGCTGGGTCGACGGGAGCGACGGGCACCGCCCGTGGGACTACCTCGGCGCCTTGCTCGTGTGCACCGAGGCGGGGGCGTTCGTCGACGAGCTCGACGGCCTCGACCTGGTCGTGCTCGACCACGACGTGCGCCGGCGGCCCGTTGCCGCGGCGACTGACGTCCTCGGGGTCGCGATGCGCGACGGGATCCGCCGCTCGACGCGCTCGCACTGATCCGCAGGGCACGACCGGTCGACGATCGCGGCGCCGGCTCCTCCACACCCGGGCGGGTGTGGTCAGCTGGCGACCTCGATGGTCGGGCAGTAGATGCTGATGTCGCCCGCCACCGACTGCGACGGATCATCGCCGTGGGCGTCGACGAACTCGGCCGTACCGACCAGGAAGTCGCCGTCCGTCGAGCGCTCGAGCTCGGCGGTCGTCGTCTGGTAAAGCGGCAGTGCCGGCGGGGGCGTGTCCCGATCGCTGCTGACGCCGACCGCGACGCTCACCGTGGCGGGCGCCTCGGCGACGACGAAGAACGACGTGCCGTCGTTCGTCTCGTCGGACCCGGCGGCGAAGAAGTCCGCGCCGGTGGACGAGCAGCTGGCGACGAAGTCGAACGTGTAGCCGTCGACCTCGACGCTGCTCTCGGCGGGCACGGCCGCCGTGAGCTGCGCGTCCGTGACGGACACGTCCTGGTCCACCTGGGCCGCTCCGTACCAAGCTGCGGCGGGCAGGCCGAGGAGGGCCAGACCGATGAGAGCCGTCAGCTTGTTCGAACGGTTCCTGCGTGGCTCCGGCATCGGGATGTGGGGGGTGGACGGGGGTTTCACCGTCGCTTGACTCATGAGTGGGCAACCTCACGAACGGCGTGGGCCCTCACTATGCGGGACGCGTGGGCCGTCCGTCCCGGAACGCGCGAGATCGAAAAGACATTGCAACTGACCCGCCGTCAAGAGGCACCGATCGACACGCAACCGCGCGTTGCGCGCTCAGCGTGACTTAACGTGGTTCAGTCCGTAACGTTCCGTGTCATACGACACAGAGTTCGTGTGCTGGCTGTGGTGTCACGGATGCGTAGCGTGCGTATCACCAGGAGTGGTCAGTCCGTCGGATGGTCCGCCGCTGTCATGGAGCGTTGATGTACCGCCTGGTTCGCGCTGGCGGTGGCAGTCGTCCCGGCTGCAACCGGACGCGGTCCGTCCCCGAGTGTGGGACCATGGTCGGTCCTCCCACGGGCGCTTAGCTCAGTTGGTCAGAGCACCTCCCTTACAAGGAGGGGGTCGGGGGTTCGAGTCCCTCAGCGCCCACGAGCTGGCGTTTGCCGTGCTCGGCGCCTGGGGCGCCTCGCACGGGAGGGCCGCGATGTCTTCCGCTCCGCTCGGGTCCGTCAGGCCCGGCGGGCCCTTGGCATGGGTCTCGACGCTCGCCAGAACGAGGCGCTCGCGGGTGCATCGCCGCGGGTCCTCCAGTCGTCGGGGCCGGCGGGCCCTTGGCACGGGTTCCATGGCGTGGCGCGGTCGACCGTCGCGCGGTGTGCGGGCCGGGGGCCGTGCTGGCGTTTCGAGGTTGTAGCCCACGAAAAAGGACACGTTGAAGATTTCCAACCAAAAGTAGGGCCAGAAGGTCAATTTTTAGGAGGAGACTTCCCAG
>JAXHUH010000030.1:0-3557 GCA_034211175.1 Actinomycetota bacterium
GGTCGAGGTCCCGGGGGTGGTGGTCGACGTCGTCGTTCCCGGCGCCGCGACGGTGGTCGTCGGCCCGGGGTCGGTCGTCGTGGTGGTCTCGTCGGGCGGCTCGACGACCGGCGGGGTCGGTGGTGTCGAGCAGGCGGCGACGCCGAGGGCGAGGGCCGCGCTCAGCGCGGTGGCCGGGATGGTTCGCATGGAACGTGCTCCTGTCGATCGGGGGACGCCGTCCCCTCGCCCGCTCCGGATGAGCGTTCCGCCCGCCACGCACCGGTGGTGCCCCCTCAGGTGTAGCCCGGATCCGCGCCGTCGAAAACGTTATCGTTACGATCCGATGACGGATATCCGGTTCCGGGCCAGGATGGGGTCCCGACCGTCGCGACGGTCGGGACCTTCGGCCCTGCATCGATCTACCTACCGGTCGGTAGGGTCCGCGATCGTGACGACGCTCACCTCCCCCAAGGCCGAGGGCGACCGCTCACTGGCGCCGATCCGCGAGGCCATCCCGTCCCACTGCTTCGAGCGCTCCACCGCCCGTGGGCTCGTGGCGGTCGCGATCGACGTGTCGATGTGGATCGCCGTGATGGCGGCCCTCGCGATGGTCGACCGCTGGTGGCTCGTGGTGCCGCTCGAGCTCCTCGCCGGGCTCGTGGTCTCGGCCCTGTTCATCCTCGGCCACGACGCCGCCCACGGCGCGCTGGTGGCCAGCCCCCGCCTCAACCGCATCCTCGGCCGGATCCTGTTCCTGCCGTCGCTGCACGTGTACGAGGCCTGGGTGCTCGGCCACAACCGCGTCCACCACGGGTTCACCACCCGCCAGAACATGGACTTCGTGTGGCACCCACTGACCGTGGGGGAGTACCGGGAGCTGTCGGCGATGGCCCGGCTTCGCCACCGGATCGAGTGGTCGTGGGTCGGCAGCGGCGCCTACTACCTGCGCGAGGTGTGGTGGAACAAGATGATGCGGTTCGACCCGCCGGCCAAGCACGCCGCGGCCATCCGTCGCGACTGGTGGCTGGTCGTGTCGTGGGCCGCTGCGGCCACTGCCGGCTCCGCCGCCCTGGGCCTGGCGCTCGGCGGCTCGTGGTGGGCCGCGGTGGCGATGGCGCTGAAGCTGGTCGTCGTGCCGTTCCTGCTGTTCAGCGGGATCATCGGCTGGACCGTCTACGTGCACCACGTCGGCCCCGACATCCGCTGGTGGACGGCGAAGGAGTGGACCCGCCGCCGGGCCCAGACCGAGTCGACCACGATCCTGCGGGTCCCCCGCGTGCTCGACGTCTTCTTCCACAACATCTTCGTCCACGTGCCCCATCACGTGGACACCCGGATCCCGTTCTACCGCTTGGCCGAGGCCGCCGAGGCCATCGAGGCGTCGGTCGGTGACGTCATCGTCGACGAGCCGCTGCGGCTGCGGGAGTACCTGGCCGCCACCCGGGCGTGCAAGCTCTACGACTTCGACGAGGGCCGCTGGCTGGGCTACGACGCCGCCCGCTGAGCCACCGGCCCACTGCCCGCCCGCCGCAGCGCACCCCGACCGACGACGCGTTCCGCCCGTTCCGGCCTACCGATCCGACGTTCAGGGCGCAGATCGGTAGACCAGTTCGTGGTCGGGTGGGGTCAGTGGCCGGCGGCGAAGCTGCCGGTGAGGCGACGGTGGAGCGACTCGCTCTGGGTGTTGAGGCCGACGACGGTCGCCTCGACACCGCGGCGGGCGAACTTCTCGACGACGGCGTCGAGCGTGGCGACCGCCGAGGAGTCCCAGACGTGGGCGTCGGTGAGGTCGATGCGCACGACCGGCGTCGGGTCGCTGTAGTCGAACGCGTGGACGAGCTCGTTCGTCGACGCGAAGAACAGCTCGCCGGTCACCGCGTAGACCCGCTCGGTGCCGTCGGGATCGAGCACGTCGGTGACCTCGACGAGGTGGGCCACCCGGCGGGCGAAGAAGACCGTGGCGAGCACGACGCCGGCGATGACGCCGTAGGCCAGGTTGTGGGTGGCGACGACGGTGGCGACGGTGACCGCCATGACCGCGGTCTCGCTGCGCGGCGTGTGGCGCAGGGTCGACAGGCGCAGGCTCGACCAGTCGAACGTGGCCACCGACACCGCGATCATCACCGCGACCAGCGCCGCCATCGGCATGTCGGCCACGAGGTCGCCGAGGGCGATGATCAGGACGAGCAGGAACGCGCCCGCCGAGAACGTCGACAGGCGGGTCCGGCCGCCGGCGCCGACGTTGATCATCGACTGGCCGATCATGGCGCAGCCGGCCATGCCGCCGAGGAAGCCCGTCGCCACGTTGGCGATGCCCTGGCCGCGTGACTCGCGGTCCTTGTCGGAGCGGGTGTCGGTGATGTCGTCGATGAGCTGGGCGGTGAGCAGCGACTCCAGCAGACCGATCAGGGCGAGGGTGACCGCGTAGGGCAGGACGATGCGCAGGGTCTCGAGCGCGAACGGCACGTCGGGGAGCGCGAACCACGGCAGCGAGTCGGGCAGGACGCCCTCGTCGCCCACGGTGGGCACGTCGATGCCGCCGGCCAGCGCCACCGCGGTGACCGCGACGATGGCGACGAGCGGGGCCGGGACCACGGTCGTGATCCGGGGGAGGAGGTAGATGACCGCGAGGGCGCCGATCACCATGGCCCACACCGCGGCACCCTCGCCGAGGAGGTGGGGGAGCTGGGCCATGAAGATCAAGATCGCCAGCGCGTTCACGAACCCGACCATGACCGTGCGGGGGATGAACCGCATCAGGCGACCGACGCCGAGTGCGCCGAGCGCGAACTGGATCACGCCGGTCAGGACCGTGGCCGCGAACAGGTACTCGACCCCGTGCTCGGAGATCAGCGGGGCCATCACCAGCGCCATCGCGCCGGTCGCCGCGGAGATCATCGCCGGGCGGCCACCGGTGAAGGCGGTGATCATGGCGATGCTGAACGACGCGTAGAGCCCGACCGCCGGGTCGACGCCGGCGATGATCGAGAAGGCGATGGCCTCGGGGATCAGCGCCACCGCGACGAGCAGTCCGGCGAGCAGCTCGACCCGGAGCCGGCCGGGTGTCGGCACCGACGGTCGGATCCGTTCGGAGATGCGGCGGGTCCTCGACGGGGGCGGCGCCTCGTCGAGAACGGTGGGCGCGGGAACAGGTTCGGTCATGTGGTGGTCCTCTGGGCGCGCTGGCACTCGGGTGGTCGGTTCGTCGACGACGGGAGGGCTGCATTGCGCACCGTTCGGATCCGCCGCTGCCGCAGGCTCGGGCTCGCCCGAATCACAACGACCGGGAGGCGACACCCGCCGGTGGCCCTCGACCGGGGAGGTCGGTGGTGCCCGGCGACGTGCGCCCGCGTCAGCGGCCGTCCGCACCGCGGTCGGAGCACGCTACCAACCGAGACCACAGGTCTCGCTGTCCGGCGGACGAGACGTTCGTCACGCCGCGGGCCCACCATCTCGAACTGATCGGAAAATGATGTGGTGTCCGTGGGTGGGGTTGGGCGCGTTGGTCGGGGTGGGGGTGCCGGGGGCGGTGCCCCCGGTTCGGGACGAAGTCCCGAGGTGGTGTGGTTGGCTCA
>JAXHUH010000031.1:0-5121 GCA_034211175.1 Actinomycetota bacterium
CTGGGCCCCCGGGCCTCCCCCCCGGGTTGCCCCCCCCCCCGGTCCAGAACATCATGAGGTGGCGCGCCCGGACGGTTCGTGGACTGACGTCGCGGTCAGTGGCGGTCAGTCGTCGATGACGGTCGGCTCGATGACGAGGGTCTCGCGCAGGTGTCCGGCGCGGTCGTGGTCGATAGCGACCTCGATCGTGGCGCCGGCGTCCGCCTGCACGACCCAGGTGACGAGCAGACGGTCGGGGGTGCCGTCGTGGCCGCCCCGGAACCGGAGCGCGGCGCGCCCCTCGAGCTGGCCGACCTGCTGGCGGGCCGGTCCGCCGACGACGTGGGCGCCCTCGAGCGTCGCCGTGATCGGCTTGACCAGCTTGTTGCGCCGGGCCTGCTCGCTGACCTCGGTCGGGAGCCAGCCGTTGTTGGCCACGCCGATCTCGACCCGCCACGTGTCGCCGCCGAGCGCGACCACGGCCCGATGGCGGATCCGCAGTCGCGGTGAGCAGAGCGCCTGGTGAACGGCGAAGCGGGCGTGGGGCTCGACCTCGGCCCGCAGCCGGTCGGGCGGCGGGTTGATCCAGGTGCGCATCGGGTCGAACCCGCCGAGCTCGACGTGGCCGAGCTGGGGGTGGTCGTAGGGGTACCAGTCGACGAAGCCGTCGGGGTCGTTGGCGTCGCACCAGCGGAGGACGGCGAGCGCCTCGTCGTCGGTCGGGCCGGTGTACCAGAAGTGGGTCGACTGCTTGGTGCCGGTGGCCGCGTGGACGATGTCCCAGAACTCGGTCGTCCAGCCGATGACGCCGAGGTGCTCGTAGGCCCAGTCGTCGGCCGCGCCGCTCATCGGGTTCGTCTTGTCCCAGGTGAAGTCCTCGAACACCGAGTGCGAGGGGTAGCCGGTGAGCTCGGTGCCGACCTCGGCCAGCTCCTTGTACACCCAGATGTCGTCGGCCGGGAGCTTGTCGTCGGGCTGGGTCGACGACGGCCGCAGCAGCACACCGCCGCTGGTGTGGAACGCGTTGTAGCCGCAGATGTTGGGCCGGGCCCGGATGGCGCGGACGAGGGCGTCGATCTCCGGTTCGCTGAGCGGGTGGTCGCCGCTGCCGGTGACCCCGGTGCTCCACCCGGCCGGGAAGTTCCGGTTGAGGTCGAGGCCCTCGGGGGCGCGGGGCGTGGGGATCGTGAACCCGTCGTGGTCGACGATCTGGGCCTCGTCGAGGAGGCGGTACCGCGCGGTGCCCGCCGGCGGACCGGTCGGCGGCACCGGGACCATGAGGCGGGCGTCGTCGGGGTGGGCCATCCAGGCGCCGTCGGGATCGGGGACGCGCATCTGGAGGATGCGACCGTCGCCGTCGAGGTCCTCCACGTGGGTGCCGGGCCAGCGGTGGCCGTCGGACCACGGCCACGGGCGGACGCTCGAGCGGAGGAACCGGGGGTGGTCGTCGAGCGCCCACTCGGCGCCGTCGGGGTTCACCCGGGGCACGACGTAGAACGTCCGGGTCCGCAGCGCCTCCGAGACGCTCGGGTCGCCGTCGCGATGGCCGGTGACGAGGTGGTGGAGGAGGTGGCAGGCGGCGACCGTGGCGGTCAGCTCGACCGAGTGGATCGACGCGTCGACCCAGTGGGCCGGCTTGGTGCCGGGGCTGCCGGTGGCGTGGTCGGTCACGGTGACGAGCCACAGGTCGCGGCCCTCGTGGGACCGGCCGTAGGACTCGACGGTGACGAGGTCGGGGTGGTCGTCGGCGAGCCCGTGGAGCCAGGCGGTGAGCTCGTCGTAGCGCAGGTACCGGTCGAACTCGTAGGTCACCGGCGCACGGTACCCCCGCCGGTCGTGCCCGGCGGCCACCGTTGCCGTCGCCTCGTCGGCCATGGCCTTTCGTTCTGGCCCCCTTGAACTGCCACCCGTGGCACTTCATGGGGTCCAGAAGGGGATCGGGTCGCGGCCGGCCGCTAGCGTCGCGACGGAGCGTGCGGCCGAGACGACGGGGGCGTGCCATGACCGACCAGGTGAGCGCGGCGGACCGGTCCGAGGAGTGGGACGACCTGCGGCGCAGGTACCTGCGCCCGAGCGGTGAGCGGCCGGCGTCGTCGGCCCGGGGCGTGCACCACGTGGCGCTGGTGTCGAGCGACGTCGAGGCGACGATCCGCTTCTACCAGGAGATCCTCGAGTTCCCGTTGACCGAGATCTTCGAGAACCGTGACTACCCCGGCTCGACCCACTTCTTCTTCGACATCGGCCACGAGAACGCGCTGGCGTTCTTCGACTTCCCCGGCCTCGACCTCGGCCCCTACGCCGAGGTCCTCGGCGGCCTCCACCACGTCGCCATCTCCGTCGAGCCCGAGCGCTGGGCCCGGTTGCGCGACCGCCTCGACACCGAGGCGATCCCGTACACCGAGGTCCACGAGGCGTCCCTCTACTTCGCCGGCCCCGACGGCGAGCGCATCGAGCTGATCAACGACCCCCTCGGCGAGATGTACGGCAACCCCGTCATGTGAGCCCACCCGGTCGCCGGGGGCGCTGGTGACGGGCGGCGTGGTGGGTCGGGACTTGTGCCTCTACAGGTCGGGGCCCCGTCGGGCGCGCGGTGGACGGCGGAGGTCGACATGGACGATCGCAGCGCCGCCGCCGGACGCACGGGCCGGGTCGAAGCCGTGCGGGGCAGCGTCGTGGACGTCGAGCTCCACGGCGTGCCGCCCGCCGTGCACACGCTGCTGTGGGCGGAGCTGCTGGACGGTCAGGGCGCGTCCGGCGGCCGGATGGTCGCGCTGGAGGTCGCGGCCCACCTCGACGACCACCGGGTCCGTGCGATCGCGCTGACCTCCACGCAGGGCCTCACGCGGGGTGCGGCGGTGCGCGCCACCGACGGGCCCCTCACCGTCCCCGTCGGCCGAGGGTTGCTCGGCCGGACCTTCGACGTGTTCGGCGACCCGATCGACGGGCTCGGCCCGGTCGACGCCGAACGCCGGCCCGTGCACCGGGCCCCGCCGCCGCTCGCCCGGCGCACGACGCGCTCGGAGATCTTCGAGACCGGCATCAAGGTGATCGACGTGCTCAGCCCGCTCGAGCGCGGCGGCAAGGCCGGGCTGTTCGGCGGCGCCGGCGTCGGCAAGACGGTGCTGATCATGGAGATGATCCACGACATGGTCGGCCATCACGAGGGCGTGAGCGTCTTCTGCGGCATCGGCGAGCGCTGCCGGGAGGCGGAGGAGCTGCACCGGGAGCTGACCGGGTCGGGGACGCTCGACCAGGCCGTGCTGGTCTTCGGACAGATGCACGAGCAGCCCGGTGCCCGGCTGCGGGCGGGGCACGCGGCGCTGACGATGGCCGAGTACTTCCGCGACGACCTGCGCCTCGACGTGCTGTTGCTCATCGACAACATCTTCCGGTTCGTGCAGGCCGGCTCCGAGGTGTCGGGCCTGATGGGCCAGATCCCGTCCCGGCTCGGCTACCAGCCGACGTTGGCGTCGGACCTGGCCCGCCTCGAGGAGCGCATCGCGTCGACCGACGAGGGGGCGATCACGTCGATCCAGGCCGTGTACGTGCCGGCCGATGACCTGACCGACCCGGCCGCCGTCCACGTGTTCGGCCACCTCTCCGCGTCGGTCGTGCTGTCGCGCGACCGGGCGGGCCAGGGCCTCTACCCGGCGATCGACCCGCTGGCCTCCGGGTCGAAGATGCTCACCCCGTCGGTGGTCGGCGAGCGCCACTACCGGATCGCCCAGGACGTCCGCCACACCCTGACGGCGTACGAGGAGCTGAAGGACGTCATCGCCATGTTGGGCCTCGAGGAGCTCTCGCGGCGCGACCAGCGGGTCGTCGCCCGGGCCCGGCGGCTGGAGCGCTTCCTCACCCAGCCGTTCGAGGTCACCGAGCACTTCACCGGCCACGCCGGGCGGTACGTGCCGCTCGAACGCGCCCTCGACGGCTGTGAGCGGGTCCTGGCCGACGAGTTCGAGGACCGGCCCGAGGAGGACCTCTACATGATCGGCGGGCTCGACGACCTCGACGACCTCGACGGCCGCGGCGATCCCGCGGCCGAGGGCGCGGATCGCCACGCCGTCGCCGGCGCCATCGGGGGTGGCTGACGTGCGGCTCCGGGTGTTCTCGCCCATCCACGAGGAGGTCGACGAGCAGGTCGTGCAGGTCGCGGTCCAGGCGGTCGGCGGCTCGTTCACCATGCTCGAGCGCCACGTCGACACCGTCGCCGAGCTGGAGGCCGGGCTGCTGTCCTACATCGACCCCGGCGGCGCCGAGCGGATCGTGGCGGTCGACGGCGGCACGGTCGTGAAGGTCGGCGACGACGTGCTGGTGTCGACGCCCGAGGCCATCGCCGGCGGGGAGCTCGAGACGCTGCGGGCCGTGGTCGACGAGCGCTTCCTGGCGCGGGCCGAGCGGGAGGAGGCGGCGCGGCTCGCGCTGGCGCACCTCGAGGTCGACGTGATCGAACGGATGGTCGAGCTCGAGGAGCCCCGGTGAGCCGGCGCCCGGACCCGGATCGGCGCGGGTTCCGCCGCGCGGTCGAGCGCCGCGCGCAGCGGCGGCGTCGCGCCCGGGAGCGCCACGAGAGCGTCTGGTTCGGGCTCGGCATGTTCGGCGTCGTCGGTTGGTCGGTCGCGCTGCCGACCCTGATCGGCATCGCCATCGGGGCGTGGGTCGACGCCCGGGTCGACGGCACGGTGTCGTGGACGCTCACGGGCCTGGTCCTGGGTGTGGCGCTCGGCTGCCTGCTCGCCTGGTTCTGGGTGCGCGGCGAGCTGCCACCGGGCGGACCGGACCCGGACGACGCGACGACGGCGCACGACGAGTCGGCCGCCGGTACGGACGGTGGAGCGCCGGAGGGGCCCGACCCCGGCCTCGACGAGACGGCCGGTCGCGAACCACGCGACCGCAGGCCCGGCGGTGAACGGAGGTCCGGCGCCGATGCCGGCTGAGCACACGCAGCGACGGGAACGGCTCGGGAGGAGGCCGCGGTGACGACGGTGATCGTCCTCGCGCAGCTGGTCGGCGGCGCGCTGGCCGGGATGGCCGGCGGCTGGGTGTTCTTCGGCGGGCTCGCCGCGACCGTGCGACGGCTGGCGACCACCACCCGCCCCGCCCGGCTGGTGTTGCTCAGCCTGCTCGGGCGGCTCGCGGTCG
>JAXHUH010000032.1:0-4520 GCA_034211175.1 Actinomycetota bacterium
CCAAATAACCCGTTGCGGCCCCGCGCTGTTGCCCCGGGGGGCCTGCGGGGGCGGTCCAGCACGAAGGTGAGGTCGATGGGTCGTCGGGGGTCCGGGGGTCAGGCGACGTCGACGCGGATGGTGTGCCAGCCCTCGGCACCGTTCGGGGCCGGGCTGACGTTGTCCTCGGACTGGGTCTCGCCGTCACCGTCGGTCGCCCGGACCCGCAGGGTGTGCTCACCCGGGGTGGCGTCCCAGTCCCACACCCACTGGACCCACGTGCGGTCGGACACGACATCGCCGAGCCGGACCTCGTTCCACGGCCCGTCGTCCACCTGGACCTCGACCCGCTCGATGCCCCGGGTCGGCGCCCACGCCACACCACCGACCGCCACCGTGCCCGCGGCGACCTCGGTGCCGCGGCGGGGCACGTCGATGCGGGACTGGGTCTTGATCGGGCCCTCCTTCGACCAGCCCCGGGGGATCCAGTAGCCGTCGAACGCGTCCCACGTCGTGATCTCGATCTCCGAGAGCCACTTCGTCGCCGACACGTAGCCGTACAGTCCGGGAACGATCAGGCGCGCCGGGAACCCGTGGGCCGTCGGCAGCGGCTCGCCGTTCATGGCCACGGCCACCATCGCCGGTCGCCCGTCCATCGCCAGCTCGAGCGGGAACCCGGCTGTCCACCCGTCGACCGACCGGCCGACCACCTGCGACGCGTCGGACTGCACGCCCGCCCGCTCCAACAGGGAGGCGAGGGGCACGCCCTGCCAGACGGCGTTGCCGACCAGGTCGTCGCCGACGTTGTTCGACACGCAGGCGATCGTGACCGCCTCGGCGATCATGTCCATGCCCATCAGCTCGTCGAAGGTGAGCTCGATCGGCTCGTCGACCATGCCGCTGATCGTGAGCGACCAGTTCGCCGGGTCGACCTGGGGGACGACCAGCGCCGTGTCGATGCGGTAGAAGTCGTCGTTCGGGGTGAAGTACGGCGCGACGCCGCTCACGTCGTCGAGCGTGTCGAGCCGGGTGACGATGTCGTCCGGACCGGTGAACGTCCCGTCGGCGGCCACGTCGAGACGGGCGCTCTCGACCGAGCTGCGGCTCGCCAGGCGGCGGCCGGAGGCGCCGGCGACGACGGCGGTCGCCGCGCCCGCAGCGGTCCACCCGAAGAAGCTGCGGCGGGTCGCGGGCGGATCGGTCGGCGACGCGATCGGTGCGGAGACGACCTCGCCGTGCTCCTCCGCCGAGTCGCCGTACCGCTCGGCCGAGGGCTCGATGGGCCGGGCGGGGTCACCCAGGCGGCGCAGCAGCCCCCGGAGGGCCGCGTACCCGGCGACCGCGCCGACGGCCGAACCGACCATCGTCGACAGGACCACGTCGCTCTCGTAGGTGGCCGCGGCGACGATCCCGAGGAGCCCGAACGCCCCGAAGCCGATCAGCGGCACCACCGGGCGGGTGCGCCCCGCCCGGCCGAGGACGGCCCCGAGCACGAGGGAGGCGAGGACGATCCCGATGACCAGCGCGGGCTTCTGGTTGGAGCCCAGCGTCTCGATGCTCGTCCGGACGACGTCGCCCGGGGTCTCCTCGACGAAGACGTCGCCCACCGCGATGACCGGCGACGGCGCGCCCGACCCGAACGCGGCGACCAGCTCCGCCACGCCGAGCGCCAGCCCGGCGGACACCAACCCGGCGAGCGCGGCGAGCAGCCCGGCGTGGTCGGTGCCGTCGGCATCGGCCCGGGGGGAGGGTTGGGGGATCGGGGGACTGGTCGTCGTCATCGTCGCACCTCGGCGTCTTCGAGCTGACCCCACCATCGCAGGGCGCCGGGCGCTGCGAGCGTTCCAGCCCGGACCGTTCACCCTTCTTTAAGCCCCTGACGGAGGACGGGCTCTGGCGAGCCCGTCGGGGAAGGGCGGGGTCGCCTGCGGCGCCTGTCTTCTCTTCCGTACAGGCAGATCTCGCTGCGCTCGATGCCTGTACGGCGTGCGCCCGGCCTCCGGATGTTGCGCGTGCCCGGTGTGGCGGGTCACGGTGTCGCCGCAAGATCCGGGCGCACGGGCGCACGGGCGCACGGGCGAGCCTCGCAGGGTTGGACGTCGCGGGGTCGGGCGGTTCGGCCCTTGTGGGGTCGGTAGATCGCCCGGGGCGGGTCCGGGGCGCTCAGGCGTGGGCGTCGGCGGGGATGCCGGTGCGGCGGGGGAGCCAGCCCTGTTGGGCCTCGATGCCGCCGAGGAGGCAGGCCAGGCCGTACTCGAAGGACTCCTCGGCGTCGCGGCGGTTCCAGCCGACGGCGATGAACGCCAGGTTGTGGAGGTCGTCCGGGTCGCTGTTGGCCAGCGCCTCGTAGAACAGCGCGCTCTCGGCCTGGTCCTGGGCCGGGTCGGCCCGGTGGGCCTCGTCACGCTGGACCGAGCTGACGACGTGCTCCACCACCGCCGTGTAGGCCAGGACGGCTTCGCGCTCGTCGAAGCCGTCGACCTTCATCAGGGTGATCACCCGGTCGACGAACCGCAGGGTCGCCGGGGTCGTCGGGCCCCGGGTGGCGAGCGAGGCCGCGGTGCCCGGCCGCTCGGCCAGCTTCTCGCGCATCGACCGGGCGAAGCGGGCCAGCCACTCGCGCCAGTCGTCGACCGAGTCCGGCGGCATCTCGAAGCTCTCGCCGTAGTCGTTGGCCATCAGGGCCACGAGCTCTCGGCGGCCGCCGATGTGGTTGTACAGCGCCTGGGTCGTCACCCCGAGGTGCTCGGCAACGGCACGCATGGTGAGGTTGTCGATGCCGATCTCGTTGGCGGCTGCGACGATCTTGTCCCGGTCGATGGACCGCGGTCTGCCAATCGCCCGCCGTGCAGATGCGTCGTGCAAGGACCACCACCTCCCGTGGTGACGCCAGCGCGTTCGGCCACGCCTCCCGAACCGCCGAGCCGCTCCGCCGTGCACGCCCGCTTCCGGCCAACGTCATCGGGAGGCAAGGTCCGTCGCGAATTTTGCTTACCTTACCGTCGCCGGTGTCAAGAAATGACGACCCGGGTTCACGAAACCCGCTGACGTCGTGCCTCCTCGTAGCGGAGGAACCGATGATGGGGAACGCCCGAGCCGGTCAGCCGGATCCGGTCGACGATCGTGAGCGCGCCCGGCCGCGACGGTGCGTCGGCCGCCCAGCCCTCGACGAGCTCCTCGAGGAACGGCGGGTGCTCGGGGTCGACGGGCACGACGACGGCGACGCCGAAGGCCCCGCGCCGCGGGTCCGGCCTGGGTACGACCGTCACCTGGGCGACGGCCGGGTGGCCCGCCAGCGCGAGCTCGACCTCCGCCGGGTGGACCACCTCCCCGTCGACCTCGAACGCGGCTGCGGCGGGGCCGCGAAGGCGCAGTGACGTCGCCGCCGGGTCGGGCGACGAGCTCGTGGGCACCACGACGTCGTCGGTCGCGACGAGCGGCTCGGCGCCTCCGACCGGACGGGCGAGGAGCATCGGTCCCGACCGCTCGGGGCCGGTCCGCTCGTCGACGGCGAGCTCCCAGCCCTCCACCGGGCGACCGAGCGCGAGCGGTGCGAGGTCGGCGCCGGGCCCGGCGGTCGCGGCGTCGCGGACGGCGAGTGGGCCGCCGACCTCGGCGAGGGCGTAGGCGATCTCGATCGGCACGCCGAGGCGTTCGCCCACCAGCTCCGCCGTCCCGGGCCGCAGGGCCGTCCCGAAGGCCGTGATCCCCAACCCGGCCACCGCGGCGGACGCCCCGATCGCCCCGTGGGGCCGTTCGGTGTTGCGCCGCAACGCGGTCGCCAGCTCGTCGAGCTGGGCGGCCGAGGCCCACAGGCGGCGCACACCGCGGGCGGCGAGCGCTGCCAGGTCGTCGGTGTCGCGCAGGCGCGGCGCCAGGACGACCGGTTCGCCGGCCGTGAATGCGGCAGCGAGGCGCCGGGCCAGCCCCGCGGCCGAGGGGTCGACGGCAACGGCGATCGGCTCGGGGGTGGGTGGCGGTACCGGGGATCGGTGACGCACCAGCCGGCCGGGCACGTGTGCGCCCGACGTGGCCGACCAACCCGTCGGGTCCCGATCCACCGGCGAGGCGCCGACCGTCGCGACCGCCGGTTTCGGCGGCGACGAGCGGACCAGCGCCCCCGATGAGGTGAGCCGGGCGAGCGGCGCCGGCGGGGAGGTGGCGTCCGGTGGATCGACGCGCCCGTCGCCCCGGGGGCCGGTCACGACCAGTGCCGGCGCGGTGGACGCGAGCGCGTCGGCGATCTCCGCGGGCCACCACGTCGGCGACACCACGGCGAGCGAGGCGTCGCATCGCTCCACGGCGACGGCGAGCGCGACCAGCTCCGGCCCCGCGGGCAGGGTCGTGGCGACCCGGTCGCCGCCGCCGATGTCGAGCGCCCGCAGCGAGGCCTCGATGGCGTCGACGAGCCGACGCAGGTCGCCCCGGGTCACGGCCGGGCCCTCGCCGACGACGACCGCGGTCGCGTCGTTGGGGATCGTCGGGCCGCTCACCTCCCCAGTGTGGTCGAGCCGGCCCGACGCCGCGCCCCCGGTCCCGGC
>JAXHUH010000033.1:0-6364 GCA_034211175.1 Actinomycetota bacterium
ACCGCACGCCCCGGGAACCGGGCTGGCGACGCGCGCCGTCGACGGGACCGACCCGGACGGGCCGGAGGACGAACCGGCGGCGACCGGGCGGATCACGCTGCCCGCGGTGCTGACCCCGGGACGCGTCCTCCTGCTCGTCGCGCTGCTGATCGTGCTGCTCTACCACGGCAACCTGATCCTGGCCGGCAGCTACCAGCGCACCTACGACGCGTTCGTCCACATCTTCCTCGGCGACCACTACCGGCGCTGGTGGTGGTCGAGCTGGGACCACCGCTGGTACACGGGCTTCCCCGTCATCAGCTATCCGCCGGCGACCCACCAGTCGATCGCGCTGCTCTCCCGCCTCGTCGGCCTGCAGGGCGCCTTCGCCCTCGTCCAGCTGTTCGCGCTGTTCAACCTGACCGTGGGTGTCTACCGCTGGGCCCGCATCTGGGTCGACGAGCGCTCCGCGGGCTGGGCCGCCATCCTGCTCGCCACCTCGTCGGCGATCGCCGAGACGGTCCACGTGTTCGGCCAGCTCCCGACCACGTTCTCGCTCGCCTTCCTCCTCCAGGCGCTCCCGTTCGTCCACCGCTGGACCCGCGACGGCGGCCTGCGCTACCTCGTCCTCGGCGTCGCCGCCACCGCGGCGTGCACCGGCGGCCACCACGTGACCACGCTGTTCGGGTCGGTGTTCTTCGTCGCGCCCGTGATGCTCGCCGCGCTCGTCGAGAACCTGCGGACCCCGCTGGCCGACGAACCGGCCGCGTACTGCGACACCGTCGACCGCCGGAACCTGTGGCCGCTCGTCGCCCGGCGGCTGCGGCGGGTCGTGCCGACCATCCTGCGGGGCGCGGTCTACGGCGTCCTGCTGATCGCCGCCCTGCTCATCGTCGTCCTGCCGTACTGGATCTGGTCGGCCACCGACCCGATCACCCAGGTGTCGATCCCCCACGCCAGCCGGGACAGCTTCATCGAGAACACCGCGGCCGGGCTCGTCTTCTGGGTCGTGCCGTGGGGCGTCACGCTCGTCGCACTGCCCTACGCCCTGATCCGGGGCACGGCGTCGAAGGCGTGGCCGCTGACCGCGTGCCTGGCGGCGCTGACGTTCTTCGGCACCGGCGGCACGACCCCGTTCCCCCGGATGCTGCTCGGCGGGGCGTTCGACATCCTGACCCTCGACCGGTTCACGTTCTGGGCCACGATCTCGATCCTCCCGCTGGCCGGTCAGTTCGTGAACAGCCTCTACCTCGGCAGCGTCGGCCGGAAGCTCGACGCCGAGCTCGGCCGGGTCGTCTCCGCGCTCGTCCGGGTGCTCCTCGCCCTCGCCTACCTCGGCTTCACGGTCTTCTCCGCCAACCTCACCCACTACCGCCCGTTCCAGCCCGCGACGATCGACATCGACCCGATCGTGGCGTTCATCGACAAGGACGAGCACGACCGCTGGCGCTACCTGACCCTCGGGTTCGGCGACCAGATGGCGTGGCTCGGCGCCAACACCACCGCGGCGACCGTCGACGGCAACTACCACTCGGCGAGACGGCTGCCCGAGCTGACGTCACGACCGATCGAGCGCCTGGAGGGCGCCAAGTTCTCCGGCGTGCCCGGCCTCGGCAGCCTGCAGCAGTTCCTGACTGCGCCCTCCCGCTACAGCCTCAAGTACGTCTTCTCGAACGACCGGTTCTACGACCCGCTCCTCCACTTCAGCGGCTGGCACGAGCTCGGCCTGCTCGAGAACGGGATCGCCGTGTGGGAGCGGGCCGACGTCCCACCCCTGCCCACCGAGCCCTACGAGCGCCAGATCCCGGCGTGGCAGCGCCTCCTGTGGGGGACGGTGCCGCTCGGCTCGGGCGCCGCCGCGCTCGTCGGCCTCGTGTGGTTCGCGCTCGGCACGCCCCTTCCCCGGGCCGTCGGCGCGACGAACCGGTGGGTGCGACGCCTCTACGAACGCACGCCCCTCGCCCGGCGGGCCCGACGGCTCGAGCAACGGCTCGCCCGCGACGCCGCCCGGGTCGGCGGCCGGGACACACCCCGCGACTGGAAGGACTGGATCCCCCTCCTCTCCCGCTACGACGCGTGGACCCGGCGGGAGGTGCCGCGGCGACGCAAGGCGATCCAGGCGGGGCTCGTCCTCGTGGCGCTGCTCGCCGCGCTCGCGGCCACGCTGCGACCCGAGCCCCCGGCGGGGCCGACCGAGGTGGTCACCTCGTACTACGACCACCTCGACTTCCGGCGCTTCGACGACGCCCTCGACCTGCTCGACCCCCGCACCCGGCCCGACCCCGCCGAGTTCCGCAGCCAGCTGACGGTTGACGGCGGGCTCGTGGCGTCGTTCGCCAAGCTCGACTCGGTCCGCCCCACGATCGTCTCCCGCTCGGAGGGGCACGCGGTCGTGCGGGTCGACCTCGAGTACCTGACCTCGATCGAGCGGTACTCGACCCGGACCGAGGTCGAGGTCCGTGAGCTCGACGGGCGCTGGTACCTGGAGCCACCGCCGGCGGACGTCACCGAGCCCCCCGAGCGGTTCACGAGCCGCCCGGCCATCGAGTTCCTCGCGGAGAGCGGCGGCACCACCGGGGAGGACTCGCTCGCCGACAACTCGCCGGACCGCCCCCAGGTCACGTTCGAGTCGGTCCGCTCGCTGCACGTCGAGGGCAACTGGGTCGTCGTCGGCGAGGTCACCAACGTCGACGTCGACCCGGCCGACGTCACCGTCAACGCCCAGCTGCGAGACCCCGACGGCGAGCTGCTCGCCACCTACGACGCCGCCCAGGTGATGGTGCACAAGCTGCTCCCGGGCGAATCGACCCCGTTCCGCCTCGTGTTCGAGAGCCTCGCCGGCACCGGCGCCGGGGGCGACGCCGATGCCGACACCCCCCGGGACGACAACGCCGCGGACGCAACCGCCGCCGCCACCACCACCACCATGACAACGACGACGGCGGGGCCGGGGGCGACCGCCGACAAGGGCCCGGTCGAGTTCGACCCGTACGCCATCACGCCGCTGTGGCTGCCCGACGGCGCGGTCGTCGCGTCGGTCGACGTCTACGCCCGGGCCGTGCTCACCCCGCTGGGCACCGAACGGGGCCTCCAGGTCGTGGACCTGCGCCGGGAGACCGACGCGTCCGGGGCCGGGTACCTGGTCGGCACGCTCCGCAACGACGGCACCCGCGAGGCGGCGGTCCCCCACCTGCTCGTCGCCTACCGGGACGACGCGGGCGACGTCGCGTGGGTGGAGGACGCGTACCTGCCCTCGAGCATCCGGCCCCAGCGCTCGGCGGAGTTCCGCGTGCCGCTGGCCGACGCGGACGCGCTCGAACCGACCGGCCTGGCGACGACCGCGTACGCCGACGACGCCGGCGTGGACCGCTCCCGGCTCGGGCTCGTCCCCCCGATGATCCAGCTCGGCCCGGGCGCCGACTTCGCGTCGGTCGACGTGGTGCCCTCCGCCTACTACCGGGCCGGCGGCTGAACGATGAGCCCGTTCGACCAGCGCCATCTCGTCGCCACGGCCGTGCTGCTGGCGGTGCTCGTCATCGCCGCGGCCGCCACCGTGTCGGTCGAGCGGGTCGGCGAACGCGCCGCCGTCGAGCCCGACGTCGACCACACGACCGACACGACCGACACGACCGACACGACCGCCGCGACCGCGATCCCGGGCCCGACCGCCCCCGGCCCGCCGGACAGCCCGGCCGGTCCCGACCTCGCACGCACGGACCGGCGGGCGGGCCTCGACGTCGTCGCGCCGTCCGCGATCGACGCCGGACGTCGGGTCACGGTGGAGGTCCACGGGCCGGTGCCGGGCGAGGAGGTGCGCCTCGTCGTCGTCGGCTCCCTCGGGACGTCGACGTTCAGCGCCGTCGCGCCGGACGACGCCGCCCTGGCCTTCTCGTTGGCGCCCGCGCTGACCCGCGCCGCCGGTGAGATGCTGCTCGTCGCCCGCACCGACGCCGCCGTCGCCGCCACGACCGTGGCGATCCGTCCGGGCCCGGTCGCCGACCCCGTCGAGGCGATGGTCGGTCCCCGCTCGATCGTCGCCGCCGGAGGGGAACCGACGATGGTCGTGGCGATCCCGACCGACGCGCTCGGCAACGCCACCGGCGACGCGACGCCGGTGGACCTCGTCGTGCGACGCCCCGGCGGCGAGGTGGCCCGGGACCGGCTGGTGGTCGAGGCCCTCGTCGCCTGGGAGCTCGTCGTGGCCGGCACCACCGCGGGGCGCACGGAGCTGCGCGTCGGCGCCGCCGGGGCCACCGGCCCGGTCGCCGCGATCGCCGAGGTCGCCGGCCGCCCCGAGCCGTTCGCGGTGACGGCACGCGGTCGGATCCCGGCCGCCGACGGCCACCGGTTGGTCGACCTGCGCACGTCCGTGCTGGCCGACGGCTTCGGCAACGTCGTGCCCGACGGCACGCTCGTGGTCCTCGACGGGACCGGGCCCGGGGGACGTACCCGGGCGCAGGCCACCACGCTCGGCGGGGTCGCCCGGTTCACGATCCGGGCACCGTCGACCCCCGGCGCCGTCGAGCTCGTCGCCTACTGCCAGGGCACCCGGTCGGCGGAGCCGCTCGTCGTCGAGTTCGACGCGCTCACCGCGGGGTTCCCGCTCGACGCCTCCCGGCGCGGCGACACGGTCACGGTGTCCGTCGGCCCGGTCCGCGACGACATCGGCGCCTACGTCGCCGACGGCACCGAGGTCGCCATCACGCTGGTCCCGTCCGCCGGCGACGCCGTCGAGCGGTCCGTCGCCCTGGAGGGCGGCGCGGCGACCGTCGGGGTGACGCTCGACCTCCCCTCCGGGACGGCGGCCGGCCCGGTGACGGTGATCGCCGAGGTGCTCGGCCTGCGGTCCGAGCAGGTCCTGCCGTGATCGACAAGGGCACGTTCAAGCGGCTGGTGGCACCCGCGGCCGTCGGTGCCATCGGCCTCGTCGCCCTCGGCTCCGTCGGCGCCGCCGGCCAGTTCCTGCTCCGGCTGTCGACCGGCGGCGCGACCACCCAGGCGCTGCAGGAGGTGCCCGAGCTGCCGGCGGACGCCGACCTCGTCGCCGAGTGGGCGCCCGACGCCTGGGACGGTGAGCGGGCGCTGGAACCGGCGACCCGACGTCGGATCGAGGCGGCGTACGTGCGGGCCATCGGCGCCCTCGGCCGCTACGGCGCCACCGGCGACGCCAGCGGCATCGAGGACAACTTCGCCGGCCCGGCCATGCGGGCGGCCATCGAGCTGCCCATGCAGGAGGCGACCGCGCTGTGGTCGGTCAGCCACCGGCTGCGCCTCGACCTCTACTCGCTCGACGGCCGGACCGCGGTGATCACCGACACCGCGGCGGAGATCGTCCGCTCGACCCGCAGCGGCGACCGGGACACGCTGATCTCGGTCACCGAGCGCTACGAGGTCGTCCTCGTGCTCGAGGAGGGCACGTGGCTCGTCCGCCAGCTCCGCCGGGTCGCCGGCGACGCCCCCGTGATCGTGTCCCGCGGCACCGACGCCGACGGCCGCGCCACCACGCTCGTCGACGGCCTCGAGCCGGCCCCGGCGAGCGGCCCGGTCCCCCGCCTGCGTGGCGCCGGGTACCGTCCCGCGGCCGCGCCGTTCGAGCTGCAGTGGGCCACCTTCGACGCCGGCCGCGCCCGGGCCGACCTGGGCCGCCTGGCGGCGCTGGGGCTCGATTCAGTGCGCGCCCACCTGCCGTTCGCCGCCATCGGCGGGGCCGAGCCGAACGCCGATGCGCTCGACGACCTGCGCACGTTCCTCGACCTCGCCGACGAGCACGGGCTCGGCGTCGTGCTCACCCTCTTCGACGACCGGACCGACCACACCCCGAACAGCTGGACGGCCGACGACCACCACCTGCGCGCCGTCGCCGCCGCGGTCGGGGACCATCCCGCGCTCGTGATGTGGGACCTCGGCGACAGCCCCGACCTGGCGACCGCCACGGCCAGCCCCGCCGAGATCCGGGCCCGGCTCGTCCACCTCGTCTCGACGCTGCGGGCCGCCGACCCGATCACCCCGATCACGATCACCTGGTCGTCCCCGGAGGTCGCCGCCGACCCGGGCATGGCCCGGTTCGTCGACGCGGTGAGCTTCCGCTGGTCGGGCGACGCCCACGGGCTGGCCGACGCCGTCGCCGGGCTGCGCGCCGTCGTCGGCGGGCGGCCCTTGATCGTCGGCGCCTACGGCACCCACAGCTGGGACGGCCCGCTCCCGAACGGCCGCACGGAGGACGACCAGGCCGAGGCCACCGCCGCGGTGCTGCGCACGATCCGCGAGCTCGATCTCGCCGGCGCGTTCGCCCGATCGCTCTACGACCTCGCCGTCGCGCCCGGGGGGTCGCCGATCCCGCGACCGTGGGTGAGCGGGCCGGCGACCCACATCGGCCTGCTGCGGG
>JAXHUH010000034.1:0-14637 GCA_034211175.1 Actinomycetota bacterium
GGTCCGATGCCTCGGCGGGCTGCTCGGGTTCGGATGCGCGACCCCAGGCCGGTGCTGCGGGGCTCTGCTGCTCGGCGGGCTGCTGGCCCCAGGCCGGTGCCGCGGGGGACTGCTGCTCGGCCGGTTGCTGGCCCCAGGCCGGTGCCGCGGGGCTCTGTTGCTCGGCGGGCTGCTGGCCCCAGGCGTTCGCGCCCTGGTCGGTCCCGCCGGTGGGCGAGGAGCTCCACGCACCCCACTGGTCGCCCGTGGTCGCCGCGGGCTGTGCCGTCCACTGCGGGTCGGTCCAGTCGGCCTGCTGGGCGCCCGCAGGCGCATCGACCGGTTGGCCGGCCGATCCGGCCCCGACGACGTAGGTGCTCGCCGCCAGGTCCCCGAGGCGCTGGTGCTTCTTGGTGACCACCGCCAGGATCAGGCCGGGGAGGTAGCAGAAGCCCGCATCGATCACGAGGAGCAGCGTGCGCAGCAGCGCCCGCAGGATCCCCGGAGCGGAGCCGTCGCCCTTCACGCAGCGGACCCCGGCGATCAACTTGCCCGGCGTCGCCCCCGTGAGGCCCTGCTGGAGCACCTGGGTCATCAGGGCGTACACGCCGACGATCAGGTAGAGGACCAGGGCGTCGCCGCCCTCGACGACGAAGTCGAACGAGTCGTCGTTGGGTGACGTGTCCTCGGCGAGCACCAGAACGAGCACGGCGCCGATGGCCCACACCATGATGGTGTCGATCACGTACGCGACGATGCGTCGCCCGATGACGGCGGTCGGATCGGCGGCGGTGCTCGGCGCGCTCATCGCCACGTTTCTAGCAGTTGCGGAGGTGCTGGTAGGGGAGTGGAACCGTCGCGGGCGGACCGCCCGTCGCATCTAGGCTGGCCGCATGGCCGATGAGCCCACTTCCGACATCTCCGCCTCCTCCACCGCGACCGACCCGGAGCTGATGGACAAGGTCGTCAACCTCTGCAAGCGGCGAGGGTTCGTCTTCCAGTCGGCTGAGATCTACGGCGGGTTCCGCTCCACGTACGACTACGGCCCCGTCGGCTCGTTGATGCTGCGCAACGTCAAGGACGCCTGGTTCCGCTCGATGGTCCAGCTGCGCACCGACGTGGTGCCGATCGACGCCGCCATCCTGTCGCCGCCGGCGATCTGGGAGGCGTCCGGCCACCTGGAGAACTTCACGGACCCGCTCGTCGACTGCCGCAACTGTGGCGCACGTCACCGGCAGGACCAGCTCGAGGACCCGAACGTCTGCCCGACGTGCGGCAAGTCGGGCACGTTCACCGAGGCCCGCCAGTTCAACCTCATGTTCCAGACGAACGCCGGGCCGGTCGTCGAGAAGTCGACCGAGGTGTTCCTGCGGCCGGAGACGGCCCAGGGCATGTTCGTGAACTTCGCCAACGTCCTGAACACGAGCCGCAAGCGGCCGCCGTTCGGGATCGCCCAGATCGGCAAGTCGTTCCGCAACGAGATCACGCCGGGCAACTTCGTGTTCCGGACCCGTGAGTTCGAGCAGATGGAGCTCGAGTTCTTCGTGCCGCCCGACGAGGCGGACGAGTGGTACGAGTACTGGTGCCGCGAGCGCCTCGACTGGTACGTGTCCCTCGGCATCGACGCCTCGCTGCTGCGCCTGCGACCCCACGACGCCGACGAGCTGAGCCACTACTCGAGCGGCACCTCCGACGTGGAGTTCCTGTTCCCGTGGGGCTGGGGCGAGCTCGAGGGCATCGCCAACCGGGGCGACTACGACCTGACCCAGCACGCGAAGCACTCGGGCGAGAAGCTCGACTACTTCGACCCCCAGACGAACTCGCGGTACACGCCGCACGTGATCGAGCCGGCCGCCGGCGCGACCCGGACGATGATGGCGTTCCTCCTCGCCGCGTACGACGAGGAGGAGGTGCGGGGCGAGACCCGCGTCGTGCTGCGGCTCCACCACCGGATCGCGCCGTACCAGATCGCGGTGCTGCCGCTGTCGCGCAAGGAGCCGCTGACCGACCTGGCCCGCGAGATCCTGTCGGTGCTCCAGCCGATGGCCCGCACCGACTACGACGAGACCCAGGCGATCGGCAAGCGCTACCGGCGCCAGGACGAGCTGGGGACGCCGTACTGCGTGACCATCGACTTCGACTCGCTCGACGACCGGGCCGTCACCGTGCGCGAGCGCGACAGCATGGAGCAGGAGCGGATCCCGATCGACGCGATCGCCGCCCACCTCGCCGAGCGCCTCGCCTGAGCGGCGGGGAGCGGGGGTACCGCCTGAGCGGCGGGGAGCGGGGGTACCGCCTGAGCGGCGGGGAGCGGGGGTACCGCCTGACGAGGAGCGCCGAGCCCGGCCCGGGCGCATCACCCGAGCCGGGGCCGCAGCGGGAGCCGGCACGCGGCTCCGTCGCTGTCGGTGCCACGGGATAGCGTCGGGCCGTGGGGATCGTGGACGAGGACGTCCAGCGGGTGCGGGACGCGACGGACATCGTCGCCCTCGTCGGTGAGCACACGCAGCTCAAGCGCGCCGGGAAGCAGTTCAGCGCCCGCTGCCCGTTCCACACCGAGCGGACGCCGTCGTTCTCGGTCAACCCCGAGCTCGGCGTCTACCACTGCTTCGGCTGCGGCCGCGGTGGCGACGCCATCACGTTCGTGCGCGAGCTCGAGCAGCTCGACTTCGTCGGCGCGGTCGAGCGGCTGGCCGAGCGCGCCGGGATCTCGCTGCGCTACGACGACAACGACGGTGGCGCGTCCCGCCGCCGCAACAAGACCCTGCTCGGCCTCGTCGAGCGCGCGGCCGAGTGGTACCACGAGCGCCTCGTGCGCAGCCCGGACGCCGGCGCGGCCCGCGCCTACCTGCGGTCGCGGGGCTACGACGGCGACGTGGTGCGGCGCTACCGGCTGGGCTGGGCGCCCGACGACTGGGACGCCCTGGTCCGGGCGCTGCGGGCGCCCCGCGACGACCTGGTGGAGTCGGGGCTGGCGTTCGTGAACCGGCGCGGCCGCCTCCAGGACTTCTTCCGGGGGCGGGTGCTGTTCCCCATCCTCAACACCCACGGCGAGCCGGTGTCGTTCGGCGGTCGGCTGCTGCCCGGGGCGACGGGCGGCGGCAAGTACATCAACCTGTCCCAGACGCCGCTGTACGACAAGTCGAAGGTCCTCTACGGCCTGAGCTGGGCGAAGACGGCCATGGTCCGACGTGACGAGGTCGTCGTGTGCGAGGGCTACACCGACGTGATCGGGATGCACGAGATCGGCATCGAGCACGTCGTCGCCCCGTGCGGGACCTCGCTCACCGAGGAGCACATCTCCCAGCTGCGCAACTTCGCCGGGCGGCTGGTCCTGGCGTTCGACGCGGACGCCGCCGGCCAGGCCGCGGCGGAGCGGGTCTACGAGTGGGAGCAGAAGTTCGACCTCGACGTCCGCGTCGCCGACCTGCCCGGCGGGGGCGACCCGGCCGACCTGGCCGGCGAGGACCCCGACGGGCTCCGCCGGGCCGTCGAGGAGTCGCGGCCGTTCCTCGGCTTCCGTGTCGACCGCGTGCTCTCGTCGCAGCGTCTCGACAGTCCCGAGCAGCAGGTGCGGGCGGCGACGGAGGCGCTGCGGGCGGTGGCCGAGCACCCCAACGAGATGGTGCGCGACCAGTACGTGATGGAGATCGCGGACCGTTGCCGCATCAGCGAGCCCGATCGGTTGCGCCGGGTCCTGCGCGACCTCATGGCCGGGACCGGGCCGGGCGCCGCGCCCGACCGTCCCGCCCCCGCGCCGCCGCGCCGCGGGGGCGGCCACCGGGGGGCGATCGTGGCCCCGTCCGTGCCCCCCGGCGAACCGCCGCGGCCGCGGACCCACCGGCGCCACCCGGAGCGGGAGGCGCTGCGGGTCGCGGTGGCCGATCCGGAGACCGCGCTGCCGTGGCTCGACGCGGTGTTGTTCCACGACCCGCGGTACCGCTCGGCGTACCGAGCACTGGCCGATGCCGGTACCCTTCAGCGGGCGGCCGAGGACGCCGATCCGGAGACTGCGGACCTGTTGTGGGGGCTGGCGCAGGAGGAGTCGGACGCCTCACCCGCCGAGATGTTCCTGCGGCTGTGCAGGCACGTCGCGGAGCGGGCGTTCGCCGCCGTGGAGGGACGGGTCGCCGCCGATGGAGTAGGGGACGTGGGCGAGGAGCTCAGGAGGATCAGCGCCATCCACATGAGGCTGACCGACGACGCAGCGCCCCAGGAGGCCCGCCTGCGCAGCGGCGAGGACTTGGTAGTTTGGCTGCTCGAACAGGCTGAGGGAGACGAATGAGCGACGCCGAGAACTCTCCTCCCAAGTCCTCCGACCTCGCCGCCGGGGTCCGTGAGCTCCTCGACCGCGGCCGGTCATCGGGCGTGGTCTCGCTGGACGAGGTCGAGGCCGCGGTCGGTCTCGCGCTCACGCCCGAGCTCGTGACGACCGTTCGGACGCTCCTGTCCGAGCAGGGCATCCGCCTCGAGAGCACCGAGGTGCCGGTGCCGGCGGCGGCGACGTCGAACGGCTCCGGGAGTTCGTCCTCGGGCGGGCGGGACGGCGCATCGTCCGGTCCGGCGCCCGCCGCCAACCCGGCCTCTGCGGCCGGCTCCGACGCCGACGCGCGGAGTGATGCGGACGACGGGGCCGACGACACGCCGGCGACGACCGCCCGCCGACCGGCCGCCCGACGCCGGGCCCGGCCCCGCACCGATCTCGGTGCCCGCATGGCCGGCGGCACGTCGGACACCGTGCGGATGTACCTCAAGGAGATCGGCCAGGTCGACCTCCTGACCGCCGAGGACGAGGTCGAGCTGGCGACCCGCATCCACGAGGGCGTGGAGGCGGCCGAGCAGCTGGCCGAGCTCGCCGCGCTCGGCGAGGAGGGCCGGCTCGAGCCCCGCGAGGCCCGGCGCCTGCGCCACCTGGTCGAGGACGGCGAGATCGCCAAGGCCGAGCTGACCCAGGCCAACCTCCGTCTCGTCGTGTCGATCGCCAAGCGCTACGTCGGCCGCGGCATGCAGCTGCTCGACCTCATCCAGGAGGGGAACCTGGGCCTCATGCGTGCGGTCGAGAAGTTCGACCACACGAAGGGCTTCAAGTTCTCCACCTACGCCACCTGGTGGATCCGCCAGGCGATCACCCGGGCGATCGCCGACCAGGCCCGCACCATCCGCATCCCGGTGCACATGGTCGAGTCGATCAACAAGGTCCATCGCATGCAGCGCCAGATGGTGCAGGAGCTCGAGCGCGACCCGACGGTCGAGGAGCTGGCCGACCGGGTCGACATGACCCCGGAGCGGGTGCGCGAGATCATGCGCATCTCCCAGGAGCCGACCTCGCTCGACCGGCCGCTCGGCGAGGAGGAGGACAGCCTGCTCGCCGACTTCATCCCCGACACGGGGACGGAGGCGCCGGCCGAGGTCGCGGCGAAGATGATGCTGGGCCAGGCCGTGATGGAGGCCCTGGACGAGCTCAACGAGCGGGAGAAGCAGGTCGTCCGCCTGCGCTTCGGCCTCGAGGACGGTCAGGCCCGCACGCTCGAGGAGGTCGGGCGCGAGTTCGGCGTGACCCGCGAGCGCATCCGCCAGATCGAGTCGAAGACCCTGGCCAAGTTGCGTCATCCGCACCGGAGCCAGAAGCTGCGCGACTACCTCGACGGCGACTGAGGCCTCCGGGGCCGGGTTCCCGTGGCGCACCGCCCCGCCGGGTGGTGCGCCTCGTCGCGTCACGCCACCGGTACCCTCTCCGGCATCCCTGTGCCACGTCCGTCGAGCAGGGGATGCGAACGATGGCCGGTGATCCGGAGCCGAGGGTGTTCGTCGACCGCCATGACGCGGGCGCGGCCCTCGGCGAGGTGCTCGGGCCCGGCGTCGGCATCCGGCCGCTCCTGCTGGCCCTGCCCCGGGGTGGGGTCCCGGTGGCGTGGGAGGTCGCCCGTCGGGTCGGCGGCCGGCTCGACATCTGGCTGGTCCGCAAGATCGGCGCCCCCGGACGCCCCGAGCTCGCCGTCGGCGCCGTTGCGGAGGGCGGGTTCCGCATCGTCGACCGGGCGTTGGTCGATCGCCTCGACATCGACGACGAGGACCTCGACGCCTCCGTCGACCGAGCCGTACGCCAGCTCGCCGCCCGCCGCGCCGCCTATCACGACCGCGCGCCGCCGGCCCTGGCCGGTCGTGAGGTGGTCGTGGTCGACGACGGCCTGGCCACGGGGGCGACGGCGCACGTCGCCGTCCGCTCGGTCCGGGCCCACGATCCGGCGCGGATCGTGGTCGCAGCGCCGACCGGTTCACGCGAGGCGATCGACCTGCTGTCGGGCGAGGCCGACGACGTCGTGTGCGTGACCTCGCCGGAGCCGTTCGGGGCCGTGGGTGCGTGGTACGACGACTTCTCGCCGACGACCGATGACGAGGTCCTCAGGCTGTTGGCCAGCACCCCGTCGCTGCTGGCGCGCCGCGAGGACCTGCAGCGCCCGCCGCGGCCCGAGGCCGGCCCGACGGGGCCGGACCACGGCTGAGCGCGGGGGTCAGCGACGCCCGGCCGCCGCGGCGGCGTCGGGGGTCTGCTCGACCGTGTCGGGCAGCCGCCAGTCGATCGGGTCGAGGCCGGCGGCGACCAGCGCCTCGTTGGTGCGGCTGAACGGCCGGCTCCCGAAGAAGCCCCGATCGGCCGACAGCGGCGACGGGTGGGGTGACTCGATCACGACGTGGCGGCTCGTGTCGATCAGCGCCTTCTTCTTGCGGGCGAAACCGCCCCAGAGGATGAAGACGACGCGCTCGTCCTTCGAGCCCAGCGCCTTGATGACCTCGTCGGTGAACGTCTCCCATCCCTTGTTGCGGTGGGAGGCCGCCTGGTGGGCCCGCACGGTCAGGACCGCGTTGAGGAGCAGCACCCCCTGGCGGGCCCAGTGCTCGAGGCACCCGTGGGGCGCGGGCGGGATGCCGAGGTCGTCGGTCAGCTCCCGGTAGATGTTGCGCAGCGACGGCGGGATGTCGACGCCGGGTCGCACCGAGAAGCTGAGGCCGTGGGCCTGGCCGGGCCCGTGGTAGGGGTCCTGGCCGAGGATGAGCACCCGGGCGTCGGCGAACGGCGTGAGGTGGAGGGCGGCGAAGACGTCGTCGTGGGGCGGGTAGACGGTGTTGTGTTGGCGTTCTCCGGCCACGAAGGTCTGGAGCTCCTGCCAGTACGGCTTCTCGAGCTCGGAGCGAAGCAGCGGGTTCCAGTCGGTCTTCGCCATGGCGGCGACTGTAGTGGTCGCCGCCATGGCGACCGGTCGACCCCGCGGGTGTCAGCTGGTGGCGCGCAGGCGCTCGGCGACGGTGATGGCGCGTCGGGTGACGTGGGCCATCGCCGTCTCGGCGGCGGCGAAGGCGTCCTCGTCGGCGCCGTGGGTGACGCTGGTGCCGTAGGGGTTGCCGCCGGCGGCGTAGACCGTCTCGTCGGTGTAGCCGGCGGGGACGATGATCGAGCCCCAGTGGTACATCGTGTTGTACAGCGCGAGCAGGGTCGACTCCTGACCGCCGTGGGGGTTCATGGCGGACGTGAACCCGGAGACGACCTTGTCGGCCAGCGCACCCTGCTGCCAGAGCGGCCCGGCGGTGTCCATCACCTGCTTGAGCTGGGCGGCGATGTTGCCGAACCGGGTCGGGCTGCCGAAGAGGAGCACGTCGCCCCAGTCGAGGTCGTCGACGCTCGCCTCGGGTACGTCGGCCGTCTCCTCGCGGTGCCGGGCCCAGTCGGGGTTGGCGGCGATCGCCTCGTCCGGGGCCAGCTCCGGGGCCCGGTGGAGTCGGACCTTGGCGCCCGCGTCCTCGGCGGCGCGGGCCGCGGCGGTGGCCAGTCGGTGCACGTTCCCGGTGGCGCTGTAGTAGACGACGGACACGTTGACGGTCATGCGGCTCCTCGCGTGATCGTTTCGAGTGGAACGATCGCGACCTACCCGCCACCGCAGCGATCGACACGTGCGTCCGGGTCGCGGCGAAGGGCCGGGCGGGGGCCGCAACGAGGTTCTGAAAGCCGGCCGTCGTCGCGTCCATCCCGGAACCCCAGGTCGCCGACGCTGGCCGTCATCGTTTCGTCATACGTTCGTCATCGCCCCGTTTCGCGGGGTTCGGCGCGTCCGTAGCGTTCGAGGGGTCGGGCGAGCGGCGGCCACCACCCAGGCGTGGGTGGCCCGGCGGGCGACCCGAGCAGGCCGTGGCGTGGCATCGAGACGCTCACGGCCGGTGGAAGGAGCGCGATGACCCGACGATCCCGAGCGGCACTGGCGGCGACGACGACCGCGGCGGTCACGGCGGTGTCCGTCGGCGTCCTCTCGACGATGGTGGCCGACGCGGACCCCGCGCCGTGCACGGTCGACTACACGGTCGGTTCGGCGTGGCCCGGCGGCTTCAGCGCCAACGTCGCGATCGACAACCACGGCACCGCGCTCGACGGCTGGGCGCTCGAGTGGTCGGCACCTGCCGGCGAGGAGGTCCTCCGGGCCTGGGGGGTCGAGCCGACGGGGGACGGCGAGACGGTGCGGGTCGAGGGTGCGTCGTGGAACCGGACGATCGCCGAGGGCGGGACCGCCCACTTCGGGTTCCTCGGATCCCACGACACCGGTCCGGTGGTGCCCACGGCGTTCAGCCTGAACGGGTCGGCCTGCGACGTGGCCGGCGGACCGACGACCACGACGGCTGCCCCGACGACGACCATGCCTCCGACGACCATGCCTCCGACCACGACCATGCCTCCGACCACGACCATGCCTCCGACCACCATGCCTTCGACCACGACGGCGCCGACGAGCACCCCGCCGTCGCCGGGTGGTGGCCGCCAGGTCGAGCGGCTCGGTCGGGGCGCGGTGAGCGTGCGTTCCGGTGACGCCAACCTGGTGAGCTGGCGCTGGCTCGGTGACGATCCCGACGATGTCGCGTTCAACGTGTACCGCGACGGGTCGCTGGTGAACGACGAGCCGATCGCCGCGTCGACCAACCTGCTCGACGACGGGGCCCCGGCCGGCGCCACGTACACGGTGCGGGCGGTCGTCGGCGGTGCCGAGCAGGCCGACTCCGAGCCGGCGATCACGATGGGCGCCGGGTACCTCGAGATGGCGCTCGACGTCCCCGCCGGGGGGACGACCCCGTCGGGCGAGGCCTACACCTACTCGGCCAACGACGCCAGCGTCGGTGACCTCGACGGCGACGGCGAGTACGAGCTCGTCCTGAAGTGGGACCCGTCGAACTCGAAGGACAACTCGCAGTCCGGCCACACCGGCAACGTGCTTGTCGACGCCTACGAGCTCGACGGCACCCGCCTCTGGCGCATCGACCTGGGCCGCAACATCCGGGCCGGCGCCCACTACACCCAGTTCCAGGTGTACGACTACGACGGCGACGGGCGGGCCGAGGTCGCGATGAAGACGGCCGACGCCACTGTCGATGGCGCCGGGTCGGTCATCGGCGACGCCGCCGCAGACCACCGCAACCCGGACGGCTACGTCCTGACCGGCCCCGAGTACCTGACGATGTTCGACGGCGCCAACGGCGCCGCGCTCGACACCGTCGACTACGACCCGCCCCGGGGTGACGTGTCGGCCTGGGGCGACTCGTACGGCAACCGGGTCGACCGGTTCCTCGCCGGGACCGCCTACCTGGACGGCGCCCGCCCCTCGCTGATCATGGCGCGGGGCTACTACACCCGCACGGTGCTGGCCGCGTGGAACTGGCGTGACGGCGCCTTCGAGAAGGTGTGGACCTTCGACAGCGACGACGCCGGCCCGGCGTGGGCGGGCCAGGGCAACCACAGCCTGTCGGTGGCCGACCTCGACGGCAACGGCCGCGACGAGATCGCCTACGGCGCCATGGCCGTCGACGACGACGGGACCGGGCTGTGGAGCACCGGCTACGGCCACGGCGACGCCCTCCACGTCGGCGACCTGGTGCCGTCGCGGCCGGGCCTCGAGGTGTTCGACATCCAGGAGCCGGTGGGGGTGGCCGGCGCCCACCTCGAGGACGCGGCGACCGGCGAGACGTTGTGGCGCAAGGCGTCGGCGTCGGGTTCCGACGAGGGCCCGGGCCGGGGCGTGGCCGCCGACATCTGGGCCGGCAGCCCCGGCGCCGAGATGTGGGTCGCGGGCGGCGGCCTCGGTGGGCTGTGGAGCGCCGATGGTGCCGAGGTCGGGCCCCAGCCGCCGTCGGTGAACTTCCTCGCCTGGTGGGACGACGACCCGGTGCGGGAGCTGGTGGACCGCAACCGCATCGACCGCTACGACCCGGCGGGTTCGACCCGGCTGCTGACCGCCGACGGTGTGTCGGCCAACAACGGCACGAAGGCGACGCCGGCGCTGTCGGGCGACCTGCTCGGCGACTGGCGGGAGGAGGTCGTGTGGCGCACGGCGGACAGCTCGGCGCTGCGGATCTACTCGACGCCGGTGCCGACCGAGCGGCGGCTGACGACGCTGATGCACGACACCCAGTACCGGGTGGCGATCGCGTGGCAGAACTCGGGCTACAACCAGCCGCCGCACCCGAGCTTCTTCCTCGGCGACGGGATGGGGGAGGTGCCCCGCCCCACGGTCGCCCCCCGCTGACCACCACGACGAGCCGAGTGATCTTGCTCTGCAAGTGAGCTCGGCCGCCGACCAAGCTCGCCCTGCGAGCGCAGTCGGCCGCCGACCAAGCTTGCCCTGCAAGCGCAGTCGGCCATGGACGACCGGCCGTAGTCGAGGCGGCCGGTCCAGGCGCCGGCCCGGGGTTCGCCCCGGGCCGGTGTCGCGTCCGGCGGCCGGTGTCCGGCGGTCAGGTTCGGTGGTCAGGTCCGGGCGATGCCGGCGACGAGGAACCGTCCGGCGAGGCGCATCTGGTGCTCGAAGAAGGCGTCGTCGTCGAGGACGCCGTTCTTCAGGTGGCCGAACAGCTCGAAGCTGAGCGTGCCGAAGAGGTTGGTCCACACGAGCAGCGCCCGGCCGACGACCGGCGCCGGGAGCTCGGCCTCGGCGAACGCGGCGATGCGGGCGAAGTCGGCACGCACCGGTGCCGGGATGTCGGGGAGGGCGTCGGCCCGCTCGCCGTCGTCGACGTGACCGCTGTCGTTGTCGCCGGAAATGGTGTCGCCGGAGATGATGTCGCCGTCGGTGACGCCGTCGCGCACGAGGCGGAGCATGACGAGGCTGACGCGCTCGGCGGCGGGGATCGTCTGCTCGGGCGCCTGGTAGCCGGGCACCGGGCTCCCATAGATGAGCGCGTACTCGTGGATGTTGTCGGTGGCCCAGCGGCGCATGGCGGTGGCGATGGCGAGCCAGCGCGCCTCGGTCCCGGTGGTCGAGGCCGATGCCTCCTCGGCGACGGCTCCGAGGGACTCGTAGGCGTCGACGATGAGTGCGGTGAGCAGGTCGTCGCGGCTCGGGAAGTACCGGTACAGGGCGGACGAGGCCATGCCCAGCTCGCGTGACACGGCGCGCAGGGAGAGGGCGGGGGCGCCGACGTCGCCGAGCTGGCGGCGGGCCGAGTCCTTGATCTCGCGGGTGAGCTCGGCCCGGGCCCGGGCTCTGGCGGTCTTCGGCGCGCTGGGCATGCCCCCGATGATGGCGGATCGCGAGAGCGGTGACAACAATCGAGAGCACTGCTCTTGACTCGGGTGCTGTGCCGTGATCAGCTATCCACAACGAGAGCACTGCTCTCGCTTTCGAGGAGGAACCCATGGCTGCCACGAGCACCACCGACCGCACCAGGAGCACCGAGATGGCGAACGACGCGACCGGCCCCGCCTCCCGCGACGGCGATCCGTCGACTCGCTACCTCGAGCCGGGGGGCCTGACCGACAAGGTCTTCAACCGCCTGGTCAATGGCCTCACCCGGCTCGGGATCAGCGTCTGGGGCTCCCGGGAGCTGCGGGTGCGGGGGCGCAAGAGCGGCGAGTGGCGCAAGACACCGGTGAACCTGCTCCGCCACGACGGCCGCGACTACCTCGTCGCCCCCCGTGGCCACACCCAGTGGGTGCGCAACATCCGGGTGTCAGGTGAGGGTGAGCTGCGGGTCGGGCGGCGGGTCCGCTCGTTCCGGGCGGTGGAGGTGGCCGACGACGACAAGGCCCCGATCCTGCGTGCCTACCTGAAGCGCTGGAAGTTCGAGGTCGGGGTGTTCTTCGACGGCGTCGACGCCGACGCGCCCGACGAGACCCTGCGCTCGATCGCACCCGGCTACCCCGTGTTCGAGGTCGTGCCCGCCTGATCCGGTGGGCGTCGGGGAGCGGCCCGGCGCTCAGCGCTGCTCGAGGATCCGCTCGATCACGATCGCGACCCCGTCGCGGTCGTGCGACGCGGTCACCTCGGAGCACAGCGCGGCGATCTCGGGGTGGGCGTTGCCCATCGCCACCGATCGACCGGCCCACCGCAGCATCGGCACGTCGTTGAGCTGGTCGCCGAACGCGATCACGCCGGTGGGGTCGACGCCGAGGCGTTCGGCGATGAGGGCGAGCCCCGACGCCTTGTCGACGCCCGCGGCCGTCGCCTCGACGAACGGGGCGCCGGACGTCGAGATCGTGATCGTCGGGGGCGCGAGCGGTTCGAGCAGCCGCTGGACGGCGACACCGTCCAGGTCGTCGACGCCGATGAACAGCTTGATGGCGGCGTCGATGGCCGAGAGGCCGTCGGTTCCCGTCGTGATCGCGGCGAACTCGGGGTGCGCCGCGGCGAAGCGGGCATCGCACCCGTAGCCGTCGATGGTCTCCCAGGCGAAGCCGACCCCGTCGACGGCACCGTGCAGCGCTTCCGCCGCGGCCCGGGCGACGTCCCCGGTGATCTCCCGGGCGAGGTCGACCCGTTGGGCCGCGACGTCGTACAGCACGGCGCCGTTGGAGCATGCCGCCAGCTCGATGACGCCGGTCGGCGCGAGCGGGGGAAGGGCGGCCGACCAGCCCCGACCGGTGGCCGCCACCACGTGGATGCCCTCGGCCGTCGCGGCGCGCAGCGCGGCGACCGTGCGCTCGGAGACGGCCTGGTCGGCGCCGAGCAGCGTGCCGTCGAGGTCCGTCGCGATCATCGTGATGGCCGTGTCGGCCGCCGTACCCGAGCCCGTCATGGGCTGGGTTGTAGCCCGCGGCGGCGTGGTGCGACGACCCGACGGCCAGGAGTCACGTCACCGCCGGCGGACGGCCGCCGAGTGTCCCTTGACCTCGAGTGGGCCTGAGGTCCTACGTTCCGGCGATGCGAACCCGCCGGTACGTGCCCTACGAGCAGACGGTGTCGACCGCCAACATCGTGGTCGACGGCTCCCCGAACGCGGCCACGGTCCTCACCCTGTCGCACTGGCCGGGCCAGCCCGTCGCGCCGGAGCATCGCGCCGACCTGTCGGCGCAGATGGCGTTCCGCTTCCTCGACGACCCGACGGCGGACGAGGTCGATGCCGACGTCGTGACCAACAACCACTTCGACCAGGACGGCCTGGTCGGGCTGTTCGCACTGTGCTCGCCCGACGAGGCGCTCGCCCGCCGGGAGCTGCTCGAGGACGTGGCGGCGGCCGGCGACTTCGGCACCTACCGCGACCGTCGGGCGGCGCGCGCCTCGATGATCATCGACGCCCTCGCCGACCCCGCGCGCAGTCCGCTCGTGGACCTGCCCGCCGACGAGACGCAACGATGCGCCCGGCTCTACCGGGAGGGCCTCGAGCTCCTCGTCGAGATCGTCGAACGCCCCGAGGGCCGCGAGGACCTCTGGGTCGACGAGGACCGTGCCCTCACCGCGAGCGAGGCCGCCATCCGGGCGGGCGACGTCACCATCGACGAGGACCTCGACCTCGATCTCGCCGTCGTCACGGTGCCGGAGGGCCTCCGGGACCTCGGTGGCCACCGCTTCGTCGGTTACCGCTTCGAGCACCTCCACCCGATGGCCCTGCACAACGCGACCGATCGCACGGCGGTGCTCGTCGTCCACGGTGCGGGGTTCCGCTTCACGTACCGCTACGAGACCTGGGTCCAGTTCTCGTCGCGGGCGGTGCGCCCGAGGGTCGCGCTCGAGCCGCTCGCCGAGCGCTTGACCGATCGGGAGCCGGGCGACGTGGAGTGGGTCGCCGACCCGGTCGGGAGGCTCAGCCCGTCGATGGCGCCCCGAGGCGGTGTGTCGGGCCTCGCCCGCGGGGAGGTCGCCGACGAGCTCCGACGTCACCTGGCGACGGCCCCGGTGGCGTGGGACCCTTTTCCGGAATGAGGTTCCATTGTTTGCGGTCTCATCCGTCTATCGCGGCCTGAGAACCTTGGTTCTCGAATCAATGGTGTCGGAACGTCCTGCTCCATGGTTCGTCGCCGGAGAAGCGGGTTCGCACGTCTGATGCATGTTCGTCGACGTGCGGTGCGGCGGATGGGTGCTGGGTCCGCCTCGACGTGTGACCGGCGTTCGTCCACGTCGGGAACGTCGACCGCCGTGTTGACGTTCCGTTGGTCAGTCCAGTGCGATGCCGGCACGGAAACGGCCAGGCCACTGGTCGATCGTGACCAAGGCGTTGCGAATTCATGACGATCGTTGTTGACTTCGTGTCAGGTACAGAGCGGGCGATGCCGAGACGGAACGAGCGAGTGTGGCCGCCGGGGGTAGCTTTCCCTCCGGGCACAAGGCGTCTTGGGTGAGTCGGGGGCACCGACAGGACCCCCGGGCGCCGATCGGCCGAACCCGCTCCCGTCGACATCGGACCATCGGG
>JAXHUH010000035.1:0-10835 GCA_034211175.1 Actinomycetota bacterium
GTCCGTCCCTCCGAGGGGCTCCTCGCCGTTGGCGCCGCGGTCGGGGTCGTCGCGCTCGGCCCGCTGCTCGGGATCGTCGTCGCCGTGGCACTCGCCCTCGCCGACCTGGTGCGGCGGACGCGCCGCCCCTACGACGCCGTGCTCGGACGCATCGACGGGCGCAAGGGCTACCACGACACGGGCCGCCACACGGACGCCCGTGAGGTGCCGGGGCTGGTGCTGTTCCGGTTCGACGCACCCCTGTTCTTCGGCAACGCCGACCACTTCCGTCGGCGGGTGCTGGAGGTGCTCGACGACCACCCGGGCGCCCGATGGTTCGCGCTCGCGGCCGAGCCGATCACCGATGTCGACACGACCGGCGCGGAGATGCTCGAGTCCCTGCTCGACGAGCTCGCGGCGCGCCACGGCGGCGGTGTCCGGCTGGTGCTCGCCGAGCTGAAGGGGCCGGCGAAGGACCGCCTCGCCGACTACGGCCTCCTGGACCACATCGGCCCGGAGAACCTGTTCTCGACCCTCGGCCGCACCGTCGACGCCTACCTCGCCGCGACCGACACCTCGTGGGTCGACTGGACCGACCGCCCCGACCCCGCCGTGGGTGGGTTCAGGCCGTGACGATGCGGTCGATCTCGGCGCGGGTGTCGGGGTCGATCGACCAGCCGGCGGCGGCGACGTTCTGGTCGATCTGCTCGGGTCGGGTCGCGCCGCAGATCACCGACGCGACGCCGTCGACGCCGACCAGCCACGAGATCGCCAGCTCCAGGATCGACCGCCCGTGTGCCGTCGCCACCTCGGTGAGGCGCGCCACCGTGGCGAGGCGGTCGTCGTCGAGGAACCGCTCGGCGAAGCGGGGGACGCTCAGGCGGCTGCCCTCCGGTGCGCCGCCGGCGTACTTGCCGGTCAGCAGGCCCGACTCGAGCGGGAAGAACGGGACGAGCGCGACGCCGTGGCGGCGGCAGGCGTCGAGCACGCCCCCGGTCTCCGGGTCCCGGGTCATGACGCTGTAGCGGTTCTGGACCGACACGAACGGCGCCAGCCCCCGATCGGCGGCCAACGCCGCGGCCTCGTCGATGCCCTCGGCCGTGGCGTTCGACCAGCCGACCTCGAGCACCTTGCCCTCGCGCACCAGCTCGTCGAGCGCGCCCATCGTGTCGGCCAGTGGCGTCGTCGGGTCCGGCTGGTGGAGCTGGTAGTGGTCGATGCGGTCGGTGCCGAGCCGGCGGAGGCTGGCCTCGCACGCCTGGCGCACCCACGACGGGTCACCGCCACCGACGCCTTCGGGCATCCCACCCATGCCGAACTTGGTGGCCAGCACGACCTCGTCGCGCCGGGCGCCGAGCGCGGCGCCGAGCAGCTCCTCCGAGCGCCCGTCGCCGCCGTAGACGTCGGCGGTGTCGAAGTACGTGATGCCGGCGTCGAGCGCGGCGCCGACGACGGCGTTGGTCCCCTCGGCGTCGAGTCGCATGCCGAAGTTGTTGCAGCCGAGGCCGACCGCCGACACCTCGAACCGTCCGATCCTGCGGGTCTGCATCCGCGGGACCGTACTCGCCCCGACCGCCGCCGGGCCGGCGCAGCGCCGGCGAGTCGATCAGCTGCCGGCGTGGGCCCCGGCGACCTCGCCGTTGCCGCTCGCGTGGCCCGGCGGGTAGGTGCGGGCGAGGTCCTCCGCCGTGGGCACGAAGGGCTCGCCGGCCTCCTCGGGCAGGAGCGCGACGATCCGCTCCATGAGGTCGACGGTGGCGTCGGCGACGTCGTCGATCTCGACCGTGTACGGCTCGCCGACGCACGCCGTCACCTCGGGCGGGTCGAGCACGTCGAGGTTGGGCAGGCGGGCGTTGCGGGGCCACACCCGCTCGGTGCCCCACAGCCCGACCGGCACGATCGGCGCCCCGGTCATCCGGGCGAGGCGGACCGCGCCCCATCGGCCCCGCAGCACGCGGTCGAAGAACTCCTCGCCCCGGGGGATGGTGCCCTGGGGCATGAGGGCGACCAGCTCGCCGGCCTCGAGCGCCCGTGCGGCCTCGAGCAGCGGGGTGTCGGCGCCGCTGCCCCGGTCGACGCTGATGCCGCCGAACGCCCGCACGACGGTGCCGACGATCGGGGCCTCGAACACCTCGCGCTTGCCGAGGAACCGGGCGTTGCGGCCGCGGCGGGCCGCGGCGAGCAACAGGACGGTCGGGTCGAAGTAGCTGCGGTGGTTGGCGCACAGGATCGCCGGGCCCTCGGTGGGGATGTGCTCGACGCCGTCGATGTGGATGCGGGCGTTGGGGATCAGCGCCGGGTGGAGGAACGGCCGCATCAGCTCCTGCAGCTCGCGCCCGACGACCTTGAGCACCCCGTCGGGCTTGTCGAGGTGGCGGATCGGCCAGCCCTTCAGCTGGGCGAGCGCGAACAGGCGGGGGTCGGGGTTCACCGCCGTCGGGTGGCCGACCGCGGCGAGTAGCGGTGCGTCGTAGAAGCTGTCGGAGTAGGCGTAGCTGCGGCGCATCGACACGCCGTGCTCCTCGGCCCACGCCACGACCGCCTTCTTCTTGCCCCGGTTCCAGACGAAGTCGCCGTCGATGGTGCCGTCGAAGCGTCCGTCGACCTCGCGGTAGCGGGTGGCGACCACGGCGTCGAAGCCGAGCCGCTCGGCGAACGGGGCGACGAACGCCTCGGGGGTCGTGGTGGCGAGTACGAGCTGCTGGCCGGCGTCGCGGTGCATGGCGAGCAGCCCCGGCACGTACGGCTGGAGCTCGGCGATCAGCGGGTCGGCGGCGGCGATCGCCGCCTCCCGGACGCTGCCCACCGACCAGCCCTTCACCGCCCGCGACGCCCGTCGGGTGAGCTGCATCGTCAACGCCGTCTCGCCCACGGCCCGGAACAGGCCGACGAGCGGCGCCAACAGCGGGATGTCGCGGTCGGGCAGGACGCCGGTGTCTCGCAGCGCCCGGTCGATGACCGGCCACGACCCGCCGTCGAGCAGGGTCCGATCCAGATCGAAGATCGCAGCGGATCCGGCCATGGCACGACCTTATGACGTCGGCGAGCCCTCGTCACCCGAGCCGTGAGGCCGCGGCCGGCTCCCTGGCCCGGCGCGTCGTGTTGTTGGCACACCACTCCTGGTGGTGGGGTCGCGGGTTCCGAGCGGTCGACCGAGCCGGCACAATGCCCGTGGCGCACCTCGCCCGTCCGGGCGACACCAAACCGGTGGGCGGCGAGCGTCGTGACTACGCAGGAGGAACGACCCATCGGGGTTGGCCCGGCGGCCGAGGCCGCCGACTTCGACGACATCTTCCGAGCGCACTACGGGCCGCTGGTGCGATCGCTCACGGTCGCGTGCGGGAACGCGGAGCTGGCCGCGGACTGCGTGGAGGATGGGTTCGAACGGGCCTACGTCAGGTGGCGGAAGGTGTCCCGGTACGACAACCCGGTCGCATGGATCCGGAGGGTGGCGATCAACCGAATGCGTGACCACCTGCGGCGCGAGGAGCGCCGGGCCCGGGCGACCGAGCGGCTGTGGGGCGACGCGCGTCTGGTCGACGAGCTGCCCGAGCCCCCCGACGACCGCCTCCAGCGGGCGCTCGCTGCGCTCCCGGACCAGCAGCGCATCGCCGTGTCGCTCCACTACGTGGCCGACCTGTCGGTCGCCGAGATCGCCGAGACGATGTCGCTGTCGTCGGGTGCGGTGAAGTACCACCTCCACGCCGGCCGCAACCGGCTCCGCTCGGTGCTCGAGCCCGAACCCCTGGCCGATGCGGCGGATGACGCGACGCCCGGCGAACCCGACGGCTCGTCGAGCGGAGCCACCGGGCCCGACCCCGGCACGACGCGCACGAGCTCGCCGGGGACGAAGCGATGAGCGTCGACGATCCGCGGCGCCTCGATCCGCTCGGCGACGAGCCGACGGGCCGCGATCCGGGCGACGAACACCTGGCGCAGGCGCTCGGTGGGCTGGCCCCGCCGTCCCGCGGCGCCGACGAGGTGCTGCGCGAGCTGCGGCCCCGCTACGCACGGGCGCGGGCCCGTCGCACCGGCGTCCGGTTCGCGTCGTTCGCCGGGGCGGTGTCCGCGGCGGTCGTCGCGGTGGCGGTGATGGCGAGCGGTGCACCCGAGACCGGGGTCGTCGCAGCGGGAGGTGCCCCGGCCACGTCGGCCTCGTCGGCGACGCACGGTGACGGCGCGCCGGTTGCCGACCGGGACCCCGTCCCGTCGGCCACCGCCGGTTCGGGTCCCGGGATGGAGACGACGGTGGTGATGCGGCCGGGATCGTCGATCGCCGAGGGCCCGGGGACCGGTTCGTCGACCGTGGCGCAGCCCCCCGCCGAGGGCGAGGTGGCCCCAGGCGCCACGTCGGCGCCGGCCACGACGGCGCCCCCGCCGGGCGTCCCGACCGTGAGCGAGGCCCCCGTCGAACGTCCGTCGGGCGACACGAACGGCGACGGCGGGGACGCGGATCCGGTCGTGTCGGTCCCGGCACCCGCGGTCGGCGACGGCCTCGACCAAGGGCGCGAGCCCGGCGGCGGCCTCGACGACGACCGGGACGAGGCCGTGTCGAACGGGCAGGACGACGACCGCGACGGTGAGTCAGCCGGCAGCGGGACCACCCGGTGGCGGGTTCGTGTCGCCGGGATCGAGCTGACCGTCGAGATGGGCGCGGACGGCACGATCGAGGTCGTGGACGTGGAGGCCGACGACGTCGTCGTGACCGACGGGCCGGCATCGTCGGTGCGGGTGCGGGTCGACGACGCCGAGGTCGAGCTGATCGCGGGCGAGGGCAAGCCGGGTTGTCGCCGCCCGGGCGGCGATCGGATCGGCGGCTGCATCGTGACCCCGCGATGAGGCCGTGTCACCAGGGGTTGCCGTGTGACCGGGCGTTGCCGTGTGACCAGGGGCGCGACGCACCACACGGTCCGCACGTCCGGCCAAACCAACGGGAGTCATCGATCGTGGGTACATCATGAGCGGACCGCAGGGACCGGATCGGGCGGGGTCGACGCTGCTCGGCCGGCGTCTCGAGAGCTTCGTCGGGCAACACGGCATCAAGGTCCTGGCCGTGGTCGCCAGCGCCGTGATGATCGCGGCGATCCCGGCGTTGATCGCGGCCAGCGAGGGCGACGACAGCGGTGGGCTGGTGTCGACGACGGACGACCCCGACCGGGCCGACGACGTCCCGGCCGGGGACGTCCCGATCGCCCGACCGGAGACCGGCGGCGGCTCGCCGTCCCCGCTCGCCGTCGCGCCCCCGCCGACCGCACCTCCGACGAGCGCTGCTCCCGTCGTGGCGTCGCCACCGCCGTCCCCGCCGGCCACCGAGCTGCTCGTCCCCGCGACCGCGCCGACGACGACTCCTCCGACAACGGCACCCCCGACAACTCCTCCGACGACGACGGCTCCTCCGACGACGGCGCCCCCGACGACCCCGCCGACCTCGTCCGTGCCCCCGGCCACCGTGCCGCCCACGACGGCTCCTCCGGCGACGGCTCCGCCCGCCAGCCAGCCACCGCAGAACGGCAACGGCGACGGCAACGACGGGCGTCGCGGGGGACGTGACCTGCGCGAGGAGTTGCGCGAGCGCATCGGCCAGTTCGCCGACGGTGCCCGCGAGCGCTTCGAGGACCGGCGCGGCCGTGGCGACCGGAACAACGATCGTGGCCGCGGTGGCCGCAACGACGATCGCGGCCGCGGAGGCCGCGACGACGGCTGGGGCCGGGGTGATCGCGGCGGCCGCCGCGGCTGAGCCGATGCGTCGCGCCGCAGCCGGCGCGGCGGGGCCTAGCCCGGCGCGGTGAGGCCCTCGGCGTCGGCCCCGGCCGCCGCCATCAGGTCGCCGAACGACTCGAGCAGATGGTCGCGCAGCTCGCCCGGGCTGTCGACGGCCTTCGGGTCGACGTGCAGGGTGGCGTCGAGCGAGCCGTCGTACGACATCAGGGTGCAGTTCCACGCCGTGCCGGCCAGCGGTCCGATCGGGTGGTTGGCCAGCACCTTCGCCCCGCCGAGGTGGACCGGGAACGGGGCGTGGCGCAGGTTCGACGTGGCGAAGTCGACGTGACGGGTCTGGGACCGCGCCAGCTGGGTGAGCCACGGCGTGGGGAGCAGGTTGGCGACCCCGGCGAGACCGTCGACCGGGTTGCCGTCGGCCGGCACGTCCTCCCGGACGGCGCGCAGGACCTCCGCGACCTGGGCGAAGCGGTCGGCGGGATCCGCGTAGGTCGCGGCCAGCCTGGCCTTCGCCAGGGTGAACGCGTTCGGGGGCGCCGACGCCACGCCGCCACGGGCGCTCATCGCGAACGTCGCGGTCAGGGTCTGGAGCGGCACGTCCCGGTCGTCGTGGTAGCGCACCGCTGCCTCCACCGCCGCCGCGAGGAACAGCTCGTTGACCGTCCCGCCGAGACCACGGGCCGCGGCCAGCACCGGCTCGAGCCGCAGCGAGAACGGCAGCAGCACCCTCCGCCGCGAACGCGCCCGCCACAGCGGTGAGCCGCCGTCGCGCCCGCCGGTCGACAGCTGGTCGGTGAGGGTCCGCACCGTGTCCAGGACCTGGCTCCCGACCTCGGGCGCCCGGGCCGGGTCGGCCGCGGTCATCATCACCTCCGCGGCGAGGCGGCGCATGCCGCCGAGCGGGCGGCGCAGCGCGTCCCCGAGGACGTTGCCGACTGCGTCGAACGGCGCTGCCGGCCCCTCGTCGACCCCATCGGTGCTGCGTCGGTGCCCGCCGGCCTGCGCCTCGGCCTCGGCGGCCGCGGCCAGCACCGCGTCGAGATCGACCTCGGGCGGCTCGGCCGCGTCGGCCTCGGCGAGGAGGTACTGCTCGGCCAGGCGCAGCGCACCCTCGCCGTCGACGACCGTGTGATGGAGCTTGACCAGCAGCGCGCCGCGGTCACCGCCGACCCCGTCGATGACCCAGAACTGCCACAGCGGCCGGCTGCGATCGAGCGGATCGGCCATCAGGTGGGCGCAGAGGTCCCACAGCGCGGCGTCCGTCGCCGGCGCGGGCAGCGCCACGTGGCGGACGTGGTGGTCGAGGTCGAGGTCGGTGTCGACCCGCCACTGGGGGACGGCGAGCCCGGTCGGCCCGGCCACCACCCGCTCCCGAAGCCGGGGCACGGCCGCCACCGCGGCGGCCATCCGTCGGCGGAGCGCCCGGTGGTCGATCGGGCCGTCACACAGCAGGACGGTGCCGATGTTCGAGCTGAGCAGCGGGTCCTCCTCGACGTGCCACATCAGCGCCTCGGCGTCGCTCATGTGGTGGTCGGGGCCACCGTCCTCCCCGTCGGCATCGGCCATGGGGGCGAGCGTAATCCGCACGCCGTCACCCGATCGCATGGCGACCGCGCGCCCGGGTACCGGGCCGACGCGAGGGGCGGCCGGAGGTGCTCAGATCTGGCGGCGCAGGGTGGTGCCGTCGTCGGTCACGTGGCCGGCCGCGACGAAGTGGGACACGACCGTGTCGACGGCCTCGCTCAGGCGCCGATCCCCGGCCTCCCACCGGTACAGCGCGGCCAGGCGGTCGACGAGGTCGTCGCGGGTGCAGCCTTCCGGTGCCTCGCCGAGCAGGTGGTGGACCGCCCGGCCGAGCTCGGCCAGCGGCACGTGGGCGACCGCCCGGCGGGTGCGCAGATCGGCCGTCGGCAGGCGCACCGGGCCGGGCACCCGTCCCGGCACCGTGACGATCCCGTCGGCGTCGACCGACAGGCCGGCCGCCGCGAGCTCACCGAGCGCGGCGTCGATGACGTCCGCGGCGGTCCGCGGTGCGGGCCAGGCGGCGAGGACGAGCTCCCGCACCCGTTCGCGGTGGACCGGGGCCTCGATGTCGACGATGTCCCGGACGAGGTCGTTGAGCATCGGGCGGGCGACGGGCTGGTCGATCGCCGGGCGGTTGGTGTGGGACAGGTCGGCCGCCGTGTACGCGCTCGCCCAGGCCGGAAGGCCCGACGCGTCGGCCGGGACCGCGGCCGGCGGCGACGGCTGCGGTGGCCGGGGCCGGCGGGCGGCCGCCGACCGGTCGCCGGCGGTGTCGTTGTCGGCTGTGTGGTCGGCAGTGTCGTCATCGGGGTTGCGCTCGGCCACCGTCGACGGGCCGTCCCCGGCCTCGTCGTCGATCGCCCCCGGCGCGGGTCGGGCGGAGCGGAGCACCCGGTCGAGCGTCTCGTGGACCCGGGCGAGCTCGCCGTCGCGGTCGAGCAGCCAACGCGACGCACAGACCTGGTGGTGGTGGAGCCCGCGCCGGAGGAGCTCCTCCTGGCCGAGCCGCACCCGGTCCCGCAGGTGGGGCGCGGCATCGAACGCGTGCTCGTCGAGCTCGATGGCGACACGGGGTCCCTCGTCGTCGGGATGGCCGACGAGCAGGTCGCAGCGGTGGGTCCGCCGACCCGTCACCTCGACGGAGAGCCCGTCGGCCCGCAGCAGGGCCGCGACCTCGCTGACGATCGGGTGGACCTCGAACGGGAGCGGATCGCCGCCGTCGGTGTCGGGCGCGACGGCGCCGGGCCCGAGGAGCAGCTCGACCCGCTCGCTGGCCATGGCCAGCGCGCGCTCGGCCACGGCCCGGTCGGTCGCCGGGTCGGCGCCGGTGAGCCAGCCGATGGCGGTCCGGGCCGACGCCCCCGCCAGTTCGGACGGCGTGCCCGCGACGACGGGCACGGTTCGGGTCACGTCGGCGGCCAGCGCGGCCTCGACCTCCACCGCGTCGTCCTCGCTGGCGACCACGACCGCGAGTCGGCGTCGGGTGTCGGCCCGCTGGTCGGCCCGGACGAGCTCGGCGATGCGGGTGGGGGCGTCGGTCCCGGCGACGTCGGCGACCACGCCGACGCCGCGGGGCCGGTCGTCGGCGCCGGCGCACGGGTAGCGGCGGGCGCCGAGGGCGAGGTCGGGGTGGCGGCTGCGGTGGTCGGTCCGCAACCCGACGCGGCCCAGCCGGTCCTCCATTGCCTCGGCGGCATCGTCGGGCACGGCGAGGACGAGCTGGTCACCCCGTGCCGCGACGGCGGCGAGGCGGGCCTCGCTCGGCCGCTGCGCGAGGTCGGCGACGACGACATCGGTGACCCAGTCGGGTGGCAGCAGCGTGGTGGCCTGCTCGACGGTCGCCACCACACACGGGAACGCGGCGCGGATGACGTCGCCGCCCCGTTCCAGCAGCTCGGGGAGGTCGTCGATCGACCGGAGCGCGTCGAGGTCGGTCGGCCGGGGCGGGGTGATTGCCCGGCGGGCGTCCGCGGTGCGTGCGAGCCCGCTGCGGCGGTCGAGCCCCCGGTACTCGGTGAGCAGCTCCTCGAGGTGGTCGGGGTCGCCGTCGCGGGACGCGGGGGCGGCGCGGTCGAGCACGTCGGCCGCCCACCGGCTCAGCAGGCGCGTCTCGACGATCTGCCAGGCGTGGCCGCCGCCGATGCCGTGGTCGACGCACCAGTGGGCCAGCGCCCCGACGCCGACGTCGTCGAGCTCGTCGAGGAGGCGCTCCTGGCGCGCGTGGAGCGCGAGGTCCGCGCCGTGGTCGACGAGCCGGTCGAGCACGGCGGCGATGGACTCGAACGTGCCCTCGAGGGAACGGGCGACATCGTGGCGGCGGGGGGCGGTGAAGGCGTCGGCGACCGCGTCGGCCGCCACGCGCCACGCATCGACGGCCGCCGCCAGCGGCCCGGTGTCGACGGGCTGGGCCAGCAGCCGGGACGCGAGTCGCTCGGGCACGGCGCCTCCGAGCGCGGCTCTCGCCCTCTCGATGCGCTCGAGGAGGGCGTCGAGCGCCGCCCAGTCGGCCGGTGCCTCGGGGTAGTGCTCGCCGAGGAGGTGCCACGCGTCGCGCGCGGCCTCCTCGACGGTCCGGTACGTGCGGTGCAGCCCGGCGACGTGGTCGAGCGCGGCGCGGGTCGCGTCGAGGTCGAGCGGGCGGCCGACCGCGGCGCTGACCTGGTCGATGGCGTTGGCGGCGCTGTCGGCGATGCTCGCCACGCGGCCGCACCAGGCCCCGAGGTCGCCGAGCGGCACGAGCGACACCTCGTCGCCGAGGCCGAGCAGCGCCTCCACCTCGTCGAGCCAGGCGGTGACGGCGTCGCGCAGGCCCCGGCCGCGCTCGGCGAGCTCGGGGTGGATCGGCACGTTGGACGACAGCAGGTTGGCCGCGGTCCCCGGATCGGCCTCGTCGCCGACGAGCTCCACCGCCCGGGACGCGGCGCCGTGGGCGTCCGCGAGGCGGTGCCAGTCGGTGGCCTGGCCCGCGTACAGCGGGCTCGAGGCGACGTTGGCATGGGTCGCCTCGGCGTGGACGAACGCCTCGGTCGCCTGCTGCCAGGCGATGGCGTCGTCCAGCCGTTCGAGCACGACCCCGTCGACCCTGCCCTCGCGGGTGGCGCGGCCGAGGGCCTGGCGGTCCGCCCGGGCGACCTTGCGGTGGGGGAGCCAGCTGCGGCCGTCGCCGACCTGGCTCGCGATGCCCTCGAGATCGAGTGCGAGCACGTCCTCGGTGAAGACGTCGGACGCCCGGCGGCGGGCGTTCTCGAGATCGGTGCAGGCCTGGCGCAGCGCGAGGATCCCGGCGGCGACGGCGTCGATCGTGGCCCGGTCGAACCACGGGCGCTCGGGCCGCACCTCGGCGTCGGCCATCGCGGCCAGCTCGCCGAGGTCGCGGGCGCGGGCCAGCGTGAGACGGGACCCGTCGATGCCGAACACCGACGCCAGCCGTCCGGCGTCGGCGCTCATGGCGATGAGCCGGGTCGTGTCTCCGCAGCGGGCGGCGACCGCCCGGAGGCGGTCGCCGCCGTCGGTCCCGGAGATCGTCCACGGCAGGGTCGGGTCGTCGCCGGCCCAGCCCACGGGCTCGAGCGCGGCCCGCAGCGCGGGGTCGATGAGGCTCCACGCGGACCCGA
>JAXHUH010000036.1:0-25341 GCA_034211175.1 Actinomycetota bacterium
CGGCGCGGCCGCGATGTCCGCGGCGGCGACGTTCGGCGTCGCCGCCGCCCCGTCGCCGCCGGTCCTCGCGCTGCTCTGGTTCCTCGGGGGCATGCCGGTCGGCGTGCTCCTGCCCGTCCTGCGGGCCCTCCAGCAGCGGCTGACGCCGAACCGCCTGCTCGGCCGGGTGAACACGACCGGCCGGGTCGTGACCCGGGGGATGATGGTCGTGGGATCGCTCGGGGCAGGCCTGCTCGCCGAGGCGACGTCGACGAGAGTCGCCATCGCGGCGGGCGCCGCCGTCCAGCTCAGCGCGGCCGGGCTGCTGTGGGTCGTCCTGCGCTCCCGCGACCTCGACACGGCCCCACCCGACCCCACCCGCTGACCGGCTCCCCGCCCACCCGCTGACCCGCTCCCCGCCCACCCACCGGCCCGTTCTGGCCTGCGATCGCCCTTGGACCCCGCCGACGTCCACGGCGCAGATCGGTAGGCCAGTTCGGGGAGGTCCCGACGGGGGCGGCGGATTCTCGGGAAGCTCCCGGGTCGGTCTCCGGGGCTTGTGAGGGCCGGTCGCTTCGATGGCTGCACCAACCGGACACCACGAAAGGTGCAGCCCCATGAAGTTCGACCTCAAGTACCTCGCCGCCACCGCGGCGGTGGTCGGGGTGCTCGGGCTCGGCGGCGCGACGCTCGCCGGCGCCCAGGAGGACTCGACGGACGACACGACCGTCACCGAGGACACCGTGACCGACTCGACCGAGTCCACCGACGAGACCACCACCGACGAGACGGACGACTCGACGACCGACGACGGCATGACCGACGAGGACTGCGGTGAGGGCCGCGGCGGCCGCGGCGGGCCCGGTCGGGGCGGCCCGGCCGGCTCCGACGACTCGACCGACGACACGAGCGAGGCATCCGAGACGAGCGAGGCATCCGACACGTCGTCGCTCTGAACGCCTGGTGATCGCACGGTCCCGCTGACCGCGCACCCCGCCGGGTGGCGCCCCGAGATCCGCACGGAGCGCCACCCGGACCCACCTCCGCGACCCACCTCATCCGTACGCCACTCCCCCGACGCCGACCTGATGTCCATGCTCTGGTCGGCCCGGTTCCTCTGAGCAGTGGCCCGGCCCGCGGTAGAACGACGAGGGTCGGGCCACGTTGCCGTTCGCCGGTCCCGGACGCGGGCAGACCATCCGAGGCAGCTTCCCAGGGACGACGCATGACGCGCACCGGCCTCATCGACCACATCGGCATCGGGGTCCCCGACCTCGCCGCGGCGAAGGAGCTCTACGACGAGCTCATGGCCATCGTCGGGATGCGCGAGTGGTTCCCGGGCACGACCGGCGAGTTCAACTACGGGCCCGACGGCGCCGTGGGTGCCCAGCTGTTCTTCTCCCAGGCGCTCGAACCGGCGGAGTACTCACGGCATCGGCCGGGCCTCCAGCACCTGTCGTTCATGGTCGAGGGCCGTGAGATCGTCGACGAGGCCCACCGGTGGACGGTCGATCGGCGACTCGAGGTCGTCCACGCGCCGCGGGAGCTCCCCGAGTACGGCGACCACGACGCGGCCTACGTCCTCGACCCCCACCGCATCATGCTCGAGGTCGTCTGCCACGACGGCGCCTGACGGGCCGCCCTGGACCGGACCCGGCGCCGCGGCTCCGGGACGGCGACACTGTGCGTGATGAGCCAGACGTATGGGGACGTCGACGCCAGCCCGGATCCCGGCGAGGCGGTGGCGTGGCAGGAGCGGATCGACCGCTGGCCGCAGGTCGTTGCGTACAAGGCCCGGATGCGGGAGCTGGTCGGCGGGGCCGCTCCGGTGCTCGACCTCGGCTGCGGGCCGGGCGCCGACGCGGCGCTCGTCGGCACCGATCGCTGCATCGGCATCGACCGGTCGCGGGCGATGTGCGCGACGGCCGCCGCCCGGGGCGTGGCGGTGACGACGGGCGACGCCCACGCGCTGCCCATCGCCACCGGGTCGCTCGGCGCGGTCAGGGCCGACCGCGTGCTCCAGCACCTGGCCGACCCGGCGGGCGTGCTCCGCGAGGCGGTCCGGGTCCTGCGACCCGGTGGACGACTCGTCGTCGCCGACCCCGACCAGGAGAGCCTGGTCATCGAGGTCCCGGGCGTCGATCGGCACCTGGTCGACCGGGTGAAGGCGCTGCGCCGCGACATCGGCTACCGCAACGGTCGCCTTGCGTCGACGCTGCCCGCCGCGTTCGCCGCGGCCGGCCTCGGCGACGTCACGATCGACGCCTTCCCGCTGTGCCTCACCGACCCCGACGATGCGTTCGGTCTGCCGGACTGGCCCCGGCTCTGGCAGCACCACCACCCGTTCACCGGTGACGAGCTCGACGCCTGGGACCGGGGCATGGACCGGGCCCGCAGCAACGGCGGGTTCGTGTACGCCCTCCTCTACTTCGTCGTGTCGGGGTCGAAGCTGCGCTGAGGGCCCGATCGGCCGGGAGCGGGCGCCACCGGGCGCCGGCTGCCGGCGAGCTGCACGACCGCGACACCGGCGGAGACGCACACGATGCCGGCGACCTGGAGCGGGCCGAGCGCCTCGTCGAGGAACACCCAGGCGAGCACGGCGATCTGGATCAACATCGTGTTGTTCACCGCCGCCGACTGCACCGCCGTGAGGTGGCGCAGGCTCCGGTTCCACAACGTGTTGGCCACCGCGGTGTTGACCACGGCGAGCCAGCCGACGATGGCCCACGCCCGCACCGACAGCGACGGCACACCCTCGACGGCGAGACCGACACCGAGGAGGATCACCGCGCCGACGGTCATGCTGAGCGCGGTGATCACGCTGGAGGGCAGCGTGTCGTCACGGTTGACCCGGCGGCCGAGCAGCGAGCCCGCGGCGTTGCCGGCCAGGCCGCAGAGTGCGGCGATCATGCCGATCGTCGTGGCGGCGAGCGCATCACCGAAGTAGGCGACGGCACCGACCGCCACCGCGATCGCCCCTCCGACCTGGCGGGCCGTCGGCGGCTCGGCGAGAGCGATGCCCGACCCCGCGGCGACGATCAGGGGTGTGAACGACAGGAGCAGGCTGGTGGTCGCCGCCGGCTGGTGGTCGATGGCGACGAACTGGGCGCCCTGGGTGACGGCGTAGAAGATGACGCCGAGCAGCACGAGCCGCCGGGCGGTCGAGCGATCGATGCGGCGGATCGCGGCCCGCCGGGCGGGTCCGGCACCGACGGCGCCGAGGAGCACCAGCGCCGCGGTCACGTAGCGGAGGCCGGCGAAGGTGACCGGTTCGAGGCCCTCGTCGTCGAGCCCGAAGCGGATGAGGAGCCACGACGAGCTCCACAGGACGGTGACCAGCAGGGCCTGGGCCAGGGCGACCCGGGTGGATCGGTGGTCGGGCATTCGGAGTGCCTCCGGTTCATCGGCGCGTCGAAGCAGCGCCGACGTCTCCCCTCGAGGCTTCTCTCCGATGAGGTGCGAGCCCGGTCTTGTGGGCCTTCTGTGGCGCTCGGTCGCGGACCCGGTCGATGAACCGGCGGAACCCTAGCCACCCTTCGGTCGGTCACCGCCAGAGTAGCCCTGATGTTTCATGGGCGCCCCTCGCAGCTCTCCTAGGCGGTCGTCGTCGATCACCGCCATCGGCGGCGGGGCGTCGCCACCGCGGTCCTCGAGCGGGCGATCGCCGACCTGCGCGCCGCGGGCTGCAACAAGGTGCAGCTCCTGTCCCACAAGCGCCACGCCGCCGACGGTGGCCACGCGCTGTACGAGAAGCTCGGGTTCGAACCCGAGGCCGAGGGCTTCCGCCGCTACCTCGCCACGACGCCGGACGCCGTGGCCGCGGCCCGGCGGTGAGTGGGATCAGCCGGTGTCGCCGGACCAGGTGACGTTCACCCGGGCGGCGGCCTCGGCCGACGTCAGTACCGGGTGGACCTCGATCTCACCGAGGCCGCGCCACCGCTGCGCCCACACGTCGAACAACGTCGGGTCGTCGGTCTCCATCAGCTGGAAGCAATGGTCGAGGTTGGCGTCGTCGACCACCCAGCTGTCGAGGTAGCGGAGCCCGCCGGGCAGCATCCGCCCGTGGGTGGCCGCCCGCTCGTACACCGGCCCCGGCCCCTGCGTGTACCGCTCGATCACCATGTACAGCATCCCCGTCGTGTAGCCGCCGGGCGCCGTCCGGGCAACCGGGTTCCGGCCGGGCGACCCCGATGCCGGCGGGATCGGGAGATCGTCGCCTCAGGCGCCCAGGATCGGGGCGAGCACCGTCCGGACCCGGTCCCCCGCGGTCCGACCCCGCTCGGTCGCCACCTCGGCCGCGATCCCGGCGGCGTCACGGACGACCTCGTCGCGTGGTCGACCGACGAGGTGCGCGATCTCGCCTGCGCCCTCGACGACCCCGATGGCGGCCGAGATCAGGTCGACGCCGGATTGCGATGCGTCGACCATCGCATCGCGCACGACACCGAGCACGAGCTCACCGTCCACATCCGACGACGCGCGAACCCTGGAGATGACGGTGCCTTTGGCGGCGTTGTGGACCGACGTCGCCGCCTCGGCGGCAAGCGGCCCGGGATCGGGCAGCGCCAACGCCCGCTGGCGGCCCCGAGCGGTCACCGCGACCGCCGCACCCGCGGCGGCGGCCGCGGCGATGGCCGCCAGGACCACTCGACGCGGGCCGCCGAGCAACGACGCGACGGACTGGCGCAGGTCCAACAACATCGACGGACGACGGCGGCGAAGGATCCCGATGCGCGACATCGGCTCAGGCCACCGTGCCGACGACGAACAGCGCAAGCGCGACGAGCGGGACGATCGCCGCCCAGGAGATGACGGTCGTCGCCCCCAGGGTCACCCGACCGATGCGGACGGGGTCGACGCCGAACGACGCGGCCACCGCACGTCTCGGCAGACGGCGGGCGAGGACCAGGGCACCGGCGAGGCCGAGGACGACGATCACACCGGAACCGGCGAGCTGGTCGACGCGGTCGAGCACGGGTCGGTCGGCCAGGCTCCATGCCGCGTCGGTGAAGCTGAGCGCGGACGGCACGCCGAGCACCACGATCACACCGACGGTCCAACGGGCGGCCGCCGAGCGGCCGAGGTCCCACTCGTCGCGGAGGCTCGAGAGCACGACAACCGAGCCGCTGAGACAGGACGTGAACCCGGCGAGGAACAGCAGTCCGAAGAACACGACGGCCAGGACTCCGCCCGCCGGGAGCTCGGCGAACGCACGGGGGAACGCGGTGAACGAGAGCTCCGTGCCCGTGGACGGCGGGATGTCGAAGGTGAACGCGACGGCGAACACCATGAGCCCCGAGATGATCGAGACGAGCCCGTTCGCCGACGCGATCACCATGGTCGAACGCAGCAGGTTCGTGCCCGCGGGGACGAAGCTGCCGTAGGCGATCAGGATCCCCTGACCGACGCCGACGGAGTAGAACGCCTGGCCGGCAGCGGCACGCCAGACGGTCGGGTCGGTGAGCGCCTCGCCACTCACGCCGGCGTAGAAGGAACGGGCCTCGGCGGCGCCATCGAGTGTCTGGCCCTGGACCGCGAGGCCGACCACCATGATGACGAGCACCGGGACGAGGTAGGTGCTCGCCCGCTCGATGGCGGCGACCTCGCGCCCGAGCACGACGTAGACGGCGCCGCCGACGAGCAGGAACAGCCAGAGCGTCGTGTAGCCCTCGGTGAACTCGGTGAACGGTCGGAGCCGGGCCAGGATCGCGTCCATGGCGTAGCCGAGCGTCCATCCGGTGATGACGAAGTAGTAGCTGAGGATGACGACGGTCATCGCGACGGTCGCCCAACCGACGACCGCGCCGACCCGACCGGCGGCGCGCCGGAACAAGCCGACCGGGGAACGACGGGCCAGGCCGCCGCACGCGCTCTCGAGCGCAGCGAGCGGCACCGCCACCGCGAGGACGCACACCACGTAGGCCGCGAGGAACGCGCCCCCGCCGTGGCGACCGACCATCGCCGGGAAGCGCCAGAGGTTCCCGAGCCCGACGATCCCCGCGATGGTGGCCAGCACGTAGGTCCGCTCGGATCGCCATACCGGACGAGGTCGCCGCGCCGCGTCCCGGATCGCCGAGAGCAGCAGCTGATCGGTGGTTGCTGGGTCCTTCGAGGGCATCGGCGGCCGCGAGCGTAGGCGCCACCCGGATCGTTCCGCCTCCCCGTCTCATCGACACGACCGCGCACGTCTCGGTCCGTTCCACCTCCGAGTTCGTCGCGCGCCTCGGGCCGCCGGTGTGGCGGGCCCACGTGCGCACCCGCCTGCGCGAACCGCACCGAGGCTGCGGACTGCCCGATCCGTCACGACCTGGTGCACGCGCCCGCCGAAGAGCGGACCGGTCAGCGGCGGCGGCAGGTGTAGGCGCCGTAGGCGGCGCGGACGTACGCGACATCGATGATCTCGAAGCCGGCGCGGTCGAGCATCGGCTCGAACAACCAGCGGTAGGTGCTGAACTCGGCACGGACGTGCTCGGCGAGGTCAGCACCGGTGTAGCCGACCGCAGGGTCGTCGACCGCGCCCGACATCCAGGCCTCGATGCGCTCGTGGGCCTCATCGGCGTCGAAGTCGAAGACGAGGTCGTGGAGGCGGAGGATGCCACCGGGCCGGACGATCCCGGCGATCCGGTCGAGTGCGATGACCTTCCACAGGTCGGGCAGCTGGTGGAGGGCGTTGCGGGTGAAGACGGCATCGGCGGGCGACCCGTCGTGCTCGTAGGACAGGAAGCCGGCGTGGGCCACGGTCACGTTGTCGAGCCGCCGCTCGGCCACCCGGCGGTGCAGCACCTCGACCATCGCCGGCGAGACGTCGACGGCGACGACCGCACCGGCGAGGGCCGCGATCGCCTCGGTGAACACGCCGGTGCCGGCGCCGAGGTCGACGACGGTCGAGTCGGCGCCGATCCCGAGGCCGGCGAGGACGCCCACGTCATCGGACGGGTCGTAGCCGGCTTTTTGCTCGTAGCCGGCCACGTAGCTGGGATCGAGGTGCTCGGCCCCGGCGTGTGCCGCCTCGTCGAGCCACCAGGACGGGGTCGCGCTCATCGGCCGTGCGCCCGGACCGCGTCGCTCGCTACCGCTTCACCTCGTCGAGGCGGCCGGACCCGACGTCGTAGACGAAGCCACGCACCTGCTTCGATGGCACGAACGGGCTGGCCTCGATCCGGGCGATCGACTGGCGGATGTCCTCGGCCGGGTCGCCGAACGCCTCGAGCGCGAACGCCGGCCGCAGGCCCGTGTCCGCGAGGACCTGGTCCTTCACGCCGTCATCCCGGAACGTGAGCATCCCGCAGTCCGTGTGGTGGATGAGCACGATCTCGGTCGTGCCCAGCAGACGCTGGGAGATGACGAGGGAGCGGAGCACGTCGTCGGTGACGACGCCGCCGGCATTGCGGATCACGTGCGCCTCGCCGAGGTCGATCCCCGCGAGCCGGTAGACGTCGAGGCGGGCGTCCATGCAGGCGACAACCGCGACCTGGCGACTGGGCGGCATCGCCAGCGCGCCCCGGTCGAACCCCGCGGCGTAGTCCTCGTTGGCGGCGATCAGCTCGTCGGTGGTGCTCATGGCGCTCCTTCCGGGACGGCCGCGGCGCGGCCCGGCCACGAAACTCGCAAAACTTGATCAACTTTGTCAAGAATAGGAACCGACGGTGCCGCAGGTCGGGCACCGATCGGGATCGCCGGGCCGAGCCGACTCAGGCGGCGACCGCCGTCTGGCGGCGGGCGCGCTGGACCAGGCGGTCCGGGGTGAGCTGGGCGGCGAACTTGGTGGCGACCGGGCCGACGATGGCGGTGAGCAGCACGTAGCACGCGGCCAGCGCGCCGAGCTGGCCGCCGTCGGCCAGGGTGGCGCCCAACGCGGCGATGACGATCGAGAACTCGCCCCGGGCGATCAGCGCGGTCCCGGCCCGCACCCGGCCCCGCACCCCGGCGCCGATGCGCTTGGCCGCGACCCAGCCGGACACGATCTTGGCGGCTGCGGTCGCAAGGGTGAGGCCGAGCGCCGGTACGAGCACACCGGGGAGGTCCGCGGGGTCGATCTGGAACGAGAAGAACACGAAGAACGTCGCGGCGAACAGGTCGCGCAGCGGTTCGATCAGTGCACCGGCTCGGTGCTGGGTCGTGCCCGACAGCGCCAGGCCGACGAGGAAGGCGCCGATGGCTGCCGACACCTGGAGCTGCTGGGCCAGACCGCCGACGACCAGCGTGAGGCCGAACACCGCGAGCAGGAGCTCCTCGTTGCCGCCCTTGGCGAGGAGCCGGCTGAGGTGATGGCCCCACAGCACGGCGGCCGAGAGGAACACCGCGACCGCGACCAGCGCGATCCCGACGGTGATCGCCGTCGACGCCGCGTCCTCGCCGACGACCATCGCGGCCACGACCGGCAGGTAGACGGCCATCGCCAGGTCCTCGATGACGAGGAGGTTGAGGATCGCCGGCGTCTCCCGATAGCCCAGACGGTCGAGGTCGGACAGGACCTTCGAGATGACGCCCGACGAGCTGATCCAGGTGACGCCACCGAGGAGGACCGCCGCGGTCACCTCCCAGCCGATCATCAGGCCGACGACGAAGCCGGGGGTGAAGTTGAGCACCGCGTCGACGATGCCCGGGCCCGTTCCCGTCCGGAGCCCGGATTGGAGCTCGCTCGACGTGTACTCGAGCCCGAGGGTGAGCAGCAGGAGGAGGACGCCGATCTCGGCCGTGAGCGAGATGAACTCCTCGCTCGCCGGGAGCTGGACGATGCCGCCCTCACCGAAGGCGAGGCCGGCGACGAGGTAGAGCGGCACGGCGGTCAGGCCCAGCATGGTGGCCGCACGCGCCAGGGCGGACAGGGCGAGCGCGACGAACCCGAGCTCCACGAACACCAGGGCCGTTTCGCTGCTCGCCGCGGCGAGCAGGCCGCTCACGATTCGAGCATCTCTCGGAGCTGGTCGAGGCCGGTGGTCGTCGCCACGGCGACCACCACGTCACCCGCGGCGAAGGCGAAGTCCGGGCCGGGGGCGGGGACGGTCGTCTCGTCGCGCACGACGGCGACGATCGACGCGCCGGTCTTGGTGCGGTACATGCCCTCGGCCAGGGACCGGCCGGCCTGCGAGGACCCGTCCGGGATCCTGATCCAGTCGATGGCCAGGCCCTCGACCTGGTACTGCACCGCGCTGACCGCCTCGCTCACCTGGCTCGCGCCGAGCAGCTCGGCCATCGTGCGGGTGTCCTCGCTGGTGAGGTTCAGCACCGTCGTGCACGCGTCGGGGTCGTCGAGGTCGTAGACGAGCACCTCGCGTCGCCCTCCCCGGTGGGAGATCACCCCGACCCGCTCACCGGACGCCGTCGTGAACTCGTGGCGCACCCCCACACCCGGCAGCGGCGTCTCGGTCACGTCGGACATGGCGTCGCACCCCTCACGTCGGTCGCATCCCCTGGGCTCCCCAGTTTGACCGATCCGGCGCCGCTGCGGTGGCACGAGCCGGGTCGCACGAGCTCGCGAAGGGAGCGAACCCCGACGACGATCGGCTGCACTATCTGGACGTGAGCCGTTCGACCGTGCACACGCTCGCGGACGAGGAGCTGGTCCGCCTCGCACTCGCCGGCGACAAGACCGCGTTCGCCGAGGCCGTCCGCCGCCACGAGCGGACGGCACGATCGCTCACGACCCGCCTCCTCGGCGACGCCGACCTGGCCGGCGACGCCGTGCAGGAGGCGATCGTGGTCGCGCTCGTCGGCCTCGACCGCCTGCGCACACCGCAGCGGTTCGGGCCGTGGCTGTGTGGCATCGCGCTCAACATCGCCCGCCGGTGGGCGCAGCGGGCGAACCGCACGTGGCCGGGCGACCCGCCGGCGCCGGTCGCCGGGCCCGAGGCCGAGGCCGAGACCAACGACCTCGCCGCCCGCGTGCGCTCGGCGGTCGGCGAGCTGTCGCCGGCCCGGCGGGACGCGGTCCTGCTCTTCTACCTCCAGGGCCTGACCCACCGCGAGGTGGCGGACGAGCTGGCCATCTCCGTCGGGACGGTGAAGTCGCGCCTCAACGCCGCCCGCCGGGCGCTGGCCCCCGAGCTCATCCCCCTCGTCGAACCCGCTCCCGCCCCACCGGAGGACACCACCATGACCGACCCGACCGACCGCGACACCAGCGCCGGTGGTACCGGCGACCGTGCCACCGCCGACGCCGCGAGCAGCCATGGCGAGGGCGAGGGCGGGCGGTGGGCCGACGCGACCGTCGTATCGATCCTGCGCGGCCCGAACGGGTCCGACCCACGCGACGCCGCCCACGTCGTCGTCCTGCGCGAGGTCGGCGGCGAGGGCGAGCTGGCGATCTGGGTCGGCGCTCCCGAGGCGAACTTCCTCGCCCTCACCGTCGAGAGCGTGGAGATGCCCCGGCCGATGACGTTCCAGCTGACCAGCGACCTGCTCGGCGCGGCCGGGGGCCGTGTCCGGGAGGTGCGGATCACCCGACTGTCGGGCGAGGTCTTCTACGCGACCGTCGCCGTCGACGGTCCGGCCGGCACCGTCGAGGTCGACGCCCGCCCGAGCGATGCGCTGAACCTCGCCGCCATCGCCGACGCGCCGATCCGGGTCCACGCCGAGCTCTTCACCGCCGCCCCGCACCGCCGCCTCGACTGGCGGACCTTCACCACCGACGCCGCCGCCCTCGCCGACGAGCTCACCGCCCGCCGCGACCGCCACCTCGCCGACCTCGGCGCCGACCTCGGCGCCGACCCCGCCGTCGACGCGACCGACCGCTGACCGGGCCTCGGCGGACGCCGTGTTCGACCGTTCTCGCCGTCGCCCCTGCAGGCCCGCCCGTCCGCTGCCCGCAGCGATCTGGCACCCACGGGCGTGGCTGGCCGACACTGGGATGCGGGGCGCCCCGCCCAGCGCGGCGGCGCCCGGGGCCGATCGTCGACATGCACGACGCCGGCCCGTCCGCGACCAGCCGGTCGCCCGGCATCGAGGAGGAGCTCCGATGGCCAGCAGCGTTCCCCGCCCCCGCCCCCACACGTTTCCCGAGTTCGCGTCGGTCGAGGAGGAACGGCTCCATCGCAAGCAGCGGCTCGCCGCGACGTTCCGCCTGTTCGGGCGGTTCGGGTTCAACGAGGGCGTCGCCGGCCACGTGACCGCACGCGACCCCGAGCACTCGGAGCTGTTCTGGGTCAACCCGTTCGGGCTCAGCTTCGATCTGATCCGGGCGTCCGACCTGATCCTGGTCGACCACGACGGCGTCGTCGTCGAGGGCGACTGGCCGGTGAACCAGGCGGCGTTCGCCATCCACTCCCAGATCCACCAGGCGCGGCCCGACGTCGTCGCCGCCGCCCACACCCACTCGCGCTACGGGCGGGCGTGGTCGACGCTCGGGCGCGAGCTGTCGATGATCACCCAGGACGCGTGTGCGTTCCACAACGACCACGCGCTGTTCGACGACTACACCGGCGTCGTGCTCGACGTCGGGGAGGGCAAGCGGATCGCCCACGCGCTCGGCGACGCAAAGGCCGCCATCCTCCGCAACCACGGCCTGCTCACCGTCGGCCACACCGTCGACGAGGCCGCCTGGTGGTTCATCACCATGGAGCGCACCTGCGAGGTCCAGCTGATGGCCGAGGCCGCCGGGACCCCGGTCCTCATCGACGCCGAAGGCTGCGAGCAGGCACGCGACCAGGTCGGATCACACCTCGCCGGCTGGTTCAGCTTCCAGCCCCTCTACGACAAGATCGTCGCCGACCAGCCCGACCTCCTCGACTGAGTGCGGCGCCCCCGATGGGGCGCCGCACCGCCGCGCCGGCACCACCCACCCGACGGAGCGGGCACCACCACGGGCACCACACGCGCCGGGTGGAACCCGGAACCGTTGAGAGTTGTCAGCCGAGGCAGAACTCGTTGCCCTCGGGGTCGCGCATGGCGACCCACCGGGCTCCGTTGCCCTCACGCCACGTCGGCGCCTGCGGCGAACCGGCGTCCACCAGCGTGGCACCGAGCGCCACGAGTCGCGGGATCTCCTCGTCCGCGTCGCGGGACGCGAGGTCGACGTGGGTCCGGTTCTTGCCCGGGGTCGGGTCGTCGACCCGGAAGAACAGGATGTGGCGCACGCCCCGACCGTCGGGTGCCCGCAGGCGGACGAAGTCGTCGCGCTCGTCGGTGACCGCGTAGCCGGTCACCTCGCTCCAGAACCGACCGAGACGTCGGGGCTCACGAGCGTCGAACGTGACGTTGTAGATGAACGCCATCGGTGGACTCTTCCACCTGGGTCGCCATCGGGGCCACCGGGCGCGCCGGTGCCGGCCCCGCTGCGGGGCCGGCATCGACCGTGCACCGACGGCGAGGCGTTCAGGCCGGGAGGAACCACTCGTCGGTGGTGTAGTCGGCCCGGCCGTCGGCGGCGGTGAAGTCGTTGTGGACCCACAGGCGCAGGTAGGTGAGGCCGTAGTACTCGTAGGTCCTCGCCCACACATCGCTGCGCTTGAACCCGAAGTCGTACTGCACGCGCACCCAGCCGTCACCCGGGTGCTCGGCCAGCTCGCGGCCCCACTCGCAGTCGGTCGGGTGGCAGCTGCCGTAGGGCGACACGTAGGTGCCGGCGTCGAACGTCGTCGAGCAGATGTCGCCCGTGCAGGTCGTGACGGGCTGGCAGGTCTCGACCACCACCCTGGTCATCGCCCGGGTGTCGGCGTCGATGTTGCGCCAGTCGCCCTCGATCGGGTTCTCGATGCACAACGCGCCCGCGGTCGCCGGCGTCGCCACCGCGAACCCGACGCACGCCGTGGCCAGCACGGCCAGCGCCGCGACCGCTCGGAACAGCTTCCTGATCATCGCCCGCTCCTCACTCGCCCGGCCGCGTCGTCGGTCACGCCGCAACCGGTGCTTCCGGTTGTCGGGCGCCGCGGGCCGGTCCTCCTGAGGAGGGCGCCGGCCCGGGCGCCGACGGCCGTGTCGCGAGGTCCGGTCCGGATCGCGTCGACGACCGTGAACCGATCAGACGGGCACCGGAACCGCGGCTGACGACAGTTCAGGCACCGGGCCCGGTCGATTCCCCCAACGCGGGCAGCGCCCTCGACCCTCCGATCGGCCGAGGGCGGCCGGCGATCACCCGCCGCCGTCGTGGCGTTCCGGGGCGAGGACGGCCAGCATCGCCTCGGTCGGGTCGACCCGCTCGTGCTCGAGGCGGGCGATGTCGGCGAGGACCACGGCCGGGTCGCACCTCGGCACGGGCTGCGCCTGCGTGCAGTACACGTAGGCGGTCGCGCAGAAGTCGTCGACCCGCTCGGCGATGCCCCAGGCCAGGAGCGGCTCGGGCAGCTCGCGGTTCCACCCGGCGCCGGCCACGGGATTCGTGCGCTCGTACGCCGCCATCCGTTCCTCCTCACCGGCCCGGAACGACATCGCACCGATCTGCTGGATCGTCACCGTCATCTCGTCGCGGAACATGATCGGGTCGGGGACGTGCCAGCGGTAGAAGCCGACGTAGTCGGGAAGGGCCCGCGGACCGCCCGAGCCGTTGGACGGCCGCTGCACGACCAGGGGTGCCCCGCCGTAGGGCGCGGCGTGGGCGCCGAGGCCCCAGGCGCTGCCGACGTAGTCCTCGAGCCCGGTGCCACAGATCGTCGGGTGGTCGCGGTCACCGTCGCGGTAGACCTTCACCTCGCCCTCGCCCCACCAGCCGCACTCGTCGATGACCCGCACACCGATGTTGCAGCCGAGGAACCGGCCGGGCCCCCGGAGACCGGCGGCGATGACGAAGTCGCGCCGCAGCGTGGTCGGGTTCTCCCGTCGGAACGATGCGTGGAGCACGCCCAGGCCCTCGGGCATCGCCGGATGCAACGTGTAGTCGATCTGGTAGTAGAGCAGGTTGCGCTCGCGGCCGGCGTTGACCAGCTCGAAGCGCACCCGCTCGGCGAACGGCATCGGCACGTAGCTGTTGAAGCCGCGCCCCTCCTGCGCCGCGGTGAGCGCGGACGCATGCGCGACGGGCCGACCGTGGGGCATCCCGAAGAAGTCGAGGCACGGCACGGACACGCTGGGCTCGTCGTGGTCGTCGTAGAAGACCTCGAGGATCAGCGACCTCATGCGCTCGGGCGGCGCAGGAGGGAAGGTCATCCAGATGTGGCGGACGACGCCCGGTCCGGCCACGTCGGCGAGCACGAGCCGCTCGCCGGGCGCGACGAACCGGCTCGGGCTGCCCTTGCGGCCACCGTGGCTCGTCCCCCCGGCTCCACGTTCACCGGTCGGGTTCTCGAAGGTGACGGCCCGGGAGTCGATCGCCGGGTCGACGAACGCGGGGTTCCAGACGTCGCCGATCATCACGCCACGCCGGAGACGATGAGCGGCAACGATGCGATGCCGTCGATCCGGAGCCGACGGACGTGCTTTCCGGGCTCGCCGGTGATGTCGACGACGAGCTCGCGCTCCGGCATCGGCGGTCTGGTCATCAGGCCTCCCCCCTGGGTGACGACGGCCGGGACCCTAGCGGAGCCGCTCGCCGATGAAGGACGATGTCCCCACCTTCCGGACCCGAGGAGGCGCGACCGTGACCTACCCGACCGCCACCGACGAGGACGTCGCGTTCTTCGAGGAGCACGGCTGGATCCAGGTCGACGACGCCATCGATCCCGCCGACCTCGCCGAGCTCGTCGAGCACTGCGACGAGATCCTCCGCGAGCGGGACACGATGGCGTTCGACTGGGCCTGGGAGGAGGGCACACCTCGGGAGGAGCGGGAGTTCCGGATCCTCCAGGCCAGCCCGACCCGCTACTTCCCCGAGCTCGCCGGGGCCCGGTTCCGGCAGTGGGCGACCGGCTTCGCGTCCGCCCTCATGCGGCGCGACGTGGAGTTCTGGTACGACCAGTTCCTGGCGAAGTCACCGCAGAAGGGGGCCCGCACCTACTGGCACCAGGACGAGGGCTACTGGGGCCGCAACCTCGACGACCGGGGCATCACCTGCTGGATGCCGTTCCACGACGTCGACGTGGACAACGGGTGCATGCACTTCGTCGACGGCGGCCACCGGGACGGCATCCTCGTCCACCACCAGCCGGACGGGGTCGCCAGCGACCTGCTGTGCTGCGAGCCCGACGAGACCCGGGCCGTCGCCCGTCCGCTGCGCCTCGGCGCCGTGACGTTCCACCACTCGAAGACGCCGCACATGACCACGCCGAACGTCACCGATCGGTGGCGGCGGATCCTCAGCCAGCACTTCCGCGAGGTCGGCGCGCCGGGTGAGGGCGGGCACTACCCGTGGAAGGTGTACGTCAACCAGTTCACGGGCCGCAGGATCGTCCCCGAGCGGTCCTGAACGCCGGGGGGTCTGACAGACTCGGGCCACGACGGACGACTCCCCCACCTCCGCCGATGTGGTCGTCGTCGGCGGCGGCCACAACGGGCTGATCTGCGCCGCGTACCTGGCGGCTGCGGGGGTCGACGTCTGCGTGGTCGAGAAGAACGAGGTGTGCGGTGGCGCGCTGTTCTCGACGGTGTCGCCGGACGGGACCGTGCTCGAACGGGGCGGGATCGACCACTCGACGATCGTCGCCTCGCCGATCCCCGACGAGCTCGCCCTCGACCGTCACGGCCTCCGGTACCTGGCCCGGACCGAGAGCGCCGTCCACCTGTTCGGCGACGGTGCCCGCATCACCATCGCCCCCACCGCCGAGGAGACGGCCGCGTCGATCGCCGCCATCGACCGGGCCGACGGCGACGCGTGGCTCGAGCTCGCCGCACTCGCCACCGAGCTGGGCGCGTTCACCGCCGAGCTCACGGACGGCCACCCGATCCCGCTGCCCGTGGCGTTGGCCGCCGGACGCGCCGCGCTCGGCGCCAAGGGCCGGCCGCTGCTCGACCTGGCGACCGCGCCGGTGGTCGACGAGGTGCAGCGCCGGTTCACCAGTCCCCACGTCCGCGCCATGGGCATCGCCCGGACCACGTTCTCGGGCCTGCCCGCCTGGTACCCGGGCACGGCGGCGGTCCTCGCCATGACCGCGTCCGGGCACGGCCGCACCTACGCCCGCCCCGAGGGTGGCTCGCGGGCCTTCGTCGCCGCGCTCGAGCGGGCCGTCACCGCCAACGGCGGCCGGATCGTGACCGGCGCATCGGTCGACACCGTGCGCCGTGACGGGGACACCTGGACCGTGCGCACCGGCGGCGGGACGATCACGGCCCGGCGCGCCGTCGTCTCGGCGATACCGCCGCAGGACCTGCTGACCGCGATGCTCGAACCCGCCGACCTCCTCGGGCGCCGGGCCCGCCGCCGCCTCCGCGACGCCGAGGTCGTGGCGGCCAACCTCGGTCAGTTCACGCTGGCCGCCGAGCTCGACCGCCACCCCGACCTGGGCGCTCGGACCGGAGCCGGCTACGAGGGGTCGATGCTGTGGCTGACGGCCGACCCCCGCGACGCGATGGCGTCCCAGACCGCCGCGGCCATGGGCGGCCTGGCCGATCGGCCGCCGGTGGTCTCGACGTTCCCGACCGTTGCCGACCCGACCCTGGCCCCCGACGGCCGGGGGTCGTTCTGGGTCAACGGGTACCTCGCCGCCCGCCTCGCTCGCCCCGGAGGCTGGTCCGCCGACGCAACCGACACGCTCGCCGAGCGGGTGTGGGCCACGGTCGGGGCGTGCCTCGGCGACGTGCGCGACCTGGTCACGGAGACGATCATCGCGACCCCGGCCGACGTGTCGGCCCGCACCGGTGCCGAGAACCCGGGCCAGCACCTGGCGACCACGCTCGGCCAGATGTTCGGGAACCGGCCGCTGCCCGGCTGGGGCGACCATCGGAGCGCGATCGGTGGGCTCTACCTGACCGGCGCGGGCACCGACCCGGGCCCCGGCATCAGCGGGCTCCCCGGTCGGGCGTGCGCCCACGCGGTGCTCGCCGACCTCGCCGGCCGCGACCAACAGGGTGACGGTGGCGTCGGGTCGTCGCTGCGGGATCGGTTGCGCTCGACCACCGGCACCGGCCGCGCCGAGCTCGATCGACTGGTCCGCCTGACCCGTCGTGCCCGGGCCGTCCGCCGAGGCTGACCGACCTCGACCGGCCCGGCGATCAGTCGTGGGGGCGGAGGATGACGAGGAAGATGCGCACCGCGTCGTCGCCGATCACGTGCCACCGGCGGCGCAGCGGGCCGGGGTGGATGATGCAGTCGCCCGGCCCCAGCGTCACCTCCGGTCCGTCGGCGAACTCGACCATCAGGTGCCCGTCGATCAGGTGGAGGATCACGTCGCCCGGGTGGTCGTACCAGACGTCGAGGTCCTCGCCCGGGGCGACGGCGTACTCGTAGATCTCGAGGTGGCGGTCGGCGTCGGCCAGCACGACGCGCCCGATGGCCGACCCCGGCCGGTCGCTGGAGGGCACCCGGCGGCCCTCGCCGGCCCGGATGACCTCGATGCCGTCCGAGGCCCGGGTGGGCAGGAGCGCCGAGGGCTCGGTCTCGAGCACCTCGGCCATGCGGTAGAGCGTCGAGATCGACGGGGTCGACAGGCCCCGCTCGACCGCGCTGATGAACGGCTGGCTGACCCCGCACCGGGCCGCGAAGTCCCGCATCGACAACCCGGCGTCGCTGCGGGCCCGCTTGATCGCCCGACCCACGGCGTGGCGGATCGGGTCGGCGTCGGCCTCCGTCGTCAACCCTCGTCCCCGGAGGGGTCGCTGGCGGCGAGCGTCGCGGCCACGGCGTCGACCAGGCCGTGGAACTCGGGGCTGCGGGTCATCTCCGCCGAGCGCGGCCTCGGGAGGTCGACGCGCACGGTGTCCACGATGGTCGAGGGGCGGGGGGACATGATCACGATCTCGTCGGCCAGCAACACGGCCTCGTCGATGGAGTGGGTGACGAGCAGGGTAGTCGTCACCCGCTCCAGCCAGATCCGCTGGAGCTCCATGTTCATCCGTTGGCGGGTCATGGCGTCGAGCGCGCCGAACGGCTCGTCGAGCAGCAGCACCGCCGGGTCGGTGACCAGCGAGCGGGCGATCGCCACCCGCTGGCGCATGCCGCCCGAGAGATGACGCGGCCTGGCGCCGGCGAACCCCTCGAGCCCGACCAGCGAGATGAGGTCGTCGATGGCGGAGCGCGGCACGTCGGCCCCGGTGACCTGGAGCGCGAAGCGGATGTTGTCGTAGACGCTGCGCCACGGGAGCAGCGCGGCGTCCTGGAACGCCACGCCGATCTCGTGGGCGTCGCGGGCCTCGGTCGCCGGCCTCCCGTGGACGAGGACCGTCCCGCTCGTCGGCTGCTCGAGCGCGGCGAGCATCCGCAGCACGGTCGACTTCCCGCACCCCGACGGGCCGACGAGGGCGGTCAGCGTGCCCGCGGGCGCGACGTGGTCGAAGCGCTCGATGGCGACGAGCGGTCGGCGGTCGAGCACGAACTCCTTGCGGACACCGCTGAGCTCGAAGCCCGTCCCGCCGCCGACCGCGTCGTCACCGGTGACGGCGTCGACCATCACGAGAGGAGCTCGTGCGCTTCCTCGAGCAGGGAGGTGTCGAGGAACTCGTCGACCGTCGGGAGGTCGGTCTCGCCGGCGGTCTCGAGGCCCGGCAGCACCTCGTTCTCCATCTTCTCCGGATCGACGGAGAGGAGGCCGTTGGCGTCGGTGTAGTCGCTGTCCATCAGCTCGATGTACGCGGGGTTGGCGACCTCCGCGTACTCCTCGTTGATCTCGGCATCGGCCGCATAGTCCTCGACCAGGATCGGCAGCGACTCGCTCGGGTCGGCGCGGTTGTCCATCGCCCCCTGGAGCAGGGCGGCGAGGTAGCCGACGACCAGGTCGCGGTTCTCGTCGATCCACGCCCGCGACGCGAAGATGATGTCGCCGTACGACGGCAGACCGAAGTCGCTGTACGGCGCGGCGCTGGCGTCGTAGCCCTGGAGCTGGAGCTGCAGCGGCTGGTTGGTGACATAGGACGCGATGGCGTCCATCTCCCCGTCGGCGAGCGGCTGGGGATCGAAGCCCATGGGGATGAACTCGTAGTCCGGCTCCATCCCATTGACCCGGAACACCGCATCGATCTGCACCTGATCTCCCTGAGGGCCGCCGATGCGCTTGCCCACCAGATCGTCGATGGTGCTGATGCCGGTCTCGGTCATCCACGTGAATCCGAGCGGGTTCCGCTGGTACATGGCCCCGATGACGACGAAGTCGGAGCCCTCCTGGTTGGCCTTGATGATGTCGAGCTCGCTCGCCGACAGACCGACGTTGCCGTCGCCGGCGGCGAGCACCTGGACGACCGCCGGGGTGTTCGGACCGCCGTGGCTGAGCGTCGACTCCACGCCGCGGTCGGCGAAGTAGCCCTTCGACTCGGCCAGGTACCACGCCGACCACTCGATGTCGGGCAGCCAGTTGAACTGGGTGGTGATCGGGCCGGTCGCGGCGGCGTCGCCCGAGTCGTCGTCATCACCACCGCAGGCGCTGAGCACCGGCAGGGCGCCGACGATCGTGAGTCCGCCGGCAACACGGGCGGAGCGGGACAGGAACGCACGTCGGGTGTACACGGTTGGCCTCCGGGGATGGCAACGGGTCAGGGGGCGTGGCGGGTCTGTCGGGTCTCGGTCGCGGTGAGGTCTCGGCGGGTCGGGTCGGCGATGGGATCAGATCGGCGGATCGGGTCAGCGGGTGGGCGCGCCCCGGGCCCGGCGGGCGGGCGCCGTCACGTCCAGCGCTCGTGGACGGCGTGCTCGAGCTTGCCGACGGCGGCGAAGACGAGGACCGACACGACCACCACGACGATGGCGGCGCCGAACGCCCGGGGCAGCTCGAGGAGGCGGTAGGCGTAGGCGAACTCGACGCCGAGCCCCTCGCGCCCGATGAGGCTCTCGCCGACCACCGCGGCGATCACGGCCGAGCCCGTGGCGATCCGGAAGCCGCTGACGATGTGGGGCACCGCAGCGGGGAGGACGAGGCGGCGGAACCGGGTGCCGCGGTCCGCGCCGAGCGCGTCGACGAGGTCGAGGGACGACCGGGTCGCCGCGGCGAGGCCCGAGCGGGTGAAGACGAACACCGGGTAGAAGACGAGGACCGACGCCAGGGCCCACACGGTGGTCGGGTTGTAGCCCAGGACCCGGGCGAACAGCGGGAACAGCGCGACGAGCGGGGTCGCGGCGACCAGCACGACGAGCGGCACGGTCATGCCGGCGAGGAGCTCGAAGCGCGACGCGGCGAGCGCCGCGACGAGCCCGATCACCACGCCGACGCCGAGCGCGATCGCCGAGGTCTGCAACGTCGCCCACGTGGCGGCCAGGTACTCCCCCGGCGCACCGACGAGGTCGTCGAGCACGGCCGACGGGCTCGGGGCGACGATGGGCGACACGTCGCCGACCTCGATCCAGGCCCACCACACGGTCGTCAGCACGGCGACGAGGCCGACGACGGTGGCGGACTCGACGGCGATGGTGCGCAGGAGGTGGTCGCGCCCGCCGCCCGACGGCGCCGACGCGGTGCGGGTCACGGTGGTGCCGTAGCGGTCGGCGGCGAGGTTGCGCAGGAGGCCGAGGCCGGCGTACACGAGCAGCCCGCAGCCGGCGCTGAGCAGCGACGCCGCCCACAGCTGCGGCGCCCGCGCCCCCTGCATGGCGGTGATGAGCAGCACGCCGAGCCCGCGCTCGGCCCCGTACCACTCGCCGAACACGGCACCGGCGAGCGCGGCCGGCGCGGCGAGGCGCAGCCCGTCGGCGATGGCGGGCCACGCGGAGGGCAGCTCCACCGACCAGACCCGACGGGCCCGGCTCGAGCCGAGTGCGGAGGCGACGTCGTGCACGGCCGACGACGCGGCGCCGAGGCCGACCGAGGTGGACACGAAGACGTAGAAGAAGACGGCGATGGCGGCGACCGCGACCGGGCCGCGGTCGCGGCCGAGCACGATGAGCAGGCACGGCGCCACGGCAACCCACGGGGCGGCGTTGGCGATGGCGGCGAGGCGGGTGATGCTGCGGCGCAGACCGGGGACGGCGGCGGCGGCGAGCGCGGCGGCGAAGGCGAGCCCGCCGCCGACGAGCAGGCCCCGCACCGCCGACCAGACGGTGGCGGTCACGGCCCGCCGGTACACGTCGGCCGAATCACCGAAGAGCGGTTCGACCGCGTCGAGGGGCGTGACGACCATCCCGCCGGCCCACTCCGCACGCCCGCCGTAGGTCCAGATCGCGAGGAGGACCACGACGCCGAGCACAGGCGCCGCGACATCCATGCCCGGGCTCACGGAAGACAGGAGCGCCCGGCGTGGGATGCGCGTCGGGTCCGCCCTGAGCTCCTCCTCCCGCTGTTGCGATCCGTGCATGAAGTAACTCTCACCTATTGGTCCCGAGAACAGAACGGCGTTGCACAGCAAGCCCCCGCCTCGCCGATGGGCGAGAACACTAAGGTCAGGCCGATCGTGCCGCCATGGACTCGTGTAAATGCTCCGTTACGAGCTGATCAATGGCAGTTATCGGCCATGCGCGGCTAGAACCGGACGCAGATCGAAGGGGTTCACGATGAAGATCGAGCGCGTCGGCGCGGTGCTCGCCGGGTACCGCAAGACCGATCCGGAGATGCAGCGCAGCTTCGCCCTCGTCCGCGTCGAGACCGACGACGGAACGGTCGGGTGGGGTGAGGCGTCGACCAACTGGGGCCACTCCTACCCGACCGTCTTCCGGGCGGTGATCGACGACGTCTGCGCCGGCCACCTGGTGGGACGCGAGCCCCGCGCCATCCGCGACCGGGTCGCCGAGCTGCGCGTCGCGCTCGACGGCTACCTCGGCTGGGAGGGCCTCACCAGTCAGGCGATCGGCGCGATCGAGACCGCGCTGTGGGACGTGCTCGGCAAGTCACTGGGCGCGCCCGTCCACGAGCTGCTCGGCGCCCGGCCCTACCCGATCCCGCTGTACGGCACGGGCACGACGATGTTCGAGCAGCCGGCCGACTGGCACGCCCGCTACTTCGACCAGTGCCTGGCGCTCGGCTTCGCCGGGGTGAAGGTGCGCCTCGGGCGGCCCCTCGACGAGGACGTCGAGGTCGTGCGGGTCGTCCGGGAGCACATCGGGCCAAACAAGCTCCTCGGCGTCGACTCGTACTGGTTCCACGACCCCGACACTGCCGCCGCCCTCGCCCGGCGGATCGAGCCCTACGGCGTCCACTTCTTCGAGGAGCCGATCCCCCAGTACCAGCTCGACGGGCTCGCCCGCCTCCAGCGAGCGACCCCGATCCGGGTGGCGGTCGGCGAGCGGGTGTTCTCGCCCCGGGCGTTCGAGGAGCTGGCCCGCCGGGACGCGGCCCGGGTGTTCGAGCCCGACGTGACCCTGGCCGGCGGGATCCTCGCGTGCATGGAGATCGCGGCCATCGCCGATCGCCACGCCATCGAGGTCATCCCCCACGTCGGCGGGCCCACCGTCGTCGGCCTCGCCGCCAACCTCCACTGGGCCACCGCGGCCAGGGTGCGGATCTGCGAGTACGACATCGACCCCCACCAGCCGATGATCACCGACCTCGGCGACAACCCTGGTCTCGCGCTGACCGACCTCGCCGGCGGCACGATCACCGCCCCGACCGGCCCGGGCCTCGGCGTCGAGGTCGACGAGGCGCGCCTCGCTGACCACCCCTACGTCTCCGGCGACACCTATGCGGAGCTGTTCCCGGAGCACGAGTCGGGCCGCTCCGCCGCCGGCGAGCGCGGCGACGGGTGAGCACCGACCTCCTGATCCGGGGCGCGACCGTGCTCGACCCCGGGTCGCCGCTGCGCACCACCGACATCCGCATCGCGGACGGCGTCATCACCGCAGTCGGCGACGGCGGCGCACCGGGCAGTGCCCGGGTGATCGACGGCACGGGCGCGATCGCCACGCCCGGCCTCGTGAACGCCCACACCCACTCCGGCCAGCACCTCGACCGGGGCGTCGCGCCGAACCTGCCACTCGACCTGTGGCTGATCTGGGTCGTGTACGGCGGCCCGGGCTTCGACGCCGACGACGCCTACACGCTGGCCGCGGCCGGCGCGATCGAGATGCTCGAGACCGGCTGCACGTCGGTCCTCGACCACGCCTGGCTGCCGACCGACGGCTTCGCCGCCCACGCCGAGGCGATCATGAGCGCCTACGCCGACGTCGGCATCCGGGCCGGGCTCGCGCCCATGATCCAGGACCGCGACATCTTCGAGTCGATGTCGTTCGAGGGCACCGGCCACGCCACGCCCGAGCCGCTGGCCGAGCCGACCGACCCGGCGCTGCTCGTCGGGCTGATGCGCGACTTCCTGGATCGTTGGGAGACGCTGCACCCGCTCCTCACCCCGATGGTCGGGCCGTCGGCGCCCCAGCGATGCAGCGACGAGCTGATGGCCGGGCTCGCGGCCCTGACCGACGAGCGCGACGCACTGTTCCACACCCACGTGCTCGAGACCCGGACCCAGATCGTCGCCACCCGTCGCCGCTACGGCCGCTCGATCGTCGACGTGCTCGGCGACCTCCGGCTGCTCGGGCCGCGCTCGAGCCTCGCCCACGGGGTCTGGATGGACGCCGACGAGTACGCCGCGGTGCGCGACAGCGGGACGACGATCGTGCACAACCCGCTGTCCAACCTGCGGTGCGGCTCGGGCCTGCTGCCCCTGGGTGACCTGGTGCGGGGCGACGTCGCGGTTGCGCTCGGCGCCGACGGTGCGGCCTCCAACGACAACCAGAACATGTTCGAGGCCATGAAGGTGGCGTCGATCGTCCACACGCTCTACGACCACCACACCCGCTGGCCGACGGCGACCGACGTGTGGCGGGCGTGCCTGGCCGGCGCCGCGGCGCTCGGCCGTCCGCCGGCCCGCATCACCGCCGGCGCCCCCGCCGACCTGGTGCTGCTCGACGCCGGGCGCCACACGACGCTCGACCACGAGAGCCTGGTCCGCAGCCTCGTGTTGGCCGAGCACGGCGAATCGGTGCGCACCGTCGTCGTCGACGGCAGGGTCGTCGTCGAGGACGGGCAGGTCGCCACCGTCGACCGCACCACCATCGATCGGCGCGCCCGAGCGCTGCAGCAGCGCATCGCCGAGGCCCTGGCCGGGCGCCGCGACGTCTACGACCGCTACGCGGACGCGCTCGCCGCGATCGAGGACCACGCCATGGCCACCCCGGTCGGCGTCGAGCGCCGGGCGGCGGTCACCCCCGCGTTCGCGACGCCGACGACCGCACCCTCGAACGCCTGACCCGCGGGCCCCTGACCACGCCCGAGCACCCCGACACCCTGAAGACCCCCGAACCCCGAAGACACGGAGGCCCGCGCCGTGAACCGCGACCCGTTCGCCGGCGAGTGGATGGACAACGAGCACCCGGCGCTGCGCCGCTGCTGGCACCCGGTGGCCCGGGTCGGCGACCTCGACGGCGACGGCCCGCTGGCGGTCACCCTGCTCGGCGAGCACTGGTGCATCGTGCGCCTCGGCGGCCGGCTCACCGCCCTGCCCGACACCTGCCCCCACCGCCTGGCGCCACTCAGCGCGGGGACCGTCGTCGGCGACACCCTGCAGTGCGCCTACCACGGCTACCGCTTCGACGCGGACGGCACCTGCGTCGACATCCCGGCCCTGGCGCCGGGCACACCGATCCCGTCCCGCGCCGGCTGCGGCGCCGCCCACGGGGTCGTCGAGCACCTCGGCCTGCTGTGGCTGGCGCCGGAGGAGCCGCTCGTGGACCTGCCCGAGGTGCCCGAGCACACCGACCCGTCGTTCGTGCACTGCCCGCTGCCCGTCGTCGAGTGGAAGGCGGGTGCGGCGCAGATGACCGACAACTTCCTCGATGTCGGCCACCTCGCGTTCCTCCACCTGGCCACGTTCGGCTCGGAGGGCGACCGCCGGGTCGGCGACTACGACGTCGACCGCGACGGCTGGCGGTTCTCGGTCCGCTACAAGCACCTGTCGAAGGCGTTGGGCGACTCCCACCACCCGGGCGAGGACTTCCGCACCGTCGAGCGGGAGTCGTGGTTCATCTACACGCCGCCCCACCACGTGTGGCTCCGGCTGAGCTATCCCGATGAGGCCGCGATCCTGACGATCAGCTTCTGCCACCAGCCGGTGGACGCGACCACGACCCGCCTGTACTGCACCGACTACCGCAACGACATCGCCGACGAGCCCGACGCCATCGCCGAGGCCGTGGCGTTCCAGCTCGCCGTGGCCGCGGAGGACCAGGCGATGCTCGAGCAGATCCGCCGTCCGGCGGTCCCGCTCGACGTGACCGGCGAGTTCCACTCGAAGGCCGACCGGATCACCCTCGAGATGCGTCGCACCCTCCGCCGCCTCGCCGACGCCGCCACCTCCGAGACCGCTCCCACCTGACCGCCCACCACCAGGCCGGAGCGCCCCGAAGCGCCCCGAAGCGCCAAGGGCCGTCCCACGCCTCCACCTCCCCAACCGTTCTGGTCCCCACGAAGTGCCACCGGTGGCACTTCGTGG
>JAXHUH010000037.1:0-3363 GCA_034211175.1 Actinomycetota bacterium
CCGGAGGCGGGGAGGTCACCGGCGGCGGGGAGACGGGGCCGGGCGTGGCCGCGCCCGCCGCGGCGGCGCCACCGGCAGCGGCCGCGGCGCCACCGGCGATGCCGGCGGCCATGCCGGGACCGGCGGCGGTGTGCGGCTCGATCGGCGATGCGGGGGCCGGGTCACCCTGGGTGGCCGAGATCTCGGCGGCGAGCGACGCCCCGAGGGCGATCGCGTGCTTCGGGTGGGCGTCGACCGCGACCGGCCGGCCCAGCTCGGCGCCCACCATCTGGGCGACCAGCGGGATGCGCGACGAGCCGCCGACGAGGAGCACGGCCGACACGTCGGCGGAGGCGACCCCCGCCGAGCGCACCGCGCGGTGCATGGCGTCGATGCTGTCGGCGAGGGCGGGCCTGACCATGGCCTCGAACTCGGACCGGGTCAGGCGGACCTCGGTCTGCAGCTCCGGCAGCAGCACCGGAATGGAGACGTCGGTGTCGGTCGAGAGGCCTTCCTTGGCCTCGATGCACTCGGCGCGCAGCCGCGAGACCGCGGCCATCACGCCGGGCTCCTCGGGGTCGAGCTCGCTGATCGCACCGTCGAGGGCGCGGTCGACGTGGGCGAACACCGCGGCGTCGAAGTCGATGCCGCCCAGGCGCTCGATGCCCTCGGGGCTGCCGAGGATCTCGAAGCCGGTCGGGGTCTTGCGCAGGACGGCGGCGTCGAACGTGCCGCCACCGAGGTCGTAGACGGCCACGATCTGGCCGGGCTCGACCCGCTCGGTCGACGCGTAGTAGATCGCTGCGGCCTGCGGCTCGGTCAGCAGCTCGGCCCCGCCGAGATCGGCGAGGCGGATGGCCTGCTGGAGCAGGTCCTTCTTGTACGCACCCCAGTTGGCCGGGTGGCTGATGGCCATGCGGGCGGGCCGGCCGCCCTCGCGCTCGCTGACGGCGTCGTGGGTCCAGCGGAGCAGCCGGGCGGTCAGCGCCTCAGCCGAGTACGGGGAGCCGCCGACGAGGATCGGGGTCGGGTCGCCGACGCGCCGCTTGAACTCACGGGCGATGCGGTCGGGCTCGGTCATGGCGCGCCGGTTGGCCGACTCACCGGTGAGGACGGTGTCGTCCTCCCGGAGGAAGACGACCGATGGGATGGCTGCGGCCCGGTTGCCGAGACCGACGATCTCCGGACGCCCGTTGCGGCAGATCGCCGCGGCGGTGTACGTCGTCCCGAGATCCACTCCGAGCGCGTAGCTCACGGTTCCCCTCGTCCTGCTCTGGGCCTGCGTCGCGTCCTCGACCGCCCCGGTGGTGAGCGGAGCCGTCGCGACGTCACGTGATACGAGATGTCCAGCCGGTTGGTTCGACTCACCCGGCGTTCCACCCGCGGTGCATGCCCGTCCCACCCGACGGGGCGGAAGTCTAGTGGTCCGATCCCCGAGCGCCCGAGCAGGACCGGACTCCGTTTCGGAGCGTGCGGCAGCCACCTCGCCGAGTGGTCGTCAGCCGGGACGTCCGGGACGTTCGTCCCCCGGGGATGCCATGGGGACTTCCCCGATACGCCCGCCGGGGGATCGGGTCTACCGTCGTGTTCCGAAGAGGCACGCGGGTGCCGCAGCAGTGAGGACGAACGATGGCAGCCCACAGTTTCCTGGAGCTGGCCGAGCGGCTCGTGACCGAGCCGCTCGAGAAGGCCGAGCTCCGCGACGCGATGAACCGCGACGACGTCGGCGGCTGGCTCGACGATCGCGGCTTCGGGGACCTCGACCCCGAGGACGTGGCGACGGCGATGGCCCACGTCGGCGACGCCATGCCGCCCCGGGTGGCGGCCGAGCTCGGCGACGAGGCGTCGCTCGCGGACCTCGCCGAGGTCGACCTCGCCTCGCTCGGGCTCGACGACCTCGACGACTACCGCCCACTCGACGAGCACGACGACGCCGACGGGGACACGACCGACGACCTCGACGACCTCGTCGAGGACCTCGCCGGGCCGGAGCCGACCGACGGGATCGACGACGAGGGCCTCGACGGGGACGGCATCGACGCCGGGCTCACCGACGTCGGCGACGAGGCCGGGGACGCCGGCGACGCGCCGGGCGGCACCCGGGCGCTCGACGACGAGCACACCGACGAGATCGACGCCGGCCTCGAGGACCTGTCGGACACCGATCCGATCGACCTCGACGCGGGCGGCGCACCGGCCCTGCCGGACGTCCCGACCCTCGTCGAGGAGTCGCTCGACGAGAGCGGCCTGGGCGAGCTGCCCGACCTGTCCGACACCACGGGCGACGACCACGCCTCAGGCGTCGACGACATCGACTCCGACCTGGTCGATCTCGACGAGTCCGGCGACCTCTGGCAGGACGACGACTTCTGACCCCGGCGCCCGGGCAGGGCCGGACCGAACCGACGAACGCGACAGGGCCCCGGCGACGACGCCGGGGCCCTGTCGCGTATTTCCCTTAGCGCATCCGCCTCCCCTATGCCGATCACGTCTGGTCAGACCACGACCGGCGTGGGAGGATCCGCATGCCGATCGTCTGGGATCGGCGTGAACCGGGGTGGGGTTCGCTGCGTACCCCTAGTGCCCCGGGCGGCAAGAGGGGCAATCCCCGATGGCCAGAGGGCGGGTGGTCTCTAGCGTCCTCGATGTCGAAAGCACCCCGGGGAGCGCCCGGGGGGAACTTCTCAAAGGGAGCACGGACAATGGATTTCGAGGCGTTCAAGTCGTACCTCGTCGGCCTCTTCGCCGACGCCGACCAGGGTCAGGCGTTCGTCGACTCGCCGGTCGCCGAGCTCGAGGCCCGTGGCTTCGGCGGCGTGTCCCCGGCCGACCTCCACCAGGCCCTGGCCGAGGTCACCCCGCAGCTTGCGCCGCAGACCCGCCAGGCGGTCGAGACCAGCGTCGCCAACCTCTCGGACAACTCGAGCCAGGCCGGTGGTTCGATCTTCGCCGGCGATCAGGTCCAGCAGGTCGCCCCCGCCGCGGCCGCGGCCCCGACGGCCACCGAGGCGGCGCCGGCCCCGGCGCCGATCCAGGAGGTCATCCGCGAGATCGAGACCCACGTGACCGAGGTCCACGAGACCGTCGTGAACCGCGAAGAGGTGTTCGTCGAGGGCGACACCAACATCGACAACCGGGTCATCACCGACATCGAGGCCGAGGGCGACGTCGAGCTCGACCAGGAGGTCGAGAACACGACGGCGACCGACGGTGGCGTGGCCGCCGGCGACGACATCGAGGACAGCGCCGTCAACACCGGCGAGTTCGAGGGCATCCAGGTCGGCGACGGCGACGTCGACGCCGAGGACGCCGTGATCGGCGACGGCAACACGGTCATCGAGGACTCCGAGGTCGGGGCGTTCGCCACCGGCGGCGGCGATGCCA
>JAXHUH010000038.1:0-17368 GCA_034211175.1 Actinomycetota bacterium
GAGGGCGCCGAGCAGGATCGCGACCACGAACGGCACCGGTTCGGCGGCGAAGGTCCAGCTCCGCCCGCCCCAACCGAGCGTCGCCTCCGCGCCCCGGGCCGCCGCGGCGGCGACGAGCGCGCCGACCCCGGCGAAGGCCATCTGGCCGAGTGACGGCTGGCCCGCCCAGCCGACGAGCAGGGTCAACGACGACGCACAGATGGCGAACGCGGCGATCGTCGCGAACAGCTGCAGGCGTGACGGCGAGGTCACCGCCACCGCAAGGACGACGCCCCCGCCGAGCGCGGCGACGCCGGTCATGGTGTCGAGGTGACGGACCCACCAGCGATCGGCGATGGCGGCCGGTGCCGGGCGCACCGCGGGGGCGAACCCGCCGAGGCCGCCGGTGGTGTCGCCGGCGCCCCGGGTCTGGAACCACACGGCGACGAGCACGGCGACGAACAGGCCGAGGTCGACGAGGCCGGCCTCGGAGAGGAAGTTGAACCGCACGAGCGCCTCGGCCACGCCGATGGCGACCCCGGCGACCATCGCCCGGGGGAACGACGCCATGCCGGCGACGAGGAACGCGGCGAGGGCCCGCAACATGATGTTGGGGCCGAGGTCGGCGACACCGGTGACGCTCTGGGCCTGGCCCGAGATCAGCACCATGGCCAGGGTGGCCAGCAGGCCCGACGTGGCCCACACCCCGGTCGACACGAACCGGGGGTTGATCCCCATCGTCCGGGCCAGCCGGGGGTTGTCGGCCGACGCGCCGACCGCCTTGCCGATCGTCGTCGCGGTGAGGAACCAGCCGAGCGCCGCGGCCACGAGCGGGACGACCACGGCGATCTGGAGCTGGGCCCCCGTGAGGCGCACACCCCCGAGGTCGTCCCACACCGTCGTGATCCCGACCGGGTAGGTGGCGGCGAACGCACCGTCGGGCGTCGGCACCAGCTGGGTGAGGGTGACCGACAGGCCGGCGATGCCGATCGTGGCCACGAGCAGGATGACCCGGGGTGCGTCGAACAGCCGCCGGATCACCCCGAGCTCGACCGCCGTGCCCCACGCGGTCCCGAGCAGGAGCACCAGCGGCAGCGCGACCCAGTAGCTGAGGCCGTACTGGAGCACGAGCAGCGCCAGCACCGTGGCGCCGACCACGCCCATGGCGCCGACCGCGAAGTTGATGACCTGGGTGGTGCGGTGGACGAGCACGAGGCCGATGGCCACCAGCCCGATGACCAGGCCGTTGCTGAGCCCGTCGACGACGAGCTGGGAGGTGATCCAGCTGGAGGCGAGCACGCCGGTGGTCGCCATGTCAGCCCCCCTCGGCGCCGAGGAACACGGCCCGGGCCAGGTCGTCGCGCTCGGCGAGCTCGGCGCTCGGGCCCTCGAAGCGGACGTGGCCCTTCTCGAGGAAGACGGCCCGGTCGGAGATGGCGAGCGCGACGTTGAGGGACTGCTCGACCACGATCATCGTCTGGCCCTCGGCCCGCAGCCGCTCGACCACGCCGAGCAGCTCCTCGACGACCTTGGGGGACAGCCCGAGCGAGAGCTCGTCGATGAGGAGCACGTCCGCGTCGTGGACGAGGGTGAGCGCCATGGCCAGCGTCTGCTGCTGGCCGCCCGACAGGGAGCCGGCCCGGCGGTCGAGCAGGTCGGAGAGCGTCGGGAACAGGTCGAGCACCCGTCGGGTGCGGCGGCGCACGTCGTCGGGGTCGCGCCGGTACGGCAGGGTCGCGACTGCGAGGTTGTCGGCGACGGTGAGCGACGGGTAGACGCCCTTGCCGCCGGCCAGGCTGCGGACGCCGAGGGCACCCCGCTGCTCCGGCGAGGTGAACGTCACCGTGCGGCCCCGGAGGCGGATGACCCCGCGCTCGGCGGTCTGGAGGCCGCTGATCAGGTCGAGGATGGTCGACTTGCCGGCGCCGTTGGTGCCGAGCAGCGCCAGCACCTCACCCTCGCGGACCTCGAACGACACGCCGAAGAGCACCTGGACCGGCCCGTAGGAGAAGTCGACGTCGCCGACCTGGACGACGGGCAGCGCGTCGCCGGAGCGCTGGCGGTCGCGCTCGGCCTCCTCCTCGGTGAGCTCGGCCGCGATCATCGCCAGGTCGCCACGGATGAACCGGGCACTGCGGATGATGAGCCCGCCGCCGACCAGGGTCGCGGGCACGAGCACGGCGATGATCGCGGCCCGGGTGCCGAAGTGGTTGGTGATCGGCGCAGCGACGATGGCGCCGCCGGTGGCGCCGACGAAGAACACGTAGATCGACCCGAGCGCCAGGCCCAGGCCCCGCAGTCGGTACGGGGTGATCGTCTGGAGCAGGGGCGCGATCATCACGAACGCCGCGCTGAGCACGAGCGCGCCGGGGATGCCGGCGATGGCGAACAGCACGGCGTTGGGCATGAGGTACTGGATGGGCACGAGCACCGCCGCGGGCAGGATCAGCATGCCGATGAGCCGCAGCGACGAGGCCGGGTCGCGCTGGTAGCGCTGGTCGTAGAACCGACCGATGAACGGCAGCGCGACCAGTCCGGCCGCGCCGGTGACCGACGTGACCACCCCTCGGCCGACGGTGCCGAGCCCGTAGGTGTCCTCGAGGAACAGGTTGGTCAGCACCGGCACGGTGAAGATGAAGAAGCCGAGCGACGCGAACGCCAGCATCACCGTGCGCAGCGTGCGGATCGCCCGCAGGCGGGCGAACGCGGCCTCGGTCGAGATGGGCAGCGGGTCGTCGTCGGCGAACACGTGGCCGAGCACGTCCTGCTTCTCCCACCGGCCCCGCGTCGGCTCCTTCAACGTGAAGGCCAGGAGCCCGACGACGCTCAGCGGGAGCCCGAACAGCAGGTAGGCCCACCGCCAGCCCTCGTCGCCGCCGGCGAGCGCCGCGACCGCGCCGACGAGCACCGGCGCGGCGACCCCGAGGACCCGCCCGGCCACACCGGTGGCCGCCGAGAGCCGACCCCGGACCCCGATCGGGTAGGTGTCGGCCAGCAGCGACCCGTGGACCGGGAGGGTGTTGGACTTGGCGAGCCCGGCGCCGACCCGGGCGAGGAAGAACAGGAACGCGTTGGCGGCCAGCCCGGAGGCGAACACCATCGCGCCGAGCGCGAGGCTGGCCGCCCCGACGATGGGCGGGCGCCGGAACCGGTCGGCCAGCCAGCCCATGGGGATGACGCCGAGCACGATCACCGCGCCGGCCGCGGCGGACAGCACCACGATGGTGCCGTCGCTCAGCCCGAAGGTGTCGCGGATGTCGGGCGCCAGCACCGACAGGCCGGCGGCCTCGAGCTCGTCGAGCGAGCTGAGCAGCAGCAGGACCCAGAAGGTGCGGGCACCGCCGGCGGCGAGCCCGGCCCGGAGGCTGCGGTGCTCCTCGCGTACCCCCGGCAGCGGGCCGTCACCCGACGCGGCGGCGCCCGGCGGTGTGCCGTTGGATGTCGACTCGTCGGTCGCGCCGTTCGCGTCGGCCATGGTCACTCACCCACGACGATCGGCTCGCCGACGGGGACCATGGTGTTGGTGGCGGGGTCGTAGCGGTAGCGGCCGATGGCGTCGCCGACATCGAACTTGGCCTCGCCGAGCGAACCGGCGACGACCCCGGGCAGGGTCAGCTCGCCGAGGGAGGCGGCGCCGGCGCCGAAGCTCTCCGCCGTCAGCTCGCCCTCGGCGGCGTCGGCCGCGGCCACGAACAGGCGGAACGCCGCGCAGTACCCGGCGATCGACACGAGCGAGTCGTCGGAGAGCGCCTCCGGGTCGACCGGCGCCTCCGGTCCGGAGGCGTTGTAGGTGTCGATGCAGGCGGTGACGTCGGGGTCGGCCAGCAGCTCGTCCTTGGTCGGGGCGTACGGTGCCGCGACCTCCATGGCCCCGAGGGTCTCCGGCTGGAGGCCGGTGCCCTCGGTCAGCTCCTCGGAGAGCGCCTGCTGGGACGTGCTCAGCACCTGGGACGGCAGCCAGCCCTTGCGCTGGAACGCACTGAGCAGGGACGCGACGTCGGACACGTTGAGCACGACCTCGACGCCGTCGGACCGGAGCCGTTCGACGATGGCGTCGAGCGCCTGGTCGGTGGCGGTCTGGTCGTCGCCGAAGTCGTCGAGGCGAACCTCGGTGGCCGGCTCGATGCCGAGCTCGCCGAGCAGCGGTCGCACGGCGGCGTCGACGGTGGCGTCGTCGTCGGCCTGCCAGTACAGGCCGACGGTCCCGTCGAGGAGGCCCTCGTCGGCGAGGACCCGGATCCCGGCGACCCGCTGGCGGTCCTCGGCCATCTCGAGCGCGAGGAACGGCGCGACCGCCCGCTCGGCCCGCTCGGCGGTGAGGCCCCACAGCCCGATGTAGGGGGTCTCGTGGGTCTCGGGCACGCACAGCGTCGAGTCGTTCAGGTAGATCCCGATCACCGCGAACGCGTCGGCGTCCTCGGTGAGCTCGACGCACGATGCCTGGACCTCGGGCTCGAGCAGCGGGATGAACGCCCGGTACGCCAGCTCGATCGGCCGTCCGGCCACTCCGCCGGCCTCGTTCTGCTCGTCGACCCACGCCTGGTACATGGCGCCGAGGTCGAGCGGGTCGACGTCGATGCCGAACGCGGCGATGCGCTCGAGGTCGGCCGCGGCGACGCCGAGGACGACCGCATCACCGTCGGAGGCGCTCTCCTCGCCGCCGCCGGTCGTGTCGTCGGACGCAGAGGTGTCGGACGTGTCCTGGTCGGCCGTCTCCCCGGCGACCGTCGGGCTCGTCGTCGAGGAGGCGTCCTCGTCGTCCGACGACACGCTGCACGCGGCGAGCGACGTGGCGGCGAGGACCACCGCGCCGGCGGCCGTGACCACTCGGGCGGTCGCGGACCTGATGGGAAGGGGGCGGCGCGGCATGGCTCTCCCGGGAGTCGTTCGGACGACCGAGGTAGCGATCACGGTCGTGGGGGTTCGTGTGACCGTCGCTACTTTGATCGAAGTTGTGAGGTGGTGACAAGATCGCACACCTTGACTCACCGTCACGCTCTGACCGTCATCGGCCGATTCGGGTCCTGCACCGGCGCCGGCGCGTGGACCCACCGGGCCCGCCATCATCGGGTCCCGTGAGCACCGTGCCCGATCGTTCCGTGGGTGTCGCGGCCGACCGCGCTCCCGAGGGCACGGCCCACGTGCGCTCCCACCGGTTCCCCCGCCGTTGGCGGGCCCGGTGGATCCAGGCGCCGCGGGAGGCGTACACCCATGGGCGGCGGACCGTACTCGTGCGACGCACGATCTCCGTCACCGAGCCCGTCCCCGCCGTGGTGCCGGCCCGGGTGTGCGCCGACAGCCGGTACGTGTTGTTCGTCAACGGGCACGAGGTCGTCGCCGGCCCGGCCCGGGACAACCCCCGCCGCCTCCGCTACGACGTCGTCGACCTCGCGCCCCGGCTTCGCACGGGAACGAACGTGCTCGCCGCCGTCGTCACCTTCTACGGCGACGCACTCCCGTGGTGGATGCCGGGCCCGACCCTGCTCAGCGAGGTGTCGGCCGGCGGCTTCCTGTTCGAGGCCGAGCTCGGCGACGGGCGTGTCGTCGGGTCGGACGCCTCGTGGGAGGTTCGCGCCGTGCCCGGATGGGACGCCGGCCCACCCCTCGGCGTCGTCGGCCGGGGCCGCGAGCGCATCGACCTGCGCCAGGTGCCCGACGGTTGGGCCATCGACGCACCGGCCGCTGCGGCGCCCGACCCGGACGCCTCCGATCCCGCCACCGCGTCCGACGGCTGGGTGCCGGCGGTCGAGCTCCACGCCGGTGGGCTCGGCGAGCTCGGCATCGCCGGGCCGCCGTCGTTCCCGTTCGGCCCGTACGGTGCGAACCCGCTCGCGCCGCCGCAGCCCCGGCCCGTCGAGGTCGCGGCCGGACCCGACGGCACCTTCGTCGCCGAGCGGATCGTCGTCGGCACGCTCGAGCTCACCGTCTCCGGGCCCCCGGGGTCGACGATCGAGGTCGACCCGAGCGAGTTCGACGCCGCCGAGCTCGCCCGCATCGAGGCGACCGAGCCGGTGGTCGAGGCCCCCGGCCCGGCGATCACGCTCGACGGCGGGCGTCGCACGATCGAGACCGTCGACCTCGTCGGGTTCCGCACCCTGCGGGTCACCGCGTCCGACGGCGCCGACCTCGAGAAGCTCACCGTGCGTGAGCGCTGGCGCCCCGCCGAGGGGGACGCGTCGTTCGCCTGCTCCGACCCGTTGCTCGAGCGGATCTGGGCGGTCGGGCGCCACACGGTGTCGCTGTGCACGCTCGACGCCTACGTCGACTGCCCGACCCGCGAGCAGCGGGCGTGGACCGGTGACGGTGTCGTCCACCAGATGGTCGACCTCGCCACCAACACCGACTGGGGCATGGCCCGGCGCTACCCGGCGCTCACCGCCGTACCCCGACCGGACGGCATGTTGCCGATGGCCGTGGCCGGCGACGCCGAGCACCACGACATCGCCATCATCCCGGACTGGGCGCTCCACTGGGTCCACGCCGTCGACAACCTGCGCCGCTACGTCGGGGACCCCGACGAGGTCGCCTCGCTGCTCGGGGTGGCCGAGGGCGTGTTGCGGTGGTTCGAGCCGTTCCGCGACGACAACGGCCTGCTCACCGACGTGATCAGCTGGGTCATCATCGACTGGGCGTCGGTCCACACCCAGGGCCGGTGCGCCGCGCTCAACGGGCTGTACGGGCGGGCGCTGGCCGAGTTCGCGGCGATGGCCACCTGGTTGGGCGACGACGGCCGGGCCCGATGGGCGCGCCGGCGCCACGAGCAGCTGGCCGCCGGCTTCGAGCAGCTGTGGGACCCGGAGCGGGGCCGCTACGTCGACTCGATGGTCGACGGCGAGCGCCGGCCGATGGCGTCCCAGCACGCCCAGGCCGCGGCCATCGTCGGAGGCCTCGCCCCGCCGGAGCGCCACGGCCGCCTCGTCGAGGTGCTGACCGACGAGGCGTCCCTCGTCCACGCCACCTTCGGCCGCCTCGACGGTGAGGCCACCCCCAACAGCGGCATGGCCCCGGGCGGCCAACGTCGCCGCGAGCCGCTGCCGCCACCGTGGTGGGACGTCGACCGCCGGGTCGTGCGGGCCCAGCCGTTCTTCCGCTACGTGGTCCACGACGCCCTGGCCGCCGCGGGCCGGGCCGACCTGGTCCCTTCGCAGTGCCGGGACTGGGCCGCGCTGTTGGAGCGGTGCGACACGTCGTGGGCCGAGACCTGGTTCGGCGGCACGGTCAGCCACGGTTGGTCGTCGACCCCGACCCGGGACCTGATGGTCCACACGCTCGGGGTCACTCCCGCGGCCGAGGGCTTCACCGAGGCCCGCGTCGACCCGGCGCTCGGCGACCTCACCCGGGCCCGGGGCCGGGTGCCGACCCCGGCCGGGATGATCGACGTCGACGTCTCCACCGACGCGCTGGTCGTCGACAGCCCCGTCCCGATCGTTCACCGTGGTCGTCGCCTGGCGGCCGGCCGCCACCAGCTACCCGGCGTCACCGCCGCACGGGGGGGACCGTGACCGACTCCGAACGACCCGTTCGCCAACCGGCGCTCGACCCGCCGATCGCCGCGCTCGCCGTGGCGCTCGACGAGCACCGCCCGCCCGACGGTCCCCGCACCATCGAGCGCCAGCGCACCGAGGGCGAGGCGACGATGCTGCTCGTCCGCCGCCCGCTCGACCCGTCGTTGGAGGTGGCCGAGCACGAGGTGGCGGTCGACGGGGCCACGATCACGGTGCGGGTCACCCGGCCGCGGGCCGCGACCGCACCGCTGCCCGCGTACGTCTACGCCCACGGCGGTGGCTGGTGCACCGGCACGCTCGACACCGCCGAGGTCGAGTGCGGCCCGGTCGCCGACACCGTCGGCTGCGTGGTCGTGTCGATCGGCTACCGCCGGGCGCCCGAGCACCCGTTCCCGGTGCCGTTGGAGGACTGCGTCGCCGCCTACCGGTGGGTCCACGACCACGCCGCCGAGCTCGGGATCGACGCCGCCCGGATCGGTGTCGGCGGCACCAGCGCCGGCGCCAACCTGGTGGCGGCGCTGTGCCTCGTCGCCCGGGACCGGGGGCTGCCGATGCCGTGCGTGCAGGTGCTCGAGTCGCCGTGCCTCGACCTCACCCTGCCCCACGCGTCGATCGTCGAGATGGGTGACGGGTTCGGGCTGACCCGCGACGACATCGAGCGGTTCGTCGACGTCTACCTGGCGGGCCAGGACCCGACCCAGCCGTACGCGTCGCCGGCCCGGGCCGACGACCACCAGGGCCTCGCCCCGATCGTCGTGTTCACCGCCGAGCTCGACCCCCTGCGCGACGACGGCGAGGCCTACCTCGCCGCGCTCCGCTACGCGGGCGTGCCCGGTGCCGGCTTCCGGGTCGCCGGCCACCTCCACGGGTCGTGGATCATCCCGTTCACGGTGAGCGCCGGCCTGATCGACGACCTGCGCACCGCGGCGCTGCGCCGGGCGTTCGCCGGGACGCTCGACCCGATGGCGACCCCGCCCGCCGGACCAACCCCGGCGACTGGTGCGGCGGGCAACGTCGGAGAAGATCGCTGATGGCGACGGAGCGGTCGTTCACCGGTGAGGTGCGCAAGGAGCTGATCCGCGACGCACTCGCCCGCGACGGCGCGGTGCGCATCGCCGAGCTCGCCGCCCGCCTCGACGTGTCCCAGATGACCGTGCGCCGCGACCTCGACGCCCTCGCCGAGGCCGGGGTCGTCCACCGGGTGCGGGGCGGTGCGTTCCCCGTCGGCGCCCGACCTCTGGCCGACCGGGTCGAGCGGGAGGCCGCGGCCAAGGCGGCGATCGCCCGCAAGCTCGTCGACCTGGTGCCGGCGAGCGGCGCCATCGGGCTCGACGCGTCGTCGACCATGCAGTACCTGGCGACGGAGCTGGTCGGTGGCGACGCGGTCGGCGGGCTCACGGTCATGACCAACAGCCCGGAGACCGCCCAGGTGCTGCGCGACGCCCCGGTGACCGCGCTGCTCACCGGCGGCCAGATCGACCGGCGGACCGGCAGCCTGATCGGCCCGCTCGCCACCCGGTCGGTCGGCGCCGTGCTGCTCGGGCGGCTGTTCCTGTCGGCCAGCGGCGTCGACCCGGTCCACGGCTCCACCGAGGCGGCGTTCGAGGACGCCGAGGTGAAGCAGGCGCTGGCCGCGGTGGCGTCGGAGGTGATCGTGGCCGTCGACCACACCAAGCTCGGCACCCCCGGCCCGGTCCGCTGCCTCGGCTGGTCCGACCTCTCGCTCCTCGTCACCGACCTCGACGCCGACGACGAGCGCCTCGCCCCCTATCGCGACCACGTCGAGGTGCGCTGACGCCACGACCCGGCCCGCGGGCCGCCGGGCCCCGACGTTGTGACGGTCGGCCCTGGTCCGCCCGGCGGCCGGGGCACAGGCTCGCGTGACGTGCGCAGGTTCGTCGCGGCGCTGGCCGTGGTCCTCGTCGGTTGGTTGTTCGTGTTGCCCGGCCCCGTCGGGGCGCAGGAGGCCGATGAGCAACCCGGGTCGGGCGTGGTCCTCCATCTCTTCCACCTCGACACGTGCCCCCACTGTGCGGTGGCACGGGCGTTCCTGGCCGAGCTGACCGAGGAGCTCCCCGGCCTCGAGGTCCGGGCCCACGAGGTCTCCTCGGACGCCGCGGCGCGGGCGCTGTTCGCCGAGATGGCGGCGGCCCACGGCATCGAGGCCCGGTCGGTGCCGACGATCTTCCTCGGTGACGAGGTGTGGGTCGGCTTCGACGACCGCGTCGCGGCCGGGGTCCGGGCGACCGCCGAGCGGCTGTTGGCGGCCGACGAGGGGCCGGTCCTCGGGCCACCCGCCGCGGGGACGGCCGGGACGGGCACCGGTGACGAGCAGCCCGACGGCGCCGTCGACGACGAGCAGCCCCACGACGAGGCGCACGACCGGGACGACGCGGACGAGGCGATCGTCGATGTCCCGCTGGTCGGTGCGGTGGACGTCGGCGACCGGTCGATGGTGGTGGCGACGCTCGTGATCGGCTTCGTCGACGGGGCCAACCCGTGCTCGCTGTGGGCCCTCACCGTGCTGTTGGCGCTCGTGCTCCACTCGGGGTCGCGGCGGCGGGTGGCGCTGGTCGGGGCGACGTTCCTTGCCATCACCACGGCCCTGTACGGCCTCTACATCGTCGGCATCTACACGATCCTCGGCTACGCCGCGTACCTGACGTGGATCCGCCGTGGTGTCGCGGTCGTGGCCGGCGGCTTCGGCGTGCTCAACCTGAAGGACTACCTGTTCCCGGGGCGGGGGCCGTCCCTGTCGATCCCCGAGGGCCGCCGACCCGGCATCTACCGCCGGGCACGTTCGCTCGCCGCGGCGGACCGCTCCCTCGCCGCGGTGCTCGGTGGCACCGCCCTCCTCGCGGTCGGCGTGTCCCTGGCCGAGACCCCGTGCACCGCCGGGCTGCCGGTGCTGTGGACCGACATGCTCGCGGCCCGCGACGTGTCCACCGGGGCCGCGGTCGTGCTGTTCGCGCTGTACATGGCGCTGTTCCTCGTCGACGAGCTCGTCGTGTTCGGCGCGGCGGTCGTGACGATGCGGGTGGCGAAGCTCCAGGAGCACCACGGCCGGGCCCTGAAGCTCGTGGCCGGCTCGGTCATGGTCACCCTGGCCGGCGTGATGGTGCTCGATCCCGACCGGCTCGACACGGTGGGCGGAACGTTCCAGGTGCTCGCCGCGTCCGCGGTCGTCGCGCTCGTGGTGATGGCCGCCGGACGCGTGCTCGGTGGCGACCACGGGCCCGGCCCGGCGTCGGGGCGCGGCCGGGCTGCGCACCGACTCTCCTGACCGGAGCCGGAGCCTGCGACATCGCATCGGCCGGTCCATCGACGGACCGCGGGTTCAGTCGAGGCAGAGCTCGTTGCCCTCGGGGTCGGCCATGACGATGTGGCCGTAGCTGAGCGGAGGTGACGGCTCGTGGCGTTCGATCCGCGTGGCGCCGAGCGCGACGAGCCGCTCCGCCTCGGCCTCGAGGGCGTGCATGCGGGCGTCACCCTCCAGGCCGGGGGCCGCCCGGACGTCGAGATGGACCCGGTTCTTGGCCTGCTTGTGCTCGGGGACGCGCTGGAAGAACAGCCGGGGCCCCGAGCCCTCCGGGTCGACCAGCGCGGAGGCGTCGTTGTGGCGTTCGGGCGGGACCCCCATCGCCTCGAGCGCCTGCTGCCAGGACTCGAACCCTGCGGGCGGCTCCTGCAGGCGGTAGCCGAGCGCCTCGGCCCAGAACCCGGAGAGACGGGCCGGGTCGGCGCAATCGAACGTGATCTGGACATCTCGGGCCATGGCGCAGCTCCTTCCAGGCGGTCGCCCCGTGGCGGGCGGGAGCGACCGGTGTCGGTCGGTCGGTGGGCGTGGACGGCGTGGCCCACCGACCCGAGCATGCACCGGGTTGCGGACGCCGGTGGTCCTCGATCTCGTGGGGATCCGGTCCGGCGTGAGGCGGGAGTGGCCCCGACCGCGTGGCACAGCGCGTGCTCGTTCGAACTGATCGAGTGACTGGGCGGCTGTTCATGTCCTGGTCATGTTGCGATTTCCCTGCCGTCCCGACACATACGCCATGTTTTCGTAACATCGCCTCCTCGGAAGTGCGTCATCACGAACAGGGAGCGCTGCGTGCGAGCGAGACGACTGATTGGCGGTGCGGCGGCGGGGTTCCTCGCGGCCGCCGTGGCCGGGTTCGGTGTCCCCGCGGGAGCCGAGCCGGACACCGGCGAGGAGATGGCCGAGGAGGTGACCTCCGAGGAGGTTCCCGCCGAAGGCGAGGTCGTCGAGGAGGAGGCCGTCGGGGAGGAGGTCGTCGAGGAGGCGCCGGTCTCGAGCGTCGTCGACCTGCAGATCCTCGGGATCAACGACTTCCACGGCAACCTCGAGGAGGGGTCGCTCGCCATCGACGCGGAGACCGGCAGCTCCGGCAGCGAGGGCGCGGTCGACGCCGGCGGTGCCGCCTACCTGGCCAGCCACATCGCCCAGCTCGAGGAGGGCGTCGAGCACAGCATCGTCGTCTCCGCCGGTGACCTCATCGGCGCCAGCCCGCTGCTGTCGGCGCTGTTCCACGACGAGCCCACGATCGAGGCGATGAACGAGATCGGCCTCGACCTCAACGCCGTCGGCAACCACGAGTTCGACGAGGGCGCGGCCGAGCTGGCCCGCATGCAGGACGGCGGCTGCCATCCGGAGGACGGCTGCCAGGGCCCGACCGGCGAGTTCGGCGGCGCCGACTTCCAGTTCCTCGCGGCCAACGTGGTCGACAGCGAGACCGGCGAGACCATCTTCCCCTCGTACGTCATCGAGGAGTTCGGTGACGCGTCGGTTGCGTTCATCGGCATGACCCTCGAGGGCACGCCGTCGATCGTCACCCCGACCGGTGTCGAGGGGCTCGAGTTCATCGACGAGGCCGAGGCCGTCGACCGGGTCATGCCCGAGATCGACGAGGCCGGCGTCGACGCCGTCGTCGTGCTGCTCCACGAGGGCGGCTACCAGACCGAGGACGGCGGCATCAACGACTGCAACGGCATCGCCGGCCCGGTCGTCGACATCGCCGAGCGCATGAGCGACGAGGTCGACCTGATGGTCACCGGCCACACCCACCAGGCGTACAACTGCGTCATCGACGACATGGTCGTGACCAGCGCCGGGTCCTACGGCCGCCTCGTCACCGACATCGACCTGAAGATCGACAGCGCCACCGGCGAGGTCATCTGCATCGAGGCCGGCAACCTGGTCGTCACCCGCGACATCGACCCCGACGGCGACGTCGAGGCCCTCATCGCCGAGTACCGCGAGATCGCGGCGCCGCTCGCCGACCGCGTGATCGGCGAGGCGTCCGCCCCGCTCACCGAGGAGGAGTCGCCGGCCGGCGAGTCCGGTCTCGGCGACGTGATCGCCGATGCCCAGCTCGCGGCCACCGCCGGCGAGGACGTCGGTGGCGCGCAGATCGCGTTCATGAACCCCGGCGGCATCCGCGCCGACATCGAGGCCGGCGAGGTCACCTACGGCGAGGCGTTCACGTCCCAGCCGTTCGGCAACAACCTCGTGACCATGTCGCTGACCGGCGAGCAGATCGAGATGCTGCTCGAGCAGCAGTTCTGCAACCCCGACGCCGAGGACCCGACGGCGCAGCGCGTGCTCCAGGTGTCCGCCGGCTTCGCCTACGCCTGGGACGCGACCGCGCCCTGCGGTGAGCGCGTCGACCCGGCGTCGATCACGCTGAACGACGAGGTCATCGACCCGGCCGGCACCTACCGGGTGACGGTCAACAACTTCCTCGCCGACGGCGGCGACAACTTCTCGGTCCTGGCCGAGGGGACCGACCGCATCGGCGGTGTCGTCGACGTCGACGCGCTCGAGACCTACTTCGAGGCGAACAGCCCCGTGGCCCCCGGCCCGCAGGACCGCATCTCCCTCGTGGGCGACGCGGCCGACGCCGGCTGAGCGACCACGTCCTCGCCGGCTGACCTGAACCGGGCCTCCGGTCGGGACAACCGGCACCTCGTCCCGGCCCGGCGCCACGTGCGCCGGGCCGGTGCGCGTTCGCCATCGGGCTCGACCCCTGGAGCCGAAAGCATCGGGCACGATTTGATCGTGTTCGTTGGTCGTGCTCGGATGGCGGGACGGCCGGGCACCGGCCGACCGACGCAGCGGAGGCACCCATGAACGTCCACGACTTCGAGGCCGACTCGATCGACGGTGAGCCGGTGAAGCTGGCCGACTACGCGGGCAAGGTCGTGCTCGTCGTGAACGTCGCGTCCAAGTGCGGGCTCACGCCGCAGTACGAGGCGCTCGAGGCCCTCTACCGCCGTCACCGGGAGCAGGGCCTCGAGATCCTCGGGTTCCCGTGTGATCAGTTCGGCAACCAGGAGCCCGGCACCGAGGCCGAGATCGCCGAGTTCTGCTCCACGACCTACGGCGTGAGCTTCCCGATGTTCTCGAAGGTCGAGGTCAACGGCGACGAGGCCCATCCGCTGTACAAGCACCTCCGTGCCGCCGACCACGGTGCGCCGATGGAGACCCTGCCCGGCGGCGAGCACTTCGCCGGGATGCTCGAGGGCCACTTCCCCGAGCTGTTCGAGGACCCGGAGGCGATCAAGTGGAACTTCACCAAGTTCCTGGTCTCCCGCGACGGTGAGGTCGTGAAGCGGTTCCAGCCCAACGAGACCCCCGAGGCGATCGAGCCGGAGCTGACCTCCGCCCTCGGTTCCTGAGCCCGGCGGCCGGGTCGGGGGCCGAAAGGACGAGTCGGTGCCCCTCCCGAGGGTCACCTCGTCGCCCGACCGCAGGCGGATGCGCCGGCCGGTGGGCCCGTCCATGATCGGGGGCATGGAGCCGACCCGACCGGCGACGTCCGCCTCGCCCGACGCCCGCATGACCGCCATCGTCCACCGGCGCTACGGCGGGCCCGAGGTGCTCGAGCGCGTCGAGCTGCCCCGTCCGGTGCCCGGCCCGGGCCAGGTCCTGGTCCGGGTCGAGGCCGCGTCGATCAACTCGGCCGACGTGCGCCTGATGGCGGCCGACCCGTTCCTCGTGCGGCTCCAGTTCGGCCTCCGTCGACCACGGCACGTGCGGGCACTCGGGCGCGACGTCGCCGGTGTGGTCGAGGCGCTCGGCGACGGCGCCGCCCGGTTCGCGGTCGGCGACCGGGTGTTCGGCGAGCTCACCGGCGACTCCACCGGCGCGTTCGCCGACGACGCGGTCGCCGACGAGGGCGTGCTGGCGCCGATCCCCGACGGTGTCGAGCCGACGGTCGCTGCGGCCGTTCCGCTCGCCGGGGTGACCGCGCTCCAGGCGGTGCGGGACCTCGGGCGGGTCGGCCCGGGGAGCGAGGTGCTGGTCCAGGGCGCGGGCGGCGGGGTCGGCGGCTTCGCCGTCCAGATCGCCAAGGCCTACGGCGCGACGGTGACCGCGTCAGCGTCCGCGGCCAGTGGCCCGCTCGTCGCCGGCTACGGCGCCGACCGGGTGGTCGACTATGCGACCACCGACGTGACCGACGAAGGCCGAACCTACGACGTGGTCCTCGGGGTCAACGGCCACCGGTCGCTGCGGGCCTACCGGCGGTGCCTGCGCCCGGGCGGCCGCTACGTGATGGTCGGTGGCGAGAACCGCCAGCTCTTCGCCGGCCTGCTCCTCGGTCGCCTGCTGGTCCGCGGCGACGGCCGCTCGTGCCGGGTCCTGACCATCGACGAGAGCCGCCGCCGCGACGACCTCGCCGAGCTGTCCGACCTGTTGACCGGCGGCGCGCTGCGACCGGTCATCGACCGCACCTTCCCGTTGGCCGACGCAGCCGAGGCGATCACCTACGTCCGCGGCGGCCACGTGCGCGGCAAGGTCGTCCTCACCGCGACCACCTGACGCCGTTCAGGTGATGTCGCGCCGGATGGTCGTGAGGCTCCCGACGACGCCGAACAGGACGCCGTAGCCGACGAAGACCAGCGCCCCGGCCCACGGCTCCAGCAGGTCGGACCCGTCGCCGGCGCCGATCGCTCCCGCCGCACCTCCGGGCAGCCATCGGCCGACCTCGGGGAGGAGCGCGACGGCGAGCGACTCGATCACCAGCGTCCACGCCAGGGCACCGACGATGGCGGCGACCTGGTTGCGGATCAGCGCGCCGACGCCGACGCCGACTATGCCGTAGAGGACGACGCTCACCGCGGCCGCCGACAGCGAGCCGATGGCATCGCCCGAGGTGATGGTGACGTCCTTGATCGCCAGCCACGGCAGCCCGATCACCGACACGACGACCGCGGTCGTGATGGCGTACACCGCGCCGAGGAGCGCGGCGGCCACGAACTTCGCCACGATCAGCGGCCACCGCCGGGGCGTGATCAGGACCGACGGGGTGATCGTCTGGTGGCGGAACTCGGTGGTGACGATGACGATGCCCATGACCAGGGCGAAGATCGTGGCGATACCGGCGGAGCCGAAGACGGCGTCGGTCAGCTCCTCGTCGGTCAGGTTGATCTGGTTCTCCCCGTCACCCTCGGTCGCGAGCGTGGCCGCGACGCTCAGGACGGCGATCGCCACCGAGCACGCGAGCAGGATGAGCGTGAGCCAGGTCGTGCGGAGCTTGAGCAGTTCGGCGCGGACCACGTCGAGCCACGACGACCGGCGCACGGCCGGGGCCGTGCCCGATGCGGTACCGGTCGGGGCGGTCACCTCGTCACCTCCGTGTCCGGGTGCGCGGCGCTCGTGGCCGGCGGTCCCGGTTCTGCCTGGCCGTCGCCGGTCAGCTCGAAGAACACCTGCTCCAGGTTCCCGCCGGCGACCTCGGCGAGGCGGGTGAGCACGACCTGGCCGTCCAGGGCCGCCCGACCGATCTGCTCGGCGTCGAGGCCAGTCACGAGCACGCCCCGGTCGGCGGACGGGCTGACCTCGCCGCCGGCCGCGGCGAGCACCTGGCGAAGGCGTTCCGGGTCGGTCGCGTCGACCTGGATCGACGCGCCGCCGACCTGGGCCAGCAGCTCCGAGATCGCTCCGGTGCGCACGATCCGGCCCCGTGAGATCACGACGATGTGGTCGACGCTCTGCTGGACCTCCGACAGCACGTGGCTCGACACGAGGACCGTGCGGCCCTCGTCGGCCAGGCGCCGCAGGTACTGGCGCAGCCAGCGGATGCCCGCCGGGTCGAGCCCGTTGGCCGGTTCGTCGAGCACGAGCACACCCGGGTCACCCACCATGGCGCCGGCGAGGCCGAGCCGCTGGCGCATGCCCATGGAGAAGCCGCCGACCCGCCGGCGCGCGGACTCCGTGAGCCCGACGAGGTCGAGGACCTCGTCGGCGCGGCCACGCTCGATGCCGGCGGCCCGGCACATGACCCGCAGGTGGTTCCGGGCGCTGCGGCCCGGGTGGAAGCTCGCGGCCTCCAGCGCGGCACCGACCCGTCGGGCCGGGGCGTCGAGCTCGGCGTAGGCCCGCCCGCCGATCGTGGCCCGGCCGTGCGACGGCTGCACGAGGCCGAGCAGCATCCGCAGGGTCGTCGTCTTGCCCGAGCCGTTCGGGCCGATGAACCCGCAGACCGAGCCGGGTTCGACCCGGAAGCTGACGTCGTCGACGGCGCGCACGTCGCCGAACGTCTTGGTCAGCGACTCGCAGGCGATCTCCAACATGGGTGGCTCTCCGCGCCGGGGGCTGGACGCAGCGCCCGGCACCGCCCGACCGGGACACCTCGAACGACGCTAGCCCACGTCGCCACCCCGTTCGTCGGGCGCCTCGGCCGTTCCCGCACCGTCGGTCCCCGTGTCGCAGCGCCCACCCGCCGCCCTCGCCCCCACCCCAGGACCGAACTGATCGGAAAATGATGTGGTGTCCGTGGGTGGGGTTGGGCGCGTTGGTCGGGGTGGGGGTGCCGGGGGCGGTGCCCCCGGTTCGGGACGAAGTCCCGAGGTGGTGTGGTTGGCTC
>JAXHUH010000039.1:0-3660 GCA_034211175.1 Actinomycetota bacterium
GCACGGCGCGCCACGCGACATCCGCCGGCCCGACCCCGGTGGGCCGCCCGTCGGCGAGGACGGCCGCCACGAGCGCCACGGCCATGGCGGCGACGACGGAGACGATGACGGCGGGGTCGGCCGGAGTCCTGGCCCGGTCAGCGTCGTCACGGCCGGTGCGTGGCGGCCGTTGCGGTCCGGGCCCCGTTCCCGCCGCCCGGGTGGGATGCGGGTGGGGGACGCTCGGGCGCGGCGTCGGAGCGAGGACGGTCACCTCGGGTCGCCGCTCAGCCGCCGACGGCGACCTCGGGCTCCCGCTCGGCCGGTGTCGCCTCCGTCGCCGATCGGCGGCCGATCAGCCACCGGGCCACGGCGGCCGCCACCGCGCCGGCGCCGCACAGCGCGACACCGATCCGGATGAGCCGGTCCGAGCTCGCGCCCGTGAACGGCAGGCCCCCGAGGCCGCCCGAGCCGCCGCCCGGGGACTGGAGCACGACCGACAGCGCGCCGGTCAGCGTGCGCTCGGCCTCGTTCTCGCCGGTGCACACCACGCTCAGCGTGTAGGAGCCCGGCACCGCGTCGAACGGGATGGTCACGGTCGCGTCGACCCGACCGTCCGCCGAGACGGTGCCGGTCGTGAGCTCGTCCGGGCCGAGGAAGACGGTGAACGTGGTGCCCGGCAGGCAGCCGCCACCGCTGATCGTGGTCGTGCCGCCCGGGGGCGCCGTGCCGGGGTTCACGCCGAGCGGTCCGCTCGTCGACTGTCCGCCCGGGTAGTCCTGGGCACCGGCCGGCGCCCACGCGACGAACGTGAGCACGAGCACGGTCACCACGGTCGTCCAGGCGCGGGCATGCCGCGCACCGCTCAGCAACGCGCCAGCTCGTCGCATGTGGTCCACCGTTCCTCTGTCCGCCTGACCGCCCGCGCCCGTCGGGGAGCGCGTGAGCGGATCGCCCGCGCATCGTGAGCCTATCGACGATCTGGGTGAACCATCTGGTGCCCCGCCTCATCCGTTTCGATGAGGTGGCCCGACGGTTCGCGGCGTCGCAGCGGGGTCCGACGTGCGCGGTGACGGCCGCCGCGGTGGCGTCGCGGAGGTCGGCGATGATGGCGGGTGTGGAGCTGACCGACGCCGTCCGGGCCCGTCGCATGACGAGGGCCTTCCTCCCCGACCCGATCGACGCCGCCGTCGTCGACGACCTGCTCGACCTCGCCCGTCGGGCGCCCTCGGCCGGCAACAGCCAGGGCTGGGGGTTCCTCGTGCTCGAGGGCGCGGACACCTCCCGCTACTGGGACGTGACGCTGCCCGTCGAGCGACGTGCGTCCTTCCCGTGGCCCCGCCTCCTCGACGCGCCGGTGCTCGTCGTCGTGGTGGCCGACCCCGACGCCTACGTCGCCCGCTACGCCGAGGCCGACAAGGCCCGGACCGGGCTCGGGACCTCGGCCGCCCGATGGCCCGTGCCGTACTGGCACGTCGACGCGGCGATGGCCGCTATGACCCTGCTCCTCGGCGCCACCGACCGGGGCCTCGGCGCGCTGTTCTTCGGCCTGTTCGAGGCCACCGACGCGGTGAAGGAGGCGTTCGCCGTCCCGGCGGCGATGGCGCCGGTCGGCACGATCGCCCTCGGCCACCCCGCCCCCGACCAGCGGCCGTCGGGATCGGTCGCCCGCGGCCGCCGCCCCCGCGACGAGATCGTGCACCGCGGCCGGTGGGGCCGCGGGTCGGGCTGAGCAGCGCTCGTCAGCTGTGGGCCGTGCGGCCGGAGTCGGGGCGCCAGCCCCAGAGGTGGTAGGCGACGCCGTCGACGAGCAGCGAGATCTGGTCGGCCGTCTTCACGAACTGCTCGGTCGGCCCTCCCATCGGATCGGCGATGTCGTCGTCGGGGTCCTCACCGAGCAGCGTCATCGGGTCACGCTCGAGGTTGAGGCGATGGAGCCAGCTCTCGAGCGACTCGTCGCGCCGATCGCCGATCCGCAGACAGCGGCGCACGAGCTCCTTGAACGTGAACGTCTTCTCGAACGCGCCGGGCACGAGGACCGCGGTGCGCCGCAGGTGGTCCCGGGTCATCGTGAGGATCAGGTCGGAGCGTTGGACGAGCCCGGTGGTGAGCATGGCGCTGCGGTGCCCGGAGATGTCGTGGCCCCGAGACGACATCACGTCGACGGCATCGGGCACCGCCTCGTAGCCGATGCCGAGGAACCCGGCCGAGCGCACGACGGCCTCGACGCCCAGCTCGTCGGCGCGACGCCGGAGGAAGCTGGCCGCCATGGGCGAGCGATTCATGTTCGCCGTGCACACCACCAAGATGTCGATGACCTGACGCTATCGGCGTGTACCGAACCCGACGCCACCCTCCGCGTCGGTGCGCACGCCGAAGGGGACGGCTCGGCTACCAGTCGGCGGCCAGGTACCCGTCGCCGAGCTCGACGCCGAGCTCGCCGCCGCCGGCCCAGCGGGCGACCCCGTCGGTGGTGACGTAGACGAGCCAGCTCGTCGTCGTGTCGTACTCCTGGTGGAGGACCGGCGGGGTGTCGGCCACCGGGCCGGGGTCCTCGTCGTTGTCCTCGGGGTCGGCCACGAAGAACCGGGCCTCGCCGGACAGCGACGCCACCCCGCAGCACTGCTCGACGACCCAGAGGCTGGACAGGTTGCGCCAGATCGGCAGGGTCCAGCCGCCACCGGAGGGCGCGGCCCGCACCGGCAGCCCGGCGAGGTCGTCGGCGTTCGTGTCGACCAGCACCAGCACCGACGGCGACGACTCGTCGACCACCTCGGCGAACGCGACGTCCCCGCCGTCGGGCACCCACGACGGGTGGCGCAGCCGGCGGCCCTCGCCGTCGGGCACGAACCGCGACTCGCCGCGGTCCAGATCGGTGACGACGACGCCGGGCTCCGACGGCGACGACACGGTCAACAGCCGCGACCCGTCGGCGTCGAGCGCACCGGAGATGCCGTCGGCCACGCGCGCCGCCCCGCTCGAGGTCCCGTCGGTCGCGATGGCGGCCGTGTACCCCTCGGCCGCGCCCGTCAGCACCGCGTAGTAGGCGATCGAGCGGTCCGGGCTGAGCTGGATGCGCCCGAACGACTCCGCCCCGGGGTGCTGGGTGACGTCGTCGAGCTCGAGCTCGTCGCCGGTCTCCAGGTCGACGACGACGAGCCGACCGTCGGCGGTCGCGGCGACGAGCTCGTCGGGCCCGCCCTCGGGCCCGAGCGGCTCGAACGTCGTGGTCGTCGTCTCGGCCGTCGTGGTCGAGGTCGTGACCCCGACGTCGACCGGGGGCGGGCTCGTCGGCGGGGCCAACGTCGTGTCGTCCGACGCGGAGGTCATGTTGCCGACGACCAGCCCGACGACGAAGGCGACGACCCCGACGCCGACACCGATGGCCACCAGGCGCGCCGGAGCCGGCCCGGTGGGGGGCGGAAGGGCTCGGGCGGGGGTCGTCGACGTCACCGGAACAGCAGTTCTAGCCCAGCGCCGACCCACACGCAGGTCAGGAGACCGGCGGTGTTTCCCGCTTTCCGCCGCTCGGGCGCGGCTGCGCCGCCAACGACGCCCGTCTCGCGGTTGACCTGCCGGCGCCGCTTCCCCGCTCTCCGCCGCTCAGGCGGTGCTTCCCGCTCTCCGCCGCTCAGGCGGTGCTTCCCGCTCTCCGCCGCTCAGGCGGTGTATCCCGCTCTC
>JAXHUH010000040.1:0-45027 GCA_034211175.1 Actinomycetota bacterium
CGGGCCCGACGGTGGCGCACGGGCGGGCCCGCCGGTTCGCGTTCCGGGGCCGCGCGCTCGGCGGCCGGACCGGGCGTGGGCCGTTCCGGGGCTCAGACGCAGAGGCCGGCGCCGGTGACGCCGCGGCTGCACAGGTAGGTGCGCTCGACCGTGTCCAGCCCGTAGCCGTCGGCCGTCGTCCGGGCGAACAGGTGGAGCCGGTACCCGCCGACGGCGTCGTCGGCCAGGCCGGTGAGATCGACGGTGACCTCGGCGAGATCGCCCTCGGAGGCCTCGACGGTGACCGTGACCCGCGTGTCGCCGACCTCGGTGGCCAGCGCCTCGCCGACGACGACGCCGAGCTCGTCCATCGACGGCGCCTCCGGCAGCTCGCCCAGCCGGTCGACGACCTCGGCCGTGGCATCGTCGGTGAGGCCGATGTACGCGAGCTGCGACGCCTCCGCCCAGCCGGACTCGTCGCCCGAGACCTCGTACCAGATCGTGTTGTCGCTGATCCGGGCGTCGCCGGTCGCCTCGAGCCCGGTCGTGGTCGGCTCGAGCTCGGCCGTGACGTCGGCGTCGGTGAGCGGGGCGGCCCGCAGCGGGAGCGTCTCACCGGCGGCGACGCCGACGACGGCGAGGAGATCGCCCGGCTGGGGCCCGAGCTCGAACGGCTCCCCGACATCGGAGGCCACGGTGGTGTCGGGCGACCCGGTGGTGGTCGTGGCCGTCGTGGTCGTCGTCGTCTCGCCGGTCGTGGTGGTCGTGTCGGCCACCGTCGTGGTCGTCGACGTCGCCGCGGTGTCGTCATCGTCGTCGCCGCTGCACGCCGCGGCACCGACGAGCGTGACGCCGAGCGCGGCGAGCGTCACCAGCCGTCGGCGTACGCCGTGCCGGCGGTTCAGCGCGGCCGTGCCGTCGGAGGACCGTCGGTGTGGGAGATGACGCTGCACGTCGCCAAACCTAGCCCTGTTGGTTCACGGGTACCGCCGGACGACCGCCGTGGTCTCTGCCGCCGCGAATCCGATTCGTCGACCGCCGGGAACGCCGTGACCAGGGAAACCCGGCGCCCTCAGGTGACGACAAGTGCGTGGATTCGCTCGCTGCGGCGGATCGTCCTGACGCCGTCGCCGCACGCGTCGGCGCTCACCCGGACGGTGAGGACACCTCGGCCGACGCTCCCGGCCGTCAGCACGACCCGTCCGTCGGCCCGGTCGTGCTCCCACTCACGGGGACCGGCGTCGAGCAGCCAGCCGGGCTCCGCCGAGACCGAGACCCGCACCGGGGCCCGGCTGCCCGCGTCGGGCCAGAGCTCGCCGAGCTCGACGTCGAACTCCAGGGTGAGCGGCTCGCCGTTGCGGCCCCGCAGCTCCTCCCCCGAGCTCGGCACGGGCGCCGACGGCGGCAGGGTGATCCGCTCGAAGTGGACCTCCCGCACCGACAGCTCGTAGGGGTCGACGACGACGATGCGGTGGTGGAACGTGTCGGCGACGACGAGGCGGCCGTCGCTCAGGACGTCCAACCCGCCCGGCCGGGCGAGCCCTTCGATCTCGAGCGTGCCGACGCGCTTGCCCCGCCAGAACCGGATGGCGTCGTTGTAGGTGTCGGCGATGTAGGCGACGTCACCGCGCGGCGACGCGACGACGCCCTCGGGATGCTGGAGCAGCGCCCGCGAGCGCCGCCCGTCGCGCCGGCCCCAGTCGAACAGGCCCGCCCCGGCCAGGGTCACCACCCGGCCCTCGTTGGTGAGGCGGCGCAGGGCCGAGGTCTCCGCATCGACGAACACGACCGCGCCCGGGAACCGGGTGAGGCCGCTCGGCTGGCCCAGGTCGGCGTTGACGGCCTTGCCGTCGGCGAGGCCGGCGACGCCGGTGCCGCACACCACGCCCGGGTCGCCGATGGTCGGGATGCGCCACAGCTGGTGGCCGGCGGCGGAGGCCACGACGACGCTGCCGTCGAAGTCGCACAGCAGGTCCCACGGCTGGGGGATGTCGTACGCGATGACGTCGGCGTGACGCAGGCGCAGGTGGGCGATGCCGGCGTCGTCGATGTCGGCCAGCTCGTCGGCATCGGGCCGCTCCGAGAGGTCGATCCGGCCGATCCGGTTGCGGCCGGTGTCGCAGATCAGCAGCGTGTCGCCCACCAGACGGGCGCCACGGGGCCGACGGAGGCCGCGCACGACGTGGGTGATGCGTGCGACCGGGTCCGAGCCCGCCGGGTCGGGGTCGACGTCGAGCGACGCCACGAGCACCCGGTCGTGGGCGGTGTCGGCGACGGCCATCCGCCCGTGGCGGTCGAGCGCCACTCGCTGGGGGAAGGCGAGCGAGCCGGGCGGCGGGTCGGCCGGCGTCGTCGGCAGCGGCGTCCGGTCGAGCGTGCCGAGGTGGCCCTGCTCGGTGATCAGGTCGCGCACGACCTGGGTGAGCAGACCGAGCTGGTCCTCACCGGCGATCGCGCCCTCGACCCGTCCCCGGGGGTCGACGACGACGTAGTACGGCCAGCCCTGGACCCCGTACTGCTGCCAGGTGACCATGTCGGGGTCGTCGAGCACCGGCCCGGTGATCCCGAGGCGCACCAGCTCGGCGGTGAGGCGGCGGTGGTCGCCCTCGCCCGGGAACTTGGGGGAGTGGACCCCGACGACCACGAGCTCGTCGGGGTAGCGGTCGGACAGCTCGCGCAGCTCCTCGAGGTCGCCGTGGCACAGCGCGTTGCCCGCCGCCCAGAAGAACAGGACGACGACCTTGCCCCGGAGCGCGTCGAGCGACAGCGGCTCGGTGTTGATCCACCCTCCGGAGCCGACCAGCTCCGGAGCTCTCAGGTTCCCCATCGCCACAGCTCCGACGCGTCCTGTTGACGGTGTGCGCCGGTCCGGCGGCCGTGACGGCCCGGTTCCCCGGGTGGCGCGACGCCCGCCGATCCGCCCGCTCGCGGCGCCGGACCAGTATCGCAGCTGGTCGGGCGATCACGGGCCATCCCGGCGCGGCCGGTCCCGCCAGGCGCGCGGCGCGTGCCGGCACCGGCCATGGGGAGGTGATGGCCGGATGCGTCGTCCGACAGCGAAACCTCCGGACCATCTCGACTAGCGTGCGTGGCAGGCGTCACAGTCCGGGGGCGCCGCTCCCGGCCGTGGCCAGGTCGTACGTCACAGGCGCACGTCAGAGTCGCACGCCAGAGTCAGCCTCGGCGAGGAGGAGCACCCGTGAAGGTCCCGTTGACGATCCGTGACTTCCTCGATCGGGCGACGACCGTGTACCCGGACCGGGTCGCCATCGTCGACGAGCCCGACCAGCCCGCGGAGTCGTGGGGCTCGATGACCTACCGCGAGGTCGGCGCCCGGGCCCGGGCCCAGGCCGCCGCCCTCGACAGGCTCGGGATCTCCCGCGGCGGTCGGGTGGCGATGGTGTCGCAGAACGCGGCCCGGCTGCTCACGTCGTTCTACGGCGTCTCCGGGTGGGGCCGGATCTTCGTGCCCATCAACTTCCGGCTCAACGCCGAGGAGGTCGCGTACATCGTCGAGCACTGCGGCGCCGAGATCCTGCTGATCGACCCCGAGCTGGAGGAGTCGCTCTCCGGCGTCGAGTGCAAGCAGAAGTTCGTGATGGGCGCGGCCTCCGACGCCGAGCTCTACCTCGACGGCGTCGAGCCCATGGACTGGGAGCCCGACGAGGACGCCACCGCCACGATCAACTACACGTCGGGCACGACCGCCCGGCCCAAGGGCGTCGAGCAGACCCACCGGAGCCTGTGGGTCAACGCCACGACGTTCGGCTGGCACGCCACCGTCACCGACCGTGACAACTACCTGCACACGCTGCCGATGTTCCACTGCAACGGCTGGGGCATGGTCTACGGCGTCACCGGCATGGGTGCGACCCACGTGGTGCTGCGCAAGGTCGACGGCGCGGAGATCCTCCGGCGGGTCGAGCGCCACGGCATCACCCTCATGTGCGGCGCCCCGGCGGTGGTCGCCGCCATCCTCGACGCCGCCGCGACCTGGGACGGCGAGATCCCCGGGCGCGACCGGGTCCGCATCGTCGTGGCCGGCGCCCCGCCGCCGACGAGCGTGATCGAGCGGGTCGAGACCGAGCTCGGGTGGGAGTTCATCCAGATCTACGGCCTGACCGAGACGGCGCCGCTGCTGACCATGAACCGCCGGCGGGCCGAGTACGACGAGCTCACGCCGAACGAGCGGGCCCGCAAGCTCGGCCGGGCCGGTGCGCCGGCGCTGGGTGTGCGCCTCAAGGTCACCGAGGACGGCGAGATCGCGGCGCGCTCGAACGTGGTCCTCAAGGGCTACTGGGAGCAGCCCGACGCAACGGCCGCGGCGATCCGCGACGGCTACTTCCACACCGGTGACGGCGGGATCATCGACGAGGAGAGCTACGTCAACATCCAGGACCGCAAGAAGGACGTGATCATCTCGGGCGGCGAGAACGTCAGCTCGATCGAGGTCGAGGACGCGCTCTTCTCCCACCCGGCGGTCGCCGAGGTCGCGGTCATCGGTGTCCCCCACGAGAAGTGGGGCGAGACGGTGAAGGCGCTGGTCGTGCTGGCACCGGGGACCAAGGCGACCGAGGCCGACCTGATCGCCCACTGCCGCGACCGCCTGGCCCACTACAAGTGCCCGACCACGGTCGAGTTCCGTGACGTCCTGTCCCGCACGGCGACGGGCAAGCTCCAGAAGTTCAAGCTGCGCGCCCCGTACTGGGAAGGCCGCGACAAGCAGATCAACTGACCGGTCGACCGTCCCGACCGGCGGGCACCGCCCTGTGGGCCGCCCGCCGCTGGGAGTCCGGCCGGTGCGCCGCATCCGGTGCGCCGGTGTGACGCCTGACCCGTCGCCGATCCGGAACTCGCGGTCGAGCGCGGCCTCCACCCTGCGATGATGGTGGGTCGTGCTGTCCGTGAGCGCCCTGAAGGTCGAGGTCGACGACAAGGTCATCGTCGACGGCGTGTCGTTCACGATCCGCGCCCGGGAGAAGGTCGGCATCGTCGGCCGCAACGGTGCCGGCAAGACGACCATGCTGAAGGTGCTCGGCGGGGGAGACCCGCCGGCCGCCGGCACGGTCGGGGTGAAGGGCGACCTCGGCTACCTGAGCCAGGACCCGCGCACCGACGGCGTCCCCGACGACATCCGCGCCGTCGACCACATCCTCTCGGGCCGCGGCTTCGACGAGGCCGCGGCGCGGCTCGAGAAGCTGCGGCTGCGGATGGAGGAGGACCCCTCCGACGCCAACATCGGGCGCTACACCCGCGCCCAGGAGCGCTACGAGATCGACGGCGGCTACGCGGCCGACGGCGAGGTTCGGCGCCTGGCGGCCGGCCTCGGGCTCGGCGACGACCGCCTCGAGCTGCCCATCGGTGCGCTCTCCGGTGGCGAGCGCCGTCGCATCGAGCTGGCCCGCATCCTGTTCGCGGGCAGCGACGTGCTGCTCCTCGACGAGCCGACCAACCACCTCGACATCGACGCCCGCGACTGGCTGATGGGGTTCCTGCGGTCCTACCGCGGCGCCCTCATCGTGATCAGCCACGACCTCGACCTGCTCGACGACGCCATCACCCGCATCATCCACCTCGATCGCGAGGCGGAGCGGGCCGTCGGCACCATCTACGAGTACAAGGGCACCTACACGGAGTACCTCTCCGCCCGGGCCAAGGACGAGGAGCGCCTCGCCAAGCTCGCCACTCGTCAGCAGGCCGAGATCAACCGGCTCGAGTCGCTGGCCGACTCGATGCGCCACTCGACCGCCAAGCGGGCGCGTCAGGCCAAGTCGCTCGACACCCGCGTCGAGCGCCTGCGCTCCGACGCCGTCGACGCGCCGAAGGGCAAGCGGGACCTGGCGCTGCGCTTCCCCGAGCCCCCGCACGCCGGCAAGCTCGTGCTCGAGGCCGAGAAGATGTCGAAGTCCTACGGCGACCTGCTCGTCTTCGACGACGTGGCGTTGACGTTGGGACGGGGCGAGCGGCTGCTGATCATGGGCCTCAACGGCGCCGGCAAGACCAGCCTCCTGCGGATCCTGGCCGGCGTGATCGAGCCCGACACCGCCGAGCTGCGGTGGGGGACGGGCGTCGACGTCGGCTACTACGCCCAGGAACACGAGGGCCTCGTCGGTCACGAGACGCTGCTCGAGAACATGCGCAACCACACCCTCGGTGTCGACGACGAGCGGCTGCGGTCGCTGATGGGCATGTTCGGCCTGTCGGGCGACAAGGCCCACCAGGACGCGGGGACGCTGTCGGGCGGGGAGAAGACGAAGCTGGCACTGGCCCAGCTCGTCGCCGGGCGCCACAACGTGCTGCTGCTCGACGAGCCGACCAACAACCTCGACCCGCCGTCGCGCACGGCGACCGCCGAGGCGCTGAGCGCATGGCCGGGGACGATGGTGATCGTGAGCCACGATCCCGAGTTCGTGCGCGAGCTCGAGCCCGACAAGGTGCTCGAGATGCCCGAGGGCCAGCTCGACTACTGGAGCGAGGACCTCGTCGAGCTCGTCGCCCTGAGCTGACCGGCGCCGGGCGGCGCCACCCGGCCGGCGTCGGGTCCCGAACCCCGAGGTCGGCCCCCTCCCCCTCGGGGTTCGACGGGGGTCATCCCCGATGTCCGGGAACCGGGGGCGGTCGTAGGTTCGTCCACATCGGGAGCCGACGAACCGGCTCCGACCCGTCGCCCGGAGGATGAACGATGCGCAGCCAGCAGCAGTACACCGACCTCGATCCCCACTTCGCCCTCCGCACCTGGGCCGTCGTCGACGTCCGTGCCCGGGTCCGCCGCGCCGCCGAGCGTGAGCGCACCGAGCGCCACGCCCTCGCCCGCCCCGCCTGACCCCACCCACAACCACGAACTGGCCTACAGAACCAACGCTCACAGCGCAGATCGGTAGACCAGAACGGGTGGGTCGGGTCGGTGCCCTGGGTCGGGCGTTCGAGGCGGACGGCCGTGGGTAGGTTCGCCGCATGGCTGACTCCGACGGCTACCGGATCGAACACGACTCGATGGGCGAGGTGCGGGTCCCTGCCGACGCCAAGTACGCGGCGCAGACCCAGCGTGCGGTCGAGAACTTCCCGATCTCCGGCGTGGCGATCGAGCGCCGTCTGATCCGGGCGCTCGGCCTCCTCAAGGGCGAGGCCGCCCTCGTCAACGCCGAGCTCGACGACGTCCCGTCCGTGGACGCCGAGATGGCGGCGGCGATCAAGGCCGCGGCCGACGAGGTCGCCGACGGCCGGTGGGACGAGCACTTCCCGGTCGACGTCTTCCAGACCGGCTCGGGCACCTCGTCCAACATGAACACCAACGAGGTGATCGCCACCCTCGCCTCGGAGCGCATCGGCCGGGCCGGGGCGGTGCACCCCAACGACCACGTCAACGCGTCGCAGTCCTCCAACGACGTGTTCCCCTCCGCCGTGCACCTCGCCGTCGTCGACGCGGTCACCGACGACCTCCTCCCGGCGTTCGAGCAGCTCCGGACGAGCCTCGGGGCCAAGGCCGACGAGCTCGAGACCGTCGTGAAGTCGGGGCGGACCCACCTGATGGACGCCACACCGGTCACGCTCGGCCAGGAGCTCGGAGGCTACGCGGCCCAGATCGACCAGGCGTCCGAGCGGCTCCGCGACGCGCTGCCCCGGCTCGGGCGCCTGCCGCTCGGCGGGACGGCGGTCGGCACCGGCATCAACGCACCGCCCGAGTTCGCGCCGCGCACCATCGCCGCGCTCGCGGCCCGCACCGGGCTGCCGCTCACCGAGGTGCCCGACCACTTCGCCGCCCAGGGCGCCCGCGACGACCTCGTGGAGATGTCGGGCCAGCTCCGGGCCGCCGCGGTCGCGCTGGTGAAGATCGCCAACGACATCCGGTGGATGGGCAGCGGCCCCCGCGCCGGGCTCGCCGAGATCCGCCTGCCCGACCTCCAGCCCGGCAGCTCGATCATGCCCGGCAAGGTCAATCCGGTGCTCGCCGAGGCCGCCACCCAGGTCGCCGCCCAGGTCATCGGCAACGACGCCGCCGTGGCGTTCGGCGGCACCCAGGGGGCGTTCGAGCTGAACGTGTTCATGCCGATGATGGCCCGCAACGTGCTCGAGTCGGTGCGGTTGCTGGCCAACGTCAGCCGGGTGTTCGCGCAGCGGTGCATCGACGGCATCGAGGCCGACGTCGAGCGGTGCAAGGCCTACGCCGAGTCGTCACCGTCGATCGGCACGTCGCTCAACCCGGTGATCGGCTACGAGAAGTCGGCCGAGGTGATCAAGGAGTCGATCAAGACCGGACGGTCGATCCGCGAGATCGTCGTCGGCGAGGGCCTGATGTCCGACGACGAGGTCGACCGGGCGCTCGACGTCCTGTCGATGACCCGCGGCGGCCTCGTCCGCTGACGCTCATCGCAGCGGGCGCCCGCCCCTGGGCGGTCCGTCCGCTGCTGCGGCTCAGCCGAGCGCCGGGGAGCCCTCGTAGGGGATCGGGTCGCCGCCGGCCGGGATGATCGGCCGCGACCAGTGGCGCTCCTCGGCGACCTCGTGGGCGATCGTGCGCCACGCGGCCGGCTCCCAGCCCTCGGCGACCCCGGCGAGGCGCAGGTTCTGGCGCACGTGGACGAACGCCGGGAGCGACTCGAGCTCGGCGGCGCGGGCGAACGTGCGGTCGGGGTCGACGAAGACCATCATCTTGTCGAACCACGGCCCGAGGAACTCCTTGGCCCCGTCCTCGTCGCACGTCATCACGAGCGAGGTGCGGACGCTCGATCCGGTGAAGTTGGTGAGGATGCGCCCCGCGGTGTCGAGGATCCACGAGCTCTCGTACGTGTAGGGGTCCAACACGACGGCGAGCATCTGGAAGTTGATGAGCCACTCCGAGAGCGGGCGGGCTTCCCCACCCGCGGCGGTCATCGGGAGCTCTGCGGGCAGTTCGCTGGCGGCCACGGCGTCGCACGGTACCGCAGCTCCGGCTCTGATCGCACCATCGGCCGGCATCGCCGCCGACGATGCGTGATGGATCCCCCGGCCGGGGCATACTCGCGCGGTGCACCCGATCGAGCGCCTCCGCTACGTCGCCCGCGCCTCCGGGGCACCGCAGGCGCCGCTCGTGCGGGAGACGGCCATGTCCCTCGGGGCGTTCGCGGACGACCCGGCCGGGCTCGTCACCGCGTGTCGTCGCATCATCGCCAACCACCCGACCTCGGGCCCGCTGTGGTGGTTGTGCTCGCGGGTCCTGACCGGCACCGACCCGATCTCCGAGGCGTGGGAGGCGGTCGACGCCCTCGATGGGGACCGCACCGCCCGGGAGCTGGCCCACGCGCTGCCGGCGGACGCGACGGTCTGCGTCGTCGGCTGGCCCGACGTCGTCGGCGAGGCGCTCGTGGCCCGGGGCGACCTCGACGTGCTGGTGGTCGACGCGCTGGGTGAGGGCTCCGGGCTCGTTCGTCGTCTCGTCCGCTCCGAGGTGGACGCGATCGACGTGCCGATGTCGGGCCTCGGCGCGGCCGCCGCGGCCGCCGACGTGGTGCTGCTCGAGGCCTCGGTCGTCGGGCCGACGGCGGCGATGGCCGTCGCCGGCTCGCGGGCCGCGGCCGCGGTGGCGGCCCACCGGGAGGCGGACGTCTGGCTCGTCGCCGGCATCGGGCGCCTGGTGCCCAAGAGGATCTGGGAGACGCTGGAGGGCTGGCACGACCGCGACGACGAGCCGTGGGAGCTCGACGAGGAGCAGGTGCCGCTCGACCTGGTGAGCTCGATGATCGGCACGCTCGGCGTCCGCACGGTCGAGGACGCCCTCCGCCGTGTCGACACGCCGATCGCTCCCGAGCTGCTCCGCGAGGGCGTCCTGTAGCGCCGGCCGCCCGGCGACCCCCGGGAACGAACCGGCCCCGCGGCCGCGTCAGCCCTCGCCGGCGCACCGATCCGTGCGGTGGGCGTCGGTCCTGTCGACCGGTGCGGGCGTCAGCCCTCGCCGGCGCCCCAGATGCGGGCCGTGTGGTCCCGGGCCGAGGTGGCGAGCAGGGCGCCGTTGCGGGAGAAGTCGACGCTGAGCACCTCGCTGTCGTGGGCCTCGATCGTGCGGAGGAGCTGGGCCTCGATCGGGTCCCAGATGCGCAGCGTCCGGTCGCGCCCGACGCTCGCCAGCAGCGAGCCGTCGGGTGAGAACGCCAGGTCCTCGACGACGTCGGTGTGGCCGTCGAACACCCGGAGCCGCTCGCCGTGGTCGGAGTCCCACAAGATGACCGTGTGGTCCCTCGACGCGGTCGCGAGGCACGAGCTGTCCGGCGTGAACGCGACGGCCGACACGACGTCGCGGTGGCCCGACAGCGTGGCGAGGTGCTCGCCGGTGGTCGGGTTCGACAGGCACACCGTCCGGTCGTAGCCGGTGGACGCGAGCAGCGCGCCGTCGTTCGAGAAGACGACGTCGAGGACGATGGCGCGGTGGCTGTCCATGACCGCGACCTCGGCGGCGGAGGCGACGTCCCACACCCGCACGGTGTGGTCGCGGCCCCCGGTCGCCAGCAGCCGACCGTCGGGGGAGAAGGCGACCGCCTCGACGACCGACTCGTGGCCCCAGAAGGTGGCGAGCTCGTGGCCCTTCGCAGCGTCCCACAGGCGGGCCGAGTGGTCCCGCCCCGCCGTGGCGACGTGGTCGCCCGACGGGGAGAAGGCCAGGTCGACCACCCAGTCGGCATGACCCCGCAGCGCGGCGTCCGTCCTGCCGTCGATCTGCCACACGCGGGCGGTCCCGTCGTAGCTGGCGGTCGCCAGGCGCTTGTCGTCCGGGGCGAAGGCGACCGCGGGTACCCAGTAGGTGTGGCCCCGCAGCACGCGCAGCGGACGCAGCGAGGCGACGAAGCGGTCGCGCTCCTCCGTCGAGCGGCGCGTGCCGGTCGCAGGTGCCACGGCCCTGCTGGCGAGCCACAACCCCTTCGGTGACGCGGCGATGGCGCCGCCCTCGCCGACCATGGCCAGCGACGTCAGCTCGCCGTGGTTGATCACGAGCGGCGGGTCGTAGCGCGACGACATGCGGATGTTGCCGTCGCCGTCGACATGGGGCCCCGACGGCTCGACGTGGTCGGCGCCGGGGTCGTCGGCGTCGCCGTGGGCCGTCGGTCGGCCCTCGAGCTCCTCCATGGTGGGGAGGTGGTCGACGTCGCGCAGCTCCGCCGAGCCGGGTCGGTGGTCGGCACCCGCGCCGATGAGCGTGGCGAGACCGAGGCCGCCGATGCTCACGGTGCCCGTGGTCGCCGTCACGATCAGGCGGCCGTCGTCGGCCTGGCGGAGCGCGCTGATCCCCGTGAGGTCGAGGGCGAGCGGGTGGCGCCAACCGTGGCCAACGGGCCGCTGGTCGCCGCCACCGGCCAGGTGCACGGCGCGCCAGCCCCGGCCGAGCCGGTCGGCGAGGAGCTGGTACACGCGGCCGTCGTGGGCGAAGAACGGGCCGGGCGTGCCGCTGGTGAGCACCTCGACCTCGAAGGCCGCCAGGGTCCGGCAGTCGGCGCCCGCCGGGCCGACGGTCTCGATCGATCGGGTCCCGTCGCGCGTCAGCGGGGTCAGCGTCCACCGCGGCGGGCTCGGGTGGAGGACGTACAGCGCGCCGATGGCGGTCGCGGCGAGCGCGTCCTCGACGCTGGTGACCCGGGCCGACGGGAAGCGATCGGCGAACCACTCGCGCACCGCCGGTGACGCGCTGCCGCCACCGGCGAGCACGACCGCCGCCGGCCCCCGGTCGAGGCGCGCGTCGTCGACGGTCTCGTCGATCGCCGAGGCGATGGCGTCGACCAGGGTCCTGTGGGCGGCGGCGAGGTCGTTGGGAAGGAGCGTGATGGCGACGTCGGCGGGCGATCGGAAGTGCACGGTGTGCTCGTCGTAGGTGCCGAGTGCGATCTTCGCCTCCTGCGCCATCTCGAAGCGCTCGGACGCGATCGTCCGCCAGCGGTCCTCCTCGGCGGCCTCGCGGCTGTCGGGAAGGGGAACGCCGGCCTGGGCGGCCTCCGCGGCTTCGCGCAGCCGTCGGGCCACGGCGGGGGAGGCGGCGGCCAGCCTCTCGAAGATCGTGCCCAGCAGCGCCTTCTCGACCGCCTTGGAGCCGGCCCGTGCCGTCCGGGGCTCGGTGAGGAGGCGACAGCCCCAGTCGCCTCCCTCCACGACGGCCACGTCGACGTGACCGGCGCCGACGTCGACGACGATGGTGGGGACGCCGTGGGGCAGGTCGTTGCTCACCGCGTGGGCGAGGGCCTCGGCGGCGGCGACCGCGTGCACGCGGGGTGCGTCGATGCCGGCTTCGGCGACCGCGGCCAGGAGTGCCGCCTCCTCGGGCCCGCCCGCCGGCCAGGCGGACGGTCGGGTCAGCACCAGGGCGTCGGGGGGACGGTCGTGCTGCTGGCGGGCGGGCGCGTAGGCCGCGGCCAGGAGGCGGGCGACGAGCGTGGTCAGCGGCACCTCCGAGCCGTCGGCGGCCGGGAGGTGCGCGCCGGGGTCGGTACCGAGCGCCGACTTGGGCTCGCGGATGCCGTGACGGGGGTTGCGGCCCAGCTCGGCGAGCGCCGCGGGGCCGATGAGCACCTCGGACGCGCCGCGGGCGTACACGGCGGAGAGGAGCGAACGGTGCCCGGCGACGGCCATGAGCCGGGCCGGAGCCTCCGGCGACCGCACACCGACGACGGTGTCCGACTGGCCGAGGTCGATCGAGCACAACCAGCGAGAGCTCCGGGTCACCGCCCGGGCCCCCCGGCGTCGGACGTGGCGACCCACGGCGGACGGCGTCGTCGGCCGCCCCGGCACGACACGGGCGTGGGGATCGTTCGGTTCACCACCGGGGTAACGGCCGTCCAGCGTGGTTCGTTGAACGAATGCCCCGAGGCCGTGGTGCCGCCGGACCGCCCCCGTTGCGCCCGCCCGGTCGCCTTCGCCCGGTCGTGGTACCCCGTTGCGGGGATCGGTCGGCAACGATGGTCTTCAGCCGGGCCGCTCGTGTACCGATGCCATGTCCGTGGTGATGAGCGGATCGCAGCCGATCACGTCCGCGCTGAGCGAGGAGTTCGGCCGGATCATCGCGTCCCGCTCCGTTCGTGCCCTCTTCCAGCCGGTCGTCGACCTGTCCACGGGCGAGGTCCTCGGGTTCGAGGCCTTGGCGCGGGGGCCCGAGGGCTCGATCTTCGAGTCGCCCGCCAACCTGTTCGGGGCCGCCTACCAGCTCGGCATGGTCGGTGAGCTCGACTGGGCGTGCCGCGCCGCGGCGTTCCGCAGCGCGTTCGAGGCCCGCCTGCACCCGTCGCTCACCTTGTTCGTCAACACCGAGCCCCCTGCGCTCGGGTATCCGTGCCCGGAGGACCTGCGGGCGATCGTCAATCGGGCCGAGGCCCGCCTGCGGGTCATCCTCGAGTTCGACGAGCGCGCGGTGGTGACCGATCCGGCGGAGCTGCTCGCGTCGGTCGGCCGGGCGCGCTCGGTGCTGTGGGGGGTGGGCCTCGACCAGGTCGGCAAGTCGCCGCGCAGCCTCGCGGTGCTGCCGTTCGTCCACCCGGACGTGATCAAGCTCGACATCGCGCCCCTGCACTCGCTCGGCCGGGTCGAGGTCTCCCAGATCGTGAACGCCGTGCTCAGCCAGGCCGATCGCACGGACGCGGTCGTGGTGGTGCAGGGCATTCAGGACATCGCGGACGTGCAGTTCGCGCGATCACTGGGTGCCCGTGTCGGTCAGGGCCACCACCTCGGCCAGCCGGATGAACTACCAACTGACACCAAGGCGCCGCACAGCGTAGTTAGCTTCGTGCCGAACCCACCGCTGTCCGAGCCGGCGGAGACGCCGTACGGGTTGGTCACCGAAACGCGGCAGCCGCACACGGTCTCGATGGCTCATCTGCAACGAATCGCGATGAACCTCGAGTACTCGTTGCTGGACTCCCAGGTGCCGAGAATGCTGCTGGCGAGCGTGCAGCACATACGGTACTTCAGCGACTCGATGCGCTCACGTTATGAGCGCTTGGCACGCGTTGCTCCGCTGACCGCCGTCGTCGGGGTCGGCGTGCCCGATGAGCTCGGGGAAGGGGTCCGCGGCGCGGCGATCGACGCCGCGGACGCACTGGCCCGAGAGTACTGCGTGGTGGTCGTGGGACCGCATTTCACAGGAGCGCTGGTCGCCAGGGACCAGGGCGACACCGGGCCCGATCACCAACGCTCCTACGACATGGTGCTCACGTACGAGCGCGACCTCGTGCTCGAGGCGGCCCGCTCGTTGCTCCACCGCGTGACGCGACCGGTGATGGATCACATCGAAGCGGCCGGGCGCGCCGAACGGGGCCCTGATCGATGATCAGTGGAGTGATGGTCTGTCCAAAGAGCAGCACGAATCATCGTATGTTTCCCGCGACGACCACTCGGAGCATCGGAGAATGCGCAATCATGGCTCCGAGGCCTAATTGCCCCACGCCCGGTGGTCAATATTGCACGGCCGGAGAGGTGATGGGCGTTCGGGAGGTGTCTGCATGAGACAGATCACGACATGAGACGGAACTGACGATCGTTAGTCGTATCTGCATCCATGGGTGCGGCTCATTAGTACTGAATGGTGACGAACGGAGGACACGGTGACGACAGTGGGGGGCCACGGTCTGATCCCCGATAGCGATGACCGCGCAGAGGTCGCGCAGGCCCGGGTGCTCGCCGCGCTCGACGGCGGCGCGCTCGCGCTGCTGTTGGCCATCGGGCATCAGACGGGACTGCTCGACACGATGGCGACCCGCGCCCGGGTCTCGACGGCCGAGCTGGCCGTCACCTCGGGCTGCGAGCGATCGTACGTCCGTGCCTGGCTGGTGGGGATGGCCAGCGCCGGCGTGGTCGATCATCACGACGACACCGACGAGTGGGAGCTCCCGCGCTCGGTGGCCGGCCTGGTCAGTCGCGACGGCGGGGCACGCAACATCGCGGCGTTCGCCCAGACGATCCCCGTGCTCGCCGAGAACCTCGAGCGCGTCGGTGACTGCTTCCACCACGGCGGCGGTCTCGCACCCTCACGGACGAGCCACATGCGCACGCTCGCCTCCGAGCTGACGGGCGTGAACTACGACGAGCGCCTCATCGACACGGTGCTCGCCTCGATCCCCGGGCTGCTGGGCGCACTGCACGAGGGCATCCGGGTCGTCGACCTCGGCTGTGGCTCCGGCCGCGCGGTCAACCTGATCGCGGAGACCTTCACGTTCTGCGACGTCGTCGGCTACGACATCGCGCGCGACGGCATCGCCGTGGCGGCCGCCGAAGCGGCCACCCGGGGCGCGGACAACGCCCGGTTCGAGACCGCGGACGTCCGCTCGGTCGCGGAGCCGGGCACCTTCGACCTGGCGATGACGCTGTTCTCCGCGTTCCACCAGCCCGACCCGGCCGGTGTGCTGCGGGCGGCCCACCGCCTGCTGCGATCGGGTGGTCGGCTGCTGCTCGGCGACTCGGTCCGCCTGACGACGGAGCAGTACGCGGACCCGAACGCGACCTTCACGTCGGTCATGCAGTGCATGTACGTCCTGCCCTCGCTGAGCGTCGGCGGGGAGGGCGAGGAGCGCGACGTCCCCGACGAGGACGAGATCGTCGAGGCCCTGGTGGCGGCCGGCTTCGTCGACGTCGAGGTGCTCCGGCCCGAGCGGGCGCCCATCGGTGTCGGCTACGTGACCGCCGTCCGCCCGTAGCGGTCGGCGCCTCGCCGGCGCCCCGCAGGGCACCGGCGAGAGGTGGGCGACGCCTCAGTCGGCGAGGAGCCGCCGGGCGATCACCTTGAGGCAGAGGGTCTCGTCCGCGCCCTCGAAGATCGACAGCACGCGGGCGTCGACGTAGTAGCGGCTGACGTCGTACTCCTCGGCGAAGCCCATGCCGCCGTGGATCTGCAGCGCCTCGCGCGCCACCCACTCCGCGGCCTTGCACACGTACGCCTTGATCATCGACGCCTCGAGCTGGCCCTCGCCCTTGGCCATCAGGCGGCCGACGGCGTAGGAGAACTGCCGCGACGCCGTGATGAGCGTGACCATGCGGGCGAGCTTGGCCTGGGTGAGCTGGTACTCGGCGATCGGCTGGCCGAAGACGACCCGGTCGGCCGCGTAGTCGCGGGCGCTCTCGTACGCGGCCTGCATGACGCCGATGGCGCGGGCCGCGGTCTGGAGGCGGCCGTTCTCGAACCCGGCCATCTGGAAGTAGAAGCCGCGGCCGAGCCCGTCCTCGCCGCCGATCAGGTTCTCGGAGGGAACGAACCAGTTGTCGAACGCCAGCTCGTAGCTGTGCATCCCGCGGTAGCCGATCGTGTCGATCGGTCGGCCCTCGATCGTGCCGTCGTTCTCCTCGAACCGGAAGCCGTGGCCCTCGCCGCGGGGCTTCGGGACGATGAAGATGCTCAGGCCGCGGTGGGCCTTGCTGCGGTCGGGGTCGGTGCGGGCGAGGACCATGAGCACGTCGGCGCGGGCCGCGAAGGTGCACCACGTCTTGACGCCGTTGATCCGCCAGCCGCCGTCGACCTGGGTGGCGGTGACCTTGATGCCGGCGACGTCGGAGCCGTAGTCGGGCTCGGTGACCGCGACGGCGGCCATGATCGAACCGCTGGCCAGCTGCGGCAGCCAGTGCGCCTTCTGCTCGTCGGTGCCGCCGGCCTCGATGGCTCGGGCGAGGATCTCCGGTCGGGTGATCAGCGAGCCGCCGGCGCCGAGCGAGGCCCGGGACAGCTCCTCGGTGGCGATGACCATGCCGAGGTAGTCGCTCTCGGTGCCCGACGCGAACCCGCCGTGGGACTCGGGGATCGACAGCCCGAAGGCGCCCATCTCGCCGAGGCCGGAGATGATGTCCTCACCGATGTCGTCGTTGTGGCGGTGGATGTGCTCGGCGACCGGGGCGATCTTCTCCTCGGCGAAGCGCCGGAACGCGTCCTGGACCATCTCGAAGTCGCTGTCGAGGTGGCGGGGGCCCTCGGTGTCGGCGAACGACGCCAGGAAGGCGGGGTCGCGGTAGCGGCTCACGAAGTCGCGGGTGGCGTCGAGCGTGGACGGCTCGATGCCCCAGTCGGCTTCGCGGCCCCAGGTCTTGGCGGCGAGGTCGGCGGTCATGTCGGCGACGAACGCGGCGACGATCTTGGCCTCGAGCTCCCCGGACGAGCCGTAGTCGAGCAGGCTGCGCGCGGTGGCGACGGCGGATGCGGCGTGGGCGACGTCGTAGGCCAGGACCTGGTGGGCGTCGACGTCGGGCACGGCCTTGAGACGCTCGACCGCCGCGTTGACGACCTCGTGGGTCTTCTCGACGACGGAGGCGGCTTCGGTGAGGTCGACGGTCGTCATGGGCCGGAGCGTACTGCGCCGACCCACCTCTCCTCCCAATCGCCGGGCCGGTTGTTGACGAAGTGGCAGCGCGCCTCACGCCGCCCGGCGTCTCGGGTCGCGGCGCCCGAGGCATCCGGCCGGGCCTGCGGGTTGACTCCCGGTCAGCCGCCGATGAGCACGGTGACCGTGTCGGCCATCGCGTCGGCGTCCGCCGCGGCGCCGACGTGGTCCGCACCCTCGACGACGAGGTGGGCGGCACCGGCGCGCTGGGCCAGGTCGCTCGCCGTCTCGAGCGCGGCGAACCCGTCCTCGGTCGAGTCCTCGCTGCCGGTGACGAAGAGGAGCCGCTCGCCGGCCGGCAGCTCGACGGCGCGCAGGTCGTCCGCCGCCCACGCCTCGAACTGGGCGTCGACGTAGGCGGCCGCCTCCGGGGACGCGCCGCCGATGGCCGGGCGGAGGAAGGCGTGGGCCGATTCGAGCCCGACCCGGCTGTGGCGGGCGGTGAGACGGAAGAACCCTGCGGCGGCCAGGGCGAGCCCGTTGCACCCGATGAGCGCGAGCCGGCCGACCCGGTCGGGCGTGGCGGCGGCCAGCGCGAGTGCGTGGCCCGCGCCCATCGAGAAGCCGACGACGTCGGCCCGCCCGACGCCGAGCGCGTCGAGGGTGGCGACGAGGTCGCCGGCCGCCGGCCGGCCGGTGAGCAGGGTTGGGTCACTCACCGCGCTGCTCTCACCTCGGCCGCGGGCGTCGACCGCGATCGTCCGACGGCCCGCGGCCGCGAACGCCTCGTACCAACCGTTGGCGCCGAACGTCGTGGCGCAGCCCCCGCCGATGCCGTGGAGCAGCACGACGGCGGGGCCGTCGCCCCGGTCATCGTGGGTGATCGTGAGGCCGTCGCGCTCGATGCTGCCGGTTCCGCTCATCGCCGGCCACGGTACGCGACACGGAAGGGGCCGCCGGTCGGTGCCGGCCGGGCCGGGCCCGATCGGCCCGCCGTTGGTCGTGGCCGGCGTCGGTTCTCTACGCTCGCCGGTCGCACGTGCGACCCCGCGGAGGAGAACCGGTGACCGTCCACGAACGCCCCTTCGGCCGCTACCTCGAGGACTTCGAGCCCGGTGACGTCTACCGGCACTGGCCCGGCAAGACGATCACCGAGGCGGACGACCACCTGTTCTGCATGATCACGATGAACCACCACCCGCTGCACTCGAACGCGTGGTTCGCCGAGCAGGAGACCGTGCACGGCAAGAACGTGGTCGTCGGCAACCTCGTCTACTCGCTCGTTCTCGGCATGAGCGTGCCCGACGTCAGCGGCGCGGCCATCGCCAACCTCGAGATCGAGTCGCTGCGCCACTCGAAGCCGACGTTCCACGGCGACACGATCTACGCCGAGACCCGCGTGCTCGAGTCCCGCGAGACGTCCAAGGGCGACCGGGGCATCGTGACCGTGGAGACCAAGGGCATCAACCAGCGCGGTGAAGAGGTCTGCTACTTCAAGCGCAAGGTGATGGTGTGGAAGCGCGAGGCCGCCCCGGCGCGCAAGCGGCCCTACGGCGAGGAGATCTGGGACGAGAGCTGAGGGGCCGGTCACGCCCGCGGTGGATGGCGCCGCGCTCCTCGGCTGGGCTCACACCGACGGGCGCGACCTGCCGTGGCGCCGATCCCGTGACCCGTGGGCCATCCTCGTCTCGGAGCTGATGCTCCAGCAGACCCAGGTCGCCCGCGTCCGTGAGCGCTGGGGCCGGTTCCTGGCCCGGTTCCCCGACCCGGTGCGCTGTGCCGCGGCGCCGACCGGCGATGTCGTCGAGGAGTGGGCCGGGCTCGGCTACAACCGCCGTGCGGTGAACCTGTGGCGGGCCGCGTGTGCGGTCCGCGACGACCACGACGGGACCCTGCCCGCCGACCTCGACGCCCTGCTCGCCCTGCCCGGGGTCGGGCCCTACACGGCCCGGGCGGTGCTGGCGTTCGCGTTCGAGCGCGACGTCGGCGTGCTCGACACCAACGTCGCCCGGATCCTGGCCCGCCAGCACGGCCGCCGCCTGCGCCCCGCCGAGGCCCAGGCGGCGGCCGACGAGCTGGTGCCGGTCGGCGAGGGCTGGGCGTGGAACCAGGCGATGCTCGACCTCGGTGCCACGGTGTGCGTGGCCCGGGTCCCCCGCTGCGAGGCCTGCCCGGTCTCGGGCTCCTGCGCCTGGGCCCTCGACGGTCGCACCGCTCCGGACCCGGCCGTGGGCAGCGCCGCAGTGTCGGGCCGCCAGAGCCCGTTCGAGGGCAGCGACCGCCAGGGGAGGGGCCGCCTCGTCGACGCCCTCCGCCGCGGCCCGGTCCACTCGGACGAGGTCGCCGTTGCCGCGGGTTGGCCCGACGACCCCGACCGCGCCGCCCGCGCCATGGCCACGTTGGTCCGCGACGGCCTCGCCGTCCCCGACGGCGACCGCTACACCCTCCCCACCTCCTGATCCACCCCGCCTGACCCGAACTGGCCCCACCGGAGTGCCACCCGTGGCACTCCGGTGGGGCCAGAACGCGCTCCCGCGGGCTGCCGGAGGGTTGGTGGCCGTGCGCGTCACGATTCGCCGGCGCGGCGTCGGCCCGGTCGGCCGGCGCGATCAGGCGGTCACGCAGGCGAGGATCTCGTCGACGAAGCGGTCGGCGAGCTCCTCCATCTCCTCGTTCGTGCGGTCCTGGATCGGATGGGGCACGAAGACGCGCCTCGGGGCGAAGCCGAGGGCGCTGGACTGGGCCTCAGCGGCGTCGATGAACTCCGACGAGGCGATGAACATGCCGGGGACGCCCCGGCGCTCGATGTCGACGATGTCGTGCACACTGCACGACGTGCAGCTGCCTCAATCGGCGAGCGCTTCGATGACGACATCGCAGCGCTGGCTGATCTCGTGGCGCAGGTCGACCGGTGCCGGCTTGGTGAACGTCGGCTTGGAGAAGCGCTCCACCCGCAGGCCGCGTGCGGTCAGCAGCTCGTCGAGGCGGTTCAGGAACACGTCGCCGCGGGGCTTGCTGATGTCGAGGAGCCCGACGGTCACACCGTCGAGCGACTCCTTGCGGGGAGCTTCGGCCATCTGCGGCGGGCGCTGCTCGCCCGTCGGGTCCAACACGGTGGTGCTCATGGTCGCCCTCCTGGTCCCCCTCGTGCCGCTGCGGCGGGGAGACCGGCGCTCGGCATCGCGGTCATCTTCGTCGATCCGCTCACGCCGGCGCCACCTCGCCCACGGCCACCGCAGTGCGGTCGGTGCTCGTGGCGATGCGGTGCGTCGTGGGGGTGCTGCCGGTGGCGCCGTTGGCCCAGCCGCCGATGATGGCCGAGAACATGCCGGCGGTCCCGCCCGCGTGGACCACGAGGATCCCGTCGGGGCGGAACTTCGGGATGTCCCGGCCCTCGAGCTCGACCGGCAGGCCCTCGGCGATGCCGTTCGCGCCCCGGATCATCTCGGCGCCCGGGATCTGGAGCACCGAGTGGAGCTCCTCGAGCAGCCGCTGTCGGCTCCAGCCGGCATCGGCGAACACCCGGGCGTGCTCCGGTCCGACGACGAGCACGGCGTCGAAGGCCAGGGCGAGCTTCGGGTGGGCGACGGTGCGCAGGTAGGCGGCGAACGACCGCGCCAGCGACTCGGGGTCGCGGGAGAGCTGGTCGACGACGATCCGCATGCCCTCGCCCGGGAACAGGGTCACCGCGGAGTCGCCCGGTGCGATGCCGCGGGCGACCGAGAGCGGCTCCCACGGCGAGCCGTCCTCGTCCTCGGCGAAGCAGAACGAGAGCTTGCCCGGGTTCCCGTGGGCGGCGCGGTCGATCTCGCCGGGCCGGCCGCCGCCGACGTTGCGGATGACGAGCTGGAGCGCCCGCCCGATCGTCGAGTTCGCCCGGTTGCCCTGACCGAGGGCGTTGACCCCGCTGTTCATCCCGATGGCGCGGGCGATCGGGCCGTTCACGATCACGACCGGCCCGGCCGAGTAGGTCGTGCACAGCAGGCCGTGGGCGTTGAACTCGTCGGTGCACGCGGCCTCGAGGCAGGCGAGCACGACCGGCAGGTACTCGGGGCGGCACCCGGCCATCACCGCGTTGACCGCGACCTTCTCGACCGTGCACTCGACCAGCTCCGGGGGCACGACCGCGACGACCTCGTCGGGTGCCCGATCGGTGCCCTCGAGCATCCGCAGCACCCTGGCCTCGGTCGGCGGGACGACGGGCAGCCCGTCGGTCCAGCCCCGGTCGAACATCGCCTCGATGTCGTCCTCCAGCGCGGCGAGCTCGACGCGGCGGCTCCGCAGCACCGAGCCGCTGAACCGCACCGCGAGGCGCTCGGCGATGACCGGGTCGACGCTGAGCGAACCGCAGCCGGGGCGCCAGTCGGGCAGGCCGGCGCCGAGATCGTCCACTCCGGTGAGGCCGACCCACTGCTCCCGGGACCAGCCGACGACCCGGGCGACCTCGGCGCCGTCGCGGACCTTCAGCAGCGTCGGGACGGTCTCGATGTCGTGGTGCCAGGAGACGTCGAGGTCGCGGTCGTCGACGACGGCGACACCCTCGGGGAAGGCGGGGTCGTCCTGGCTGTACACCGTCAGCGGCGCCTCGCCGTCGGCGAGCTCACCGAGGACCGGTGCGACGAGCGTGCACGTGGGGCAGTCCCGCTTGACCACCGCCACCAACCCGTCCGGCAACGTCGGTGCCCCGGGATGGTCGGTGACCGGCTCGGTGCTCATCGCTCGTGGTCCCCCTGTCGTCGCCGTCGGCCCGAAGCTCGGCAGCATGTCGGCGCAGCACCCACGAAGCGTGATCTTCAAACGCGATCGGTGGTTTCTCTGGTGGCCTTTGTCACAACAACTTCACCAGATGCTACGTGTCGGGTACGGTCGCCAATCATGGCCAGGGGGGTCAGACACCGCAAGAAGCGAGGTGCCCCGACGTGAGGGTCACCTTCTACGGCGTGCGCGGATCGACACCGTGTCCCTGTGACGCCAACGCCCGCTACGGCGGCAACACGTCCTGCGTGCTGGTCGAGGTGGACGACACCTCCCCGCCCATCCTCCTCGACCTGGGGACGGGCCTGCGCCGCTTCGGCGAGACCATCGGCAGGGACGAAGCCTTCCGCGGCGTCGCCTTCCTCAGCCACCTCCACTGGGACCACCTGCAGGGCCTGCCGTTCTTCGGGCCCGTGCTGCGGCCCACCGGCAGCCTCGACATCCACGGGCCCAACCCGGGCCGTGGGCTGAGCCTGGCCGAGGCGGTCGACCGGGGCATCCAGCCGCCCCTGTTCCCGGTGCGCCTGGCCGACTTCCAGGGCGAGATCCGGTTCCACGAGCTCACGTCCGAGCCCGTCGTGGTCGGCAACGCCCGGGTGACGTCGGCGTCGGTCCTCCACACCGGCCCGACGGCCGGCTACCGGATCGACGCCCAGGGCATGTCGCTGGCCTACATCCCCGATCACCAGCAGCCCGGCGCCGACGACCTCTCGGTCACCGACGAGGTGCTCGAGCTCTGCGACGGCGTCGACCTGCTCATCCACGACACCCAGTACGACGAGGACGAGTTCGTCAACAAGGCGGACTGGGGCCACTGCACCCCGGCCTACGCGCTGGAGATCGCCCGTCTCGCCGGGGTCCGTGAGCTGGCCATGTTCCACCACGACCCGTCCCATGACGACCAGTTCATGGACGGCTACGTCGAGGCGGCCCGTCGTGCCGGCGAGCGCCACGGTGTCGAGGTGACCGGCGCGGTCGAGGAGCGCACGATCGTGCTCTCGCCCCGCACGGTCCGCACCTGAGCGCGCCGAGCGTCACCCACCGCAGCGCATCACACCTGTTCGCGCATCGCGCCCTCCCGGGCGTTCGGCGCTGCCATGGTGCGTGGGCGGACGGTGCCGGTCGCGGAGGTCCGCGCGATCACGGCTAGGGTCGCCGTCGACCCGCCCGCGCAGTTCTGGAGGGACCGTGGCCGACACTCCGCCGCCGCACGACAGCGCCCACTTCCGGCGCGTACTCGGGCACTTCCCGACGGGCGTCACCGTCGTGACCGCCCAGCCCGAGGGTGGTGCTCCGGTCGGCATGGCGGTCGGCTCGTTCACCTCGGTCTCGCTCGACCCGCCGCTCGTCGCGTTCCTGCCGGCGAAGTCGTCGTCGACCTGGCCCGACATCGAGAAGGCCGGCGCGTTCTGCGTCAACGTCTGCGCCCAGGACCACGGCGAGCTCTCGGGCAACTTCGCCTCGAAGAAGGCCGACAAGTTCGAGGGTGTCGACTGGGAGCCGACCGCCGCCACCGGCTCGCCCCGGCTGCGGGACGCGCTCGCCTGGGTGGACTGCACCATCGATGCCGTCCACGAGGCCGGTGACCACTGGATCGTGGTCGGCCGGGTCGAGGGCCTCGACGCCGACGCCGAGGGCAACGGGCTCCCGCTCGTGTTCTTCAAGGGCGCCTACGGTCGGTTCGAGGGCTGAGGCACCCGATGCGCGTGGTGATCGCCGGCGGTCACGGCCAGATCGCCCTCCTCATCGAGGAGCTGCTCGCCGGTCGGGGTGACGAGCCGGTCGGGCTGATCCGCGACCCCGCCCAGGGCGACGACCTGCGACATGTGGGCGCGACCCCGGTCGTGTTCGACCTGGAGCACTCCACCGCCGACGAGCTGGTCACCCACCTCGACGGTGCCGACGCGGTGGTGTTCGCGGCCGGCGCCGGGCCGGGCAGCGGCGCGGCCCGCAAGGAGACGGTCGACCGCGACGGCGCCGTCCTGCTCGCCGACGCCGCGGAGGCGGCCGGTGTGCGCCGCTACGTGCTCATCAGCTCCGTCGGCGCCGGCACCGAACCGGACGAGGCCGCCGTCGGGGCGACCTTCGCCGCCTACCTGCGGGCCAAGACCGCGGCCGAGGAGTCGGTGCGACCCCGCACCGGCCTCGACGTCACCATCGTCCGGCCCGGTCGCCTCACCGACGACCCGCCGATCGGCACGGTCGAGCTCGGCCCGGACGTCGCCCGCGGCGACATCACCCGGGCCGACACCGCGGCGGTCGTCGTCGGCGCGCTCGATCGCCCCGCCTCCGCCGGTGCGACGTTCACGGTGATCGGTGGCGACGTGCCCATCGGTGAGGCGCTCGACGCGATCTGCTCCTGAGCCCGGTAGCACGGCGCGACCGGCCTCGGTCGGGGTGGGTCAGCGCGGCCGGCCGGTGTCGCCGTCGTCGTTCCCGTCTGCGTCATGACCGTGCGCGGCGCGGCGGCGGGCCCGCGTCGCCCGCCACGCGCGGAGCTTGCGGCGCAGCCACATCCGGGCGATGCGCCAGCCGAAGACGACGAAGAACAGGGCCAGCAGGAACAGCCAGACCTTCGGGTTGACGGCCGCGAGGCCCATCATCGCCTCCCGGGGCGGATCGGGGGGTGGTGCGAGGCCGTTGCTACGGTGCCGACATGGCGATCTACGCGCTCGGCGACCTCCAACCGCGCATCGACCCCTCGGCGTTCATCCACCCCGAGGCGGTCATCATCGGCGACGTCACCATCGGGCCCGAGAGCTCGGTGTGGCCGTGCGCGGTGCTGCGGGGCGACGAGGGCGGCATCACCGTCGGCGCCCGGACGTCGGTCCAGGACGGCTGCGTCATCCACACCATCCCCGAGTCGCCGACGACGATCGGCAACGAGTGCGTCATCGGCCATGCGGTGCACCTCGAGGGCTGCATCATCGAGGACCACGCGCTGGTCGGCTCCGGCGCGGTGGTGCTCCACCGGGCCGTCGTGCGCAGCTGGGGCCTGGTCGGCGCCAACGCCGTGGTGCCCGGGGGCAAGGAGGTCCCGGGCCACGCCATGGCGCTCGGCGTGCCCGCCAAGATCCGGGAGAACACGGTGAACGTCGACGAGATCACCGAAGGTGTCGAGCACTACGTGAAGCGCGTGCATCAGTACCGCGAGGAGCTCCGCCGGCTCGACTGACCGCCCCGACCGACCGTGCCGTCAGGCGCGGGCGTCGAGGACGAACAGGGCGTCGATCGGCAGGTTCCGCACCACACCGAACGCGGCGATCACGGCCACCACCGCCCAGGCGACCCGGGTCGACGGTCGGTACCGCCCGATCGGGAGCCCGACCGAGCGGCCGAACCACGCGAGCCAGGCGACGATCGCCCCGGGCACGAGCACCGCGAGCAGGACGTTGTGGTCGAGCGCGGTCGCCACATCGCCCCGGGCGAGGGCATGGGCGCCCCGGGAGATGCCACAACCGGGGCAGTCGAGGCCGGTCATCTCGAAGAACGGGCAGCCGGGCAGCACGCTCGAGCCACCCGGGTCGACGAGGCCGGCGACGAGGCAGCCGACGGCGGCGAACGCGGCGACGAGGACGGGCGGGACCCACGCCGGGATCGTGCGGCCGAACATGACCGGGGGCCCGGCCGTGCCGGGCGCGGTCTCGTGGTGGTCGCAGGGCCCGTGGTCACGCGCGTGCAGGTCGCATGCGGGCCCACCGGCCGACTGGTCGTTCGTCGTGACCGCCACGCCGTCATCGTAGTTGACCGCCGCCCGATGCCCGAGGCTGCGGCGGCGGGCCCGCTCACCCCCGGGCCGACCGATCGGGCCCGGAGGCGTCGCCCGGTATCTCATGGGATTCCGCGCGCCGCGACCGCGTAACCTGTCCAGCCCGGACACGTCGGGGGATCGGAACGGGGGCACCATCGGCTCCGGCCATGGCCGGGCCATAGGGGGGTCGCCGTCGCGCTCGCCGCCGGGTCCGCGGCGGTTCGCTCGTGAGGAGGACGCACGCTGGGCACGCCTGCGACAACGGCCGGAGCCGCCTCGGGCGGAGGCGACGAGACCGGCACGAACCAGACCAGTACGGACCAGACCAGTACGAACCGGACCGGCAACGACCGGACGGGCGCGGCGCCGAACGGTGCCGGTGGCGACGAGCACGCCGGCGACGACCAACACTCGTCGCCGTCCGGTGGGATCCTGGACTCGGTCGCGGAGAAGGGCACCGGCTGGCGCCTCCTGATCGCCACGGTCCGGGCCCAGCGCCGGGGCTTCGCGCTGGCGATCGTGGTCGGCATCTGCTGGGCGGCCGCCCGCGTGTCGGTGCCGCTGTTCGTCCAGCGGGCCATCGACCGGGGCATCCGGGCCGACGACGCCAGCGCCGTCTACCCGTGGGCCGCGGCGGTCGCGGTCGCCGGTGTCGTGTCGGCGCTGTGCAGCGGCTCCCGGCGCTACCTGGCGTTCCGCGAGGCCCGCCGGGCCGAGCGCACCCTGCGCGACCGGCTCTTCGAGCAGATCCAACGGCTCCACTTCGGCTTCCACGACCGCACCCCGGCCGGTGAGCTGATGAGCCGGGGCGTCACCGACCTCCAGCAGATCCAGACGCTGTTCGTGATGGGCCCGCTGCTCGTCTCGAACGTGCTCATCGTGATCGTCACCGTGATCATCCTGTTCGTGCTCGACCCGCTGCTCGCGCCGCTCGCGCTGGCCGGTCTGCCGTTCGTGAACATCCTCGGCCGGCGCCTGTCGACCACGCTGCACCCGGTCGTCATGGGCATCCAGCGCGAGTCGGCCGAGCTCGCCGCGGTCGTCGAGGAGTCGGTCGCCGGCGTCCGGGTCGTCAAGGGCCTGGGTGCCGAGGCCGTGCAGCAGGAGCGCCTCGGGGTCGAGGCCGACGACGTCTACGAGCAGGCGACCCTGGCCGCGCGGGTGCGGGCCCGGTTCGTGCCCGCCATCGAGCTCGTCCCCAACATCGGCCTCGTGATCGTGCTCGCCGTCGGCGGCCATCGCGTGATCTCGGGCGACATGAAGGTGGGCGAGCTCGTCGCCTACAACGCCTACATCGCCATGTTGGTCTGGCCGCTGCGGTCGCTCGGGTTCATGATCGCCCTCGCCCAACGGGCCGAGGCCGCGGCCGAGCGGGTCGCCCAGGTGCTGAACACCGAGGCGGCCATCCGGGCGCCGGCCGAGCCGGCGCACCTCCCCGAGCTCCCGCCGGGGCGGCGGGGCGCGGTCCGCCTCGACCACGTCCACTTCGCCTACCAGCCCGACCAGCCGGTCCTCAGCGGCCTCGACCTGCAGGTCGAACCGGGGGAGTCGGTCGCCATCGTCGGCGCCACCGGCTCCGGGAAGTCGACCATCGCCCGCCTGCTCGCCAGGTTCTACGACGTCGGCGACGGTGCGGTGCTCGTCGACGGCGTCGACGTGCGCGACCTCGACCCCCACGAGCTGCGCGCCGCCGTGGGCATCGTGTTCGAGGAGACGTTCCTCTTCGGTGACTCGGTGTGGGCCAACATCGCGTTCGCCGACCCGGAGGCGTCCGACGAGCGGGTGTACGAGGCCGCCCGCCTCGCCGGGGCCGACGAGTTCGTGCGCAACCTGCCCGGCGGCTACGACACCACGCTCGGCGAGCGCGGGTTCTCGCTCTCGGGTGGGCAGCGTCAGCGCATCGCCATCGCCCGGGCCCTGCTCGCCGATCCCCGTGTCCTCGTCCTCGACGACGCCACCAGCGCCGTGGACCCGACGAAGGAGCACGAGATCCGCGACGCCCTGAAGATCGCCATGTCGGGGCGGACGACCCTGGTCATCACCCACCGCCCGGCCACCGTGGCGCTGGCCGACCGGGTCGTGCTCCTCGACCGGGGCCGGATCGCGGCGACCGGCACCCACACGAAGCTCCTCGCCACCGACGCCCGCTACCGGCAGGTCCTCGCCGCCGACGACGTCGAAGGGGAGGTCGCCTGATGTGGATGCAGTCCGGCGGCGTCGCCGAGGAGGACCGCCTCGACCCGAAGGCCGCGGCCCGCGTGATGCGTCGCGCGGCGCGGATGCTGCGGCCCCAGGCCGGCAGGATCGCCGTCGCGGTCACGATGATCGCCGCCTACACGGGCACGGTCCTCGCCGGGCCCCTGCTCGTGCGCTACGGCATCGACGTCGGCATCACCGACGACGACCCGACCGCCCTGAACCTGGCGGTCGCGGGCTACGTCGTCGCGGCCACGCTCGGCTACTTCCTGTCCCGGCGCCAGATCGTGCTGATCAACCGGGTCGGTGAGGAGTTCCTGCGCGACCTGCGGATTCGCACGTTCGCCCACCTCCAGCGCCTCTCGCTGTCGTTCTACGACCGGGAGAAGGCCGGGGTCGTCGTGTCCCGCATGACCTCCGACATCGACACCATGCAGGAGCTGGTCCAGCAGGGCCTGCTCATGCTGACCCAGAACGTGCTGCTGCTCGTGCTGTCGTTCGTCGTGCTCGCCCTCGTGAGCTGGCAGTTGCTGCTGGTGTGCGTGGTCGCGGTCCCGGTCGTGGTCATCGCCTCGTGGGTCTTCCAGAAGAGGTCGAACGTCGCCTACCTGGCGGTCCGGGATCGCATCGGCGCGGTCCTGTCCCGTCTCCAGGAGGGCATCGCCGGGGTGCGGGTCATCCAGGCGTACGGCCGGGAGGACACCGAGGCCCGCCGGTTCGCCGTCGAGAACCGCAGCCTCTACCGGGCCCACCTGGCGTCGGTGCGGGTCCAGTCCTGGTACATCCCGCTGATCGACTTCGCCGGCGTCGCCACCACCGCCGGGGTGCTGGCCGCCGGCGGGTGGATGGTCACCCGCGACGTCGTCACCGTCGGGACGGTCGCGTTCTTCGTGCTCACGCTGTCGAACCTGTTCGAGCCGGTCCAGCAGCTCAGCCAGCTGTTCAACATCGTGCAGTCGGCCGGCGCCGCGCTCCGCAAGGTGTTCGGCGTGCTCGACGCCGAGCCCGACGTCACCGAGCGGCGGGGCGCCGTGGCGCTGCCCGCCACCGGCACGCTCGAGGTGCGCGACGTGGGCTTCGCGTACAACCCCGGCGAGGACGTCCTGCGCGACGTCTCGATGCGGTTGGCGCCGGGCGAGCGCCTCGCCCTGGTCGGGCCGACCGGGGCGGGCAAGTCGACGCTGGCCAAGCTCATCGCCCGCCTCTACGACCCGACGGCCGGCACGGTCAGCTACGGCGGCGTGGACCTGCGCGACGCCACGCTCGGTTCGCTGCGTGAGCGCATCGTCGTCATCCCCCAGGAGGGCTTCCTGTTCGGCGGCACGATCGCCTGGAACATCCGCCTGGCCCGGCCCGACGCCACCGATGCCGACGTGCGGGCCGCACTCGACCGCCTCGGCGTGCTCGAGCGGTTCACCTCCATGGAGCACGGCCTCGACACCGACGTCGGCGAGCGGGGCTCGCGCCTGTCCGCGGGGGAGAAGCAGCTCGTGTCGCTCGCCCGCGCCGCGCTCGTCGACCCGGCGGTGCTGGTGCTCGACGAGGCGACCTCCAGCCTCGACCCGGGCACCGAGACCATCGTCGAGGCGGCCATCACCGAGCTCACCGAGGGCCGCTCGGTCGTCGTGATCGCGCACCGGCTGTCGACGGCCGAGCGGGCCGATCGGGTCGCCGTGGTCGTCGACGGGGTGCTGGCCGAGTACGGCTCCCATGACGAGCTGGTCGTGGCCGAGGGCCCCTACTCCCGGCTCTACGCCACGTGGACCGTCGGCCTGGGGTCGAACTGAGCGGGGATCACGAGCGGGGCGGGCGTCGGGCGGGTCGGTCGGCGGACCAGCCGGCGGCCGCCCGTCCGGTGTTCCCTCACCTCGAGCGCACCCGGTTCGGCCGGCTGCGGCTGACCGAGCCGCGTCCGGGCGTGCTCCTGGTGCGGGCGTCGGGCTACGTCGGACCGCGCCTGCTGCGGCGCGACGTGGCGGTCGCCTCCCGGTTCGCCCGGTCCCGGCCGGCGGGCTGGGCGTACGTGGTCGACACCGGCGGGGTCCGTCTCGCCAACCCGCTGAACGTGGCGGTCCTGCGCCGCGTGCGCTCGCTCGACGGCCTCGGGGCGTGGCTCGTGATCGTCCGGCCCCGCCGACTGCGTCCCGTGGTCCGCCTGCTGGGCCGTCTCGTCGGCGTCGACGCGGTCGTCGCCGACCTCGACGAGGCGCTCGCCCGCGCCGGCGGCGGGCCGGGCGACGTGCGCCTCCCGAGGTGTGGCTGACGACGCCGGTTGCGGGCGGTGACGTGGCCCGGCGATCAGCGTCGGGGGCTCACTCCGGGTCGCGGAGGCGGCGGTCGAGGTAGAGCTCGATCTCCCGTTCGGGCAGCGGCGCCGCGAAGTAGAAGCCCTGGGCGGCGTCGCACTTGAGGTCGTGGAGCTGGCCGAGCTCGGTCACCGTGGTCACGCCCTCGGCGACGACCCGCAGGCCGAGCGTGTGGGCGAGGTTGATGATGGCGGCGACCACGGCACGGTTGTCCGAGCCCCGCTCGAGGCCCTCGATGAACGACTTGTCGATCTTGACGACGTCGATCGGCAGGCGGCCGAGGTAGGAGAGCGACGAGTAGCCGGTGCCGAAGTCGTCGATGGCGAGCTGCACGCCGATGGCCTTGAGCCGCTCCAGCGTCGACAGCGTGGTGTCGCTGTCGTCCATGAGCACGCTCTCGGTCAGCTCGAGGCAGAGCATCGACGGGTCGGTCCCGGTCTCGGCCAGCACCTCCTCGACGACGCGGCACACGTCGGTCTGGGCGAGCTGGCGGGTCGACAGGTTGACGTGGACCCGCGGCGCACGCCGCCCGTAGCGGGCCTGCCACTCGCGCACCTTGCGGCACGCCTGGCGCAGCACGTCGGTGCCGAGGCCGAGCACGAGGCCGGTGTCGTCGGCGACGCCGATGAAGTCGCTGGGGTGGAGCATGCCCCGCACCGGGTGCTCCCAGCGGGCGAGCGCCTCGACCGCCTCGACGACGCCGTCCTCGCGGTCGGTCTTCCGCAGGTCGATCGACGGCTGGTAGTGGACCGAGATCTCACCCAGGCGCAGCGCGTCGCCGAGCTCGTCGGCCAGCTGGACCCGGGTGGTGGCCTGGCGCCGCATGCCCTCGTCGAACAGCTCGAGGCGGGCCCGGCCGAGGTCCTTGGCCCGGTACATGGCGGCGTCGGAGTCGCGCAGCAGGGCCTCGGGGTGGTCGGTCCCCGACGACAGGGCGATGCCGATGGAGGCCGACATCTTCTGGTCCTGGCCGCCGACGAGGAAGTCGTGTGACGCGATGGCCGACGCCACCCGGTTGGCGATCACCAGCGCCTCGTCGGACGTCTCGACGCCGTCGCACAGGATCACGAACTCGTCGCCGCCGATGCGGGCGACGGTGTCGCCGGGGCGGACCACCTCGACGAGGCGGTCGGCCAGCTGGACCAGCACCTCGTCGCCGGCGTCGTGGCCGCGGCGGTCGTTGACCGTCTTGAACCGGTCGAGGTCGAGGAACAGCAGGGCGACGAGCCGACCGGAGCGCCACGCCCGCGACAGGGCGAGGTCGAGCTTCTCCAGCAGCATCAGCCGGTTGGGCAGGCCGGTGAGCACGTCGTGGGTCGCCCGCAGCGACAGCTCGACCTCGCGTCGGTGGCGCTCGGTGACGTCGTGGCCCACCGACCAGATGCGCACGAGGTTGCCGGCGGTGTCGTGCTCGCCGGTGATGCGCTGGAACACCTGGACCTCGCCGTCGGCCGTGACCATGCCGAGGTCGCCCTCCCACGCCTCACCCGACTCGATCTGGGGCCAGATGTCGCTGACGAAGCGCTGCACGGCGCGGGGCGTGTAGATGGCGGCGAGCTCGACGTCCTGGGGCCGGCGCACGCCGGGGGCGAAGATGCGCATCGCCCGCCGGTTCAGGTAGGAGACGCTCAGGTCGGCCACGTCGATCGCGCCGAGCAGGTCGTTGGCCTCCTCGGCGATGCGGGCGAGGCGGTGGATCTCGTCGTGGCGCCCGACGTGCTCGGGCACCGGCACCATCACCCCGACGAAGCCGGTGAGGCGCCCGTCGTTGTCGGTGATGGGCGAGGCCCGGTGGTGGACCCACTGGATCGCCCCGCTCGGGCGCCGGACCCGGTGGCGGTGGTCGAGGATCGACCCGTTGGTCACCGCGGCGTTCACCGCGGTGTCGAGCTCGTCGCGGTCGTCGGGATGGGTGAGCAGGCGCAGGTCGGCGTCGCGGTCGTGGTCGTCGCCGTGGAGGTCGATCCAGCCCTGGTTGACCTCGATCGGCACCAGCGCGGCGTCGGCCCGGTACACGGCGAGCGGGAGGTTGGACAGCATGTGGACGAGCTCGTCGAGCTGCCACACGAGCCGCCGCTGCTCCGAGCGCAGGTCGGTGACGTCGGTGTAGGAGACGACGACCGCGACCGGCGACAGGCTCGCCGGGTCGAACAGCGGCGAGGCGCTGGCCGTGAGCCACCGGGGCTGGGGCACGTCCGGCGGCACGATCCCGATGACCGAGCGCTCGATGGTCCCGCCGGTGCGCAGCGCCCGTGCCGCGGGGTGGTCGCCCGTCGACAGGGGCGTGCCGTCGTCGAGCATCGGCCGCCACGTGAGCGGGAACGAGCGCTCGCCGACGAGCGTCGCGGCCTGGCGCCCGAACAGGCGGCGGGCCCCGGCGTTGAGGTCGCGCACGGTCCCGTCGGCGCCGTGGACGACGACCGCGGCCGCCACGTGGTCGAGCACGGCGCGGGCCCGCTCGGCCGCGGCGCGACACATGGTGAGCTCCTGGTCGAGCTCGGTGCGGTCCTCGAAGGTGACGAGGACGTGCTCGACCCGGTTGTCCAGGTCGTGGAGCGCGGTCGCCCGGACGAGCACGGGCCGGCGGGAGCCGTCATCGAGGTCGAGCACGGCCGGTAGCGAGAAGCGGGCCTCGTGGCCGCTGCGGATGCCGGCCAGCGCCTCCTCGAACTGCCAGCCGTCGTCGAGTGCGCCGCTGAGCCGGCCGCCAGCGGGCTCGGCCACGATCCGGTTCCACGCGGGGTTGGCGCCGACGATCTCGCCGTCGAGGGCCAACATCACGTGCGGGGTCGGGGAGCGCTCGAACAGGTCGGCGAGGAGCTGGTCGTCCCGGCGCTGGGCGGTCACGTCGGTCGCGGTGGCGATGACCGTCGGCGAGGGGGGCTCGGGATGCCCGTTGAGCGACGGCCGGCACGCCAGGTCGAGGCGGATGATCCGGGTGCTGCGGCCGTCGACGCGCACCCGCAGCTCACCGTCGGCGCTGGTCACACTGCCGCCGGCGACGGCCGCGATCTGCTCGCCGACCTCGACCGCGCCGCCGTCGTCGAGGGCCGAGAGCGGGGTGTTGGCCAGCTCGGCGCGACGGACGCCGACGAGCGTGGCGAACGCCTCGTTCGCCACGACGATGCGGCCGTCCGCGCTCAGCGCGACCTGGGGGACGGTGACGGTGTCGAGCGGATCGGGCGCGGCCCGCACGAGCTGGGCCGGCACCTCGAGCGCACCGGCGGCCGCGCCGTCGCCGTTGCTGCTCGGTGTGGCCGCGGCGGCACATGCCTCGAGCAGGAACCGGAGCGGCTCGTCCGAGAGCCGGGCGATGCGGTAGCGCACCCGGCGCCCGCCGACGGCGCGCTCGAACGTGTGGGTCGCGGTCGGGTCGTCGAGCAGCGCGGCCGCGCCCGGGTCCTGGTAAGGGTCGTCGCCGGGCTCGTGGAGGGTCGTGACGGCCTCGCCCTCGAGCCAGCCGACGTCGAGCCCGTGGAGCTGTGCCATCGCGTGGTTGGACGCGACGACGACACCGGTGGCGTCGATGATCGCCAACCCGGTTCCGGCCTGTTCGAAGACGGCCTTCGTGAAGGTGCCCGCGTCGATGTCGCCCACCGTCGTCATGTCCTGTGACGCCAGTGTGCCGTCGTGGGCGGCGATCGGTGGGGTTCTCCGGCGCCGATCGCCGCTAGGACCTGCATCGGCACGACATCGCGGGTGCGAGTCGACGCCTCGGCCGGTGTCGGTCGGGCTCGGACGTGGCCAGGGCCGGACGCTTTGCTACTATCGCCATAGGAGAAATTCGCACGAGCCACGGGGTGCCGCCGGCGCCCCACACGGCAGGCGCAGTCGGGTCGGGCCCGCTCGAGGTGCACGCCCGTCCGGGCGCCGAACCCCTCCCTCCGGCGATTGGAGCAGCTGAGCACATGGCTACGACGGACATCGGCGTCGACCTGAGTCGGTACAAGCTGGGCTGGGCCGACGAGGAGAGCTACGTCTTCAAGCCCAAGCGGGGCCTGAACGAGGACATCGTCCGCGAGATGACGTGGATGAAGGGCGAGCCCCAGTGGATGCGGGACTTCCGACTCCGCTCGCTCCGCCACTTCGACCGTCGCCCGCTTCCTCGCTGGGGTGGTGACCTCTCCGAGGTTTTCTTCGACAACATCTATTATTACATCAAGCCCACCGACCAGCAGGTGGACACGTGGGACGCGCTCCCCGAGTCGGTGAAGCAGACGTACGAGAAGCTGGGCATCCCCGAGGCCGAGCGCAAGTACCTGGCCGGTGTGACCGCCCAGTACGAGTCCGAGGTCGTCTACCACCGCAACCGCGAGGACCTCGAGGCCCAGGGCGTCATCTTCTGTGACATGGACACCGCGGTGCGTGAGCACCCGGAGCTGGTCCGTGCGTACTTCGGCAAGGTGATCCCGCCGAACGACAACAAGTTCTCGGCACTGAACTCGGCCGTGTGGTCGGGCGGGTCGTTCATCTACGTGCCGCCGGGCGTCGAGGTCGAGATGCCGCTGCAGGCCTACTTCCGCATCAACGCGGAGAACATGGGCCAGTTCGAGCGGACGCTGATCATCGCCGACGAGGGCTCGAAGGTCCACTACATCGAGGGCTGCTCGGCGCCGGTCTACACGACCGACTCGCTGCACTCGGCCGTCGTCGAGATCGTGGTCAAGCCGTCGGCCCGGGTCACCTACACCACCATCCAGAACTGGTCGAGCAACGTCTTCAACCTGGTGACCAAGCGGGCCCGGGTCGAGGCCGAGGGCCACATGGAGTGGATCGACGGCAACATCGGCTCCCGCCTCACCATGAAGTACCCGGCCGTGGTCATGGTCGGCCCGAAGGCATCGGGCGAGGTGCTCTCCGTCGCCTACGCCGGTGAGGGCCAGCACCAGGACGCCGGCGCCAAGATGACCCACGCGGCACCGGAGACCACCTCGAAGATCGTGTCCAAGTCGATCTCCAAGGACGGCGGCCGCACCTCCTACCGCGGCCTCGTGCGGGTCGAGGAGGGCATGGAGGGCTGCCGCAGCCACGTCGAGTGCGACGCGCTCCTGCTCGACGACCACAGCATCTCCGACACCTATCCCTACATGGAGATCGGCACCCAGGACGCCGTCATCGGCCACGAGGCGACCGTCTCCAAGGTCGCCGACGAGCAGCTCTTCTACCTGATGACCCGCGGTCTCAGCGAGGAGCAGGCGATGGGGATGATCGTGAACGGCTTCATCGAGCCGGTCACCCGGACCCTCCCGATGGAGTACGCCATCGAGTGGTCCCGCCTCATCGAGCTCCAGATGGAGGGCAGCGTCGGCTGACGCTCGGACGGGTGCTGACGAGCCCGTCCGCCCGAGTGCTCCTGCGCAGCGTGCCCCCGTGGCACGCTGCGCTCGCGTCCCGGCGCCCTGCCCCGTTCGTGGTCTGGCCGAGTGGGGCGAACCGCGGTCAACAGGGCGGTTGCGGTTGGCACAATCGACGTATGCCGATGCGTCAGGACTGCAAGTACTTCGAGAGTCGTACGTACCCGACGGGCGACACCGTGCGGAAGTGCGATCTGGACCTGGCGCCGGAGGCGCCGTGGCGGTGCCCGGCCGACTGCCCGCGCTACGAGCGGCGCCTGGCCGACGTGAACTGGAGCCACGGCAGCCTGATCACCCCGCCGACGCCGGACGAGCCGGCGAACCTCGACGAGGCGGACATCGGTCGGCTGCTCGACGAGGCCGAGGACGTGATCAACGAGGCCGGCCCCCGGATCCTGGCCGAGATCGACGCCGAGCGCCGCAACCAGCCGTTCTGGAAGCGCCTGTTCAAGCGGGGCCGCACGTCCTGACGTGATCCCGGGGACCGGTCCCGCCCGGCGTCGCACCATCGGCATGACGCACGCCGCGGCCGGGGATCCGGGCGGTGAATTTCGACTATCATCGTAGGAGAAATCCACCGTTCGCCATCCCCGAGGTCCCCTTCGGTGTCCACGTTCCCTCTCGAGGCCGCCGTCGCCGCGGAGGCGCCCGACTGGCTGCACCGCCGCCGGGTCGAGGCCGCCGAGCGCTTCGCGGCCACCGCACTTCCCACCACCGACGACGAGGTCTGGCGCTACAGCCGCATCGCTGACCTCGACCTCGGCCGGTACCGGGCCGTCACCGACACGCCGGGCGAGGTGCCCGCCGCGGCGACGGCGCTGGCCGATCGCCTGGGCGGGCTCGCCGGGCTGATCGTCGTCGTCGACGGCCACGTCGTCCGGGCCGAGCTGCGCCCCGAGCTCGAGAACAAGGGCGTGCGCTTCGGCCGCATGACCGAGCTCGACACCGACGGCTCCGCGTTCGGCGCCGTGCTCGGCGAGGCCCCCGACGCCTTCGGCGAGCTGGCCATCGCGCTGAGCGCCGACCCGGTCCTGCTCGACGTGCCCGACGGTGTCGTCGTCGACGAGCCGTTCGGCATCGTGCAGTTCACCGCCACCGCCGGCGGCGCCAGCTCCCCCCGCCTGGTCGTACGGGCCGGCGCGGCCTCCGAGGTCAACCTCGTCGAGGCCCAGGCCTCCGAGGGGGTCGATGCGCTCGTCCTGCCCGTCGTCGAGCTGTCGGTCGGTCGCGACGCCCGCGTCGGCTACGTGAACCACCAGAACCTCGGCCGTGAGGTGTGGCAGATCGGCGAGCAGGCGTCCTCGGTCGGCCAGCAGGCCCACCTGGTCGCCTCGGTCGCCGCGTTCGGCGGGGCGTACGCCCGGGTCCGGGCGGACTGCCGCCTCGACGGGCGCGGCGCGACCGCCGACCTGCTGTCGATCTACTACGGCGACGAGGACCAGACCCTCGACTTCCGCACCTTCCAGGACCACGTCGCGCCCGACTGCACCAGCGACCTGCTGTTCAAGGGTGTCGTCGACGACCGCTCCCGGTCGGTCTACTCGGGCCTCATCAAGGTCCGGCCCGGCGCCCGGGGCACCAACGCGTTCCAGACCAACCGGAACGTGAAGCTGTCGGCCGAGGCGTGGGCGGAGTCGGTGCCGAACCTCGAGATCGAGAACAACGACGTGCGGTGCAGCCACGCGTCGACGGTCGGGCCGATCGACGCCGACCAGCGCTTCTACCTCGAGAGCCGGGGCGTGCCGACCGACGTCGCCGAGCGGCTCGTCGTGTCCGGCTTCCTCGACGAGGTCGTCGAGCGCCTGCCGGTCGAGGCCGCGAAGGCGCTGGTGCGCAACCGCATCGAGGAGACGCTCGACGCGGCCGAGGGCCTGGCGTGAGCGTCCGGGTCTGCGCGCTGGCCGACATCGAGCCCAACTCCGCCCGCCGCTTCGAGGTCGAGGGCCGCAAGCTCGCCGTGGTCCGCCTCGGTGACGACGTGTACGCCATCGACGACACCTGCTCCCATGCGGATGTGTCCCTGTCGGAGGGTGAGGTGCTCGAGACCGAGCGCGAGCTCGAGTGCTGGAAGCACGGCAGCACCTTCGACCTGACGACGGGTGAACCCACCTGCCTCCCGGCCACCCAGCCCGTGGCCGTCTACGACGTGACCGTGATCGACGACGATGTGGTGGTGCGCTTCGATGGCGAAGCTCGAGATACGTGACCTGCGAGCCGCGGTCGACGGCAAGGAGATCCTGCGCGGGGTCGACCTGACCGTCTCCAGCGGCGAGGTCCACGCGGTGATGGGCCCGAACGGCTCGGGCAAGTCGACCCTGGCCCACGTCCTCATGGGACGGCCCGGCTACGAGGTGCTCGGCGGCTCGGTGACCCTCGACGGTACCGACCTGCTGGCCCTGGCACCGTGGCAACGGGCCCACGCCGGCCTGTTCCTCGCGCCCCAGTACCCGACCGAGGTGCCCGGTGTGCGCCTCGGCGACGTGCTGACCGAGGCCCTGCGCGCCTCCGGGCGCGACACGGCCGGCGTGGCCGCGTCACTGGAGGCCGAGGCCGGACGGGTCGGGCTGGCCGAGCGCCTGCTCGACCGGCCGCTCAACGTCGACCTCTCCGGCGGCGAGAAGAAGCGCACCGAGACCGTGCAGCTCGGCGTGCTGCGCCCGGCCATCGCGGTGCTCGACGAGATCGACTCCGGACTCGACATCGACGCGCTGCGCGACGTGTCCGAGCGCGTCGAGCAGGCGACGGAGGAGGACGGCCTCGGCGTCCTCGCCATCACCCACTACGACCGCCTGTTGAGCGTGCTGCGGGCCGACGTCGTCCACGTCCTCGCCCGGGGCCGGGTCGTCGCCACCGGCGGGCCGGAGCTGGCCGCCGAGGTCGAGCAGGCCGGCTACGCGAGCTTCGTCGGCGACGAGGCGACGGCCTAGACCGGGACCGGGTCCTCCGAGCGAACCGGAGCCTGCTCGACCGGCCCCGGCGCTCACGGGCGCAGGTCGCGAGCGGGCGCTGCCCGGTCGGCTTGCCCGCCCGGTGCCGGGCCTGCTGGGCTCGGAGCCGATCACTCCCTGCGGGGTGGTCGTCCATCGGGGGAGAGGGGACCGCCGTGACCGATCAGCTGGCCGCTGTCGAGGGTGTCGTCGCACCGGGCTGGGAAGGGGTGCGGGACGCGTTCGAGGCGAACCTCGCCGAGCGCGGCGAGGTCGGGGCCCAGTGCTGCGTGTACCACCGGGGCGAGCCCGTCGTGGACCTGTGAGGCGGCCTCGTCGACCCCGAGGCCGGCACGCCGTACACGGCCGACACGCTCCAGCTGGTCTTCTCGACGACGAAGGGCATGGCCGCGACCTGCATCGGGATCTTGGTCGACCGTGGTCGCCTCGATCCCGAGCACCCGGTGGCGCAGTACTGGCCGGAGTTCGCGGCGGCCGGTAAGGGTGACATCACCGTCGGCCAGGCGCTGTCCCACCAGGGCGGGCTCCTCGCCGTCGACGCGCCGCTCACCTTCGACGACGCCGTCGCCGTCGAACCGGTGGTCCGGGCGATCGAGGCCCAGGCGCCGCTGTGGGAGCCAGGTACCGGCCACGGCTACCACGCGCTGACCTATGGCTGGATCGCCGGGGAGCTCGTCCGCCGGGTCGACGGGCGCACGCTCGGTCGGTTCCTCGCCGAGGAGGTCGCCGGGCCGCTCGGCCTGGAGATGTGGATCGGGCTCCCTGCCGAGCTCGAGGCCCGGGTGGCACCCCTGCGGAACTCGCCGCCGCCCCCGCCGGAGCTGGCCGCCGCCATGGCCGAGATGATGGGGCCGGGCACGCTGGCCTTCCGGTGCCTGACCCTCGACGGCGCCGTCGCCGGCGACACGGCGTCGATCTTCAACCGGCCCGACCTCCACGCCTCGGAGTGGCCGGCGGCCAACGGCATCACGACGGCGCGCTCGCTCGCCCGCATGTACGCGGCGACCTTCGGTGAGGTCGTCGGCCTGCGTCTGTTCTCGGACGACCAGGTCGAGCGCTCCCGGGCCGAGCGCAGCCGCGGGCCCGACAAGGCGCTCGGCATCGAGTCGGCGTTCGGGCTCGGCTTCATGGTGCCCTCCGAGCTCGAACCGATGCTCGGGCCCGGCTCCTACGGCCACCCGGGCGCCGGGGGTTCGGTCGGCTTCGCCCATCCCGAGTCGGGCGTCGCGTTCGGCTACGTCATGAACCAGATGCAGCAGGGCCTCGCCGGTGACCCGCGGGCCCACGCACTCATCGCCGCCGTGGCCGACGCGGTCGGCTGAGCACCGATCGAGCGGGCGCACGGCCCACTGATCGAGCTGGTCGGTCGAAGGTAACGTGCCGCGCATGGCCACCAAGCTGACCGACGACGCTGTCCGCAGCGCGCTCGCCGAGATCGACGGCTGGGAGGTGGTCGACGAGAAGGTGCATCGGGAGCTGAAGTTCTCGAACTTCAGCGAGGCGTTCGGGTTCATGAGCCGGGTCGCCCTGATCGCCGAGAAGCTCGACCACCACCCCGAGTGGTTCAACGTCTGGGCGACGGTGCGCATCGACCTCACCACCCACTCGGTCGACGGGATCAGCGACCTCGACCTGGAGTTCGCCCGGAAGGTCAACGACCTCCTCTGATCCACCCGCTCGGGCGGGAACCGGGGGCCGGTGGGGTTCGTCCCAGGTGCATGACGCGGCGACGGACAGGACTGGTCGGGATCCTCGTGGGGGTGGCCCTCGTCGGTGGGGCGTGCTCCGGCGGTGAGGAGCAGGCCGGGCCCACCACCTCGGCCACGGTCGACGGCGCGACCGGCGACCGGGACACCACCACGACCACCCGCCCGGGGATCGACCCGGAGCGCTACGTCCTCGACTACGAGGAAGGGGCGGACGAGGACAGCGGCGCGATGGCGCCGTCGCTCGCCGCTCCCGCCGACCTGTCCGCCGGCGTCGACGAGGGTGGTGGCGCCGAGCCCCGTGACCTCGTGCCCGAGCCGCCGATCATCACGCCGCCCACGACCGAGCCCGGCGTGCTCGACGACAACACGTTCGAGGGCTCCGAGCCGGCGCCGTTCATCGACACCGCCGCCGACCCGCGCTCCACGTTCGGGCTCGACGTCGACACCGGCTCGTGGAACGTCGGGCAGACCTTACTCAGCGAGGGCTACCGGCCCGAGCCCGATTCGGTGCGAGTCGAGGAGTACGTCAACGCCCAGGACTACGACTACCCCGAGGTCACCGACGGCGACCTCGCCGTCCACGTCGACCACGGCCCGGCCCCGTTCGCGCCGGACGGGACGCAGCTGGTGCGGGTCGGCGTGTCGTCGCGGCAGGTCGACGCGGCGGCCCGGCCCGACGCCAACCTCACCTTCGTCGTCGACACGTCGGGCTCGATGGACATCCGCGAGCGCCTCGGGCTCGTCCGGGCGTCGCTCGCCGTGCTGGCCCGCGACCTGCGCCCGACCGACAGCGTCGGTGTCGTCATCTACGGCTCCGAGGCCGGGGTCCTGCTCGAGCCGACCCCGGTGGGGGAGGGGGCCACCGAGCTCCTCGCCGCCATCGACGAGCTCGTCCCCGGCGGGTCGACGAACATGGAGGCCGGTCTGCGCACCGGCTACCGCCTCGCTCGCGACGCGTACGTCGAGGGCGAGGTCAACACGGTCGTGCTCGCCTCCGACGGCGTCGCCAACGTCGGCGACACCGGGCCCGGTTCGCTGGCCGAGATGATCCGCGAGGAGGGCCGTGACGGCGTCAACCTCGTGACCGTCGGCTTCGGCATGGGCAACTACAACGACGAGCTCATGGAGCAGCTCGCCGACCGGGGCGACGGCTTCTACGCCTACGTCGACACGTTCGCCGAGGCCGAGCGCCTGTTCTCGACCGAGCTGACCTCGACCCTCGTGGTCGTGGCATCGGACGCGAAGATCCAGGTCGCCTGGGACCCGGAGGTCGTCTCCGGCTACCGGCTCCTCGGCTACGAGAACCGGGCGGTCGCCGACGACGCGTTCCGCGACGACACGGTCGACGCCGGTGAGGTCGGCGCCGGCCACACCGTGACCGCGCTCTACGAGGTCCGGCCGGCCGATGCGACGGTGGTCGCTACCCCCGACGAGGGCGGTGCGGGCGTGGTCGCCGGCACGGTGGCCCTGCGCTACGAGTCGACCGCCTCGGGTGAGGTCGTCGAGACGTCGACGCCGATCGCGCTCGGTGGTGCACCCCGCGACGGGTTCGGCCTGGCCGGCGCCACCGCGGCCTACGCCGAGGTGCTGCGCGACCACCCGGTCGTCGCCGAACGGGGCGTCACGCTCGAGGCGGTGGCCGCCCTGGTCGACGAGCTCGTTGCCGCCGGTGAGCCGGGTGCCGAGGTGCTGGCCGAGACCGTGGACCGGGCGCTGCGGGCGACCCCGCCCGTGGCTCCCGTCGAGGACTGAACCGCCGACGGGTTCCGCGGTCCCGGCGCCCCGCCGATCAGTCGTCGGCGGTGGCTCCGTTCGCCAGCTCGTCGAGGGCCTGGGACAGGGTGTTCCAGGCCAGGGTGGCGCACTTGATGCGGGTCGGGAACTTCTGGACGCCCTGGAGGGCGGCGAGGTCGCCGAGCTCGCGGATGTTGACCTCGGCGTCCTGCTCGCCGTCCTCGGCCTCGATCGACATCATCGACTTGAACGACCGGGTCAGGTCGGCGACCTCGTCGAGCGAACGGCCCTGCACGGCGGCCGACATCATCGACGCCGACGACTGGCTGATCGAGCAGCCCTGGCCGCTGAAGCGGATGTCCGACAGCACGCCGTCGTCGACCTGGACCGAGATCACGACCTCGTCGCCGCACAGCGGGTTGAAGCCCTTGCAGCTGTGCGCGGGCGGCTCCAGGTCCCCCTTGTGGCGGGGGTTCTTGTAGTGATCGAGGATGATCTCGCGGTAGAGGTCTTCCAGACCGGCCATTCGTGCTCCGATCAGGGGCGGGGGGATGGGCTACGGGTGGGTGTCGGCGTGGGGTGGGTCGGCCCGCTCACGGGACGGCTCAGAAGGTGAAGATGTCGCCGACGTCGCCGAGCGCGTCGACGAGCACGTCCACGTCGTCGGTGTCGTTGTACACGTACAAGGAGGCGCGCACCGTGGCGCCCACGTCCAGTGCCCGCATCAGCGGCTTCGCGCAGTGGTGGCCGGCGCGGACGCACACGCCCCGCTGGTCGAGGAACTGGGACACGTCGTGGGGGTGGACGTCACGGAAGGCGAACGACAGCACGCCGCCCCGCGACGCGGGCTCGGCCGGGCCGTGGACTCGGATGTCGTCGCCCCAGCGCTCGGACAGCTGGCGCAGGGCGTAGGCGGTCAACGAGATCTCGTGGGCCCGCACCGCGTCCATGCCGAGCGCGTCGAGGTAGCCGACGGCGGCGCCGAGGCCGACCGCCTCGGCGATGGCCGGGGTGCCGGCCTCGAACTTCCACGGCAGCTCGTTGGCGATGAAGCCCTCGGTCGTGACGTCGAGGATCATCTCGCCGCCCCCGAGGAACGGCGGCATGGCGTCGAGCAGCTCCTCGCGGCCGTAGAGCACACCGATGCCCGTCGGCCCGCACATCTTGTGGCCGCTGAACGCGAGGAAGTCGGCGCCGAGCTCGACGACGTCGGTCGGCAGGTGGGGCACGTGCTGGCAGGCGTCCACGAGGACGAGGGCCCCGGCGTCGTGGGCGGCGTCGGCCAGGCGGCGCACCGGGTTCAGCGTACCGAGCACGTTCGACGCGGCGCTCACGGCCAGGAGCTTGGCCCCGTCGAGCAGTCGGTCGAGCTCGGACAGGTCGAGCTGGCCGTCGGGCGTGAGGTCGATCCAGCGCAGCTCGATGCCCCGCTCGGCCGCGAGCATGTGCCAGGGCACGATGTTGGAGTGGTGCTCCATCCGGCTGACGACGACGGCGTCACCCTCACGGAGGTTCTGTGCGCCCCAGGAGCGGGCGACGAGGTTGATCGCCTCGGTCGCGTTGCGGGTGAAGACGACCTCGCGGTTGGACCGGGCGCCGATGAACCGGCGGATCGCCGTGCGTGCGTCCTCCATGGCCGTGGTCGCCTGGTCGGCGATGTGGTAGGCGCCGCGGTGGACGTTGGCGTTGATCGTCTCGTAGTACGCGTCCATGGCGTCGAGCACGACCTGGGGCTTCTGCGACGTCGCCGCCGAGTCGAGGTAGGCGATGCGACAGCCGTGGACCGACCGGGCCAGGAGCGGGAAGTCCCGGCGGATGCGCTGGGCGTCGAGGCCGGCGGCGGGCGGGGCGTCGGTGCTCACGTCGCGTCGCCTCCGGGGGTGCCTGCGCCGGCGGGGGTGAACGCCGCGTAGCCCTCGCCCTCGAGGCGGCGGGCGAGCTCGGGGCCGCCGCTCTCGACGATGCGGCCGTCGACGAGCACGTGGACGTGGTCCGGCTCGAGGTACTCCAGCAACCGCTGGTAGTGGGTGATCGTCACGACGGCCAGCTCCGGTCTCGCCTCGGCGACCGCCCTGACCCCGTCGGCCACGATCCGCAGGGCGTCGACGTCGAGGCCGGAGTCGGTCTCGTCGAGGATGGCGACCTCGGGCTCGAGCAGCGCCATCTGCAGCACCTCGTTGCGCTTCTTCTCGCCACCCGAGAAGCCGTCGTTGAGGTACCGGTCGGAGAACGCCGGGTCGATCTGCAGCTTGTCCATCCAGTCGAGCAGGGCCATGCGGACCTCGAGGACGGACAGGTCGATGCCCTGGCGGGCCGACATGGCCTGGCGCAGGAAGTTGAGCACCGACACGCCCGGGATCATCTGCGGGTACTGGAAGGCGAGGAAGATGCCGGCACGGCCGCGGTCGTCGGGGTCCCACTCGGAGATGTCGTCGCCCCGGAAGAGGATCCGTCCGCCGGTCATCTCGTAGTCGGGGCTGCCGAGCAGCACGTTGGCCAGGGTCGACTTGCCGGAGCCGTTCGGGCCCATGAGGGCGTGGATCTCCCCGGGCATGACGCGCAGCGACACCCCGCGGAGGATCTCGTGCCCGTCGACGGAGGCGTGGAGGTCGTCGATCTCGAACAGGGCGTCGGCCATGGGATCAGTGTATTAGCACTACCCGGGTAGTGGAAATACCCGGCCGGGCATCCGCACCGGTTCCGCGCGCCTCAGGCATCGGCCCGATCCTCCTCCGCGGCGGGGTCGCCCGCGCCCTCGGGACCGACGGGCTCGACCCCACCGCCACCGCCCAGCGCACCGATGGCGAGCAGGACGGCCACCAGGACGGTGAGCGCGGCGACCACCGCGATGATCACGAGGCCGACCGGCCGCGTCGGCGACCGCTCGGCCCGGTCGAGCCGTTCGGGTGCACCGGGCGCCGCGGGTGCCCCCGGCGGTGGGGGGCTCCACGTGCCGCCACGGGCTCCCGCGCCGATCGACGGGTGGCCCGGTGGTGCCGGGGACGCGGGGCGTGGGCCGGTCGTGGGCCGCGGCGGCGGGGCCACGTCG
>JAXHUH010000041.1:0-44334 GCA_034211175.1 Actinomycetota bacterium
GAAAAATTCGGATGCCAGAAACCCGGTTTCTTCAAGAAACCGGGTTTCTAAAATATCGCATAAGCCATTTTCTTGTAGGTTGGGTTTCGCTACGCTACACCCAACAAAGATGTTGTGTTTTTGCCGCGCCGGTCGCGGCGACCGACCACACCGCGGCGCGCCAGCGACCCGAGGCGAGCAGCGGTGGCACGAGGAGCGCCGGCCACGTCTTCACCATCACCGCGGCGGCGAGCGCCACACCCCCGCGGCGAGGGCGCCCGTCGGCCACCGCCACCCATCCGGCGACGGCCAGGACCACCGCCACGATGTCGAAGCGGAGATACGTCGCCGGCAGGAGGATCGTGCCGAGGCCCAGGTACCACCGGAGTGCGCCGGTGCCCCATCGGCGCGAGATCAGCGCCGCCGTGGCCAGGTCCGCGGCGAGGGTGACGAGCACGATCCGATCGAGCGACCGGGCGGCGTCGGCCCGGTGGGTGAGCTCGATCAGCGCGACCGACGCCGGCGGGTACTCGACGTCGTGGTCCAGGTACGGGGTGCCCTCCGCGGTGGCGATCTCCTCGAATCGGCCCACGTCCCAGTCGGCCACCTCGTCGGGCTCGTCGGTCCACGGGCCGAACAGCACGAGGGCGGCGACCACCAGCCGGACCAGCACCAGCAACGGCGTCATGGGGCGAGCATGTTCGACGGTCACGGTCGGCGGGCGACGCTTCACGAGGTGTTCGACGATCGTTCGCGCTCCCGCGACGAACGGGCGGCGAACCGTTCACGGGCCGCCACGATCCTCGCCGGATGTCGACTCCGGACGGGGGCCAGGACGGTGGTCCCGAACGATCGGCGGAGGAGGCGCCCCGGCGTCGGGCCCGCCGCCGTTGGAAGGTGCTCGGCGCGATCACCGTGATCGTGGCCGTCGTCGGCGGCGGCGCCGTCGCCTACGCAAACCACCGGGGCTGGTTGCGCGACACGTATCTCGCCGCGGTGCGCCCGTGCCCGGACACACCGTGGACGGTCGAGCCCGCCGCCACCGACGAGGCCCGGGTCACGCACGTCGAACCGGTCGCCCCCGGCGTCGTCGCCACCGACATCGCGTTCGCTTCCGACGGCACCGGCTACGTGGTGACCCAGCGAGGGCTCGTGCACCGCTGGAGGGACGGCGAGGTGTCGACCGAACCGGTCCTCGACCTGACCGGGACGGTGTCGACCGAGTTCGACCAGGGCCTGCTGGGCGCCGCGGTCGACCCCGATGGCGCGTGGCTCCACCTCCTGCTCACCGACGCCGAGGGCACGTCGCAGCTGGTCGCCGTCGGTCTCGACGGGGACGGCGACCCGGAGCCGGACCGGCAGCGGGTCCTGCTGGAGGTCGAGCAGCCCGACGTCTACCACAACGGCGGTGGCCTGCGGTTCGGCCCCGACGGGCTCCTCTACGCCAGCATCGGCGACGGTGGCCTGATCGGCGACCCGACCGACAACGCCCAGTCGCTCGACCGCCGGCTCGGCAAGGTCCTGCGGATCGAACCCACCCCGGGCGACGACGAGCCGTACCTCGTCCCCGACGACAACCCGTTCGTCGGCGACCCCGACGCCGCCCCCGAGGTGTGGGCGTACGGCATGCGCAACCCGTTCCGCATCGCGTTCGACGACGCCACGGGCGACCTGTGGGTCGGCGACGTCGGCAACAACTGCGTCGAGGACCTCACGCGGATCGCCGCCGGCACCGACGGCGCCAACCTGGGGTGGAACCGGTGGGAGGGGACCCGCAAGTTCGTGCGGGACGACCCGGAGGACCACGTCGCGCCGGCGTTCGTCTACCCCCACGCCGACGGCTGGTGTGCCGTCACCGGCGTTGCCGTCTACCGGGGCGACGACATCGCCGGGCTCGCCGGACGGATGGTGTTCGCCGACATGTGCGTCGGTGCCCTCGTCGCGGTCGAGCTCGACGGAGGTCGACCGGTCGCGGCGACTCGGCTCGCCGGGACGGTCCCGGCGCCGCTCGGTCTCGTCGCCGAGCCGTCGGGCGAGCTCCTCGTGCTGTCCCAGGTCGACGGGGTCGGTCGGCTCGTGGCCGGGCCCGCGCCCGAGGCGACGACCCCGGTCGGGGCCCCGGACGGCGCCCGACTGTTCGCGACGCACTGCGCCGCCTGCCACGGCGCCGACGGCGGTGGCAACGTCGGCCCCGCCATCGGCGACGGGCGCACCGTTGACCGATTCGCCGACCCGGCCGATCAGATCGAGGTCGTCACCGGGGGCCGTGACGGCATGCCCGCCTTCGGCGAGCGGCTCGACGCGGCGGAGATCGCCGAGGTGGTCCGCTACGTGCGCGACGATCTCTGACGGTCGTTCGTGAGGGCCAGGGGCCGGTCGCGCACGACGTCGTCCGCGAGCGGTCGGCAGTACGGCCCGCCGACGCCGCGTCACCGGGCTCGCTGGTAGATTTCTCGGAGCGGGTCAGGTCGCCACCCGTGGCGCTCGAGAAGGTCGTCCCTGCCGATGGTGCCGTCGTTCGTGCGTCGGTCTGTCGTCGCCGCTCTCGTGGCGGTGATCGTCGCAGCCTCGCTCGTGCTCTTCATCGAACGGTCGTCCCCGACGACGCTGGGCCAGCGCGCCCTCCGTGCGTCCGACGACGAGGTCGGTGGCGTCGTCGCCAGCTCCGCGAGGTCCGCACCCTCCGAGATCGAGCGGCTGCAGCGCCCCGAGAACGTCGTCGTGACCAGCGCCCAGCTCGTCACCCCCAAGCGCAACCGTCGCCTCGCGACGCTCGCCCCGTTGCCCCTCCTGCTCGCCGTGGCCGCCGCCGTGCTGCGCGGCGTCGCCACCCGTCGCCCGTGGCACCGTCTCGCCGCGGCCGATGACGACCCGCTTCCCGCCGGACCTCTGGGTGCGCCGGTCGGGCGCCGCGGCCCACCTCCCTTCACGCTCTCGGCCTGAACCTCCCCGCCGCACCCGCGCCGGGGTTCTCTTCGAAGCGTTCGTCCCGGCGCGCCCCCTCGCGCGTCGGTACGTGGAGGTCTCCGTGCACGTATCCCTCTTGTCCCTCACCCCCTCATCACTCAACCCCTCGTCCGCCGCCCAGCGGCCGACGACGGTGCTCGGCGCGCTCGCGCCGATCGTCCCGTCCGTCGACGGCCCGAGCGCAGCCGTGGTCGCGCTCGCCGTCGTGTGGTACGCCGTCGGCTTCGCCGTCGCGCTCGCCGCCCGCCGCCGGGGTCACGATCGGCTCACCTGGCTCGTGGGCGCCGCACTGCTCGGCGCGGCGCTCGTACCGATCGCGCTCGTCGCGGTCGTCGGCCGCCGTCTCGGCCGGCTGCCGGCTCCCGCCCGCGTCGATGCCGACGACGGCTCTGCCGGTGCGCCGGCGGCACCATCGGGCTCCTCGCCCGGCCCGGTGGCCGTCGTTGCTCCGCACCTTCGGCTGTTGGCCGCGGTGTCGGCGCCGACCCATGTCGCCGGCCTGGTCGATCTGGTCGGCCGGCTCGGCACGCGCGTCGACGCCCCTCGGCTGATGGCCGTGCTGCCGGTCGAGGTCGCCCGCGGGTGGCTCGCCGACCACCGTCCCGACGCGCTGGCGCGGGTGCTCGACCGCCTCGACCAGATGCTCGCACCGTGGCGTCCGACCGCGACGCTCGAGGAGGGCGACCTCGTGACCCGGGTGCGGGCCCGGGCCCGGGGGGCGGACCTGGTCGTGGTCCCCGCCGATCTCGGGTTCGGTCGCGACCTGCACCGGCCGGCGACGGTGGCATCCGCGCTCGCCGACGTGCTCACCGTCCCGATCCTCGTCCTGCCGGCGGTGGCGGCGCCGGCCCGCCCGACGGAAGCGGCCTGACGTGGACCTCGTACCCCCGGACGAGCACGAGCTGCTCGTCTTCTGGGTCTCGCTGGCGGTCCTCGCCGGGGTGGCTCGGCTGCTCGGCGGTATCGCCCGCCGGTTCGGCCAGCCGGCGGTCGTCGGGGAGCTCGCGGCCGGCGTCGTGCTCGGCCCGTCCGTCCTCGGAGCCCTGGCTCCCGGTGTGTCCGGGGCGCTGTTCCCCGCCGATCGGGTCCAGACGGCGATGTTGTTCACCGTCGGATGGATCGGGGTCGTGCTCCTGTTGCTCGCCGCCGGCTACGAGACCGACTTCGGGCTCATCCGGCGGTTGGGCCGGGCGGCCGCCATCGTGGCGCTCGGCAGTCTCCTCGTGCCCGTAGTGGTCGGCTTCGGCACCGGCATGGTCCTGCCGGACCAGCTCCTCGGGGACGGCACCGACCGGTTGGTGTTCGCGCTGTTCGTCGCGGCCGCGCTGTCCATCTCGTCGTTGCCGGTGATCGCCAAGATCCTCGCCGAGATGGGGCTCGTGCGCCGCACGTTCGGTCAGCTCACCCTGGCCGTGGCGATGGCCAACGACGTGGCCGGCTGGATCCTGCTCGGCGTGATCGCCGGCGCGGCGAGCACGGGACGGGTGCAGCTCGGCGACCTCGCGCTCACGCTGGCCGGCGCGATCGTGTTCTTCGCGCTTGCCGCGACCGTCGGTCAGCGGGCCATCGACCGCCTGATGCGGTCGGCCCGCCGGCGCAGCGAGTCGACGGCCACGACCTCCGTCGTCGTGCTGAGCGTGCTCGTCGGCGGCGCGGCCACCCAGTGGCTGGGCATCGAGGCCGTGCTCGGCGCCTTCGTCGTCGGCGTGCTCCTCGGGCGATCCGAGGTGCGCGACGACCGGGCGGTCGCCCGCATCCAGGAGATCACGACGGTCCTGTTCGCGCCGGTGTTCTTCGCGACGGCCGGACTGCGCATCGATCTCGGTCTGCTGGCGGAGCCGGAGACGTTCCTGTGGGCCGTCGTCGTGCTCGCCCTGGCGAGCGCCAGCAAGTTCGTCGGCGCGTTCGGCGGGGCCCGCCTCGCCGGGCTCGGCCGCCGCGAGGGCGCGGCGCTCGGCGTGGGGCTGAACGCCCGAGGCGCCCTCGAGGTCGTGATCGCGTCGGTCGGGCTGTCCATGGGCGCGCTCAACCAGTCGAGCTACACGATCGTCGTGCTCATGGCCGTGGCCACGACCGTCATGGCGGCGCCGCTGCTGCGCCTCGTGGTCGGCGGCTGGCACGGCACCCCGGAGGAGGTCGACCGCCTCGCCCGGGAGGAGTCGCTGCGCACCAACGTCGCCGTGCGCACCGGGCGGGCGCTGCTGGCCGGACGCGGCGGACCGGGATCGATCGTCGCCGCGCAGCTCCTCGATCTCGCCTGGCCGCCGCAGTCGGGGGTGACGGTGCTGTCCTCGGCCGCCGGGGGCCGGCGTCCCGATGTCGCCGCACTCCATGACGTGCTCGTCGATCGGCCGGTCGACCACCTGGTGACCGACACGGGGGACGGGCCCGTCGACGACCTCCTCCGGGAGGCCAGCGGCGGCTACGGGGTGATCTGCATCGGCGCCCGCTCGCCCGCCACCGGCGGCGGTGTCGTGTCGCCCCTCATCGACGAGCTCCTCGTCCGCAGCCCCGTGCCCGTCATCGTCGTGCGGTGCCCGCCGACGGCCGACGGCACCCTCCCGTGGGCGTTCGGCCGGGCCGTCGTGCCGGTCTCCGGCACGGACACGTCGCGGGCCGCCCAGGAGCTCGCCGCCAACGTCAGCGCCCGACTCGGGACCGAGCTGGTGCTCAGCCACGTGCTCGCCCGGCGTGCCGACCCGGTGATCAGCTCGGTGGGCGGGACGGCCACGCTCCCCGCCGTCGACCCACCGTGGCGCGACCCCCGCCTCGACGTGGCCGACACGCTCCTCGGTGAGGCGGACGCCCTGGCCGCCCGGCACGGCGCGAGGACCCGCACGATCGTGCGCACGGCGCCGAACACCGCGGCCGGCATCAACGAGCTCGCCCGCGACTGCGGCGCCGACCTCGTCGTGCTCGGCGCCAACATGCGCCCGCTGTCGGGCCGGCCGTTCCTCGGCCACACCGTCGAGGAGCTGCTGGCCGGCTGCGACGCGACGGTCGTCGTCGTGGCCATCCCGCCCGGCTGGGGGAGCAGGTGAGCGGCCGGGGCCGGCACCGGCCGGGCCTCGGCCGCCGGTCCGCCGGATGTGTGCTCGTCGCGGTCGACGGCAGCGCCACCGCGGGGATGGCGGCGGTGAACGCGCTCTCCGTCTACGGCGAACGACACCACTACGTGGTGCTGGCGGTCGTCGAGCCCCGCGCCGGTGCCCGGGTGTCGACGCTCGCCGACGCCGACCGGGTCAGCGGCGACGTTGCCCGCCTGCTCCAGCCGTTCGCGACGCAGCGGATCGAGTCGGGCCCGGCGGGGGAGGTCGTCTGCGCGGTCGCCGACCTGCTCGACGTGGTGGCGATCGCGATCGGGGCGCCGCCCGGCCGGGGTCGCTCGGCGCGCTCGACGACCCGCTACGTGCTCGAGCACGCCGACCGACCGGTGCTCCTGACCGGCGCGGTGCTGCCGGGCTGAGCGTCGGGCGGCCCGGGCCCGCGGCTCAGCAGTCGCGCCAGAGCCGGTCGAGGAGGTCGGTGTCGATGGCGTCGAGCGAGGGCACGACCGCGTCGGCGATGGCGAAGCGGGGGTCGGCGCGGTCGGTCGGCGCGGGGACCGCCACGCAGCGCATGCGCGCGCTCTTGGCGGCGAGGACCCCGTTGACCGAGTCCTCGAACGCCAGGCACTCGGTCGGGTGGACCCCGAGGAGCGATGCCGCCGTGAGGTAGACCCCCGGGTGGGGCTTGCCGAGCGGCTCGTTCGTCGCCGAGTGGACCACGGAGAACAGGTCGTCGTGGCCGAGGTGGGTGATGACGGTCTCGATCAGCCCGATCGGCGACGACGACGCCACCGCCAGCGGCACCCCGCGCTCGGCGAGGAGGTCGAGCAGCGGCGACAGGCCGGGCAGCGGTCGGCCGCGCTCGGTGATCAGCGCGCTGACCCGGTCGACGACCGTTGCCGCGACCTCGGCCACCGTCGGGCCGGGCCACGGGCGCCGGTCGAACCAGTGCGCGACGGCCTCGTCGATCCGCAGGCCCGTCGTCTGCGCGCACATCTCGTTGTCCAGCTCGACGCCGATCGTCCCGAAGACCTCGATCTCGGCCTCCTGCCAGAGCGGCTCCGAGTCGATGAGCACGCCGTCCATGTCGAAGATCACGGCCTTCACAGGTCCATCTTCGTCCACATCGGTGTCGCTCCGAACCACGGGTCGTCTCGACGGGCGCCGCGGGCCGCTTCGATACCCGGCCCGCCGACGTTCAGCTGCGCCAGAGCCGTCGGGTGGCTGCGGCGTGGTCCGAGATGACGCCACACGTCGAGCCGAGCTCCATGGTCGGACGCTCGTCGAGGTCGTGGCGCGGCCACGCCGGCAGGTTCGGGTGCGACGGGTCTCCGGTGCGGGCGAACGCGATCCACGCGTCCTGGATCGCCTCGGAGAGCGCCCACGGTGGCTCCTCGCCGCCGAGGAGCAGCGAGGCGGCGGGCAGCCCGATCGTGCGGAACACGAACGGGAGCTCGAGCGCGTGGCAGCTGCCGAGCATCCCGCCCATCGCCGGCGACTGCCACGTGAACAGGTAGCTCCACACGTCCTCACCGGTGCCGATCCGGGCCTCGGCCAGGTCGACCGCGGGCATCCGGAACACGGCGTCGGTCATCATCGCCGAGCGCAACCCGGCGTGGTCCGCGTCGGGGTGGACCTCGCGGTAGGCGGCGAGCGCCTCGTCGACCCGGTCGGCGCCGAGCGCCCGGGCCAGGTCGGCCCGCACCGACTCCTCCGACGCCGGGGTCGGCGAGGAGAGGTCGAACATCTTCCACTCGTCGGCATTGGTGCCCACCAGCATCGGGAGGCCGGCCGCGGCGCCGGCGCGCAGCGCCTCGAGCGGGTGGCGGTCGACGACGACGCCGTCGACGACCGGCTGGAACGGCAGCGCACCGAGCACGCCGGTCAGCTTGCGGGCCTCGTCGACCGCTTTGGTCCGAGCCCGCATCAGGTCGGCGAGGTCGGCCTCGACGACGTCGTCGACGCTGCTCAGCGCCAGGTCGTCGAGGACCCGGTCGGCGACGGCGATGGCGACGTCGCGCTCGTGGACGTTCGCCGCGGCGCCGCTCTGGAGGATGGCCCGGCGGAACAGACCGTCGGCCCGGTCCATGCCGGCGAGGACGCCGATGCTCATGGCGCCGGCCGACTCGCCGAACACGGTCACGTTGTCGGGGTCGCCGCCGAACGCGGCGATCTCGTCGCGCACCCACTCGAGCGCCAGGACCTGGTCGAGGACGGCGTGGTTCGCGGAGCCGGCGAAGCGGTCGTCGAGGTGGTCGAGATGGAGGTAGCCGAGCTCGCCGAGGCGGTAGTTGAACGTCACGCACACGACGTCGCCCCGGGCCGCGAACGTCGCGCCGTCGTAGACCGGGAACCGTCCCGAGCCCATGACGTTGCCGCCGCCGTGGACCCACACCATCACCGGCCGCTCGGCGTCGTCGAGCCCCGGGGTCCAGACGTTGAGGGTGAGGCAGTCCTCCGACTGGGGGACCTCACCGCCCATCAGCATCGTCTCGAGCGGGTTCGTGGTCTGCGGCGCGATGGGCCCGAAGTCGAGCGCCGGTCGCACTCCGTCCCAGCCGGGGTGGGGCTCCGGTGGGCGGAAGCGTCGAGGCCCGACCGGCGGGGCCGCGTACGGCACCCCGGCGAAGCGCCACACCTGGTTCTGGCGGGTGCCGCACAGCTCCCCGGCGCGGGTGCGGACGATGCCGGCGTGGTTGCCGCTCATCGGGCGGGCTCCGTTGGCTGGGTCTGCTCCCGTCCCCGGGCCATGATCTTCTCGCGGCGCTTCTCGACCTCGGCGGGATCGAAGCCGCGCGACGACCAGGCCCGCGCCATCGATCGCTCGACCTCCCACGCCTCGCCGACGGCGACGTCGGCCGTGGCCGCGTAGGTGGCGAGCACCTGGCGCACGCCGGGCTGGTCGTTGCCGATGATGTCGGCCGCCAGCTTCCGGGCGAACGCCAGCAGCTCGTCGTGGGCCACGACGTGGTTGACCAGGCCCCACGCCAGTGCGGTCTCGGCATCGAGGAAGTTGCCGGTCGTGCTCAGCTCACGGGCCCGGCGGACGCCGACGGCCTGGGGGAGCATGACCGTGAGCCCCCAGCCGGGCATCACGCCGACACGGGCGTGGGTGTCGGCGAAGCGGGCGTTGGTCGAGGCGACGAGGAAGTCGCAGTTGAGGGCCAGCTCGAACCCGCCGGTGACGGCGACGCCGTTCACCGCGCCGATCAGCGGCTTGGTGAGCGGCTCCCACGGCCCCCGGCGCTGCGTCCGGCCGTCGGCCTGGCCCGCGCCGAGGTTGGAGCCCGTCGAGCCGAGCTCCTTGAGGTCGAGCCCGGCGCAGAACGCGGGGTCGGCCCCGGTGAGCACGACGACGTCGACGTCGTCGTTCGCATCGAGGTCGGCCATCACGAGCGGCAGGCGGCGCAACACCTCGCTGGACAGCGCGTTGCGTGCCTCGGGTCGGTTGAGCGTCACCGTCCCCACCCGGTCGGCGACCTCCACCAGCACGACGTCCTCGGCCACGTTCCCTCCCTGGCCACCCGGCGATCTGAACCCGGGGTGACGCAGGGGCGACGGCCCGGGGTCTGCCAGGTTACGCGGGTTCGTCTTCCTCGGGCGGGAGGTAGTTGAGCTTCAGGTCGCCGAGGCGGACGAGGACCGAGGAGATCCACCCGCCCATCGACGCGAAGTGGTCGTCGAGCAGGTCGGGCTTCGCCAGGGTGCCCTCGTCGAGCTCGTAGACGCCCTCGTAGCCGATCTCGATGGCGTGCTCGGCGCCCTCCTCGAGGTCGTCCTCGTAGCCGATCTCGACCCGGGGGCCGGAGCGCTCCAGCGCGTGCCCACCGACGAGGGTCGACTGCTCGGGCAGCACCCGCAGGAACGAGGCGACGTCGGGCGGCTCGGCCAGGCGCTGCACCCGCAGGACGATCTCGATGTTGATCACCGGCGGATCGGCGATCTCCTCCTCGCGGCACCACGACCGGTACGAGCTCTGCGCCCAGGTGGGCCACTCGAGCGTGATGTCGGCCTGGACCCGGGGAGGGTTGGTCTCGCCCCACAGCCCGTAGGAGGTCTGCCAGGTGAGGTCGCCCAGGAGGACGTCGGACAGGAAGCGCTCCTCGTCCGTGAGCGGCTCGAGGCGGTTGTCCTCGAGGTTCTCACGGAGCGCCCCGATGGCGTCGGTGAAGACGTGATCGAGCATCTCTACGCCGGGACCATGGTCCCGACACCGTCAGCCATCCGCGTTCACGGCCTCAAGGATACGGGCGTGGCCGGGTTCCCGCAGGGCGGGTCGGCGAGTTCTGCGCGTCCGGGCCACGCCCGGGCGCCCTCGTCACGCTGTCGGGCGCGGCGGCCGCGGGCTCAGGAACGCCGTGCGGACCGACATCTCCAGGCGGTGGTTGTCGAGCGTGGAGATGCGCCGGCCGGGCTGGACCGCGTCCTTGGGCGCGCTGGTCAGGTCGCCGAGGAACGCCGCAGTGGCGTCGATGTCGGCGACGACGTGGGCGAGGCCCCAGAACGTGGCCGGCCTCGGTCGCCGCGTCGGGGTGTCGGCGGGGTCGGGTGCGTCGGCGCCGACCAGCTCGACGATCACCTCGCCGGCCCGGAAGAACACCTGGCGCATCGGCCGGCCGTTCATCTCGTAGCGGCGGGTGCGCCGGGGCTCGAGACCGAACATGCGGAACGCCCTGACCGTACGGTCGCAGTCGTCGGTCCCGACGACCACGTGGTCGATCGACGTGACGCCGTTCGGATGGACCGGGGCGCCGGACGGCTCGGCGGCGGACCCACCGGTCGTGTCGTGGGCGGACGTGTCGTCGGCCGACACCGTCACGAGTCCGTCGATGCTGCCGTCGTCGACGCCGCGCAGCGCCCACCCCTGGATGCCCCGCGTCCCGTTGAACACCGGCCCCACGAGACGCACCCGGACCGTGGCGATGCGGCAGACGCCGTCGTCGTCCACCGTGAACCCGGCGGCCGACCAGCTCCCGGGCTCGTCGGCCACCACCAGCTCGGCCAGGGCGGGAACCATGGGGCGACCGTAGCCCCGCCCCGCCGGGCCCCTCCAGGTCGGCGGTCCCGGGGTGTGCGGTCGCCGCGCACCGCGCGGGTGTCGGGGGCGCGTCATACGATGCGCCGCATGGACCAGTCGTCAGACGCCGACCCGTTCACGTACGCCCGCGCCGCGGCCGCCGAGCTGCAGTCGTTGGCCGGCGGCCCGCTCGACGCCGCGGTCGTGCTCGGCTCCGGCTGGGGTGACGCGCTCGACGTGATCGGCTCCGGCGGCCCGGACGGCGGCGGCAAGGACGTCCTGTTCGCCGACCTGCCCGGCTTCCCCGCACCGACGGTCGGCGGCCACGGCGGCATGGTCCGGCTCACCACCGTGGGCCAGCGCCGGGTCGCCCTGTTCGCCGGGCGGGTCCACCTCTACGAGGGCCACGGCGCCGACCGGGTCGTCCACGGGGTCCGCTCGGCCGTGCTCGCCGGCGCCTCGACGGTGCTGCTCACCAACGCGGCCGGCTCGATCAACCCGGCCAACGGCGTGGGCGCGGCGGTCCTCGTGCGCGACCACCTCAACCTCACGGGCACGTCCCCGCTGATCGGGCCGACCCCGCCGGAGCCCCACAGCGTCCGCTTCGTCGACCTCACCGAGGCGTACTCGGCGCGCCTGCGTTCGCTGGCCAAGGAGGTCGAGCCCGGCCTCGGCGAAGGCGTCTACGCCGCACTCCACGGGCCCAACTACGAGACCCCGGCCGAGATCGCCATGCTCCGCACCCTCGGCGCCGACCTGGTCGGCATGTCGACGGCGCTGGAGACGATCGCGGCCCGCCACCTCGGCGCCGAGGTCGGCGCCATCTCCCTGGTCACGAACCTGGCCGCCGGGCTCGGAGACACGCCGCTCGACCACACCGAGGTCCTCGCCGCCGGCGGCGACGCCGGTGAGCGGATGGGCCGGCTGCTGCGCGGCGTCCTGGAGCGGCTGTGAGCGCGCTGCCGGCCGACCTCGCCGCGGCCGTCGAGCGGTGGTTGGCGATCGACCCCGACCCGGTGACCAGGGTCGAGCTCGAGGAGCTGGCGGCCGCGGGTGACGTCGACGGGCTCCGGTCGCGCTTCGACGGGCGGCTCGCGTTCGGCACCGCCGGGCTGCGGGCCGAGCTCGGCGCCGGCCCGTTGCGCATGAACCGGGTCGTGGTCCGCCAGACCACCGCCGGCCTGCTGCGGTGGCTGGCCGATCGCACCGACGGTGAACCGCTCGTCGCCGTCGGTTTCGACGCCCGGGTCAACTCCGACGTGTTCGCGCAGGACGTGGCCGGGGTGGTCGCCGCCGCCGACGGCCGGGTCGTCGTGATGCCCCGACCGTTGCCGACGCCGTTGCTCGCCTACGCGGTCCGCCACCTCGAGGCCGACGCCGGGGTGATGGTGACCGCGAGCCACAACCCGCCGGCCGACAACGGCTACAAGGTGTACCTCGGCGACGGCGCCCAGCTCGTGCCGCCGAACGACGCCGAGATCGCGGCCGCCATCGCCGCCGTGGCCGACGAGGGCTCACCCGTCGAGGTGGCCCCGTTCGACCACGAGGCGATCACGGCCGCCGACCAGCGCCTGGTCGACGCGTACGTCGTCCACACCGCGGCGCTCGCCCGGGGCACCCACCGCAAGGTCCGGGCCGTGCACACCGCGCTGCACGGCGTCGGCACCGAGCTGGTGCGGGCGACGATGATGGCGGCCGGGTTCGACCCGCCGATCCCGGTGGCCGACCAGGCCGAGCCCGACGGCGCGTTCCCGACGGTCACGTTCCCGAACCCCGAGGAGCCCGGCGCGCTCGACCTCGCGCTCGCCGAGGCCCGGCGCGTCGGCGCCGACGTGGTGCTGGCCAACGACCCCGACACCGACCGACTCGGGGTCGCGGTGCCCCTCGGTGGTCGCGCCGCGCCCGCCGACGGCTCAGCCGCCGATGGCTCAGCCAGCTCACGCAGTTCTGGTGGTGACGTCGCCTGGCGGGCACTGACCGGCGACGAGATCGGGGTGCTGCTCGCCGACCACACGCTGCGCCACACCGACGGCGACGACCGGCTGGTGGCGTCGACGATCGTGTCGTCGCGCCTGCTCGGCCTGATCGCGGCCGGCGCCGGGGTCCACCACGCAACCACCCTCACCGGGTTCAAGTGGATCATCCGGCCGGCGCTCGCCCATCCCGAGTGGCGGTTCGTGTTCGGCTACGAGGAGGCGCTCGGCTACCTGGTCGGCGACGTCGTGCGCGACAAGGACGGCGTCGGCGCCGCGGTGTGCTTCGCCGAGCTGGTCGCCGAGCTCGCCGCCGCCGGCATGACCGTGCAGGACCGACTCGACGAGCTGGCCCGCCGCCACGGCCTCCACGCCACCGACCAGGTCTCCATCCGCTTCGGTGACCGGGCGAGCGGCCTGCCGCGCATGCGCGACACCATGGACCGGGTCCGTGCCGCACCACCGGCCGAGCTGGCCGGCGTGGCGGTCGTGCACGTCACCGACCTCCAGGACGGCACCGAGGAGCTGCCGCCGGCCGACGTGGTGCTCCTCGAGCTCGACGGCGGCGGCCGGGTCGCCCTGCGCCCGAGCGGCACCGAGCCGAAGCTGAAGGCCTACCTCGAGGTGGTCGTGGCGGTCGGTGACGAGCCCGCCGCCGCGGCCGACGCCCGAGGGGCGGCGCGCACGCAGCTCGACGGCCTGCGGGACGCGGTGACCGACCTGCTCGACGGCTGAGTGGTGGGCCCGGACGCGGGCTCGGGGCCAACCGGGGTAGCCGGTGCGGGGAGGTGACCCCACGACGGGGGCCTCGCCCGGGGGTGATCCCGGCCGGGTGGCCGACCTCCATCGGCCGGACGCGATTCACTCGCGGGTGGTGCGAGTGCGGTGCATCGGCACGGTTCGAGAGGAGCGCCGTGACAACGTCCATGGAGCACACCGAGGCGTCGACCCGTGACGGGTCGGCCTCACCGTCGACCGGTGGGCCGGTCGTGGGGATCCGCCGGCGCACGATCGACACGGTGCTCATCGCGCTCGGTGTCGTCGTGGCCATCGTGCTGGCCGTCGCCGGCGGTCTGCTCGCCTGGGGAGCCGGGTTCGCGTCCGACTACGTCGCCGACGAGCTCGGCAGCCAGCAGATCTTCTTCCCGGATGCCGAGTCGCTCGAGGGGCAGGGCCGGGACGATCTCGTCGAGTACGCCGGCGAGCAGGTGACCACCGGTGAGCAGGCCGAGGCCTACGCCTCGTACATCGGTGGGCACCTCGAGGGCACGGCCGACGGCATGTCGTACGCCGAGATGAGCGGCCCGCAGCGGGCGGCCCAGGCCGAGCTCACCGCCGCGATCGACGCCGGCGCACCGGAGGACGAGATCGCCGAGCTCCAGGCGACGGTCGACGAGATGGACGCCCAGCGCGACACCCTGTTCCGGGGCGAGACGCTGCGGGGCCTGCTGCTGTCGACCTACGCCTGGTCGACGATCGGCCAGATCGCGCAGATCGCGTCCGTCGTGGCGTTCATCGCCGCCGCGGTCATGGCCGTCCTCGTCGCCGCCGGGTTCGTGCACCTCCGCAAGGCCACGTGAGCGCGCGGGCACCTGACCGGCCCGCCACCTGACCGACTCGAACGAGACGCACCGACCGTCGGCCGGGACATCCCCATCGGATGGACCGGCCGACGGTCGCGGCCGGTCCGAGGGCTCAGGCCGTGTCCACGGGGCGCGCCCGGGCGACCGCGTCCACGGCGGTCAGCTCGTCGATCGCGTCGAGGAACGCCTCCCGGTGCTCGGCGAACGTCGGCATCGGCGGCGGGGGCATGGTCGCCAGCTCGCGTGCGCCGGGCACCAGTGCGAGCAGCGCGTCGACCGTGGACCGCAGGTGGAACGGGTCGTCGGCGAGCGCCGGGACGACGGCGACGGGCATCGCCAACGCGGCGAGCTCGTCGTCGGGCACGCCGCGCAGGACCCCGCCGGCGAGCAGCGCGTCGCAGACGTCGACCGATGCGCCCAGCTCGACCATCACGCCGCGCTGGTGCTCGTCGGCCCGCGGGTCGCCGGCGGTCGCCGGATGGAGGAGCACCAACGCCCGGACCGCGTCCGGCCGGGCACACGCGAGCCGCACGCCCGAGGTGACCCCGTTGGACCCGGCGACGACGACCAGGCCGTCGGCGGGCATCGCGGCGCCGACGGGCACCGCGGTCAGGACCGGGGCGAGGTCGTCGTCCCACGTCGCCGGACGGGGCGGCCGGTCTGGTGCGATCACGGCATGGCCTCGGGTCCGCAGGCCCTCGAGGACGCCGGTCTCGCCCCAGAACCGGGCGGCGTCCATGTCGGGCTCCCAGAGCCCTCCGTGCACGAGCAGGATCGTGGCCATCGGCGAATGGTCGTCGGCGGGCGAGAGGCGGTCAACCGTTCGTCGTCGCGCCATCGCGGGCGCGACGGCACACCGGCCCGGACCTCTGCGGCCGTCCGCCGGCCCCGCTCCCGGCCGCTTCGATCGGATCGCTCCCGGAACCGATCGCCCGTCGCGCACGTCAGAGCGGGCACGGACTCGGAGACGGAGGGTACGGGGATGTTCGGGACACGACGGGCTCGGCGAGCGAGGATGGCGACGGCACTCGTCGCGACGGCCGGCCTGGTGGTGAGCGCGTGCAGCGGCGGCACCGATGACTCGACGGGGTTGGCGGAATCCGACGGTGACGTCGCCTACGAGGGCGACGTCGCGTTCGACGCACCGGCGACGACGCTCGCCGCGGGTGGGACCGACGTCCCCAACGACGAGCCCTACGACCTCACGTTCTTCGAGAACTACGGCGTGAACCCGAGGATCGACACCGAGGACGACCCGCGCTCGACGTTCGCGCTCGACGTCGACACCGGTTCCTACACGCTGGCCCGGGCCTGGATCCGCGACGGGAACGCACCCGACCGCGACAGCGTCCGCGTCGAGGAGTACGTCAACTACTTCGACCAGGGCTACGAGGCGCCGGTCGACGAGCCGTTCACCATCGACGTCGACGGCGGCCCGACGCCGTTCATGGAGAACGACCGCTACCAGCTCGTGCGGGTCGGGGTGGCCAGCCGGGTCGTGGCCGACGAGGACCGCCCCGACGCGCGGCTCACGTTCGTGATCGACGTGTCCGGCTCGATGGCCGAGGAGCTGCCGAAGGTCCGCCAGGCGCTCGGCGTGCTCGTGCGGGAGCTGCGCCCGACCGACGAGGTCGCCATCGTCGTCTACGGCAGCGACTCACGGGTGCTGCTGGAGCACACGCCGCTCGCCGACGGGGCACGGGTGCTCGACGCCATCGACCGCCTGGAGGTGGACGGGTCGACGAACGCCGAGGAGGGCCTGCGGATCGGCTACCGGGAGGCGACCGCCGCGTTCGTCGACGGTGCCGTGAACCGGGTCGTGCTGGCGTCCGACGGCGTGGCCAACGTCGGCAACACCGGCTCCGACTCGATCCTGGCGACGATCGCCGAGCACGCCCGCGACGGGATCGACCTGGTCACCCTCGGGTTCGGGCTCGGCAACTACAACGACGTGCTGATGGAGCAGCTGGCAGACGACGGCGACGGGTTCTACGCCTACGTCGACACGGCCCGCGAGGCCGAGCGCCTGTTCCGCCACGACCTGACCGGCACGCTGGTCACGGTGGCCCGCGACGCCAAGGTCCAGGTGACGTTCGACCCGGCGGCCGTCGAGCGCTACCGCCTCGTCGGCTTCGAGAACCGGGCGGTCGCCGACGACGAGTTCCGCGACGAGACCGTCGACGCCGGCGAGATCGGCGCCGGCCACACCGTGACCGCGCTCTACGAGGTGAAGCTGGCCGACACCTCGGCCGAGGCCGTTGCCCACGGGGCCGACGCAACCGACACCGGGGCTGCCGCGGACGTCCCCGTCGTGAGCCGGCCGCCGACCGAGGCGGTGCCCGTCGGGGCACTCGGCACCGTGGCGCTGCGCTGGGAGGACCCCGATACCGGCGAGGTCACCGAGACGAGCCGGACGATCCTCCGCTCGGACCTCGCCCCGACCTACGAGCAGACGTCGCCCCACTTCCAGCTGGCCTCGACCGTCGGCGCCTGGGCCGAGCTGCTCCGGGGCTCGTACTTCGCCGTCGAGAACGACGTGATCACCGCGGCCGCCGTGGCCGAGGAGGCCGCCCGCCTCGCGAACGGCCCCTTCGTCGAGCAGCCCGACGTCGTCGAGCTCGCCGAGCTCACCCGCGACGCGGTCGAGCTCGGGGGCTGAGCGCAGGCATCGGGGGTGGGTGCGGCGCCTGCCGGCCGAGGTCCATCGGGCCCGGGGTCGGAGCCGCGATCAGCGCCGACCGGAGGGGGTGGCCGGGCGCGTCAGTGCGTCGCGGCGTCGGCGGCGCCGAGTGGCAACGACATGCGGTAGTTGGTCAGCCGGACGCCCCTGACCTCCGGGTACCTCTCCTCGTCGGTGGCGAAGCCCCGTGCGGAGAAGAACCGGCGTGCGGTGACGCTGGCGAAGGTCGTCAGCTCGGTGGCCCCGGACTCCCGTGCGGTGGCGTCGGCCCATGCCAGCAGGGCGGACGCCACGCCCCGCCGGACCACGCCCGGGTGGACGAACAGCATGTCGATGTAGCCGTCCGGCGCGACATCGGTGAATCCCACGACTCGCTCGTCGATCTCGGCCACCCGGGTGTTCGATGCCTCGCGGGCTGCGTGCCACGAGTCGAGATCGTCCACGTCAGACCATGCGGCGATCTGCTCGGGGGAGTAGTCGGCAGCGGCCGTGGTGCGGATCGCGGCGAGGAACACGTCGAGCGTGGCGCGGGCGTCGGTGTCTCGGTAGGCGCGCAGGAGCACCACCCGACACTAGGCGCCGCTCGCCGACGGTACGCCCGGGTCCCCGCGGGCGGCCCCGACCTGGGACGACGGACCCGGGTCGTCGGTGTGTGGCGCCGACTCCGAGCGCGACCGCCCGTGGCCCGCGGGTCCCGGCGTCGTGACCGGGTGTGCCCTCGTCCCGAGATCGACGTTGCGGGTTGCGATCCGGTCGTCGAGTGGTGGACTGGGGGTGATGCACGACGATCGAGCCCTCGTCGAGGCCCGCATCCGGCGCGAGTCGGCCGAGCGGATCCTCCCCGCCACCTACCGGGCGTCGGTGCCGTTCGACGTCGAGGCGTGGCACGTCCCCGGCGAACCGGTGCCGTGGGCCGAGGCGCAGGCCGCGACCTACGAGCCGTTCGGCGTCGGCGGGCGATGGGGGCGGCCGTGGGGCACGACGTGGTTCCGGCTGACCGCCACCGTGCCCGAGGCGTGGCGGGCGCTCGGGCTGCCGCTCGAGGCGGTCGTCGACCTCGGCTTCGACGGCCCCGGCGCCGGGTTCACGTGTGAGGGCCTGGTCTACGACGGCGAAGGGGTGCCCCTCCAGGGTGTGCACCCCCGCCGGCCGGCCGTGCGGGTCGAGCCGGTCGGCGAGGCCATCACCGTGCTCGTCGAGGCCGCGGCCAACCCGTCGTTCCCGACGTACGAGCCGTCACCGCTCGGCTCGCTCGCGACCGCGGGCGACGAGCCGATGTTCACGCTGCGCCGGGCCGAGCTCGCGGTGTTCGACCCCGAGGCCCACGCGCTGCTCCTCGACGTCGAGGTCCTCGACGACCTGATGCGTTCGCTCCCGCTCGACGACCCCCGTCGGGCTCGCCTGCTGGCCACGCTCGAGCGGGCGTTCGACACCCTCGACCTCCACGACGTCAACGCGACGGCACCGAAGGCCCGCGACGTCCTGGCGCCGGCGCTCGCGCTGCCGGCGCGGGCGAGCGCCCACCGGATCGTCGCCACCGGCCACGCCCACATCGACACCGCCTGGCTGTGGCCGCTGCGCGAGACCCGCCGCAAGTGCGCCCGCACGTTCGCGTCCGCTGTGCGGATGATGGACACCAACCCCGAGTACCGGTTCGTGTGCTCCCAGGCCGTCCAGTACTCGTGGATCGAGGAGCGCCACCCGGTGCTGTTCGACCGGATCAAGGCGAAGGCCACCGCCGGCCAGTGGGTCCCGGTCGGCGGCATGTGGGTCGAGCCGGACATGAACCTGCCGTCGGGCGAGAGCATCGTGCGCCAGCTCGTCGTCGGCCAGCGGTACTTCACCGAGCACTTCAGCGAGCCGTGCCGTGAGATCTGGATCCCCGACGTGTTCGGCTACCCGGCGTCGCTGCCCCAGGTGTTCGCCGCCGGCGGCTGCCGGAGGTTCGTGACCCAGAAGCTGAGCTGGAACCGCCAGAACCGCTTCCCCCACAACACGTTCTGGTGGGAGGGCCTCGACGGCACCCGGGTGCTGACCCACTTCCCGCCGGTCGACACCTACAACGCCGAGGTCACCGCGTCGGAGCTGGTGTTCTCGTCCGACAACTTCGCCGAGCACCGCTGGAGCGACTGGTCGCTCATGCCGTTCGGCCACGGCAACGGCGGCGGCGGGCCGACCCGCGAGATGGTCGAGCGTGCCCGGCGCACCGGCGACCTCGACGGGTCGCCGCGGGTGCAGCTCGGCTCGCCGTCGGAGTTCTTCGACGCCGTCGAGTCCGAGGCCGCGGCCGGCGCGGCGGTGCCGGTGTGGCGGGGCGAGCTCTACTTCGAGATGCACCGGGGCACGCTGACCAGCCAGACCGCCACGAAGGTCGGCAACCGGACCTGCGAGCGGCTCCTGCGCGACGTCGAGCTGTGGTGGGCCGCCGTCGAGGCCGCCGCCGGGCACGGCGACCGGGTCGCCGAGGTGCGGGCCGAGCTGGGCGACATCTGGCGGTCGGTGCTGACGCTGCAGTTCCACGACATCCTCCCCGGCTCGTCGATCGCCTGGGTCCACGCCGACGCCGAGGCCACCTACGCCGACCTCGTACCCCGCCTCGACGCACTCGCCGGGGAGGCGCTCGGGCTGGTCGCGCCGTCGATGGCGGTGGCCAACGCGGCCGGCCACGACCGCGACGAGGTCGTCGTGACCCCGGCCGCGGCGGCGAGCGGGCCGTCCCAACGACTCTCCGACGGGCGCGCCGCCTACCGCGTCCGGGTCCCGGGCCAGGGCATCGCCGTCCGGGATGCGGCGGCGCCCGACGACGAGGTCGCGGTCACCGGCCGCTCGATGGCCAACGGGTCGGTGTCGATCCGCTGGGACGACGACGGCGGCATCGAGTCGATCACCGACCTGCGCACCGGGCGGGAGCTCGTGCCGCCGGGCGACCACGCCGCGGTGCTGGAGCTGGCCCCCGACCACCCGGTCGAGTACGACGCCTGGGACCTCGAGCACTGGGCCCGGCGTCGCAGCCAGCCGGTCGCCGGCGCCGACGCGGTCGAGGTGCTCGACGCCGGGCCGCTCGTCGGACGGGTCCGGGTGCGTCGCACCTTCGGCGACAGCACCGTCGAGCTCACCTACGTGCTGCGGGCCGGGAGCGCCCGCTTCGACATCGAGCTCGACATCGACTGGCACGAGTCGGAGAAGCTGCTGTCGCTCGCGTTCCCGCTCGACGTGCGGGCCGACACCGCGGCCTGCGAGATCCAGTTCGGCCACGTCGAGCGGCCGACCCATCCGAGCTCGTCGTGGGACGCCGCCAAGTTCGAGGTGTGCGCCCACCGCTGGGTCGACGTGAGCGAGCCGTCGTTCGGCGTCGCGGTCCTCAACGACGGCCGCTACGGCCACGCCCTCTTCGACGGTGCCGTGCGGGTGACGCTCCAGAAGGCGTCACGGTTCCCCGACCCGGACGCCGACCTCGGCCGACGCCACCACACGACGGTGAGCGTGCTGGCCCACGGGCCGGGCCTCGTCGACGTGCTCGCCGAGGCGGAGAACCTGAACGTACCGCTGCGGCCATGCGCGGGCCCGGCCGACGAGGCGCCGGCGCCGGTCGTCGAGGTCGACCACCCGGGCGTTGGTGTGAGTGCGGTCAAGACGGCCGACGACGGCAGCGGCGACCTGATCGTGCGCCTGTACGAGGCGCTGGGCGACCGGGCGACGGTGTCGGTGCGGCGCGGTCGGCCGGTCGTGGCGGCGATGCGCTGCGACCTGCTCGAGGAGCCGGGCGAGCCGGTCGACGTCATCGACGACCACGTCGAGCTGACGCTGCGCCCCTTCGAGCTCGTCACCCTCCGCCTCAGCTGATGCCGTCCGAGCCCGAACCGCCCCGTTCTGGTCTACGGGCAGTCCCTCCCGACCTGCGCTGATGCCTGCAGTCCTGTAGACCAGATCGGGTTCCGGGGCGCGCGCCTGAGTGGTGGAGCGTGTTCGAAGCGACCGGCGTCGTTGACGGCCGCTTCGCACACGTCCTTCCCGGCCGATCGGGCCGGCGAGAGAACCCGACCGGTGGGATGCGGGTCCGCTCCCGGCGGCGCCGGCGTGGTGGGACGGGAGGCGCCACCGGGAGCGGAGAGGGGCCGGTACCCCCGGCCCGAGGCGGAACGGCCGGAGCGGGCCGTGGGTACCGGTGAGATGGCCCGACCCCTGCCAGCGGACGGGTGCGGAGGGGAAACGGCTGCTGGCGGGGGTCGGGGCCGGATGTGCGGCGACGCGAGCGGCCCGAGGTGGGTCGGCCGTGCTCGCGCCACCGCAGAGCGGTGGAGCTGTGGAGCCTTCGTGGACGGGACCGGGGCGGTTCGAACGGGGAAGGGCCTCGGCGACGGCACCCTCGATGTCGTCGGGTGCCGCCGCCGAAGCGGACACCGGCGGCCGGTCACCGCCGCAGGGAGCGGGCGGGCGGCGACCGTGGTGCGGTGTCAGCTCGCGATGCGAACGTGGAGGTCGTGGGGCGTGCGCTTGCGGCGGCGGCCGGCGACCGCCACGTAGCCGTCGTCGATCTTGAGGCCGTCGGTCACGAGACCGGACGCCGCGGCCCACTCGAGCATCTCGTTGTAGACGGCCGGGATCTCGTCGGCGGCCGCGACCTTCGAGCGGTGCAGCGCCCGGTGGGGCGGCACGTCGAAGGCCACCATCCCCGGGGGCGGCTCGGTGCCCGGCGCGACCTCGACGGCGATGAGCGTGTGATAGGCGCCCATCGAGTCACCGAGCGTGACGTCACTGATCACGTCGTTCACCTTCCCGCCGATCTCGTCGCGGCGCGTCCGCAGTTCGTTCCATGCCGCCGGGATCACCTTGTCGAGCTCGTCGAACGGAGCAACGACCTCGAGACCCACGAAGCGGCGGTTCGGCACGTTGACGATGTCCACGGGTTCCACCCAACCGCACCGGCGGTCTCCCCTCAAGGTCCACTAGTGGCCCCTCCCGCGTGGTACCCGCCGGGTGGTCCGCCTGTACAGCGGCCGCCGGGAGCGGGAAGGTGGGGGCAGACAGAAGGGAGCCACCCATGAAGCGACTGCTCCAGTGGTCCGCCCGGCTGACCGCGCTGGTGCTCGTGGTCGGATCCGCGTTCGGCGCCGTCTTCGTCGTCGGCATGCGCACCAAGTCGCCCCGCGTCCAGCGCGCCGTGCGCCAGATGAACAAGCGCTTCTGGAACCCGAGGGCGCTCGAGACCGCCGGGTCGCCGGGGGCGTCGGCGTCGGTCGTGCGCCACACCGGCCGCCGCAGCGGGACGGCCTACGAGACGCCGGTGGTCGCGGTACCGGCCGACGACGGCTTCGTCATCGTGCTGCCGTACAGCACGAACGCCGACTGGGTGCGCAACGTGCTCGCCGCCGGCCGGGCGACGATCCTCCACGAGGGCGGGACCCACGAGGTCGACCGACCGGAGATCGTCCCGATCGACGAGGTCGCGGACGCACTCGGCGACTCCAACCTGGCCCATCGCACCTTCGGCGTCACCGAGTGCCTGCGGCTCCACCGTGTCGAGCCGGTGGCACCCGCTGCCCGGACCTGACCGGCGCCGTCACCGAGCCCGCAGCGCGCGGGCGGTCGGGGTGTCGCCGTGGTGCTCGCCCACCGGTCCCTCGTAGAGCACGGCGCCGCCGTGGCGCCCGGGCCCCGGGCCCAGGTCGATCAGCCAGTCGGCGTGGCGGATCACCTCGAGATCGTGCTCGATGACGACCACCGTCTGGCCGTGGTCGACGAGTCGGTCGAGCACACCGAGGAGCATCCGTGTGTCGCTCAGGTGGAGCCCCGTGGTCGGTTCGTCGAGCACGTAGATCCCCGAGGGGGCACCGCCGTGGAGGTGCCTGGCCACCTTCGCCCGTTGGCTCTCCCCACCGGAGAGCGTGCTGAGGGGCTGACCGAGGCGCACGTAGCCGAGCCCGACGGCCAACAGCTGGCGGAGGCCGCTCCCGATGGTGCCGTCGCCGAAGCGCTCGACGGCCTCGTCGATCGTGAGCTCCTCGACGTCGGCGATGGACAGCCCGTCGACGGTGAGCTCCAGCACCTCCGGAGCGAACCGCCTGCCGCCGCAGCCCTCGCACGTGGTCTCCTGACCGTCCATGAACGCGAGGTCGGTGCGGATCACGCCGGCACCGCCGCACTGTGGGCAGGCCCCGCCCGAGCTCGCGCTGAACCGCCCGGCCGGCATCTCGTGGGCGTCCGCGAAGCGCTTGCGGATCGCCGGGGCGATGCCGGTGAAGGTGATGATCGTCGAGCGCCGGGTCGCCGCGATCCGGCGTTGGTCGACGACGATCGCGTCGTGCTGGTCGGCCAGCTCGGCGGCGAGGCTCGACTTGCCGGAGCCGGCGACGCCGCAGAAGACGGTGAGGACCCCGGCGGGGAGGTCGACGGAGAGGTCGCGAAGGTTGTTGCGGACGGCGCCGCGGATCGGGATGGTGGCGGTCGCGGTGCGAGGCGCTCGGAGGCTGCGCTCCGGCGCGCGCAGCGCCGTCCCCGTGGTCGTCGTCGTTCGACGCAGCTCCGCGAACGGCCCCTGGAAGACGAGGCGCCCCCCGGCGGCGCCGGGCCCGGGGCCGAGCTCGACGACCTGGTCGGCGACGGCCATGACCGCGGGATCGTGCTCGACGACGACGACGGTGTTGCCGGCATCGCGCAGCCGCTCGAGCATGGCGGTCATCGGGCCGACGTCAGCCGGGTGCAGACCGATCGTCGGCTCGTCGAACACGTACACCATCCCGGTGAGGCTCGAGCCGAGGTGCCTCACGGTCTTGATGCGCTGTGACTCGCCACCCGAGAGGGTGGTGGTCGCCCGGGCCAGGGTGAGGTAGCCGAGGCCGATGGCGTCGATCGCCACCAGCCGGGCGGTGTGGGCGGCGACGACGGGGGCCACGGTCGGGTCGTCGATGGTGCCGAGGTGACCCACCAGCTCGGCGATCTCGGTCCGGGCGAGCTCGCCGATCGTGCGCCCGTTCACGGTGACGGCCCGGGCGTCGGCTGCGAGCCGCTCGCCGTCGCAGTCGGGGCACGTCCCGGACCGGGTGAAGCGCTCGATGATCTCGCGCTTGCGGTCGGAGAGATCGTCGGATGTGCGCAGGTGGATCCGTTCGAAGCGCTCGACGATCCCCTCGTAGTCGCCGGGCGGCCGGGTGCCGAGGCGGGCCGCGGTCTCGCCGCCGCGCAACAGCGCCTCGCGCTCGTCGGGTGTCCAGTCCCGCAGCGGCGTGTCGGCGTCGAAGCCGCCGATGTCGGCGTAGCGGCGATACCAGTGGCCGCCGTCGCCGAACCCGGGCACGAGGATGGCGCCTCCGGCGAGCGAGCGGTCGAGGTCGAGGAACCGCTCGACGGCGCTGGTGATCACCTCGCCCAACCCCTCGCACGTCGGGCACATCCCGGCCCGGTGGTTGAACGAGAAGCGGTTCGACTCGCCGAGGTGCGGTTCGCCGATCCGGGAGTACAGGAGCCGCAGGTGGGTCCACGTGTCGGTGATGGTCCCGACGGTGGAGCGGGCGTTGCCGCCGATCCGGCGCTGGTCGATGACGATCACCGGCGACAGGCCGTCGATCTGGTCGACGTCGGGGCGTGACCAGCGGGGCAGCCGGTTGCGGACGAACGGCGGGAACGTCTCGTTCAGCTGGTAGCCGGCCTCGGCCGAGATCGTGTCGAACACCAGCGACGACTTGCCCGAGCCCGACCTGCCCACCACCACGACGAGCTGGCCGCGGGGGAGTTCGATGTCGAGGGATCGGAGGTTGTTGGCCCGGGCGCCGCGGATGCGGACGTGCGTCGGCTGCATGGTGGCGAACCTACGAACAGATCCGGCCGGATCCTGGCCGCATCTCGGCGTGCTTGGCGTAGGTTCGCGCCATGGCCGACGTGACCCGCCGGATGCTGTCGCTGCTGTCGACCCTCCAGGCCGGCCGATCGTCCACCGCGTCGGAGCTGGCCGAACGGCTGGGTGTGAGTGAGCGCACGGTGCGGCGTGACGTCGATCGGCTCCGGGGTTACGGCTACGAGGTCCGCTCGCAGCCGGGGCCCGGTGGCAGCTACCGCCTCGTCGCCGGACGGTCGATGGCGCCGCTGGTGCTCGACGACGACGAGGCGGTCGCCGCGATGCTCGGCCTCGCCGTCCTGGCCGCCGCGTCCTCGGGTGATGCCGACACAGTCGATGACGCCGCCGGCCGGGCCTACGGGAAGCTCGACCAGTTGCTCCCGTCGCGCCTGCGCGGGCGGGTCGACGCCTTGCGGGCCAGCGTCGAGGCCGAACGTTCGGCGGCGCCCGCCATTGCGTCGGCGACGGTGGCCGACCTCGCCGGCGCGGCCGCCGCCCGTCAGGTCGTCCGGTTCGACTACCGCGATCGGGCCGGCGTCGCCAGCGAGCGGCGGGTCGAGCCCCACCGGCTCGTGCACCGCCTGATGCGGTGGTACCTGCTCGGCTGGGACCTCGGCCGCGGCGACTGGCGGGTGTTCCGGATCGACCGGGTCGTCGGCGCCACCCCGACGACAGCGGTGTTCGAGCCCCGATCGCTGCCTGCGGCCTCCGCCGCCGAGTACCTGCGGGTTGGGATGCGCGGCGAGCACACGCTGGTCCGTCTCGTCGTCCGGGCGCCGGTGGCCACGGTGGCCGACGCGTTCACCCACCACGACGTCGACCTGCGGCGGGTCGACGACGGCACGACCGCCGTCGAGGTGGCCGTCGACAGCTGGGAGTGGCTGCTGCCCCAACTCGCCCGACTCGGCGTCGAGCTCACCGATCTCGTCGTGGTCGGCGACGACGCCCGCCGCACGTTCGGGGCGTTCGCCGGCCGCCTCGCCGCCGCGATCGGCTGACCCCGGTGCGGTGCGGCCCTCCCGTGCGGTCTGCGGCTCAGGCGACGCCGAACTGGCGGTCGCCGGCATCTCCCAGGCCCGGGACGATGAAGCCGACCTCGTTGAGCCGCTCGTCGACCGCGGCGGTGACCACGTGGACGTCGGCGAAGCCGGCGGCGGCGAACGCCTCGAGGCCCTCTGGTGCGGCGAGCACGCACACGACCGTCATCGGTCCGCAGTTCGCCGCCTGCAGCAGCTTCGCCGTGTGGATGAGCGAGCCGCCGGTGGCCAGCATCGGGTCGAGCACGATGACGCCGAGGCCCTGCAGGTCCTCGGGCACGGTCGTGACGTAGGCGTCCGGCTGGAGCGTCTCCTCGTCGCGCTTGAGCCCGACGAAGCCGACCGCGGACTCGGGCACCAGCTTCAGCGCACCGTCGAGCATGCCGAGCCCGGCCCGGAGCACGGGCACGAGCAGCGGCGGCTGGCTGACGACCTTCGCCGGCGCCGGAGCGAGCGGCGTCGTCACCGTCACGTCGTCGGTCGGCAGCGTCCGGCACGCCTCGTAGACGAGCAGGTGGGAGAGCTCGTCGAGCAGGCGACGGAACTCGGGGCGGGGCGTCGTCTCGTCGCGGATCCCGGCGAGCCGCTGGGCCACGAGTGGATGATCGACGATCGTTGTGGGCAACCCCGCTCCTCCGCGCCTGACGTCCGGGCCGCACGCACGGTAGCCGTCCCCGGGCCCGTGCCGGGTACGGCGCCGCTCCCCGCCACATCACTCCCGGCGCTCCAGGTCGTCGAGCGCGCAGCGGATCAGCGCGACGTTGTCGACGTCGACGGGCGGGTCGGCGGGAAGGTCGGCGAACGACTCGGCCACCTCGGGTCGCTCGACCGCGAGGAAGAAGCGGCGACCGATGGCCCGGCACAGCTCACGGCCGGACGGCAGGTTGCCGGAGATCACGTAGTAGGAGGCGACTGCGCCGAGCAGCCGGCGCTCGAAGATGCTGTTCCGCCAGTCCACGGCCAGGTACTCGGCGAGCGCTGCCCGGGCGGCGTCGAGGTCGTCGTGCAGTAGGTGCTCGACGTGCTGAAGCGCCGCCCACATGTGGTTCATGCCGGCTTCGAGCGCCAGGAGGTAGGCCTCCCGCGAGTAGCGCCCGAACTCCTGCGACGCCGTCGGCCATCCCCTCGCCAGGTAGAAGAGCGCGAAGCTCTCGGCGGTCTGTGAGCCCACGCGTCGTGCGTCGGCGAGCAGGTCTTCGGCCACGGCCCGCGCCCGTTCCCGGTCGCCGGCAGCACGCGCGGCGTACGCGAGCACGGATCGGCTGACCTTCAGCTCGACGTACCGCTCGGGTCTCGAGAGCGCCACTGCTCGCTCGGCGCGGTGCAGCGCCGTCGTTGGATCCCGCTTGCTCACTGCGAAGCTGGCCTGGCCCCATGCGAGCGCGCTCTCGGCGTCGATCTCGATCGCCCGCCGGGCGATCTCGTCGGCCCGACGGAACCGGCCCTGATCGATCTGCGCACTCGCCACACTGGCGAGCACGTCGGCCCATCCCGGTGGCGGGCTCCGCGGGAGCTCGTCCAGGATGTCCGGCAGCGAGCGCTGGACCTCCATCCAGGCCCCCCGTCCCCAGAAGGTGGTGGTGGCGATCGCGTTGACGAGGTCGGCGAGAAGTTCCCACGCTCCTTGCGCCCGGGCGTGGGATGTCGCGGCCCGGTACTCGGCTGACTGGGCGAGCATGCAGTCCACGGCGTCTCGCTCGCAGGGGCCAAAGGCGTCGGCGGCGAGGACGACGGCGCGGTTGCGGAAGTGCTCGGCATGGCGGTCGGCGGCCGCGCGGCTGCGCTCGGACCGCTCGAGCTCCGCTCGGCCGAAGGACCGGACGCTCTCCAGTAGGCGGTACGGGGGGTGCTGGTCTCGGCGCTGGACGAGCCGCCGGTCGACGAGGTCGGCGACGGATGCGGGGACGTGGCGCTCGCCGATACACAGCGACACGGCATCGTCCGCCGAGAAGTGTCCGGCGAACGCGGCGCAACCGGCCAGGACGTCCTTCGTCCTCGGTGAGAGCAGGTCCCATGACCAACCGATGGCCGCCTCCAGGGTTCGGTGTCTGGATGGGCCCGACCGGTTGCCGGTCGTCAGGAGCGCGAAACGATCGTCGAGCGCCGAGGCGAGGTCTGCGAGCGGCAGGCTGCCCGATCGTGCCGCGGCCAGTTCGATCGCCAACGGCAGTCCGTCCAGTCGGCGGCAGATCTCGACGACGGCCGGAACGTCCCGATGACAGGCACTGTTCGTGAGCCCTGCCCGTTCGAAGAACAGCCGCACTGCCGAGCCGCCGTCGTCGACATCGAGCGGTGAGAGGTCGACGACGCACTCACCGTCGATCCGGATCGGTTCCCGACTTGTTGCCAGTACCCGGGTCGTGCATGTCTCGCCCAGCAGGCCGTCGACCAGGTCGGCGACCCGCTCGACGACGTGCTCGCAGTTGTCGAGTAGCAGGATGCCGGCCCGTCGTCTGACCATGGCGAGTGTCGCCGCATGCGAGCCATCGGCCTCGCCGCCCGCGCCGACCGCGTCGAGGACGACCCGCTCGATCGGGGCGTCGGCGCCCACCTCGGTCAGATCGGCGAACGCGATCGGTCCGAGCCGGCCGTCGAGCGTGCGCAGCGCCTCGACGGCGAATCGGGTCTTGCCGACCCCGCCGGGGCCGACCACCGTGACCAGCCGCTCGCCGCCGAGCAGACCGCACAGCTCGTCGATCGCCGCGTCGCGACCGACGAACGAGGTGCGCCATCTCGGTAGGCGGGAGAGCTCACCGCCGTCGCAGGGCCCGGTCGTGCATGGGGGCGTCGTCTCGATCGCGGTGCCCGCCCCGAGGACGGTCGCTTCGAGCGCCCGCAGGCCGGGCCCCGGTTCGAGGCCCGTGTCGTCGGCCAGCCGTCCCGTGAACGCACGCAGCGCACGCAACGCGTCCACCCGACGACCAGCCCGGTGCAGCGCGTTCGCGAGGAGCTCGGCGACGGACTCGTCGTAGGGACGGATGGCGGCCAGTGCATCGAGGTCGGCCACCACCTGGTCGGGCCCCCGAACCTCCATCACGGCACGAGCGCGCTCGACGAGCGCGTGGACCCGGCGCTCTGCGAGCCGGACCGCGACACCGGGCGCGAGCCGCTCGATGTCGACGTCCTCGTACGCGTCACCACGCCAGAGCCCGATCGCATCGTTCAGCAGGGACATGACCTCGGGCGGCGATCTACCTTCGTCCGCGGCATCGACGAGCTCGTCGAAGCGTCGGGAGTCGACGATCACGTCGCCGGTCAGCGCGTAGGCGTCGCCGTTGCGGACGATCACGTCTGCGCCCTCGTTGCGGGTGGCGAGCGCTCGTCGGAGGCGGAACACGTGGGTCCACAGACGCCGCGGCTCGACGTCCTCGCCGGGCCACAGCGTCTCGAGCAACCGGGCGGTGCTCACCGGGCCGGGATGCGCGACGGTGAGCGCAGCCAGCAGGAGGCGCTGCGGCGGCGACGCGACGATCCCGCCGATCGCTTCGCCGTCGACGGCGAGAGGGCCGAGGTCGTTGATCGTGGTCATCCGCCGCTCCCCACCCGGCTGAATCGCGTTCAAGTCTGGCACGTCGGCGCCGGTCGCGGCGCGCCGACGTGCAAGCGGCGTGCAAGTCGGCCGCGAACCCGGCGCGAGCCCGACGGTGTCCCGTGCCTCCCATGGGCGGTCACCGCGACCTGTTCGACGACGTCGGTGACGACGAGATCGGCGCGCTCGTCGATCGTCGACCGTCGGGCGCGCTGGCGGTCGGCCTGCTTGCGGCGGCCGCGATCTCCGTCGTCGCGGCCGCCGCGTCCGGCGCGCTCCGATGGCAGACGGAACCCGAGGTCGCGGCCCCGCCACCGCCCACGGCCCCGTCAGCCGCGGAGCCGGTTCCGGAGCCGGCGGTGGTGCCGGACGCCGATCCGGTCGTCGAGTTGCTCCTGGCGGCGCGCGCCCACCGCCGGGAGCCCCCGACGGCCGGACCCGAGGTGCTCCGGGAGGTCATCGCCGGTCTGCCGCCCGCCTGGGCGGGATCGCTGGGTGAACGGCAGTACGAGCACGTCGGCTTCCTCGCCGACGGTCGGCTGGTCGCACGGGCCCGCGACCGGCTCGACGTGTTCGACGTCGACGAGCGACGGCTCGACGGGTCCCGTGTCCTCGCCGTCGTCGGTCCCCTCGCCGTGAGCCCCGACGGATCGCTGATCGCCACGGCGGGTCCCGGTCGGACCTGGCAGGTCCGTCGTTCCGTCGACCTGGTGCCGGTCGCCGGCGGCGCCGCCGATGATGCGGTGACCACGATCGGGGTGTCGGCGACGGCGGGGGCCGTCGTGCTCGGCCTGGCGGGCGGAGACGTCGTCGCAGTGCCGTTCGGGACGGCGACTGCCGCGCCGCGGAGGCTCGGCACCCTCCGCGTCGCCGAAGTCGCCGACGTCGTCTTCAGCGTCGATGGCGCACTCGTCGCCGCGTCTGGTCGGCAGTGGTGGGGCGGCGAGTGGAGGGCGTGGCGCACGACGGACGGGGGCGAGCTCGCCAGGGGGTCCCACGACGGCTTCGCCGCGCTCTCCGTCGACGACTCGGCCGAGGAGCTGGTCGTCGCGTCTGCGGGACGGGTCGTGCGCTACTCCATCGTGACCGGGGAGGAGTCCGGCACCTACGAGGTGCGGGGCACCGCCACCGGCGTGTCGGTCGGGCTGGCGTCCGGTGGTGGGCGAACGGTGCTGGTCAGTGGCGGGGTCGTCGAGACCCTCGACCCGATCAGCGGGCGCACCGACGTCGTGGTCGACGGTGAGGGCATCGGTGCACGCAACCTCGCCGTCGACCCATCGGGGACGCTGGTCGCCGTACCGGCGCCGCACGGCGGGCGGGTCGGGGTGATGCTGCTCAGCTCCGATGGTGACGGTGTGCCGATCGTCGCCGTTCCGCCGAGGGGCGGGGACGGCGCGGTCGTGTGGAACGGCGAACGTCTCACGCTCCCCGATCTCGCGTGCCTGCTCGCCGGCCGGGACCTCACGACGCAGGAGTGGGAGCGTCACGGCCCACCCGGTGAGCCCTACGAGCCGGCCTGTGGCCGGCGGACCGGAGCTGCCCGCCAGCCGGCCCGGAGGGTGGAGCTGGCACCGATCTGAGGTGTTCCTCGCCGATGTCTGTACCGTGTCTGACGGTTGTCTGACGGACGATCGGGAATCGTGGCCGAGTTCTGGTTCGCCGGGCATGGATTCGCTGCGGAGCGGTGTTCTGACGGCATGGAGATCGCCCTGGTCATCGCTCTGCTGTGCGCGCCCCTCGGGGTGGCGACGATCGTGTTCGTCGAGTGGCCCCGCCGGGCCGAGCCCACCGTCGCGAAGATCACGCGCAGCCGCTACGGCGACTCGGTCACGATCCCGCCCCAGCCCTACGATCGCCGGCCGCTCGGTCGGGACCTCGGGATCGGCCTGCTGATCGGCGCGGTGTTCGCGTCGACCAACTTCTGGGTCGACGCTCGCCTCTCCGAGCGCACCGACCGGACCGAGGCCGCCCGGGAGGAGCGCGAGACCCAACGCGAGGACCTCCGGTTCGTGCGCGAGGCGGTGATGGCCGAGCGTGAGCAGATGCCGTTCGCCGGCCTCGACCTGCGGGGTGCGCCGCTGTCGGGCTTCGATCTGACGGGCGCGACCCTGACCGGGACGAACCTGGCGGGGGCCGATCTCGCCGACGTGGTCCTGCGCGACGCCGACCTCACCGGGGCCGATCTCACCGCTGCCGACCTGGCGAACGCGGACCTGTTCGCCGCGACCCTGACCGACGCCGACCTGACCGACGCCGAGCTGGCCTGGGGCCACCTCGGATGGGCCGATCTGAGCGGAGCGACCCTCGTCGGCGCCGACCTCCTCGGTGCCGAGCTCGAAGGCGTCGGCCTGCGGGGCGCGGACCTGCGCGGCGCCGACCTCAAGGGCGCGGACCTGTCGGTCGCCGATCTCAGCGACGCGGAGCTGGCCGGCGCCGACCTGCGGGGAGCGGACCTGACCGACGCCCGCCTCGACGGCGTCGACCTCGCCGACGTCCTCCACAGCGACTCGACGACGTGGCCGGCCGGCGTTGCGACGCCCTCGGAGCCGATGGCCGATGTCGTGATCGAGATGAACGCCGCCTCCTGACGTCCCGGCTCCCGGCCGCACCCGCCGGGCCGGCTCCGGGAACTGCGACTGATCGGCACGGCGGGCCGCGCACCCCGGGGCGCCGAGGTACCGTCGGCGCATGAGCACGGTTCTCGCCGAGATCGGCGCCGACGGGCGGCCGGGGTGGACGGCCCCGGCCCCGGGTGGCCTCGGGCTCGCCATCACCCCGGTCGACAAGGTCGGCCTCGAGCAACGGGCCGCCGAGCTGGCGGGCCGCTCGATCAAGAAGGACTCCAAGGGCGCGGCCCTGCGGCTGGCGGTCCGCTGCATCGACCTGACCACGCTCGAGGGCGCCGACACCCCGGACCGGGTGCGCAGCCTGTGCGCCAAGGCCCGCCGGCCCGACCCGGCCGACGACACCGTGCCGCCGGTCGCCGCGGTGTGTGTCTACCCCGAGCTCGTGCCCGTCGCCGTCGAGGCGGTGGCCGGTAGCGGGGTGAAGGTCGCCAGCGTCGCCGGCGGCTTCCCCGCCGGGCTGGCACCGCTCGAGGCCCGGCTCGACGAGATCCGCTGGGTCGTCGGCCACGGCGCCGACGAGGTCGACATGGTGCTGAACCGCTCGGCGTTCCTGTCGGGCCGCTACCGCAAGGCGTTCGACGAGATCGCCGCCTCCAAGGAGGCGAGCGGGGACGCCCACCTCAAGGTGATCCTCGAGACCGGCGAGCTCGGCTCCTACGACAACATCCGCAAGGCGTCGATGCTGGCCATGGCCGCCGGGGCCGACGTGATCAAGACCTCGACCGGCAAGATCAACCCGGCATCCACGTTGCCGACCGCGCTGTGCATGGCCGAGGCGATCCGCGACTTCGCCGACCAGACGGGCACCGAGGTCGGCCTCAAGCTCGCCGGTGGCATCCGCACCGCCAAGCAGTCGTGGCAGTACCTGGTTCTGGTGGGCGAGACGCTCGGGCCCGCCTACCTCGACCCCGACCGGCTCCGCCTCGGCGCGTCGAGCCTGCTCAACGACGTCCTCGCCCAGCTCACGAAGCTGCGCGAGGGCCGCTACGTCCGCCCCGAGCGCTTCAGCGTCGACTGAGAGAGTTGGCCGTGACCGATCAGCTTCCCGCGCCCGCCGCCGGCTTCGACCTGGCGTACGCCCCGGCGCCCGAGTCCTCCGCCATCGTCCGCCTGGCCGACCGCTACGGCCTGTTCATCGACGGCGCCGAGGTCGAGCCGTTGTCCGGCCGGTGGTTCACGTCCGTCAACCCGGCGACCGAGGAGCCCCTCGCCGAGGTGGCCGAGGCCGACGAGGCCGACGTCGACCGGGCCGTCGCCGCCGCCCGCGCCGCGTTCGGCCCGTGGAGCGCCCTGCCCGGCCGGGACCGGGCCCGCTACCTGTACCGCCTCGCCCGCCTGGTCCAGGAGCGGTCCCGAGAGCTGGCCGTGCTCGAGTCGATGGACGGCGGCAAGCCGATCCGCGAGAGCCGCGACGTCGACCTCCCGCTCGTCGCCGCCCACCTGTTCCACCACGCCGGCTGGGCCGACAAGCTCGACTACGCGTTCCCCGGCCGTGTCGCCCGCCCCCGTGGTGTGTGCGCCCAGATCATCCCGTGGAACTTCCCGCTGCTGATGGCCGCGTGGAAGCTCGGCCCCGCGCTGGCGTGCGGCAACACCGTGGTGCTCAAGCCGGCGGAGACGACGCCGCTGACCGCGATGGTGCTCACCGAGCTGATCCGCGACGCCGGCTTCCCGCCCGGGGTGGTCAACATCGTGACCGGGGCGGGGGAGACCGGCGCGGCGCTGGTGCGCCACCCCGATGTCGACAAGGTGGCCTTCACCGGCTCGACCGAGGTCGGCAAGGACATCGCCCGCTCGATCGCCGGCTCCGGCAAGGGCCTCACGCTCGAGCTCGGCGGCAAGGCCGCGAACATCGTGTTCGAGGACGCGGCCATCGACCAGGCCATCGAGGGCGTGGTCAAGGGCATCTGGTTCAACCAGGGCCACGTGTGCTGCGCCGGCTCACGCCTGCTCGTCCAGGAGTCCATCGCCGAGCCGTTCCTCGCCCGGCTGCGCCGCCGGATGGCGACGCTGCGGGTCGGGGACCCGCTCGACAAGAACACCGACGTCGGTGCCATCAACTCGCGGGCCCAGCTCGACCGGGTCACGTCGCTGGTCGACGCCGGCATCGACGAGGGCGCCGAGGCGTTCACCGCCCCGTGTGAGCTGCCCGACCGGGGCTACTGGTTCCGCCCGACGGTGCTGACCAACGTGTCGGCCACCCACCGGGTGTCGCGGGAGGAGATCTTCGGCCCGGTGCTCACCGCGATGACGTTCCGGACCGAGGACGAGGCCGTCCGCAAGGCCAACGACACCGTCTACGGGCTCTCCGCGGGCGTGTGGACCGAGAAGACGTCGCGGGTCGTCGACGTGTCCCGCCGCCTGCAGGCCGGGGTGATCTGGGCGAACACGTTCAACCAGTTCGACCCGGCCAGCCCGTTCGGCGGCTACAAGGAATCGGGCTACGGCCGTGAGGGCGGGCGGGCCGGGCTCGCCGCCTACGTGCACCTGGAGGAGCGATGACCGAGCCGGCACCCCTCGAGGTCCGCAAGACCTACAAGCTCTACGTCGGCGGGGCGTTCCCCCGCACCGAGTCGGGGCGCACGTTCCCGGTCCACGGCCCCGACGGTCGGCTCCTCGCCCACGCGTGCCAGGCGTCGCGCAAGGACGTGCGCGACGCGGTGAAGGCCGCGGCCGGCGCCCAGGCGTCGTGGGCGGCCCGCACGCCGTACAACCGTGCCCAGATCCTCTACCGGGTCGCGGAGATGCTCGACGGCCGGCGCGACCAGTTCGCCGCGGAGCTCGGCGCCGCCGGGGTCGCCGATCCCCGGGCCGAGGTCCTCGCCGCCGTCGACCGCTGGGTCTGGTACGCCGGTTGGGCCGACAAGCTGGCGATGATCCTCGGGTCGGTCAACCCGGTGGCGGGCCCGTACCTGGACGTCTCGTGGCCGGAGCCGACCGGTGTGGTCGGGGTCATCTGCCCCGACGACGCCCCGCTGCTCGCGCTCGTGTCCCGGGTCGCCCCGGCGATCGTGCTCGGCAACACGACCGTGGTGGTGGCGTCGGAGAAGGCGCCGCTGCCGGCCATCAGCTTCGGCGAGGTGCTGGCGACGTCCGACCTGCCGGGCGGGGTCGTGAACGTGCTCACCGGGTTCCGGGACGAGCTGATCGGGCCGATGTCGTCCCACGAGGCGCTCGGTGCGATCGACCTGTCCGGTGCGTCGGCCGATCAGCGCCGCATCGCCGAGGAGGGCGCGGCCGAGAGCCTGACCCGGGTGATCGTGCCCCGCCCCGGCGAGACCGACTGGCGCTCCGACCGGGCCCAGAGCCCGTACATCATCGCCGACAGCTGCGAGACCAAGACCTTCTGGCATCCCGTCGGCGTCTGACGTTCTGGTCTACACGACCTCCTACGTTTGCCCAGGTCGTGGCAGCCGGGATGTAGACCAGAACGGGCGCTGGCACCCCCGCCGTCAGGTTCTGGTCTACCTCGCCCTGTGCGTCGGCCCAGGTCGTCGGGCTTGTGATGTAGACCAGAACGGGTTCGGGTGCGGGGAGGGGCGCGCCGAGGGCGGCGCCTAGCAGGCGCCGCCCTCGGGTCGCTGCACGCGAGCTGTGCGTTCGGGTGTCAGCCCTGGGTGACCGACTCGACGTCGATCGCCTCGCGGGTGCCGCCGGTGCCGACGCTGATCTTGCGCGGCTTGGCCTGCTCGGCCACCGGGATGCGCAGGGTCAGCACACCGTCGTCGAAGTTCGCCTCGATCTTCTCGGCGTCGAGCCCGTCACCGAGGTGGACCTGGCGGCGGTAGACGCCGCGATGGCGCTCCGACAGGTACATCTGGTCGCCCTCCTCGCGCTGCCAGGAGCGCTCGGCGGACACGGTGAGCACGCTGCGCTCGACCGAGATGTCGATGCTGTCGGGGGCGACACCCGGCAGGTCGAGGTGGACCCACACGTCGCTGCCGCGACGGTAGGCGTCCATCGGCATCGCCATGTTCTGGGTCGCCGGCCGGCCGGCCAGGCGGTCGAACAGGGTGTCGAAGTCACGGAAGGGATCGTTCTGCAGCAGCACGGTTCGTTGTCCTCTCCCACGTCAACACGGTTCGTTCGTGTCGGTTGTTCCCGGTCGGCGTTGCCGCCAACCATCGATCTGTCCAACGATTGAAAGTGTTTCTCCATTCCAGGCGGAGAGTCAAGATCTTGATCGAGGCATCTCTGATGAGCGATGATCGTCGGACGATGCGACGGATGTTCTGCCATCGCGCCGTCGGGTGGACGGCATGAGTGCCGAGGCCGCCGGGCGGCGGCCCCGGGAGCGACTGACGCTCGGCGGCGTGACCGAGGCCGCCATCGGGTTGGTCGACACGTCGGGGTTCGAGGCGCTGAGCCTGTCGTCGCTGGCGGCCGAGCTCGGGGTGCGGCCATCAGCCCTGTACACCTACGTCGAGGGCCTCGACGGCCTGCGCTACACGGTCGCGGTCGCGTCGACGGAGAACCTCACCGTGGCCGTCCGCAACGCGGCGATCGGCACCGCGGGCGACGACGCGCTCGAGGCCATCGGTGGCGCGTACCGGGGCTTCGCGCTCGGCCACCCCGGCCAGTTCGCCTCGACCCTGCTGCCGCCGCGGGCGCCCAACGACGACCTCGCCCGGGCCAACCGTGGCGTGCTCGACGTGTTCGTCCTCGTCTACGGGGCGATGGGCCTCGAGCCCGACCGCGCCCACCTCGCCGCCCGCAGCACCCGCAGCGCCATCCACGGCTTCCTCGCCCTGGAGCACACCGCCGGCTCCACCGCCACCCACGACGCCGAGTACCAGCACCTGCTCGAGACCTTGCGGCGTGGATTGGGCTGATGCTCGCTCGGTCGGCGGGCGGGTGGAGGGGGCTCCGCACTACGGTCGGCGCCATGCCGAGGATGCAGGGGGCCGATCTCGAGGAGTTCCTGGCGCAGCCGCACATCGGGGTGTTGGCGACGTTGCGCCAGGACGGGCGGCCGTACACGGTGCCGGTGTGGTTCCTCCACGAGGAGGGCCGGTTCTGGATCACCGGGACCTACGAGCGGGTCTGGTGCCGCCAGCTGTTCGCCGACCCGCGGGCGTCGCTGTGCGTCGAGGCGATGGCGCCGGTCGCCGGCCACGTCGGCGTCGACGGCACCGTCGTGCGCCACGAGCTTCCCGACGTCGACATCTGGCCCATCTCGCGCCGGCTCGTCGACAAGTACGTGGCGCCGGAGGGCCGGGACGCGTTCTTCGCCAACATGACGACCGAGCACCGGCTGCTGTTCGAGCTCGTGCCCGACGTCCAGCGGGCGATCGACATGCGGGTCTACCGGGGCAAGCGCGGCGACCGGGAGTACCAGGCCCGCAACGCCGGGTCGACCGGCACCTGACCGACGGTCGCGTCGGCTGCCGTCAGCCGGCTACTGGTCGCGGTCGTCGTCGTTGGGGTCGCCGCCGGGGTCCTCGCCGCTCGCGACCGACTCGAAGTCGCTCGGCGTGAGGTCGTCGAGGAAGCCGCGGAACTGCTCGACGACCTCGTCGATCGCTTCCTCCTCCTCGGAGTCGCGCAGCACGGCACCGGCGGTGTCGAGCACGTCCTCGCTCACGTAGAGCGGGGCCCCGAGGCGCACCGCGAGCGCGATGGCATCGGACGGTCGCGTGTCGAGGTGCTGGTCCCCGGTCGGGCCGGTGACGTCGAGGCGGGCGATGAACGCGCCGTCGCGCACCTCGGTCACCTCGACCGCGTCGAGGTGACCGTCGAGGCTCTCGACGAGCGCGGCCATGAGGTCGTGGGTGAGTGGTCGCGGCGGTGGGTCCCCGCCGAGGCCGAGCGCTATCGCGGCGGCCTCGTTGTTCCCGATCATGATCGGGATCACCCGGTGCGGCGAGTCGTGCTCCCGGAGGAGGACCAGCGGCGTCCCGGACGTCGCCTCGACATGGAGTCCGAACAGATCGACGAGCTTCATGGGTCGATGGTACTGGCGGTCGGAGCCGTGGTCCCGAGGAACGCCGTTGGCCTGGGCCGACGCGGCACCCGACTCGGAGCGGGGCCGCTCAGGTGTCGCGGCGGGCGACGACGTGGTCGTCGAGCAGCGCGAGGAGCTCGGCCTTGCGCTCCGCCGGGGCGAACGACGCCCGCACCGCACGGCGCTGGGACTCGACGAGCTCGTCGGCGCCCCAGCCGAGGTGACGCGCCGCCAGCGCCAGCTCGGACGACAGGGTCACCCGCAACGTGTCGGGGTCGTCGGTGTTGATCGTCACCGGGACGCCCGCGCCGATCAGCTCGCGGATCGGGTGCTCGTCGATCGACCCGTAGACCAGGTGGCAGTTCGACGAGAGGCACACGTTGAGCGTGACCTCCTCGGTGGCGAGGCGCCCGAGGAGCTCGGGGTCGTCGGCCGAGCGGACGCCGTGGTCGACCCGCGTGACCCCGAGCAGGTCGAGCGCGTCGCGCACCCCCTCGGGCCCCGAGGACTCGCCGGCGTGGGCGGTGGCGCCGAGGCCCGCGTCGCGGGCCAGCGAGTACGCCTCGACGAAGCGCCGGCTGGACCCGGGCCCCTCGGCCTCCTCGTTGCCGTCGATCGACAGGCCGACGATGCGGGGATGGTCGAGCTTGAGGACCGTCTCGACCAGGGCGATGGCGTCGCCGGCCGACTGGGCCCGCAGGATCGACGGCAGCAGCCGGCAGTCGGCGCCGCCGTCGGCATGGGCCCGCTCGAACCCGTCGGCCACCGCGGCGAGCAGGTCGGGGGCGTCGAGGCCGGCCCAGTGGGTCGGGTTGATGATCACCTCGGCGTAGACGACACCCTGGGCCGCCAACCGGTGGGCGAACGTCGCGGCCTGCTCGGACGCGGTGTCGGTGTCGCGCACGAGGCCGCACACCCAGTCGAGCGCCTCGAGGAACTCCGCCAGGTTCGTGGTGACGTACATGTCCTCGGCGGGCCGGGGCAGCTCCTCACCGGCCCGCGCTGCCAGCTCCCGGATCCGGGACGGGTTGAACGTGCCCTCCAGGTGGACGTGGAGCTCGATCTTCGGGAGCTCGGTGATCACGTCTGTCGCGACGTTCATGGGTGTCCTCCCACTCGGGACCGGGTTCAGGATGCGTCGGACGGGGCCCTGGTCGCCAGGAGCTCGTCGCGTCGGCGGGCGGTGCTGGCCGCACAGCGGCACGTCGGTCGTCCGTCGGGGCCGTGCCCGCCCGACGGTCTGTTCGTGTCGTCGAGCGTGCCGTCGTCGAGGACGAGTTCGGCGAAGCGCTGGCTGGCGACGTCGACGAGGCCGAGCTCGGTGAGCCCGAGGTCGGGCACGCCGACGAGGCCGACGAACGACAGGATCATGAACGGGGCCGGGATCACGCAGCCGAGGGAGCGGGCCGCGGCGTCGACCCGCCGGGCGCCCTCGGCGGTCACCTCCCACGGGTCGGCCGACATCAGTCCGGCGACCGGCAGGGCCAGCAGCTCGACGACCTCGCCGTCGCGCACCGCCACGAACCCACCGCCGGCGGCGTCGAGCGCCCGGGCGGCGGCGACGATGTCGTGGTCGTCGGTGCCGATGGCGACGAGGTTGCCGTTGTCGCAGTTCGTGGTGCACGCGAGCGCGCCGGCCCGCAGGCCGAAGCCCCGGACGAAGCCGACGCCGGCGCTGGCCGAGGCCTGGTGCCGGTCGAGGACCGCGATCTTGGCGACGTCGATCTCCGGGTCGGGGCGGACCTGCCCGTCGGTCACCGGGAGCTCGCAGTGGAACGCCCGCTTGTAGTAGCCGTCGTACATCTCCATCGCCTGGACCCACACCCGGTCGCCGGGATGGTCCGCGGGGGCCGCCACGGTGATCGTCGCCGGCCCGACCCCGCCACCGAGACGCATCGTGGAGCCGAACCGGACCGGGGTGGTGTCGGTGTCGTCGAACAGCGCCTCACCGTCGCGGGCCACGAGCGTGCCGTCGACGTAGACCGCCGCGGGCTCGAACCGTTCGAGGTCGTCGAGGACCTGGAGGTCGGCGAGGCGCGACGGCGTGACCGAGCCGATCAGGTGGTCGAGCCGGAAGTGGCTGGCCGCGTTGAGCGACCCCATCCGCAGCGCCAGCGGTGCCGCGACGCCGAGCTCGACGGCCCGCCGCACGTGGTGGTCGATGTGGCCGGTGGCGACGAGATCGGTGACGTGCTTGTCGTCCGCGCAGAACGCCAGGTGGGAGGTGACGAGGCCGAGGTCCGCGGGGTTGGCGAGGATGTCGGCCAGGTAGTCGCTCATCGACCCGGCCTGCAGCGTGACGATGGCACCGAGGCGCAGCCGTTCGAGCACCTCGTCGAGCGTGGCCGCGTTGTGGTCGTCGCCGACGCCGCCGGCGAGGTACGCCCACAGCGGCTCGCCGGAGAGGCGGGCGGTGTGGCCCGTGATGCGCCGCCCGAGGCCGAGCGCCACCGACATCGCCTCCGCCAGCTCCGTGTCGTGGAGGAACGGGTTGGACTCGCCGAGGCTGACCGCGTCGTCGGCGGCCAGGCGGGCCAGGATCTGCTCCTGGGGGATCGTCGCCCCGGGGATCGACGGAACACCCCGCCGGGGCACGTCCGAGGTCACCTGGTGGAACAGGCGCAGCGGTGTGGTCGTGCCCCGCACGTGGTCGACGCCCGGGGCGCCCAGGACGTTGGCCACGCAGTCGGGGTCGTTGAACACCGTCGTGGTGCCCCGGGGGACGGACAGGCGGGCGAGCTGGCCCGGCGTCAGCATCGTGTACTCGATGTGCAGGTGGGCATCGATCAACGTCGGCGCCACGTAGCGACCGTCGAGCTCCACGGTCTCGGTGGCGTCGAGGCGCCCGGGTGGCACGACCGCGGCGATGTGGCGCCCGTGGACGATCACGTCGGACTCGATGATCTCGCCGGTGTGGACGTGCACGACCCGCCCGCCCCGCAACGCCAACGTGGCCGCCCGGCGGCCCGCGGCGACGTCGCGCAGCGCCATCAGCTCCCGCGGCGTCGGGGTCCTCGCGCCCTGCACCGGGGCCGTCGGCGGTCGCCAGTCGGCGGCGGGTCCGGTGACGCCGTCTCCTGGCACTGGGCGACCTCCTGGACGGCTGTTCGGCGACCGGGGCTTCGCGGCGCGGTCCGTGGCGACGGGCGCAGCGGATCGGGCAACGTAGGAGCCCCACATGTCGATTGCGTTCGACGGGTGTTTCCTCGCTGTGAACGGTTGCGCGGTGCCAGGTCCCGTTCGTCCAAGACCGTTGCCGGGAAGGCTCGTACGGTCGGGACGAGTCGATCGTGGCTGCACTCGACCAGCCAGCACTGACCAGCCATCACCCGAGCAGGGGGAGAGCCATCGTGAGCACCCGCACCGCGCCGGAGGCGCTCGAAGCAGAGGTGACCGTGCCCGTCCCGCCCGACGAGGCGTTCGCCGTCTTCACCGACGGGTTCGGGACGTGGTGGCCGGCCGAGTTCTCGTGGTCCCAGCCCGAGCTGCTCGAGGCGATGGTGATGGACGGTCGCCTCGACGGCATGTTGACCGAGGTCGGCCCCCACGGTTTCCGGATCGATTGGGGCCGGATCATCGCCTGGGACCCGCCGCGGGCGCTGTCGTTCACCTGGCAGATCGGCCCGGACCGCACCCCGGTGCCGGATCCGGAGCAGGCGAGCCGGGTCCACGTCACCTTCGAGCCCGCGGGCGACGGCACCGCGGTGCGGGTCCGCCACGACGACTGGGCGAACCACGGCGACGCCGGCCACGAGTACCGCGACGGCTTCGCCCAGGCCTGGCCGATGGCCCTCGCCGCCTACGAGCAGGCGGTCACCGCCCGGGACTGACGCCGTTCGGCTCTGACGTCGAGGCGGCCGTCGGTACGGTGGCCCGGCTGGTGCCCCCCCTCCAGCTCGACGGCATCGAAGGGACGTGCGGGTGTTCGAGCGGTTCAGCGACCGGGCACGGCGGGTCGTCGTGCTCGCCCAGGAGGAGGCCCGACGACACGGGCAGCACTACGTCGGCACCGAGCACCTGCTGCTGGGCCTCGTCGACCAGCCGGAGTGCCAGGGCGCCGAGGCGCTGGTGTCGATGGGCCTCCACCTCCACGACGTGCGCGCCACGGTGCTCGAGGCCGTCGGTGAGAGCGACGGCGAGTCGCCGACCGGCCACATCCCGTTCCCGCCCGACGCCAAGCGCGCCATGCAGCTCGCGTTGGACGAGGCGATCGCCGTCGGGCACAACTACGTCGGCACCGAGCACCTCCTCCTCGGCCTGATCGCGGAGGGTGAGGGAGTCGCCGCCCGCGTCCTCCTCGACCTCGGCGCCGACCTCGCCCGCGCCCGCCGCCACATCATCCAGTTGCTCAGCGGCTACGGGTCGCAGCCCGAGACGCCGCTCGACGCCGAGGTTCGGGAGCTGCGGCGGTCGATCGGCGGGCCCGGCAACATCGAGCACGCACTGTTCGTGGCGGCACGACCCGACGACGTCCCGTGGCCCGCGGCGCGTCTGTGCGACCACCTCGACCGCCGGTACGAGCTGGTGACGTCGTCGTCGATGACTGCGACGGAGATCGCCGACCAAGCCTTCCGGGCGTTCGCTCTGGTCGTCGTGGTCGGCCCGTCGTTCCTGCCGCTACCCGACGACGACCCGGTCCGGGCCCTGGTGGCCGCTGCCGCCACCCACCGGACGCCGCTGGTGGTCGTGCTCGTCGATGGTGCGGCGCGACCGGCGGCCGCCGACCTTCCCGACGACCTCGAGGCGCTGTCCGAGGCGGACGCGGTGCCGTTGACGATCGACGGCTTCGAATCCCAGGTGCCCGAGCTCACCTTGCGGCTCGACCAGCTCGTGCGGGCCCGGCGACCCCCGGACGACCGAACCTGACCGCGGCCGTGGCCGGCTGGCTACGTTGGCCGCGACATCGACGTCGTCCGAGGGGTAAGACGTGTTCGAGCGATTCAGCGCCGAGGCCAGCGACGTCCTCCGCGCCGCACAGGGCTACAGCCGACGCGCTCGCACGGGCGACGTCGGCACCGAACACCTCCTCCTGGGGCTCCTCGATGTCCCCGGGAGTGCCGCCGCTGCCGTCGTCGAGCTGCTCGACGTGCCGCTGGACGACGTGCGACGGCCAACCGAGGCGGCGCTGTCCGAACGCTCCGGGCATGCTTCCCCGCGGCGAATGCCGTTCACGACGGCGGCGAAGCAGGCGCTGGAGCTCGCGCGCCGCGAGTCCATCGAGCTCGAGGACGAGCACGTCGGCACCGACCACCTGCTGGTCGGCCTGGCCCGTTGCCACGACGGCGCCGCCGGGCAGGTGCTTGCAGCGGTCGGCGTCGACGCCGACCGGACACATCAGCTGGTTCTCGACGCACGCCGCCGGGCCGACCTTCCGACCGAGCACCTTCGACAGGCCGATCCACACCCGCCTCCGCCGGGTGGTCGACGGGGTTCGATGCGGCTCGGTCGGCTGCTCGTCGCCGCCGGGCCCGACGACGTGCCATGGGCCGCTGGCCGCGTCGCGGACGCCCTGGCCCAGCGGTACCGCTTGACCGATGTGGCCGAGTGGGCTGCCACCGGAGCGACCTCCGACCCGTTCGCCCTGCTCGTGGTTGTCGGCCCGACCTTCCTCCCCCTGCCCGCCGACCCGGACGACGCCGTGCGCCGGGGTCTGGCCATTGCGGTCGCTCGTGACGTCCCGGTCGTCGTCGCGCTGATCGACGACGCGACGATGCCGACGAAGGCCGAGCTCCCCGACGACCTCGCCGCCCTCGCCGACGCCGACCACGTCACGTTCCTGCCCGACGCCTTCTCCGAGCAGGTCCGCAGGCTCGTCGATCGCCTGAAGGCGCTCCTCCTCGCCCACGAGCCCCCCGCCGCCCCCTGACCACACCCCGAACTGGTGTGGGAAGACGACGGCGCGCAGAGCAGAGAACCACGCCAGTTCGTCGAGGGCGCCGGATCCCCCAGCTCCTCGACCCCGGGGCTCAACCAGAACTGGCGTGGGAAAGCGACGACGTGCAGAGCAGAGAACCACGCCAGTCGTTGTGGCCCTGGCGGGGGCGTCGTGTCGACGTGAAAATGGGTTCGGGTTGCCCGTGACGCTGACTCGAACCTGGCTGGAAGGCCGTACGCCAGTCT
>JAXHUH010000042.1:0-15294 GCA_034211175.1 Actinomycetota bacterium
GCGCCCCACCACACCCGACACTGCCGCCACCCGCGCTCACCAACAGCGACACCCACCCCTCAACCACTCACCGCGCGCCTACGAATAGCAAAGACGACCGCCACGATTATTCAGGGCTAGCAGGTCCGATGGGCGTGTTCCGCACGCGGGAGCACCCCTCATGACGCCACGGCTGACGTCATGGCTCCGGCAGCTCGTCGGGGTAGGTGACGTCGACCTCGGTGATCGAGAGCGGGAAGTCGCGGCGGTTGTTCGTCAGGAACCTCGTAGCGCCGGCGGACACAGCGGTTGCCAAGTGGACCGCGTCGGCGGCGCGCAGGCCGTATGACGCGCCGAGCGACGTTGCGAGCTCGGCCATCGCCTCGTCGACCGGACGCAGCTCGAGCCGTGCGAGGAGGGCGACGAGTGCCGCCATCTCATCCTCGGCGCTGGCCCGCAGCGGCTTTGCCAGTAGCTCTGGCAGGAGCAGGACCGATCCGACGCCGGCAGGCTCGGCGCCAACCCCGGCCAGCAGCGGCCGGATGCGCCGGCCGAGCTCGTGACCAGGCACGGCGGCGTAGATCAGGACATCGGCGTCGAACGCGTCCACGCGCCGGACTACCGACCGTCGCGCGATGCGCGCACGTCGGCGACCAGCTCCTCGGCACGCTCGGCCGTCAAACCGACGCCGTCCTCGAGAGGGCGGCGACGGCTCGACTCCAACAGCTCGTGGATGCGCTCGGCACGTTCGAGCGCCTCACCGGCTCGGCGGACGCGCAGCACGTCCGGGCGCACGACCACCGCGACCGCCGCGCCGTGGCGAGTCAACGTCACCTCCTCGCCAGCGAGCACGCGCTCGAGGATCTGCGGGAGTGAGGCTCGTGCCTCCGTGACCGACACGGTGAGCGACATGGACAGAAGCGTACATCGCCGTACATCCGCAGCTTCACGGACCGGCGATCAACCGTTCGGCGCTGTCCCATTAGTCGGGGTGGACCGCAGGCCATCGGGCGATGACGGCGCGCAGGTGGCGGTCGGTGACGTCGGGCTGGGTGGAGACGCCGGCAAGCGCCCTGATCAGCACGTGGATCTCGTCGACGGAGACGTCGGCTCGAATGGCCCCAGCGGCCTGGGCCCCGGTGAGGCGTCGCCCCAGGGCCTCCCGGAGGGTGTCGATCGCCTCGGTCACGACCGGCGGAGGCCCGATCAGGTCGGCGAGCAGCCTGATGAGCGCGAGCTTCGAGCCGGCACTGGTCATGAAAAGGCTGAAGGCGTCGACGAACGCCGCCTGCAGTCCTCGACGCCCGGCTCGGCCGAGGCGTCCATGGCGCGGTCGGCGTGACGGACGATCACGGCCTCGATGAGGTTCTGCTTCGTCGGGACGTGCCGGTTCTTCGCCGATCGCCCCGCCAGCGCCGGTCCGGGTGACGGGCGGACGAACTCGTGATCCACCACACGGCGGACCCGAAGGTCGCGGTCGCCGAGGTCACCTACCGCTGCAGGTCCGTCGACGGACGGGACGAGTCGATCCCCGCCGTCCTCATGGTCCGGGTGGTGCGCGACGGCCTTATCGTCGAGTCCCACGACCACGTGGCGGTGGCCCAGGCCACGGGTTCACTCCCCACACTGCTGTCGGCGCGCACCACGACCGCTTGACCGGCGGGCATCGGGTCGCACGCGACAGAAGCGGCGCGACCTGACAGACGTGCAGATGAGGTGTCGGGCGGCACTCGACATCTACGGTCGGCGGGCATGAAGGCCGTGATGTGCAACGCGTTCGGTCCGCCGGAGAACCTGGTGGTCGAGGAGATCGACGATCCCGTGCTCGGCGACGACCAGCTGCTGGTCGAGGTCGAGGCGGTCGCGGTCACCTTCCCCGACACGCTGATGCTCGAGGACAAGTACCAGTTCAAGGCCGAGCTGCCCTACATCCCCGGCGGTGACGGCGCCGGCAAGGTGGTCGCGGTCGGCGAGAAGGTCGAGGGCTGGTCGGTCGGCGATCGCGTCGCCGGTGGGCTCGGACCGACCGGTGCGTTCGCCGAGCGGATGGCCATTCCGGCCCGCAGCGCCCGGCGCATCCCGGACGGCGTCCCGGCCGAGGCGGTCACCGGCCTCGGGTACGCCTACGGCACCACGCTGTACGGGCTCCGGGACCGTGGCGAGCTCCAGCCCGGCGAGACCCTGCTCATCACCGGCGCCGGCGGCGCGGTCGGCATGTCCGCGGTCGAGATCGGCAAGTTGATGGGCGCCCGGGTGATCGCCGCGGCGTCGAGCGAGGAGAAGCTCGACCTGTGTCGCGAGCGCGGCGCGGACGAGACGATCAACTACGCGACCGAGAACCTGAAGGACCGGGCCAAGGAGCTCACCGACGGCAAGGGCGTGAACGTCGTCTACGACTGCGTCGGCGGCGAGAAGGCCGAGCAGGCGCTGCGGGCGATCGCCTGGGAGGGCCGGTTCCTGGTGATCGGGTTCACCGCCGGCATCCCCCGGGTGCCGTTGAACCTGGCGCTGCTCAAGAGCTGCCAGATCGTCGGCGTGTTCTACGGCGCGATGGCGGCCCGGGACCCGGCGAAGAACGCCGAGATCAGCAAGCAGCTGACCGACTGGGTCGCGAGCGGCGAGCTGGCGCCCCACGTCTCCGGCCGCTACCCGCTCGACCGGGCCGGCGAGGCGCTCCGCGCCCTCATGGACCGCAAGGCCGCCGGCAAGCTCGTCATCACCCCCTGATCACGCCGGCTTCCGGCACGCACTCCCATCCACGCCACGGTTGTGCGTGCGTGCCGGTTCCGGGTCGGCAACCGGGTTGCCCCATGGTCGGCGTCAGCGCCTGCGGTACTCCTCGGCACGGGCGAGCTCGAGCTCGCGCCGGTTGTCCGCCTCCTCGGCGGCCTCGACGAGACGATCGAGCACGTCCGCGTCGACGATGGCCGCGACTCGCTGACCGCGTCGGGTCACGTAGACGGGTTCGCCCGAACGCCGGGCTTGCTCGATCACCTCGGCGAACCGGTTCCTCGCGTCGCTCACGGCGAAGTCGGACATGTACGAGTTGTACATCTCCGCACAGACGGCGGGATCGGCGTGTGCCTGGCGGCTCACGCCCCGTCGGTGACCGGTGCCGACGTCGACGACGAGTCGTGGAGCGGGGTGATGCGGACCTCGGTGATGACGTTCTCGTCGACGCCGGTCACCTGGAAGCACCAGGCGTCCTCCTCGACGACATCGCCGGGCGCCTCCGGGATCCGCTGGAGACGGTCGAGGAGGAAGCCGGCCACCGTGTCGTAGGCGCCCTCGGGCACCCGGACGCCGACGTCGGAGAGGTCGTGGACCGGGAACCGCCCCGGCAGCACGATGGCGTCACCCTCCTCGTGGCGCACCGAGAGGATGTCGCGATCGGACTCGTCGTAGATCTCGCCGACGAGCTCCTCGACGAGGTCCTCGACCGTCACGATGCCCTCGGCGCCGCCGTGCTCGTTGACGACGACGGCCATCTGCTGGTGGCGCTGCTGCATCTCCCGCAGTGCGGCCAACACGGTCACCGACTCGGGGAAGATCGGCGCCGGTTTGGACACCGACGCCGTGGTGCAGCCCGGGTCGTCCGAGAGCAGGTCGCGGAGGTGGACGATGCCGAGGACGTCGTCGAGCGCCCGGTGCGGGCACACTGGCGCCCGCGAGCGGCCGGACGCCGCCAGCTCGTTGCGGGCGGTCCGGCAGTCGGACGTCGAGTCGAGGCTGAACACGTCGGTGCGAGGCCGCAGCACCGCCCGCAGCGGACGCTCGGAGATCTCGATGGCACCGTCGATGATCAGCCGCTGGTGGGGCGTGAACGACTCCTGGGCGGCCACCAGGTCGCGCAGCTCCTCCTCGGTGACCTCCTCCCGGTCGAGGGACGGGTCACCGCCGAGCAGGCGGACCACGGCGTCGGTCGACAGGGACAGGAACCACACGACCGGGCGGGCGACGGAGGCCAGCACGGAGAGCGGGCGGGCGACGACCAGGCCCCAGCGCTCGGCCCGCTGCATGGCGATGCGCTTGGGGGCGAGCTCACCGAGCACGAGGGTGACGTAGGACAGGATGATCGTCACTGCGACCACCGACACCGGGCGGGCGGCGCCGCCGAGGAACCCGAGGGCGTCCTCGAGTGGCCCGGCCAGTGTCACGGCCGCCGAGGCCGACGCCAGGAAGCCGGCGAGGGTGATGCCGATCTGGATCGTCGCCATGAACCGGTTCGGGTCCCTGGCGAGCCGGGCGAGCACCGCGCCCGTCCTCGACGAGGCCTCCAGTCGCTGGAGCTGGCCTTCCCGGAGGGACACCAGCGCCAGCTCCGAACCCGCGAACGCGGCGTTCAGGAGGACGAGCACACCAACCAGCGCGAGCTGCGGCCACACGCTGCCGACCACGATGATCTCCTCGACTCGGACGAGCCGTGCGTCCGGCACGGCCCCTCGGGCGCAACGAGCGCCCCGGGAGATCGAACGTACCCACCCGGCTCGGGCTGAAGCGCCGAAACTCCGGGTCCACGACCCGTGTGATCACGTGGTGGACGCTGGCCCGGCCGAGGTGGTGTGGCGTGCGGCGCCACCGGAGGGTCGCCGCACGGATCGCGTCGGTCAGCGCCGGCGGGCGCCGACCTCGGTTCGGGAGCCGACCTCACCACGGGAGCCGACCTCGCCACGGGCGGCCACCCGGCGTCGGCGCCGGCCGACGTGGTGGAGGTAGCCCCGCACCAGGATGGCGATGTAGGCGAGGATGCCGAGCACGATCACGCCGGATGCCGCTCGCAGCAGCCCCGGGCTCATCTCGGCGGACTCGTCGCCCGCCTGGGTGAGCGCGTCGGCCGAGAGCCCCATGGTGAGCCCTTCGTCGGCACCGTCGTCGGCTGCCTCGCCCGCCGTCGCCTCGTCCCCGCCGGCCGGGGCGTCCCCCGACGCCTCCGCCGTGCTCGCCGCGGACTCTGCCGCCGCCTGCCGGCCGTCGTCCGACCGCATGGCCAGGCCGACGACCATCACGGCGATCGCCAATGCCACGACCACCAGGCCCGTCACCTGTCGCCGCTGAAACCGACCCGCGTTCGCGGTCGAAGAGCGCATGTCCGCCACGTCCCCGTCCGTCCCGTCGCCAGTACGCCCGCCACAGACGACTGTAATGAGAACTACTCGATACCGCAACGCAATCGACACCGCATGACCACACCGCAATGAACCCGACGCCACCCCTCCCGCGAGCGTGCACGGCCGCGACCAGGACGGACGGTCCGGGCGCCGCCGGCCCAGGAAGTAGGTTCCCGACCATGGCGATGAACGACGCGGCCGGCGACGCTCGAGCCCGGGCGGTGGCGGCTCACGTGTCGGCCTGGGGGCCGCCGCAGCTGGTGGTGCGGGCGCCCGGCCGGGTGAACCTGATCGGCGAGCACACCGACTACAACGACGGCTTCACCCTGCCGATGGCGCTCCCGTTCGACACGGTCCTCGCGGTGCGCGACACCGGCGACCGCGACCGGGGCGAGGTCACGGTCGCGTCCGAGGGCTTCGGCGAGATCACGATCGACCCGGCCGGCGACCCCCGCACGGTCGAGCCGTGGGCCCGCCACATCGCCGGTGTGGTCTCGCTGCTCGGCGGCCTCGGCGTCGCGAGTGGCGGCTGGTCGGCCACCGTCGCCACCGACATCCCGACCGGCGCCAGCCTCTCCTCGTCGGCCGCGATCGAGGTCGCGACCATCACCGCGCTCGTCCACCGCGCCGGCCTGCGCTGGTCGGCCGTCGAGGTGGCCCGACTCGGCCAACGCGTCGAGAACGAGGTCGTCGGCCTGGCCAGCGGGATCATGGACCAGCTCATCTCCGCCGGGGCGGTCGCGGGACACGCCAGCCTGATGGACTGCCGCTCGCTGGAGCTGACGCCACGACCGCTGCCATCCGGCGTCGTCGTGGCGATCATGGACACCGGCACCCGCCGCGTGCTCGCGGACGTGGCCTACGGCGAGCGCCGAGCCTCGTGCGAGCGTGCAGCAGCAGCCCTCGGGGTGACGGCGCTGCGGGATGCCACGCTCGACCAGGTCGTGACCATCGACGACGAGGTCACGCTGCGGCGCGCCACCCACGTGGTCACCGAGAACACCCGGACCCTCGCAGCAGCCGAGGCCATGGAGCGGGGCGACGCGGTCGCGCTGGGGCGCCTCATGAACGAGAGCCACGCCAGCCTCCGCGACGACTACGAGGTGTCCGGGCCCGGGCTCGACGCCATCGTCGAGGTCGCCCAGTCGTCGCCCGGCTGCCTCGGGGCCCGCATGACCGGCGGCGGGTTCGCGGGCTGCGCGGTCGCCCTCGTCACCGAGGACCTGGCCGCCACGTTCGAGCGCACGGTGCGTGAGCGCTACGACTACGACGGCAACGAGGCCCGGATCTGGCTGTGCGAACCGTCCGCCGGCGCCGGCGTCCTCGTGCCCTGACGGGGCGCCCGGGCCGGCGTCAGCATCGGGCCGGCAGGAGGTCGGTGCCGTAGGCCACCGACATCCGGCCGTCACCGAACCCGTCCCGGGCGATCTGCTCGATGCCGGTGAGCACCTCCCGCCGGGAGGCCGGCTCCAGTGCGGCGACGTAGCTGTAGCTGGCGTGCTCGCGGCCCGGTAGTCGCCGGCGACGTGGTCGAACAACGGCATGTCCCCAGCCTCCCGCCGCCAATCCGAACTGGCCACCGCCACGACCACCACGCGCCCGCTGCGGTCGCCAGAACGGGTGGTGGCGACCGGGACGGCGTCGGGCCGGTTGGCCGCGGGCGTCAGCCCACCGGGCGAACGACCCAGGTGAAGGTGTGGCGGCCGCCGGAGACGATGTCGGTGGTGTCGGGGCCGCAGGCGCCGGTGCCGACGCCGCGTAGGGCGGCGTCGAGGTGGACGTGGACCTCGGGGACCGGACGCAGCTCCGCGCTCGTCGTCGCTGCGGTCAGCGACTCGTCGGTGTGGTGGGAGGCGTCGAACGCGAGGCCGTGGCACTCGATGCGGACGCCGGTGCCCTCTGCGTCGGTCAGCTCGAACCAGCGGGTGTCGACGTGGGTGCCGTGGTGCTGAGGGGTCACGTAGGGCACGTACTGGTCGGCCACGGACGACGACCAGATGCCGACGGGCGCGGCGCGACGGTCGACCGCGGTCTCCCACGGCCCCCGTCCGTACCACCGCAGACGGTCGAGCCCGGCGGCGAGCGCGAACCGCACGCCGATGCGGGGCAGGTCGTCGACGTCGTCGGGCACGACGATCTCCTCGTCGAACCGGACGACGCCGGATCCGGTGGTGATCCGTTGCGTGTGCTCGATCACGACCCCGGCCGGTGAGGTCCAGCGGTGGTGGGCGGTCGCCCCGTCGGCGTACTCGTCGACGTCGACGGTCTCGCGTGCGAGGCGGTCGAGCCCCCACGCCAACCACCGCCGGGTGGCGCCGGCCACGCCGGCGAGCGGGCCGACGGGCACGCCGTCGTTGTCGGTCGGCGCCCGCCACACGGCGAGCGTCGGCGCCGCGGCCAGCAGCGAACGACCGGCGACGGTGAGCGCCGACACCAGCCCGGTCGTCGGGTCGACCCGCACGTCGATCGCCGCGGGCGGTCCGGTGGCGGGCGTCGGTGCCGCAGCGGGACCGGCGGCGGGTGCGGGCGACGCCGGCGGGAGCGGCAGCGCCATCTGGTCCCACGCCACGACGTGACCAGCCGCGGCCCACGACGGCGCCTCGCGCAACGACCAACGAACGGTCAGGTGGGCCTCGGCCCCGGCGGGGAGCAGTGGGATGCGCCCGGCCAGGTCGATCGTCGCCGTCGCCCCGGGCGCCACGTCGACCGCCGGCAGCTCGAAGCCGGCAAGCACGGCGCCGTCCACGTCGATGGTGACGTGGGCGACGAGGTCGTCGAGCCCGGTGTACGAGCGGGTGTTGCGCACCTCCAGGCCGGTGCCGTCACCGGTCAGGCGGCAGCGAACGGGGCGGGTCAGCCACCGGTGCTCCTCGACCGCCGGGTGCGGTTCGCCGTCGGGGCCGACCATGCCGTTGCAGCAGAAGGCGGCGTCGTTGGGCTCGTCGCCGAACGCCCCGCCGTAGCCGTAGAACGTGGTGCCGTCGCCGGAGGTCGTGACCAGGCCCTGGTCGCGCCAGTCCCAGATGAACCCGCCCTGGAGGCCGTGGTGGCGCTCGAACGCGGCCCAGTAGTCGGCGAGCCCACCGTTCGAGTTGCCCATGGCGTGGCTGTACTCGCACAGGATGAGCGGCCGATCGGGGGTCGTGGCACTCGCCCACTCCTCGAGCGCGGCGACCGGCGGGTACATCGGGCACTCGATGTCGGTGCCGGTCGCGGCGCTCGTCCAGTCGGCGTCGAAGCCGTCGCGCCAGCGCCACATGACCGCGCCCTCGTACTGGACGAACCGAGACGGGTCGGTGCGGCGGACCCAGGCGGCGGCCGCGTCGTGGGCCGGGCCGTCGCCGGCCTCGTTGCCGAGCGACCAGCCGATGATCGACGGGTGGTTCCAGTGGGTCGCCACGGTGCGGCGCACCCGCTCGATGTACAGCTCCTCGAACCGGGGGTCGCCCACCAGCTCGGCCCAGCGTGCGTGGCTCTCGACGTTCGCCTCGCAGATCACCCACAGGCCGAGCTCGTCGCAGGCGTCGAGCACGACCGGGTCGGGCGGGTAGTGCGAGGTGCGCACGGCGTTGAAGCCGCAGCGCTTGACGTTGGCGACGTCGGCCCACAGCTCGTCGTCGGGCGCGGTCTTGCCGCCCGTGGGGTGGTGGTCGTGGCGGTTCACCCCGGCGATGAGCAGCGGCTCGCCGTTGAGCAGGAGCTCGGCGCCACGGATCTCGACGCGTCGGAACCCGGTCGTGATGCGTCGGCTGTCGACGATGGCGCCGGCGGCGTCGTGGAGCTCGACGACGACCGCATAGCGGTGCGGGTCCTCGTGGCTCCACGGGCGCACGCCGGCGACGGGCACGGAGGTCGTGGCGATCGGCCCCGGGTGGCGGTAGGCGTCGGCCATCGCCCCGAGGTGGGTGCGGGCGTCGAACATCGAGACGCCCGCGCCGGCGGCGGTGTCGACCAGCACCTCACCGGCGGGCGACCCCGCTCCCGCGAGCGTCTCGAGGCGGGTCGTGACCCGGTGCCCGTCGACGGGGCCGTCGATGCGGGCGACGACGTCGAGCGTGCCGGTGGCCAGGTCGTCGGCCAGGCGGGCGGTGATCCGCACGTCGGCGAGCGAAGTGGTCGGCACCGACACGAGGTGGACGCGGCGGTGGAGGCCGCCGTGGTGCCAGTGGTCCTGGTCCTCGACCCACGTCGACGCCGCCCACCGGACGACCATCACCGCGAGGGTGTTCTCGCCCTGCTGCAGCCACGGCGTGAGCTCGAGCTCCGACGGGAGCCGGCTGTCGGTGCCGATCCCGACGAACGCGCCGTTGCACCACACCGCGGCGGCGCTCTCGGCGCCTCCGACGTGGAGGATCGTGCGGCGGTCGCGCCAGGCGTCGGGCACCTCGAACGTCGTGCGGTAGAGCCCCGTCGGGTTGTGGGCGGGCACCGACGGCGGGTCGCCGGCGAAGGGCATCACGACGTTCGTGTACTGCGGGTGGTCGCCGACGTCCTGCATCGTCCAGCAGCCGGGCACAGCGACGGTGGTCCACCCGTCGGCCCCGCCGGCACCCGACCCGTCGACGGGATCGGTCGTCCACCCGGCCGGCGCGGCATCGGGTGCGTCGACGAGACGGAACGCCCAGGTGCCGGCCAGATCGAGCACGTGCGGGTCATCGGACGCGGGTGTTGCGATCGTGTGGGCCGCCACGCGGCGCAGGCCGGTGATGGCCGGGTCCTCCCACCATCGTCCGAGCACGTCGATCAGCGCGCCGATCTCGGTGCGCTCGTCCCCCCTGGTCATGGTCACGTCACTCCTCCCGCAGGCGGGATGCCAGCTCCTCGGGTACGACCGGGTTGAAGTACTCGTCGCTCGCGACCTCGGCGGCGGCGATGAACCGCGGCACCCCGGCCGAGCGCCACGGCGAGACGATCTCGACGTTGAACCACGCGTCGTCGAAGCCGCCGGTGGTCGGGCGCTGGTTGAGCCACATCATGTACGGCAGCGGCCGGTCGAACAGGCGGTCGAGGCGCCGGAGCACGTCGACCAGCACCGCGGCGAAGGCGTCGCGGTCGTCGTCGCCCATCGACGGCAGGTCGCCGAGGCGGCGGTCCGGCGCGATCTCGAGCGCGATCGGGTACGTCGGTGCCCACGGCACCCACGCCGACCAGCCGTCGCGGGCCGCGACGAGCCGCTCCCCCGGGTCGGGGTCGGGCCGCCAACCGGCGGCGAGGCGACGGGCCTGGCGGGCCGGGACGTGGTCGTAGGCGTAGATCTGGCCGTGGGGGTGGGCGATGGTGGCGCCGACCGCCGGGCCGCGGTTCTCGAACACCAGGACGTGGTCGACGTCGTCGCGGGCACCGAGCTCGGCGGTCCGCTCGGCCCACAGGTCGACGACGCGCCGGGCGCCCGGAACGCCGAGGGACCAGAACGTGGCGTCGTGGTCCGGGGTGTAGAGCACGACCTCGCAGCGCTTGTCGTCCATCGCCGGCCAGCGGTTCTCGAACCAGCGCACGTCGTAGGGCTCGGGTGCCTCGAGCCCGCCCACACAGAACGGGCAGCCGGTCGAGGGCAGGTTCGGCCGGCCCTGGCGGGCGAGGACGACGTGGACGAGCGTGCCGAGCGCCGGGTCGACGCGCAGCTCCCTCACGGCTGCACCGATCGACGCCGGGCCGGGGCGACGACACGGCCCACCACGACGACACGGTCGACGGGAGCAGGGGCACGGGCGGAGGCATCAGGCAGGACGGCCACTCAGGCGCTCCCCTCGATGCCGAGCGAGCCGCCCTCGGCGATGACGAGCCGCCCGACCTGGTCGCGCAGCACCGCGCGGGCTGGTTCGCTGAGGCCGGCGTCGCTGACGCACACGGTCGCCTCGTCGAGCGGAGCGATGGTCACGAGGCCGCTGACGCCCCACTTCGTGTTGTCGGCCAGCACGACGAGCTCGTCGGTCGACTCGGCGAACGCCCGGTTGGTGTCGGCCTCGCGCAGGTTGGGCGTGGTGAACCCGGCGCGCTCGTGGATGCCGTGGACCCCCATGAACACGGTGTCGAGGTTGAAGGTGCGCAGCGACGCCACCGCGACGGGGCCGACGAGCGCGTCGCTCGGGGTCCGCTCGCCGCCGACGATCACGACGGTCCGGTCGGCTCGTGGGTGCTGGTGGAAGACGTCGGCGACGCGGAGGTTGTTGGTCACCACCGTCAGGTCGGGCAGCGTCACGAGCTCGGCGGCGAGGCGGACGGTGGTCGTGCCGCCGGTCAGGCCGACGGCCGAGCCCGGGCCCGTCATGACCGCGGCCGACGCGGCGATCGCCGCCTTCTCCCGGGTGTTGCGCGTCGACTTGGCCTGGAACGGCGGCTCGTCGGTGCCCCGCTCGTAGCGCACGGTGGCCCCGCCGTGGACCTTGACGATGAGCCCGGCCTCGTGGAGGGCGTCGAGGTCGCGACGCACGGTCATCTCGCTCACGTCGAGCTGCTCGGCCAGCTCGGCGACCCGGACGGCGCCACCACGGCGGACCTGGCTCACGATCAGCTCGTGACGCTGGCGCGCCAGCGATGGTCGACCCCTCTTGGCCATGGCGCCGAGGATGGCGCCGCCGTGGCGATCCTGTCAACAGACCCGAACATAACTGCACATCAGGCCCTGAAACCCCAGCTCAGCGGCCTCGGATATATGTGCGGCTCCGCAGCTTTTCGCACGGGTGTGCTTGACGTCACATTCCGGTCGCGCGACATTCGAGGCGAGCAGCGGCCCGCGGGGGTGTGGGTCGACCGCCGTCTTCTCCAGGGGGAGCGATGCCTCGTCAGCCCGAGTCACCCAGTCCGTCCACCGTGGGCTTCGCGCTCAACCGCCGCCGGTTCGTGATCGGCGCCGCCGCGTTCGGCGGTGCCGTGCTGCTGAACGCGTGCGGCGACGACGATGACGACAGCGGGGTCGCGACCGACGACACCGCGGGCGGCACCGAAAGCACCGAGACCGCGGAGGGCTCGGGTGACCTCGGCGAGATCACGCTCGGGTCGAACCAGTCGGACGAGGTGCCGAAGAACGCGCTCGCGGCCGCCATCGCGACGACCGGGCTGAACGTGGCGGTCAACACCGTCGACCACAACACGTTCCAGGAGAACTTCAACACCTACATCCAGCAGCCCGACGACACCATGACCTGGTTCGCCGGCTACCGGACGCGGGCCTTCGCCCGCCGCGGCGTCGTCGGCGACATCTCCGACGTGTGGGAGAACCTCGACGGCATGAGCGAGGGGTTCCGCAACGCCTCGACCGCCTCCGACGGCAACCAGTACTTCGTGCCGTTCACGTTCTACGCCTGGGGCGTCCACTACCGGAAGAGCCTGTTCGAGGAGAACGGCTACGAGATCCCGGAGACGTGGGACGACTTCATGGCCCTGTGCGAGCAGATGGAGTCCGACGGGATCACGCCGCTGTGCGCCGCCAACGACGGCGGGTGGCCCCAGATGGGCATGTTCGACATGTTGAACCTGCGCATCAACGGCTACGACTTCCACGTCTCGCTGCTCGGCGGCAACGAGGACTGGACCGACGACCGGGTGAAGGAGGTCTTCACCACCTGGGAGTCGATCCTGCCCTTCTACCAGCCCGACGTCGCCGGGCGGACCTGGCAGGACGCGGCCAACGCCCTCGGCGACAAGTCGGCCGGCATGTTCCTGATCGGCAACTTCGTCAACCAGAACTTCGACGCCGACACCCAGGCCGACATCATCGAGGACGTCGACTTCTTCCTGTTCCCCGAGATCAACCCGGAGCACGAGCGCAACGCCATCGAGGCGCCGATCGACGGGTTCATGATGGCATCCGAGCCGGCCAACGAGGAGGGCGCCAAGGCCCTGCTCACCGCCCTGGGCGGGACCGACACGATCAACGCCTACCTCGAGATCGACCCGTCGGTCGTGGCCGCCAACGAGAACGCGGACACCAGCGCCTACAACGCCCTGCAGCAGAAGGCGACCGAGCTGATCAACGAGTCCACCTACGTGGCCCAGTTCCTCGACCGCGACACCGATCCGTCGTTCGCGGCCGACGTCGTGGGTGTCGCCATCGCCGACTTCCTCGCCGACCCGGGCTCGATCGACACGATCCTCTCCACGGTCGAGGAGCAGAAGGCGACCTACACCTTCGAGTGACGACCTGCGAGTGATCAGCGAACGGCCCGGTCCCGAGCTGCAGGAGGCACCGTGAGCGTCCCCATCGATGTCGACGACCTCGCGCCGGCCGAGCCCGCCGGGCGCGGGGACCGTCAGGAGGCACAGACGAAGCGGCAGAAGCGGCGGCGGCTGTCCACGACCGGCAGCGACCGGGTGTGGCTGGTGCTGATGGTGGCGGTGCCGGCGTTCCTCCACATCGTCCTGGTGTGGGTGCCGGCGCTGGCCACCGTCGGGCTGTCGTTCACGCGGTGGGACAACCTGACGCCCCTGACCGACATCGAGCTGGTCGGGTTCGCGAACTACTGGACCATCTTCACGATCTTCGACACCAACCTGTTCCCGGCGCTGTTCAACAACTTCGTGTTGATGTTCTGGCTCTTCGGGTGCTCGGCGGTCGGGATGTTGCTCGCCTACCTGCTCGACAAGGAGGTCCGGGGCAGCCGGGTGTACCAGAGCATCTACTACTTCCCGGTGGTGCTCTCCCTCGCCGTCGTCGGGTTCATCTGGAAGAGCACGATGTTCTCGGCCGACCAGGGCCTGCTCAACGCCATCTGGCCGGGCGACCCGGTCGACTTCGTGGGCGACGGCACGAAGATCTTCGAGATCAGCCTCCCGCTGCTCGACTTCCCGCTCGGGCTGAGCCGCAACTTCGCCGCCCTGCTGATCGCCATGGCGTGGCGCCACATCGGTTACATCATGGTGATGTACCTGGCGGGGCTGAAGGCGGTGGACCCGGCGCTGCGGGAGGCGGCCTCGATCGACGGCTGCAACGAGTGGCAGAGCTTCCGCCGGGTGCTGTTCCCGTCGCTGAAGCCGATCAACGTGATCGTCGCGGTCATCACCGTCATCGAGGCGATGCGGGCCTACGACATCATCGCTGCGCTCAACGAGCCCCGCGGCACCGAGGTCATGGGAACGCTCGTGACCAACAGCCTCCTCGGCGAGGGCGGCGGTAGGGCGGGCCTCGGCTCCGCCTACGGCGTCGTCCTCCTGCTCCTGTGCCTCGGCTTCATCATCTGGTACGTCGTGAACCACTACCGGGAGGCGGACCTGTGAGCGCCGTGACGGTCGAACGGCCGGAGTCGCCGGTCGCCACGGCCCCGCCGGCCCGGCCCCGCACCGGCGGGATCCGGGCGCCACGGGTCGTGCTGCAGGTGTTCCTGATCGGCGTGGCGCTGGCGTGGCTCGTCCCGGTCGTCACTGCCGTCTACAACTCGTTCCGCTACTACGAGTCCGACACCCAGGTGAACGGCCCCTTCGGTGTGGCCGAGACGCTGACGTTCGACAACTACCGCCAGGCGTGGGACGTCGGCGGCATGAGCCAGACGTTCGCGAACACGGCGTTCATCGTCCTCCCGGCGCTCGTGCTGATCCTCCTGCTGTCCTCGGCGGTGGCCTTCGCCTGCACCCGGTACAGCTGGCGGTTCAACATCGCGTTCCTGGTCCTGTTCACCGCCGGCAACCTGATGCCCCAGCAGGTCCTGTTCCAGCCGCTGTTCCAGATCTTCGAGCGGGTGCCGTGGCCCGACGTCATCTCCGACACCAACACCGGCTCCCTGCTCGGCACCAAGATCGCCGTGATCCTGATCCACGTGGCGTTCCAGATCGGGTTCTGCACCTTCGTCCTCGCCAACTACATGAAGACGATCCCCCGGGAGCTGAGCGAGGCCGCCGCGGTCGACGGGGCGAGCGTCCCCCGCCAGTTCTTCTCGGTGATCCTGCCGCTGTGCCGCCCGGCGCTGGCCGCCCTCGGGACCCTCGAGTTCACCTGGCTGTACAACGACTTCTTCTGGGGGGCGGTGCTGCTCAACCAGGGTGACGAGCGTCCGATCACGTCGTCGATCGCGGTGCTCAACGGCCAGTACGCGACCGACTTCAACCTGATCGCCGCGGCGTCGATGATCATCGCCCTGCCCACGCTGGTCGTGTACCTGCTCCTCCAGAAGCACTTCATCGGCGGGCTCACGCTCGGCTCGACGAAGGGCTGACGCCGCCCGACCGGGCTGGCGCCCACCGGCCGGGGGCCGGCCCCCGCCCCCGGGCCGGCGAC
>JAXHUH010000043.1:0-48552 GCA_034211175.1 Actinomycetota bacterium
GCGCGACGACCGCGGCCGACGGGCGGGACGACTGACCGGCGGCGGCCCGACCCGCGAGCTCACGCCGAACGAGCCGCGGCGGCGGGACGTCGCGAGCGTGGGGCGACCGGGTCAGGCGGAGGAGAGCAGCTCGTCGGAGGGCCAGTCGGCGTCGGCCTCCGCACCGAGGTCGCCGAGGAACCGCCGGGCCCAGTCGTGGACCGAGTTGCGGTCGATCGTGCGCCGCGCCCCCCGGACGAGCTTGCGCCGCGCCGCATCGTCGAGCGACAGCGCCCGCAGGAGCCCGTCCGCGCTGCCGTCCACGTCGTAGGGGTTGATCAGCACCGCGTACCGCCCGAGCCACTCGGCGGCGCCGGCGAACTCGCTCAGCAGCAGCGCGCCGTCGTCGTCGACCCGGGTCGCCAGGTACTCGAGCGCGATCAGGTTCATCCCGTCGCGCACCGGCGTCACCGCGAGCACGTCGGCCGCCAGGTAGTGGGCGACGAGGTCGCGGGGGTCGAGGTTCTGGCGCAGGTAGATCACCGCGTCGCGACCGATGGCGCCGTGGTCGCCGTTGATGCGCCCGACCAGCTCCTCGACGTCGCTGCGCAGCTCGGCATAGGCATCGACGCCCTCGCGCGACGGCACCACCGACTGCAGGAACACGGTGTCCTCGGACGTGGCGTCGCCCCGTCGGAGCAGCTCCTCGAACGCCCGGAGGCGGTGGGTGATGCCCTTCGAGTAGTCGAGGCGGTCGACACCGAAGACCAGGCGCCGGTGCCCGACGGCCTCCTTGATCCCGGCGGCACGCTCGACGATGTCGGGATCGGTCGCCAGCTTCTCGTACTGCGACGGGTCGATCGAGATCGGGTAGGCGTCGAGGCGAACGGTCCGCCCCTCGACGTCGAGGGCCCGGTTGGACCCGCCCTTGACCCGCTTCACGCCGGTGCCGTGGCGGACCGCGGTGCGGGCGAAGTTGGCCGCCGCGGTGCGGGTCTGGAAGCCCAGCAGGTCCGCGCCGAGGACCGCGTCGAGCACCTCGGTGCGCCACGGCATGCGGGCGAACACCTCGACCGGCGGGAACGGGATGTGGAGGAAGAACCCGATGCGCACGTCGTCGCGCAGCTCCCGCAGCATCCCCGGGACCAGCTGGAGCTGGTAGTCGTGCACCCACACGACCGAGCCGGGCTCGGCGACCTCGGCGGCCGCCTTCGCGAAGCGGCGGTTGACCGCCACGTGCGGACGCCACCAGTGGCGGTGGAACTCCGCCTCGCGGATGGCGTCGTGGTACAGCGGCCACAGCGACGCGTTGGAGAACCCGAGGTAGTGGTTCTCGATCTCGGAGGCGTCGAGCGGGACGGGCACGATGTGCATCCCCTCGTGATCGAACGCCTCGCCGGCCTCGCCGGCGTCGCCGGTCCACCCGACCCAGGCGCCACCGAGCTTCGCGAGCACCGGCTGGAGGGCGGAGACGAGCCCGCCCGGGCTCGTCTGCCAGGAGCCGTCGTCGGAACGACGGACCGGCAAGCGGTTGGCCACGACGACCAGTGAGGACACGGCTGCCCTTTCGTTCGCTCGCCCCTGCGTCTCGGGCCTCATTGTCGCACGACGGTGCGGGCGCGCCCGAACTTCGAACGGCCCTCCGCGCGGAAGTCGGGAGAGAAAGGTGGCCGACGGCAGTGATGGCGGCGCCCGTTCCTGCTAGGCCAAGGGGCGTGCGGATCGCGATCGCAGCCGACCACGCCGGGTTCCGCCTCAAGGGCACCCTGGTTGCGCACCTCGAGCGGAACGGGCACGAGATCATCGACGTGGGCACCAACAGCGAGGAGCCGGTCGACTACCCGCCGCTCTGTGCGGAGGTCGGAGGTCTCGTCACCGGTGGCCAGGTGGACCGCGGCATCGTGATCGGCGGCTCCGGCCAGGGCGAGGCCATCGCCGCCAACAAGATCGTCGGGGTGCGCGCCGCGCTGTGCCACGACCTGACGACGGCCAACCTGGCCCGCCGCCACAACGACGCCAACGTCCTGGCGCTCGGAGGCCGGCTGATCACCGTGTCCCTGGCCAGCGAGATCCTCGACGTGTTCCTCGCCACCGACTTCGACCGCGGCCGCCACGAGCGCCGGGTCGACCAGATCGCGGAGATCGAGCGGGCCCAGCCGCGGGGCTGATCGCGACGCGCGGGCACCGCCACCCGATCGCCCGGCCCGGGCCCGACCACCCATCCCGCGCCCGTGGCTCAGGGTTGGTCGCGACCGGCGTCCGACCACTCCCCCTCGGCCGCCGACCCGCCGAAGAAGCGGATGCGGAGCCGGGCCGCCACCTCCGCGGGATGGGCCCGGGACGGCTCCGGAACGAGCAGGGCGACACCGGCGAGCAGCGTCAGCATCGTGGAGAACGACGCGACGACGCTGACCGCGAGCACCGCCACCATCCCCACGGTCGAGCCGACGACGAGCGTGAGCGCCACCGGGACCCGCCAGGGGCCGAGGCGCCGGGCGATGCGCTGGAGCCGCGACCGGGAGGTGAGCTGGCGCTCGAGCTCGTCGAGCCGCCGCTGCTCGTCAGGCGAGAGAAGGGTCACTCTCTCCGATCGATCGGTACCGACCGGTTCTTGAGCGTCTCGTGGCGCCATCTGCTCCACCGGGACGAGGACCGGCCCGCCGGACGACCGCTTCCCCGCGATCGGGGGTGTCGATGCCCGCGAGAACGGGCAGTAATGTCCCCCGACCAGTCGCGACCGACGATCGGTACCAACCATGAGCCACCCTGCCGCCACGTACCGGTTGCAGCTCCGCCCGTCCCAGGACCTCGACGACGCCGCCGCCCTCGCCCCCTATCTGGCCATGCTGGGCGTGTCCCACGCCTACACCTCGCCGGTGCTCCAGGCCGCGCCGGGCAGCACCCACGGCTACGACGTGGTCGACCCGACGAGGATCAGCGAGCAGCTGGGCGGCGAGGCCGCCCGCGAGCGGTTCACCGCAGCGCTGACCGCCGCACGGCTCGGCTGGGTGCTCGACGTCGTGCCCAACCACATGGCCACCGACCTGCCGGCCAACCGCTGGTGGTGGGAGGTGCTCGAGCACGGGCGCGCCGCCCGCCACGCGAAGTTCTTCGACCTCGACCCCGACCGCCCCGAGGCCGCGGAGGACACGGTCACCATCCCGGTGCTGGGCGAGCGCTACGACCGCATCCTGGCCGAGGAGCGGCTCCGCCTCGTCCACCGCGACGGCCGCTTCCACTGGGACGCCGACGGCTTCGGCCTCCCGGCCGCCATCGCGTCCCTCGCCCCGATCCTCTCCGACGCCGCCCAGCGGGCGAGCTCGTCGATGCTGGCCGCCCTGGCCGGCGCCCTCGACCGGCTGCCGTCGGCCACCGATCTCGACGAGGACGCGCTCGACGAGCTGCGTCGTGAGCGGATCGCCCTCGCCGACCTCGTCGCCGAGGTCGTGCGACGCGAGCCGGCGCTGTCCGCGGCCATCGACGATGCCGTCGCCGGCCACATCTCGAACCCGGCCCAGCTCGACGAGGTGCTGAGCCGCCAGCACCACCGGCTGCGCCACTGGCGCACCGCCATCCGCCACCTGGGCTACCGGCGGTTCTTCACCATCGACTCGCTCGTCGGGCTCCGCCAGGAGGACCCCGACGTCTTCGACACGACCCACGCCCGGATCCTCGAGCTGGTGCGGGCCGGCGAGGTCGACGGGCTGCGCATCGACCATCCCGACGGGCTGCGCCGACCCGGCCGCTACCTGGAGCGCCTCCGCGAGAAGGCGGGGCCGGGCACGTGGATCGTGGTCGAGAAGATCCTCGAGGGCGACGAGCAGCTCCCGGCCACGTGGCCCGTCGACGGCACCACCGGCTACGACCTCGCCGCGGTGCTCGACCGGGTGTTCACCGACCCCGACGCCACCGACGCGCTGACCGCGTTCCACGCCCGGTTCGCACAGCAGCCCGAGCGGTTCGAGGACGCGGCCCTCGACGCCCGCCACCAGATGATGGAGGGGGCGCTCGCCACCGACGTCGACCGGGTGTCCGACCGCTTCGCCCGCTGGTGCGCGTCGAGCTGGCGCCACAAGGACCACCACGCCGAGGAGCTCGACCGTGCCGTGCGCGAGCTGGTGGCCCGGTTCCCGGTCTACCGGGCGTACCTCCAACCGGAGGGCGCGACCGACGACGCCGACGCCCGCCTGATCCGCGACTCGGCGGCCCGCGCCGCCGACGACGTGCCCCAGGTCGCCGAGGCCCTCGACCTGCTCGCCCGCGTGCTCGTCGGCGAGGAGTCGCCCTCCGACCAGCGGGCGATCGACCTGCGGCTGCGGTTCTGCCAGCTCACCGCGACCGTGAACGCCAAGGGTGTGGAGGACACCGCGTTCTACCGGTGGAACCGGCTGGCGGCCCACAACGAGGTCGGCGCCGACCCGGGCACGTTCGCCGTGAGCGCCGACGCGTTCCACGCCCACCAGGAGCGGGTCCAGGCCAGCACGCCGGGCACCATGACCACGCTGTCGACCCACGACACCAAGCGCAGCGAGGACGTCCGGGCCCGGCTCCGGCTCCTCGCCGAGGTGCCCGACGACTGGACGGCGCTGGTCGAGCGCCTCTCCGCACGGGTCGGGTCGCACATGAGCGACGTGCGCCCCGAGCCGGCGCTCGAGTACCTGGCCTACCAGACGTTCGTCGGCGCCCACCCGCTCGAGCCCGAGCGCCTGTTCGCCTACCTCGACAAGGCGTCGCGGGAGGCGAAGACGGCGACCTCGTGGGTCGACGCCGACGAGGACTACGACGCCGCGGTCCGCCGCTTCGCCGAGCTGCTCTACGCCGACCCGGTGCTGAGCGGCGACCTGACCGCGTTCGCCGAGCGCCTCGTCGAGCCCGGCCGGGTCGCGTCGCTGGCCCAGAAGCTCGTGCAGCTCACGTCGCCGGGTGTGCCCGACGTGTACCAGGGCACCGAGCTGTGGGACCTGAGCCTGGTCGACCCCGACAACCGCCGGCCCGTCGACTTCGTGTCCCGCCGCCAGATGCTCAAGTCGCTGACCGCGACGACACCGGAGAAGGCGGCGCTCGAGGCGCTGGCCAACACCGACGAGGGCATGCCCAAGCTGTGGGTCACCCACCGTGGGCTGTGCCTGCGGCGCGACCGTCCGGCCGCGTTCGGCCCGGACGGCTCCTACCGGCCGATCCGGGCGTCCGGCCCGGCCGCCGACCACGTCCTCGCCTTCGCCCGGGGCGAGGAGGTCGTGACCGTCGTCCCCCGCCTCGTGCTCCGCCTCGACGGGCGCTGGGACGACACGACGCTCGACCTCGGCGACGGCCCGTGGACCGACGTGCTCACCGGCGCCGAGTGGCCGGGTGGGACCGTCCGCCTGGCCGAGCTGCTCGGCCGGTTCCCCGTCGCCCTCCTGGAGCGCGCGTGACGGTGTTGCGCACCCGGGCCCGGGCGGCGCACCCGGCCCACCCCGAGCCGTCACGACCCATCCCCGGGAGCGGAGCGCGCCCCGGCCGGGACCGGCGTTCCCACACCCGGCCGCCCCGAAGCCAGCCCACGTCCCCCCGATCGGAGAGGCAGCTCCCGTGGACCTCCTGACCGTCTGGGCCCCCGCCGCCGAGCGGGTCGAGCTCGCCCTCGGCGACGACCGCCGAGTGATGGAGCCGACGAACGGCGGCTGGTTCGCCGCGCCGCGCCCGGCACCCGGCACCGACTACGCGTTCGTCGTCGACGGGAACGGCCCGTTCCCCGACCCCCGCTCCCGTCACCAGCCCGAGGGCCCCCACGGGCCCTCCCGCATCGTCGACCCCGACGCGTTCACCTGGACCGACGCCACGTTCCGGGCACCCCCGCTGGCCTCGGGCCTGATCTACGAGCTCCACATCGGCACGTTCACCCCCGAGGGCACCTTCGACGCCGCCATCGGCCGGCTCGACCACCTCGTCGAGCTCGGCGTGACCCACGTCGAGATCCTCCCGGTCCACGCGTGGGGCGGCCGCTGGGGCTGGGGCTACGACGGCGTCTGCCTCTACGCCCCCTACGAGCCGTACGGCGGCCCCGACGGGCTGCGCCGCTTCGTCGACGCCTGCCACGCCCGGGACCTGGCCGTGCTCGTCGACGCCGTCTACAACCACCTCGGCCCGGACGGGAACTACACGTCGCAGTTCGGCCCGTACTTCACCGACGACCACCACACCCCGTGGGGCGCGGGCCTCAACGTCGACCGGGCCGGCAGCGACGAGGTCCGACGGTGGATCCTCGACAACGCCCGCATGTGGTTCACCGAGTACCACGCCGACGGGCTGCGCCTCGACGCCATCCACGCCATCGCCGACGCATCGGCGGTCCACCTCCTCGAGGAGATGGCGACCGAGACCGCCGAGCTCGCCGACCAGCTGCGGCGCCCGCTCGTGCTCGTCGCGGAGTCGAACCTCAACGACCACCGGCTCGTGCGGCCCCGCCACCTCGGCGGCCACGGCCTCGACGCCATGTGGTCCGACGACTTCCACCACACCGTGCACGTCGCGCTCACCGGTGAGCGGGCCGGCTACTACGAGGACTTCGGCCGGCCCCCGGGCCCGCTGTCCGAGCTGGCCCGCACCGTCGAGCGCGGGTTCGTCTACGACGGCGGCTACTCGCCACACCGCGACCGCCGCCACGGCCGCCCGATGGGCGACACCCCGCCGACGACGCTGGTGGTGTCGATCCAGAACCACGACCAGGTCGGCAACCGGGCCGCCGGCGAGCGTCTCGCCGACCTCGTCGGCGTCGACCGGGCGATGGTCGCCGCCGCGCTCATGCTGTGCGGGCCGTCGGTGCCGATGCTGTTCCAGGGCGAGGAGTGGGCGGCGTCGAGCCCGTTCCGGTTCTTCACCGACCACCGCGACCCGGCGCTCGGTGATGCCGTGCGCGAGGGCCGACGCGGCGAGTTCGCCGCGTTCGGCTGGGCGCCCGAGGACGTGCCCGACCCCCAGGACCCGGACACGTTCGAGTGCTCGAAGCTGCGCTGGGACGAGCTGACCGGCGGCGACCACGCCCGGGTCCTCGACTGGTACCGGCGCCTGGTCCGCCTGCGCCGCGACGCCGCGCTGGGCGACGGGCGGTGGGCGCAGGCCCGAGCCGACGACGACGCCGGCACGATCGTGATCGATCGGGGCGAGGTGGTCGTCGCCGCCAACATCTCGACACAGGAGCAGCTCGTCCCGATCGCGGGGCTCGACGGTGACGTCGAGCTGCTCGCGTCCCGGGACGGGGCGCTGATCACGGACGGTGCGATCCGGCTACCGTCCAACGCGGCCGCCGTCGTGCGACGGAGCCGGACAAACGACCCCCGCGGACCCCGCGGGGGAGGGAGGACCCGGGCGTGATGGAGGTCTGGCCAGGCCAGCCGTACCCGCTGGGCGCGACCTACGACGGCTTCGGCACGAACTTCTCGATCTTCACCGAGTCGGCCGACCTCGTGGAGCTGTGCCTCTTCGACGAGGACGAGCACGAGACGCGCGTGCCACTCACCGAGGTCACCGCGTTCGTCCACCACGCCTACCTGCCCGGCATCCAGCCCGGCCAGCGCTACGGCTACCGGGTGCACGGGCCGTGGGCGCCCGGGGACGGCCAGCGGCACAACCCCAACAAGCTGCTGATGGACCCCTACGCCAAGGCGATCACCGGCGGCATCGACTGGTCCGACGCGCAGCGGGTGTTCCCCTACACGTTCGGCAGCCCCGACAGCGCCCCCAACGAGGCCGACAGCGCGCCCGCCATGCCGTGGTCGGTCGTCGCCAACCCCCACTTCGACTGGGCCGAGGACCGCCACCCTCGCACCCCGTTCGACGAGACCGTCATCTACGAGCTCCACGTCAAGGGCTTCACCAAGCAGCACCCCGACGTGCCGGCCGAGCTGCGGGGCACCTACGCGGGGCTGAGCTACCCGACGGTCATCGACTACCTGACCGACCTCGGCGTGACCGCGGTCGAGCTCCAGCCGGTCCACCAGTTCGTGCACGACCACACGCTCTACGAGCGGGGCCTGCGCAACTACTGGGGCTACAACTCGATCGGCTACTTCGCCCCCCACGACGAGTACGCCGCCTACGGCGCCCGGGGCCAGCAGGTCCAGGAGTTCAAGCAGATGGTCCGCGACCTGCACGCCGCGGGCATCGAGGTGATCCTCGACGTGGTCTACAACCACACCGCGGAGGGCAACCACCTGGGGCCGATGCTGTCGTTCCGGGGGATCGACAACGCCGCCTACTACCGGCTCGTGCCCGAGGACCAGCGGTACTACTACGACACCACGGGCACGGGGAACAGCCTCAACATGCGCCACCCCCACGTGCTGCAGCTGATCATGGACAGCCTGCGGTACTGGGTGCTGGAGATGCACGTGGACGGCTTCCGCTTCGACCTCGCCGCCACCCTGGCCCGCGAGCTGCACGAGGTCGACCGGCTCGCTGCGTTCTTCGACATCATCCAGCAGGACCCGGTGATCAGCCAGACCAAGCTGATCGCCGAGCCGTGGGACGTCGGCGAGGGCGGCTACCAGGTCGGCAACTTCCCGCCGCTGTGGTCGGAGTGGAACGGCCGCTACCGCGACACCGTGCGCGACTACTGGCGGGGCGCGGACCAGACGATGGCCGAGTTCGCGTCCCGGTTCACCGGCAGCGCCGACCTCTACGAGATGACGGGCCGCCGTCCGTTCGGCTCGGTCAACTTCGTGACCGCCCACGACGGGTTCACCCTCGCCGACCTGGTCTCGTACAACGAGAAGCACAACGCCGCCAACGGCGAGGGCAACAACGACGGCGAGGCCCACAACCGGTCGTGGAACTGCGGCGCCGAGGGCCCGACCGACGACGAGAAGGTCAACCGGCTGCGCCAACGCCAGCAGCGCAACTTCCTGGCCACGCTGCTGCTGTCCCAGGGCGTGCCCATGCTGCTGGCGGGCGACGAGGCCGGCAACACCCAGCACGGCAACAACAACGTCTACTGCCAGGACAACGAGCTGTCGTGGCTGGAGTGGGACGAGCCCGACGACGAGCTGCGGGCGTTCACCCGCGAGCTGATCACCTACCGGGCCGAGCACCCGGCCTTCCGGCGCCGCCGGCACTTCCGGGGCACCCCGGTGACCGACACCGGCCCTCCCGACATCGCCTGGTACACCCCGGCGGGAGCGGAGATGGACGATGCCGACTGGCAGACCGGCTTCGCCCGCTCGCTGGCCGTCGTGGTGAACGGCGAGGGCATCCTCAGCCCGGGCAGCCGGGGCGAGCGGATCGTCGACGACAGCTTCCTCGTGCTGTTCAACGCCCACGCGGACGCGCTGGCGTTCACGGTGCCCGACCTGACCTGGGACGGCTCGTGGATCGTGGACATCGACACCGCCGCCGGGATCACCCCGTCCGAGCACAGCGACGAGTCGTACCGGGCCGGTGACATCGTCGAGGTGATGAGCCGGGCCCTCGTCGTGCTCCGCCTCGAGACCGACGACTGACACCGACGCCGGGCGCGCTCGTCGTGCACGGTCCCGTTGCCGGGGCGACGATGACCGCAGCGACGCGTACAGTGGTCGTGCGCGGGACTGAACGCATGGAGCGCCGGCAAGAGGGGTAGGACCAACCTCATGGCCAACAACCCGAGACAGCCCGACGTGGTGGAGAACCCGGAGCGGAACGGAGAGCCCGCGAACGACGGCCCCGAGCTGGCCGTCCCGCCCGAGAACCGCCGGGGCCACCACCCCGACCAGGACCAGGACAAGCCCGACCTCGACGCCATGGCCGAGGCCTACGGTATCGACAGCCCGTCCGACGACGAGCAGGGCACGGGCAAGGGGCGGAAGGCCGCGATGGTCGTGGCCCTGGCCGCGGGCGCCGCGGTCGGCGGTGTCGTGGTGTGGCGCATGATCCAGCGCCGCCGCCGGAGCCGCCTGGCCGCGCTCCTGGCGAACCTGCCCACGGACCGGCTCCCGGAGCTGGGCCGTCTGCGCGACCAGCTCCCGAACCCGTCGGAGCTGCTGGACCACATGCCGTCCACGCCGAGCGTGCGCGACCAGTTCGGCGGCCACTCCGTACGTGACCGCCTCCCGTCGACCTCGAGCGTCACGTCCCGCGTGCCGGTGCCCCGCCGGTCCTCGCGCCTGCCGTTCCGGCGCTGAGCGCCGGGGGGCGGTGCCGGATCAGCCGCGCTCCGCGGCGCGGTTGAACTCGACGACGTCGCGGTAGCGGACGCCGTCGCCGCCGAAGAGGTCCAACGCCGAGCCGATGGTGAGGTCGACCCGACCGCGCCCGAGCTCGGTGACCAGCGCCAGGTCGTCGAGGTGGCGCGCCCCGCCGGCGTAGGTGACGGGCAGCGGGCAGTGATCGGCCAGGAACCGCACCAGCTCGGTGTCGATGCCGCTGCGCATCCCCTCGACGTCGATGGCGTGGACGAGCAGCTCCGCGGCCCGCTCCTCCAGCGAGGTGAGCACCCCGGGGTCGAGCACGAGGTCGGTGGCCCGCTGCCAGCGGTCGACGAACACGCGGTACCCGTCGGCGTCCCGACGGGCGCTCAGGTCGACCACGAGGCGCTGCGGCCCGACCAGCTCGGCGAGCTCGTCGAGGCGGCGCCACTGGTAGAGGCCGTCCTCGAAGAGCCAGCTCGTGACGATGACGTGTGACGCCCCCCGCTCGAGCCAGTCGAGCGCGTCGGCCGGCGTCACCCCGCCCCCGAGCTGGAGGCCACCCGGGTAGGCGGCGAGGGCGGAGGCCGCCTGGTCGTCGTTGCCGGGGCCGAGGCGGATCACGTGGCCGCCGGCCAGGCCGTCGGCCCGGAACCGCTCGGCGAACCAGGCAGCGTCACGGTCGGCCACGAAGTTCGTGACAGGCTCGTCGCCGTCACGCAAGGTGGAGCCGACCACCTGCTTGACCCGGCCGCCGTGGAGATCGATGCACGGTCGGAACACGGCCGCACCGTACCCGCGATGCCACCCCGTCCCCGCCCGGCCGTCGCCACCCCCGTCCCACCCGGCCATCGCTCCCGAGGGGTTCCACGTTGTCGCCACGCCGCACCCGCATCGTCGCCACGCTCGGCCCCGCCTCGGCCGGGGAGGAGACGATCGACCGGCTCGTCGCCGCCGGCCTCGACGTCGCCCGGCTCAACATGGCCCACACCGGCGCCGAGGACGCCCGGCGGCTGACCGAGCGGGTGCGCGCCGCGGGTGCGCACCACGGGCGCCCGGTGGCGGTGCTCGCCGATCTCGCCGGGCCCAAGCTGCGGCTCGGGACCTTCACCGACGGCCCGGTCACGCTCACCGCCGGCGAGCCGTTCGAACTGGTCACCACCCCGACCGAGGGTGACTCGACGCGGGCGTTCGTCGACCACGAGCCGCTGACCTCCGACGTCGCCGTCGACCAGCCGATCCTGCTGAACGACGGGATCGTGCGCCTCCGGGTGACCGGGATCGGCGACGGCGTCGTACGCACCGTCGTCGAGGCCGGCGGCCCGATCGACGACCGCAAGGGCGTGAACCTCCCGGCCTCGACGGTCTCGGCGCCGGCGCTGACCGACAAGGACCGCGAGGACCTGCGCACCGCGCTCGACATCGGGGTCGACCTGGTGTCGCTGTCGTTCGTGCGCGCACCGGACGACGCCGATGCGGTGCGTCAGGCGGCCGGCGACGCCTGCCCGCCCGTGATCGCCAAGATCGAGAAGCCCCAGGCCGTCGAGCGGCTCGAGGAGATCATCGCCGCGTTCGACGGCGTCATGGTCGCCCGCGGCGACCTCGGCGTCGAGATGGACGTCGGTCGGGTCCCGCTCGTGCAGAAGCGCATCATCGACGAGGCCCGCCGCTGGTCCAAGCCGGTGATCGTGGCCACCGAGATGCTCGAGTCGATGGTCGACGCCAGCCGTCCCACCCGGGCCGAGGCCTCGGACGTGGCCAACGCGGTGCTCGACGGCGCCGACGCGCTGATGCTCTCGGCGGAGACGAGCGTCGGGGTCGACCCGGTGCGCGTCGCGACGACGATGTCGTCGATCATCGAGATCGTCGAGGACGAGGCCGACCCGCCGGCGGCGCCGTCACCGGCCGACGGTGAAGCACTTCCGGGGGCGCTGACCGCGGCGGGGGTGGAGCTGGGTGAGCGGATCGGCGCCCGCTGCCTGGTGGCGTCGACGACGACCGGCCGCAGCGCGCAGCGGCTGTCGGCGCAGCGCCCCCGGCGACCGGTCGTGGCCGTGACACCCGACGAGGCCGTCGCCCGCCGGCTCGCCCTGTCCTGGGGGGTGACCGCCCATGCGGCGCCGTCGGTCACCACCGGGGAGCAGCTCCGGGAGTTCATCGACGGCGACCTCACCGCGACGGGCCTGGTCGCCGACGGCGACCTCGTCGTCATCGTCGCGGGATCGGGCGAGGGCCGGCCGGGCTCGACGGATCTGGTGCGGATCGACCGGGTCGGCGACCGCGGCTGACGACGGTTCAGTCAGCGTCAGCCCGCGTCGCCCGTCGGGTCGTCGACCGGGTGGCCGTGCTCGTCGAAGTGGCGCACCGTCCGGGCGCCCCGGAGCCGGAAGACCTGCGTCGCCTCGGTGAGCTCGTCGCCCTTCGTGGCGTGCACACCGACGACGGCCGAGCCGTTCTTGACGTCGGTGAACGTCTGGGTCCACGCCTCGGAGGCGGCGAGGTTGCTCATGCCGGCCCAGTAGCCGCCGGCGACCCCGCCGAAGGCGCCGCCGCCGATCGCGCTGCCGAGCACGCCGGCACCGAGCACGGGCCCGACGCCGGGGATGGCGATGGCGACGAGTGCGCCGGTGACCGCACCGATGGCGGTGCCGGCGGCGCCCCCCTTGGCGGCCTTGCCCGCGGTCTGCGGGGCCACGGCGTCCTGCTGGCGTGCAACCGGGTCCTCGGGCCCCGTCGTGGCGCCGCTCGCGTCGTCGGGAGCGTCGCGGTCGAGCGCGAGGAAGGAGATGTCACCGGCCTCGACCCCCGCCCGCTCGAGGTCGAGCACGACGTCCCGGCTGACCGAGATGTCGTCGAAGACCGCGATCACGTTGAACGGCCGGAACGGCGGGAGCTCGCCGGGGTCCGAGGCGACACGTCCCTCGACATCGAGTTGATCGATGACATCGTCGGTGTGGACGTTCGTGGGCTCGTCAGCCATCCTGCTCCTCCTGAAGCTCGACACGGCCGGTTCCGCCGAACCGCCACAACTGGCGGTTCCCTGCGCCACCGACCGTGAAACCTGGGCGGTTCCCACCAGGTCCGAGCCCGAAACGCCGACAACCCGGTTTGGGTGGGCTCCTCGCGGGGCACGCGGTGCCCGCCCGCCGCAGCAGGGCCCGTGGCAGGCGCGCCCCCGGACCCGACCCCGTTCCGAGCGCCACGACCCCCAGCGGGTCAGGAGGAAGCAGCGCCGCCGTGTTCGCCGTACTGGCCGCACAGACCACGACCACCACCGAAGGTGTCGAGGTCGACCTCGACACGTGCGGGAACGACCCGAGCTGGATCTGCCGGACCGTCGAGGACGCCACCGGGAGCGAGACGCTCGCCAACACGGCCGAGTTCCTCGCGACGCGGCCACTGCGGATCGCGATGATCATCATCGGGGCGATCCTCGTCCGGCGGTTCCTCCACCTGGCGATCGATCGCCTCACCAAGCAGCTCAGGGACGGCAAGCCGAGGCTCGACAAGCTCCCCGCCGCGCGCCACCTGCGGTTCTACGACGAGGTCTTCCCCGAGCCCGACCTGCGGGCCGAGCAGCGGGCCCAGACGATCTCGGCGCTGCTCAAGAGCGTCTCGTCGCTCGTCATCTGGACCATCACCGTGCTGCTGGTCCTCGGCGAGCTCGGCGTCGTGCTCGGGCCCCTGCTCGCCGGTGCCGGCATCGCCGGTGTGGCGTTCGGCTTCGGCGCCCAATCGCTGGTCAAGGACTTCCTCTCCGGCGTGTTCATGCTCATGGAGGACCAGTACGGCGTCGGCGACGTCGTCGATGTCGGCGAGGCGGTCGGCGTGGTCGAGGAGGTCTCCCTGCGCACGACCCGGCTCCGTAGCCTCGACGGCACCGTGTGGCACGTCCCCAACGGTGAGATCAGCCGGGTCGGCAACCTGACCCAGCAGTGGTCGCGGGTCGTGCTCGACGTCGGCGTCGCCTACGCCAGCGACCTCCGCACGACCCGCCAGATCGTCGAGCAGGCCGCGGCCCGGGTCGCGGACGGCGACCAGTTCGGCCCCGACATCGTCGAGCCGCCGACCGTCCTCGGCGTCGAGGGCCTCGACGCCGACCAGGTCACGCTGCGGCTCCTGGCCAAGACGAAGCCGGGCGCGCAGTGGGACGTCGGCCGGGCGCTGCGCGAGGAGATCAAGGGCGCGCTCGACGAGGCCGGCATCGAGATCCCGTTCCCGCAGCGGACCGTGTGGATGCGGCCCGACACCGCCGACAGCTCGGTCACCGTCGCGACCGGCGACGCCGCGGTGCCGGTGCCCACGGGCTCGGAGCCCCGTGGCAGCGGCAACGGTGCCGCGTCCGAGGGTGCCCGCCAGCCCCGCGAGGGAGGCCGCGACGTCACCTTCGGGAACGACGACGAGCGGGACGACGACGAGGGCACCGACGGCGAGCACTGAACGGGTGGCCGTCGGGGACGCGCCGCCCGGTCGTGGTGCGTCACCGGCGCCGGCGCGATCAGCGGCTCGGGGCGGCGCTGACGACCCGGGCGATCTCGTCCAGGTCGACCTTCGGGACCATCGTGACCAGGTCGCTGCCCGGCGCCACCGTCTGGACCATCGGCCGGTCGGCGACCGCCCGCCGCAGTGCCCGGTGGCGGTCGGTCGCGGGGTCGGCGACCGCGGGGGCGTCGTCGGGCTCCTCCCACACCGCCCGCTCGATCGCCCGCAGCCCGAGGACGGCGAGACCGATGCGGACGTCGTCGGCCCGCACCAGGAGCACGCACGAGGTCGCCGGGTCGAGCGGCTCGGGCCGGCCCATCAGCGCGGGCAGGCTTACGATGGTCACGACCTCGTCGCGATGGGTCAGCAGGCCGAGGATGCCGTCGCCGTCCTCCTCGAGCGCGCAGACCTCGGCCGGGAACGGGAGGATCTCGTCGATCTGCTCCAGCGGGCTGGCGAGGTCGACGCCGGCCGAGTAGGTCAGGACGATGTCGACACCGGAGATGGCGCTGTACGCCGCACCCGCGGCGAGGTCGTCGACGTTGCCGTCGCCGGTGTTGAGGCCGGCGAGCGCGTGGAGCTGGGCCTCGGCGAGCAACGCCTCGGCGTCGATCACGAAGAAGTCGCCGAGCTCGGCGATCGACGCGATGCCCGCGAACAGCTCGGGGCGACGCATGGCGAAGACCGGGAGCCGCATCACCCGGTCGGGATCGATGCGGGTGATCTCGATCACCTCGGACACGAGCAGCACGATCAGGCCCTCGGCGAGGCGCACGACGATGCCCTGGGTGTCGTTCGCGTCGAGCTGGCCCATCCGCATCAACCGCAACGGGTCGATGACCGGGACCTCGAGGTCGCTGTAGTGGACGACGCCGCGGCACAGCTCGCCCTGCAGCGGCGACGGCCGGACCTGCATGCGGGGCAACGTCGTGAACACGTGCTCGATCCCGAGACCGAAGCGGTAGGGCCCGCAGCGGACGAGCAGCGACGAGTCGTCGGCCCGGGCGGCGGCGACCCGGTCGTGGACCGCGGCATCGCCGTCGTCGGTCGCCTCCTCGGGCGCGAGGCCCGACGGGCGCCGTTGCTCGTGCACGACCGGGACGCCGGGAAGGCGGAGGATGGCGGCGATGTCGAGCACGCTCACCACGGCCCCACCCGCCGCCCGCTCGAAGCTGTGGGAGAACACCAGCTCGCCGCCGGCGGCCGTCATCGGGTGCATCTCGGCGTCGTCGACCGTGGTCACGCCGACGACCTCGTCGCCGAGCAGCCCGAGCACCCGATCGTCGTGGACGACGATGACCACCACCCGCGCGGTCGCCGGCGACGTCGGTGCGCCGAGGGCGAGGCGGACGTCGAGCACCGGGATGATCTGGCCCCGGAGGTCGACGGCGCCGAGCAGGCCCGGCGCCGAGGCCGGGAGCTCGATCAGCTCGGCCGGGCACGGGATCACCTCGCGCAGCACCGCCAGCGGGAGCGCGACCTCCGTCGGACCCATGGCGACGATCCCGTAGACCGAGCTCACGGCCGTCGGCGGGGCGTCGCCGAGCTCAATCGCCATTGCTGTCGCCGGCCAGCTGGCTGATCAGGCGGCTGACGGTCTCCGACGTCTCGAGCTGGGCCTGGGTGAACCCGGCGATGCGATGGATCGAGTCGCTCGTGCGGCCGACGTTCTTGACGATGCCGTCGAACGCCTCGCCCGCCCGGCGGGACACGTCGGCGCCCTCGTTGACCCGGGTCGTCGACTCCTCGATGAGCTTGGAGATCTCCCGCGCCGCCTGCGACGAGCGCTCGGCCAGCTTGCGGACCTCGCCGGCCACGACGGAGAAGCCGACGCCGTGCTCACCCGCCCGGGCCGCCTCGATCGACGCGTTGAACGCCAGGAGGTTGGTCTGGTTGGCGATCTCACCGATGACCTGGACGATGTCGCCGATCTCGGCCGACGAGCGCTGGATGAGCGTGATCGCCTCGATCGAGCGACGCAGCGCCTCCGAGCCGGCCTCGGCGTCGGACTGGGCCGCCTGGGACAGCGACGTGGCCTGGTCGGTGTCGCGGGCGATGCTCTCGATCGAGGTGGCCAGCGTGTGCACCGAGTCCGACATCTCGCGGGTCTTGGCCTCGAGCCGTCGTTCCAGCTCGACCTCGTCGGTCACGTCGTAGGCGTACTTCACGACCTTCACGGGCCGCCCCGACAGGTCGAGGATCGGGTTGTAGCTGGCCTGGATGTAGACGTCGCGCCCGAACTTGCCGACCCGGTGGTAGCGCCCGGAGCGCAGCTCGCCGCGCTGGAGCGCGAGCCAGAAGTCGCGGTACTCGGCCGAGGTCACGTAGTCCTGCGAGCAGAACACGCTGTGGTGCTGGCCGACGATCTCGCGGAGGCTGTAGCCCATCGTCCGCAGGAAGTTCTCGTTGGCCGACAGGATGTTGCCCTCGAGGTCGAACTCGATCACCGCCTGGGCCCGGCCGATCGCCTCGACCTTGGAGAGCGCCTCGTTGCTCGCCGTCTTGGGCTCGGTGATGTCGCTGGCGAACTTCACGACCTTGCGGGGCCGCCCGTCGAGGCCGAGCACCGGGTTGTAGGTCGCCTGGATCCAGATCTCGCGCCCGTCCCTGGTGATCCGCTTGTACTCGCCGCTGTGGTGCTCGCCCCGGGCGAGCTTCTCCCAGAACAGCGTGTACGAGGGGGAGTCGGCCTCTGCGGGATCGACGAAGGTCCGGTGGTGGACGCCGAGGACCTCGTCGGCCTCGTAGCCGAAGAGGGCGAGGAAGTTGCGGTTGGCGGCGAGCACCGTGCCCTGGAGGTCGAACTCGATGACCGCCTGGGAGCGGTCGATCGCCGCCATCCGGCCCTCGAAGTCGATGGCCCGCAGCTTCTGCTCGGTGATGTCGCTGGCGTACTTGACGACCTTCCGGGGCCGCCCGTCGGGATCGAGGATCGGGTTGTAGGTGGCCTGGAGGTAGACCTCGCGGCCGTCGGCGCCGAAGCGGCGGAACTCGCCGCTCAGGTGCTCCCCTGCGGCGAGCCCGGCCCAGAAGGCCCGGTAGTCGTCGGTCTGGGTGTAGCCGGGGTCCACGAAGATCCGGTGGTGCTGGCCGACGATCTCGTCGCGCCGGTAGCCCATCAGGCGACAGAAGTTCTCGTTGGCGTCGAGGACCGTGCCCTCGAGGTCGAACTCGATGACCGCCTGGGCCCGGTCGATGGCCGCCATCCGGCCCTCGAACTCGGCGGCGCGGGTCTTCTCCGCGGTGATGTCGGTGGCGTACTTGATGACCTTCCGCGGGCGGCCGTCGGGGTCGAGGATCGGGTTGTAGGTCGCCTGGATCCAGACCTCGTGGCCACCCTTGGTGAGCCGCTTGAACTCGCCGGATTGGAACTCGCCGTCGGCGAGCTTGCGCCAGAACGCCCGGTACGCCGAGCCCTTGGCGTCGGACGGCTCCACGAAGAGCCGGTGGTGCTGGCCGACGATCTCGTCGAGCTCGTAGCCCATGAGCTCGCAGAAGTTGGCGTTGGCGTCCAGCACGTTGCCCTCGAGGTCGAACTCGATGACCGCCTGCGACCGGTCGATCGCCGCGACCCTGCTCTCGAGCTCGGTCGTGCGCAGCGTGGCCTCGGTGATGTCGAGGGCGTACTCGACGATCTTGATCGGCTCGCCGTCGAGGTCGAGGACCGGGTTGAAGGCCGCCTGGACCCACACCTCACGCCCGGCCCGCCCGAGCCACTTGTACGCCCCCGACACCTGCTCGCCGACCCCGATCGGCGCCCAGAACCCGGCAGCGGCGTCGACGGCCTCGTCCGAGGTCCCGCCTGCGACCCCGTCGCCGGCGACGACCCCGGCACCCTCGACGAGCTCGTGGAACGAGGCGAACGAGCGGCCGACCACCTCCGAGCGCGGGAGCCCGGTCAGCTCGACGAAGTTCTTGTTGACCGCCACGACGTTGCCGTCGGTGTCGTACTCGACGATCGCCTGGGCCCGGTCGAGGGCGGCGAACCGACTGGCGTGCTCCTGGTGGGCGGCGATGGTCTCGCTGACGTCGAACGCCACCACGAGCACGCCCTCGGTGGCGGCATCCGGCGGCACGACCCGACGGACGAGCTGCACGTTGCGGCGCCCACCGCCACGCGTCGCCAGGTAGCGGACGTGGGCGGGGTCGGGGTGGGAGGGGTCGAAGCTGTCGGACGGAACGTCGTCCAGCGCGATGCCGACCAGCTGGGTCAGCGTGAGCTCGGCCAGTTCCTCGAGGGAGTGGCGGGTCACGTCGAGGATCCGCTGGTTGGCGCCGACGACCAGACCCGTCTCCGGGTCCACCCGGAGGAGCAGGTACTCGAGGTCGAGCATGTCCAGGCCGACGCCCGCGAGGTCCTCGCCGTCGTGGTCGATCAGGGTTGCGGGCGTGGGCAAACGTCGCTCCTCGTGACGAAGCGCCCGCGCACGGGTGTTCAGCCGCGGGCGATGAGTTCGTCGTCGAATCGACCCGTTGCCCCCCGGGCTTGACCCCCCAAATCGGACCGACGCATCGCCGGGCCGGCCGCTACGGCACGACGAGCACGGGGAGGTCGGCGCTGCGCACGAGGTCCTCGGACACGGACCCGACGAACAGGCGCTGCATGAACCCCTTGTGGTGGGAGCCGACCACGACGACGTCGGCGTGGTGCTCGGCGGCGGAGCGCAGGATGGCGGTGACGGCGTCGCCGACCTCGGTGAGCGGTTCCGCCCCTTCCATGTGGGCCTCGGACATGGCATGGTCGACGGTTGCGGAGGAGGCCTCGCCCGCCTCCGCCAGGAGCTGGGCCTGCTCCTGGGGGCTCCACACCGCGGTTGTCCCGTACGCATACCCGGCGGTGACCCACGGGGTCGGCACCGACGCCACGTTCATCACGAGGTACTTGGCGCCGGTACCGAAAAGCTCGGTCGCCCGCCGCATGGCCCGGACCGACACCTCGGTCTCGTCGACTGCGATGAGGATGGTGGTCATGGCCGCATCATTCCCCATCGGGGTGGTGGGCGAACGAGTCGAGCCGGGCGACGATTGACCCATGGCTCCATGGACGCCACCGTGGAGGAGATTCGATCGCGCGGAAATCGGGAACGAAACGCGCCGCACGGACGTTGAAACCCTGGGTACGGGGGAGAGCCGAGGGGAGCCGATCGCACTGCCAAGCACGGAGAACGCACACGTGACCGCCGACAGAGGATCATTCGGGGAACCGGATGTCGTCCGCCACTACCTGGACGAGATCGGGCGCCACGACCTCCTGACCAAACAAGACGAGATCGACCTCGCCCAGCGCATCGAGGAGGGCGAGCGCGCCCGAGGCGCGTTCGATTCGGCCACGACACCCGCTGAGAAGCGCCAGCTGCGGCGGGCCATCTCCGAGGGTGACGCCGCCTTCGAGCGGTTCGTGACCGCCAACCTGCGCCTGGTGGTCTCGATCGCCAAGCGGTACTCGGCGTCGGGCATGCCCCTCGCCGACCTCATCCAGGAGGGGAACCTGGGTCTCATCCGCGCGGTCGAGAAGTTCGACTGGCGGAAGGGCTTCAAGTTCTCCACCTACGCGACCTGGTGGATCCGCCAGGCGATCCAGCGCGGCATCGGCCGCTCGGCCCGCCTCGTCCACCTGCCCAACGACCTGCTCGACCGCATCGGTCGCCTGGAGGCGACCGCCGAGGACCTCGAGTCCGAGCTGGGCCGCAAGCCGACGATGAGCGAGCTCGCCGACGCGCTCGATCTCACCGAGGAGCGCCTCAGCGGGTTGCTGCAGTTCCGCAGCGACCCGATGTCGCTCGATGCGCCGCTGGACGAGGACAGCGACAGCGTGTTCTCGGACGTGGTCGCCGCGGACGCCGAGGCGCAGCCCCACAACCTGGTGCTCGACGATCTCCAGCCGACGGAGGTCCGGGCCCTGATGGACTGCCTCGACGAGCGTGAGCGTCACATCCTCGTGCTCCGGTACGGCCTCGAGGGCGAGCCGCCGCTGGCCCGCTCCGTGATCGCCGAGCGCACCGGTGTCGAGCCGCGGAAGGTCCGCGTGCTCGAGCAGGCCGCACTGGAGAAGCTCCGGGCCCGCCCCGACCTCGACGAGGCCCGCCTGCTGCTCGCCAGCTGACCCGTACGTTCTGCCGAACGAGCCGCCCTCCCCGGAGGGCGGCTCGTCCGCGCCCGCCCCCATCTCGTGGACCATGCCGTATTCGCTTGTAATACGGTAGGGTTCCGATGGACGAGCTCTTCGATCTGGAGGCCCTCGACGAGGAGGACCCGTTCGAGGTGGACCACCAGGCTGCGCATCTCTTCAAGCACCCGGCCCTCGGGATCGAGGACGTACTCGAGGTCTGGCAGTCGGACCCGATCTTCTACCCGGCCAAGCCGCCTGCCCACTGGTTGATGGTCGGCGAGGTGTCAGGCGCGATCCTGGCGTCCCGCTCGCTCCGCCCGCGTCGGCGGACCGGAGTCGTTGCCGGCCGATCGGCTGCTACGTCGCTGCCAAACATCTCGCCGATCGCTGTCTGGAGGATCGATGACCGAGCCGAAGATGACACCCGCTGAGGAGTACGAGTTCTACGCCGACCCGGCGAACCAGACCCCCCAGGGGCCGGGTCGCCGTCGCCGCGGACGGCTGACCGAGGTGGTGCCGGTGCGCTTCGAGCCCGACAAGCTCGAAGAGGTGCGGCGGCGGGCCGAGGCCGAGGACCGCACCGTCTCGAACTGGATCAGGCGCGCCGTCGACCACGAGCTGTCCACCGAAGCGGGCTGAACCTCCAGCAGCGTTGCGGGCCCGAGGGTGAGAGCCCGCAGGGATCGGGGCCGCGTCAGGTGGCGGAGGTCGCGATGCGGGCCATGCGCTCGTGGACCTGGGAGACCGTCTCGGCGTGATCGGCCGCGGCGGCGCCGGTGATGCGGCCCCGGTCGCTGACCAGGCGCCCGCCGACGTAGACCCCCACCAGGTTCCGCAGGCCGCAGGCGAGGACGTAGGTGCCGTACGGGTCCCACACCGGGCCGGTGTCGGGGTCTCGGGGGTCGACGACGCAGAAGTCGGCGTACTTGCCGACCTCGAGGCTGCCGACCCGGTCGCCCAGCCCGAGCACCTCGGCCGAGCCCCGGGTGTGGAGCTCCAACATGTCGGCCACGGCCATGGCGGCCGGGTCCTTGTAGGTGGCCCGCAGCAGGTAGATCCCGAACCGCAGGTTCTGGAACGGGTCGGAGATGTCGGTGCACGACTGGTCGTCGAGGCCGACCCCGACCCGCATGCCGACCTCCCGGCAGCGGGGGATGTTCGCCACCCCCGAGGCGAGCCGGCCGTTCGACGTCGGCTGCCAGACCATCCCGCAGCCCGCGGCCGCGGCCTCGTCGATGATCTCGTCGGTCGTCTGGATGAAGTGGCCGAACACCAGGTCGGGCCCGAGGGCGCCGGCGTCGCGGTACCAGGCGAACTTCGAGCGCTGGAGCTCGACCTCGTGGGGCGTCTCGAGGAAGTGGGGCTGGTTCAACAGCCCGTGGCGGTGCATGCACGCGACCTCGACCGCGGCGTACTCCTCGGCCCCGGCCCACTGGACGGTCCCGCTGATGGCGAGGCCGAGGTGCGCGGGGTGGCGGGCCAGCTCGTCGGACATCGACGTCACGTCGTCGAGGTGGCCGAACACGGCGTCGCGGTCGGTGGTCTGACCCAACATGACGCTGTGCATCGTGCGGAGGCCGGCGTCGAGCTTCGCCCGCAGCTGGGCGTGCTGGTAGGCGACGTCGGGGACGGCGTTGCCGTCGCCGTAGCTGGCGACACCGTCGGACTCCCGGTCGAACGCGAGGCCCGAGTCGGTGAAGTCGAACGCGGTCGTGATGCCGTTGTTGAGGAAGTCGTAGGCGCCGTGCTTGGTGAACCAGTAGACGTCGTCCGCGGTGCCGGCCGACGCGTAGCCCAGCATCGCCTCGATCCACCCGTAGAGCGACTGGTCCATCGCCAGGCCCCGGGCCCCGCTGGTGAACAGGTGGCTGTGGGCCGACACGAACCCCGGCCCGATGAGCTTCCCCGAGGCGTCGAGCACGGCATCGGCGGTGAGATCGGCCGGCGGGTCACCCTCGCCGAGCCCGGCGATCCGCCCGTCGTGGTCGACCGCCAGCCAGCCAACGAGCTCGCGCCGGGCGGCGTCCATCGTGAGCATCCGCCCACCGGTGACCAGCAACATCAGGGGGGACGTCTCCATCCCCCCAGCATGGTCGATCGGCCCCGGTTGGTCTGACCACCGGGGCACCACCGCGCCGTCCGTGCGGGCTCAGACCCGTTCGGCGGCCGGGGCGGGGGTGAGGGTGCCGGCGGCGATCTCGGCGGCGACGGCGTCGAGGGCCGAGACGACATCGGCCTCGATGTCGACCGGGTCCTCGAGGCCGACCGAGATGCGGATGGTGCCCGGCGCGATGCCGGACTCGGCCAGCTCCTGCTCGGTCAGGCCGGCGTGGGTGGTCGAGGCCGGGTGGGTCAGGATCGTCTCCGGGCCGCCGAGCGACGTGGCGAGACGGCACACCCGGATCAGCTCGGTGAGGCGGACCGCGGCGTCGTAGCCGCCGGCGACGTCGATCGTGACCAGGCCGCCGGTCAGCTTCATCTGGCGGCCGGCGAGCGCGTGGCCGGGGTGGGACTCCAGGCCCGGGTGGCACACGGCCGACACGGCCGGGTGGGCCTGGCACGCCCGGGCCAGCGCCAGGGCGCTCTCGGTCTGGTGGCGCAGCCGCACGCCGAGGGTGCGAAGACCGCGCAGGCCGTTCATGGCGTCGAACGGCGAGGCGTTGGCCCCCTGGAGCACCGCGAAGCTCCACAGCCAGCCGATCAGGTCGGCCGAACCGGCGGCGACGCCGAGCGTGGCGTCGTTGTGACCGGCGATCGCCTTCGTCGCCGAGTGGACGACCAGGTCGACGCCGTGGTCGAGCGGGCGCTGGCCGAGCGGGGTGGCGAGCGTCGAGTCGACGACCTTGATCGGGCCCATCAGCCCGCCGATCTCGTCGAGGTCGACGATGTCGAGGCGGGGGTTGGCCGGGGTCTCGGCGATGACCAGCATCGTCCGGCCCGGCTCGACGGCCTCGGCGAACGCACCGGGCTCGTGGCCGTCGACGAAGGTGACGTCGATCCCGAAGCGGGGACACGCCGACTGCAGCAGCAGCGTGGTCCCGGCGTACATCCGGCGCTGGGCGACGATGTGGCTGCCGGCGCTGCACAGACCGAGCACCACGGCGGAGATGGCGCCCATGCCCGAGGCGAACGCCCGGGCCGCCTCCGCACCCTCGAGGTCGGCCACCGCCTCCTCGAACCCCTTGATCGTCGGGTTGCCGTAGCGGGAGTAGAACCGGTGGGCGCCGGGTGCGGTCGCCATCCGGCGGGCCTCCTCCACCGTGTCGGTCTCGAAGGTCGTCGTCGCCCACAGGATCGGCGCCAGGGCCTTGCCGTTGTCGCCGCGGCCGGAGCGGACGGCCCGGGTGTCGGGGGACAGCTCGGGGCCCGGCGCGTCACGACCCGGGTCGTCGCTCGCTGCGGGGTGGGGGTTCGGCACGGTTCCTCCGCGGATGGTTCGGGACGGACCCGGGTGCCGAATCCCACGTCGGCTGGTCCTCGCTCGCCGACGGGCCGGGGGCCCGACGGACGAGCTGCGGTCAGCTGGGACGAGGATGCGCGCCGGTCGTTCGGACACTTGGTTGCCCCACCGTGTGATGGAGCCGCATCCCCGACCCCGGAGGGTGGGTTGGCACCTTGGGCGTCCGTCCCAGGTTGCCGGACCCGGGAGCGCCCGGGTCTCTCCTGATGTGGCCCTCAGTCAACCGGCGCAACCCCCTGTCGTCAAGCCGGTCGCGGCGGGCGCGGCGGGTGGGGCGCGGCGATCACCGTTCGACCGGGAGCGGAGGCTGGTCGCTCAGGTCACCATCATCACACCGCACACCATGGCCCCGAGGGCGGCGACCAGGCCGGCGGCGCCGGTCACGGCGCGGGTCAGCGGGGTGGCGGTCATCCCGTGGACGAACGCGGCGACGCCGCTGAGCGCAACGAGCAGGAGCTTGATCCCCAGGGTGGCGTGGTAGCCGACGCTGCGGTCGGCGACGTCGATCTCGAGCAGGTTCCACACGCCGGTCACGACGACCAGGGCGAAGAACGGCCAGGCGAGCGCACCGAAGCGGCGGGCGGCGAGGCGGGGCGCGTCCTCGCCCAGCCCGCGCAGCACCGGCAGCAGGGCGACGAGCACGATCTGGCCCCCGATCCACACGGTCACACCGAGCAGGTGGGCGAACACGCGAATGGTGGTCAGGTCGAAGGTCATCTCGTTCCGATGGGATGCGGAGCGACGGTCATCGAGCGGTCACGTGACGGTCATGTGCATGGACGACCATGGCGGGGTAAGGCCCACCGACGAGGACGAACGGGGTTCGTTCATCCATCCACGGCGGCGGCAGCGTACTGCTCGGGAAGACCCGACCGACGAGCCCGGCCGACCGGGATCGCATCACCACCGAGACAGGGGAACAACAGCACCGTGCGCGTCGCCATCATCGGGAGCGGGGTCTCGGGCCTCGTCAGCGCCCGCCTCCTCGCCCCCGACCACGACGTCACCGTCTTCGAGGCCGACGACCGCATCGGCGGCCACGCCAACACGGTGCGAGTCGAGCTGGGCGACGAGACCCACGACGTCGACACCGGGTTCATCGTCTACAACCGGCGGAACTACCCGCTGTTCGACCGGCTGCTCGACGAGCTGCGGGTCGAGACCCAGCCGAGCGAGATGAGCTTCAGCGTCACCGACGAACCGTCGGACGTCACGTGGTGCGGCACGAACCTCAACACGGTGTTCGCCAGGCGGCGCAACGCACTCGACCCCGGGTTCTGGAAGATGCTGGCCGAGATGGTGCGGTTCAACCGCCTCGCCCGGGCCGCCCTCGCCGATCCGGCGACGCCCGAGGACCTGACCCTGGCCGAGTTCTGCGAGCGCCACGGCTTCGGCGGCCGGTTCAGCGAGCACTACCTGATCCCCATGGGCGCGGCGATCTGGTCGGCGGACCCCCGCACGTTCGACCGGTTCCCGCTCGTGTCGCTGTGCCGCTTCCTCGACAACCACGGGCTGTTGAGCTTCGGCGACCGACCCCGTTGGCGCACGGTCACCGGTGGGTCCCGCCGCTACGTGGAGGCGCTGGTCGAGTCCTCGTCGTTCCGGGTGCGCACCGCCACGCCGGTGACCAAGGTGGTGCGCCACGCCGACCGGGTCGAGCTCTCGGTCGAGGGAACGGGCCCGGAGACCTTCGACCACGTCGTGATGGCGTGCCACACCGACCAGGCGCTCGAGCTGCTCAGCGACGCCGACCCCGAGACGAGGGACGTGCTTGGTGCGATCCGCTACCAGCCCAACGTGGCCGTCCTCCACACCGACCGCCGGATGCTGCCGCCGACGCGACGGGCGTGGGCGTCGTGGAACTACCTGCGCGCCGGCGAGGACACCGGCCGGGCGACGCTGACGTACCACCTCAACACGCTCCAGCGCATCCGCTCACGCCACGAGATCTGCGTGACCCTCAACCGGACCGACGCCATCGATCCCGACATGGTCCTGGCGACGTTCGACTACGCCCACCCGGTCTACGACCCCGGTGCCCTCGACGCGCAGCGTCGTCTCGACACCATCCAGGGCCGGGAGCGCACCTGGTTCTGCGGCGCGTGGGCCGGCTACGGGTTCCACGAGGACGGCGTCCGCTCCGCCCACGAGGTCGTCGACGCCATGCGGGCGTCGGGACCGAGGTGATGCCGGACACCGCGGCCACGTCGGCCGCGTCGGCCCTGTCGCCGGCGGAGCCGGGCGGCACCGACCCCGGGGCCGGGGCGCTCTACGTCGGCGAGGTGCTCCACGAGCGGCTCGTCCCCCGCCGCCACACGTTCCGCTACCGGGTCTTCCTGTGGCTCGTCGACCTCGACGAGATCGACGAGGCACTCGCGCGCCACCCGCTGTGGGGCCGCGGCCGGTGGTCGCCCGTCCGCTGGGACCGGGCCGACCACTTCGGCGACCCGGCGCGCGACCTCGTCGACGAGGTGCGCGATCTGGTCGCCGAACGGACGGGGCACCGGCCGACCGGTCGCGTCCTGATGCTGACCCAGCCCCGGATGTGGGGCTGGCTGTTCAACCCGATCAGCCTCTTCTACTGCTTGGGCGACGACGGCCAGCTCGACGCGGTGGTCGCCGAGGTCACGAACACGCCGTGGAAGGAACGCCACTGCTACGTGGTACGACCCGACGAGGTCGGCCGGGCCGACGGCATCACCAAGCGCCTCCACGTCTCGCCGTTCTGGGACATGGACCACCACTACCGGTTCTCGGTCGCCATGCCCGGCGAGCGGCTCGAGGTCGGCATCGAGAACGAGCGCGACGGCGAGGTCGTGTTCCGCGCCGCCGTCCGGGGGGACCGGCAACCGCTCGACCGCCGAGCGATGAGCGCCGTCCTGCTCCGCCACCCCGCGCAGACGCTCAAGGTCAGCGCGGGCATCCACTGGCAGGCCGTGCGCCTGTTCCTCAAGCGGATCCCCGTCCAGCGCCATCCGCGACGACAGGCGGGCCCCGCACACCACGACGAACCCCGACGACACCTCCACCCCCGACGACACCTCCACCCCCGACGACAAGATGCCCCGGAGAACACGCCGTGAGCCTCACCACCCGACCCTCGATCGTTCCCGACCTGACCAACGGCGTGCGGGCCGACGGCCGCGGCGACGCCGTCCACCGCGACACCGACCGCGGTGACATCGATCTGGCGGCGCGTGCCGCACGGGCCGCCATCGGGGCGCTGGCCCGCCGCTACGTCCGGTGGGGCCGGCTGCGGATCATCGACGACCTCGGCGTGCTCGACGCCGGGCCGGGAGGCGACGAGGCACCGGACGTCACGGTGCGGGTGCTCGAGCCGGGCGCGTACACCGAGCTCGCCCGCCACGGCTCGGTCGGCCTCGGCGACGGCTACACGTTCGGCTGGTGGGACACCGACGACCTCCCCGGGCTCGTGCGCATCCTCGCCCGGACCATCGAGCCGTTCGATCAGGGCCGGGAGGGGCTCGAGCGGCGGCTCCGACCGGTCATGGCCCCGCTGCGGGTCCTACGGGCGTCGGGCGAGCGCCGCCGCCAGCGCGACCGCGAGAACATCGGCGCCCACTACGACGTCGGCAACGACTTCTTCCGGCGCATCCTCGACGAGACGCTGACGTACTCGGCCGCCCTCTTCGGCCCGACGACGACCGATCTCGCCGACGCCCAGCGGGCCAAACTCGACCGCCTCTGCGACCTCGCCGAGATCGGGCCCGACGACCACGTGCTCGAGATCGGCACCGGCTGGGGCAGCTTCGCGCTGCGAGCCGCCTCCGAGCGCGGCTGCCGGGTCACCACGACGACGATCTCGGCCGAGCAGCACCGCCACGCGGTCGAAGCGGTGGCCGCAGCGGGACTCGCCGACCGGGTCACCGTGCTCGAGGCCGACTGGCGCGACCTGTCGGGCACCTACGACAAGATCGTGTCGGTCGAGATGATCGAGGCGGTCGACCACCGCGAGCACGCCGCGTTCCTCAAGGCGCTCGACCGTCTCGTCCGCCCGGACGGGCTGGTCGCGCTGCAGGCGATCACGATCGCCGACCAGCGCTACGAGCGGGCCAAGCACACCGACGACTTCATCAAGAGCCGCATCTTCCCCGGCGGGTGCCTGCCGTCGGTCGCCCGACTCGTGGACGTCGCCACCACGAGGACCGCGCTGCGGCCGATGCAGCTCGACGACCTCACCGCGGACTACGCCGAGACCCTGCGGCGGTGGCGGGCCAACCTGGACGCCCGCAGCGCAGAGATCGTCGCGCTCGGCTACCCCGACGAGTTCGTCCGCCTGTTCCGCTTCTACTTCGCCTACTGCGAGGCCGCGTTCACCGAGCGCCGCATCGGCAGCATCCACCTCGTCCTCGCCGGCCCCGAGCGCCGCGTGACCGTCTGACGGGCGGGCCGGCGGCAGGCGGTCGGCCACGCCGACCGGGCCGCTCAGGCGGAGTCGAAGTTCTCCTGGAGGGCGCCGACGACCGTGCGGGCCAGCTCGTGGGCGCCGACGGGCTCGTCCCACACCTGGACGAGGAGCTCGACGAGGTGGGACGTGAGTGCCGTGACCTGGAGGACGAGCGCGGCCCGGCGGGCCGGGTCCTCCGCGGCCAGCGCGGAGTCGAGGACCAGGTCGGCCAGGCGCGAGGCGCCGGTCTCCAGGTCGAGGCGCGCGTCGAAGGTCGCATCGACGATGTCGTTGATGCGAGCCTTCGCCCAGATCAGGTCTTCGGGCGACAACCGCGTCCCGGGGACCGGTCTCATGTTCCTCTGTCGACTACCGATCGTGGACATCTTGAGCGCGAACCTGAACGACCGGGCCCGGTGCGACCCCCGGCCCCAACGACGGCAACGGCAGCGGCAACGGCACGAGCCGACGAACACCGAACGGAGCGGCCGATGAAGATCGACCTCCTGCTGAGCCCGTTCGACGCCGACTGGGGCCGGCTGCGGGACGTCGCGACGCTGCTCGACGGCTCGCGCTTCGACACCCTGTGGACCTTCGACCACCTCTCGGGCGAGGTCGTCGGTCGGCACTGGGCCTACGAGTGCTTCACGACGCTCGGCGCCCTGGCGACGGCGACCGAGCACATCGGGCTCGGCGCGCTCGTCGCCAACGTGGCGACGCGCAACGTCGGCGTGCTCGCCGCCGCGGCCGCCACCGTGCAGGACATCTCCGTCGGCCGCCTGCGGTTGGGCCTCGGGGCCGGGGCCGGGCCCACCAGCCGATTCGCCGTCGAGCAGCACGCGCTCGGCATCGACATCCCACCGCTGGCGGCGCGCCACGACCGCCTCGTCGAGACGTGCGAGGCGCTGAAGCTGCTGTGGACCTCGAGCGGGGCGGTCGACCACGCCGGCGACCACGCCGTGCTCGACGGGGCCGCGGGCTGGCTGCGGGCCGACCCGATGCCGCCGTTCGTCGTCGGCGTGAGCTCGGTGACCCTCGCGCGGCGGGCCGCGCCGCTGGTCGACGGGATCAACGTGGCCGGCGACGACCCCCGCATGGTCGAGATCCTGACGGCCGCCTCCGAGGCGGTCGCGGCCGCGGGACGCGACCCGCAGAGCCTCGAGCTGAGCGTCTTCCTCCCGTTCGACGCCGACCTGTGCGACGCGGACCACCCCGAGCGGAAGCGTCTCGCCCGGGCCGGCGTGCGCCGGCTCGTGCTGCTCACCGCGCCGCCGCTCCCCGCGCGCGACATCGAGGCCGCGGCGCGGCGTCTCGGCTGATCGGGCCGGCCACGCCTTGGGGCGCGCCCACCCGTTCGGCGACGATGGCGCCATGGATCAGGTGTCGAGCGTCACGACGGCCGTGCTCCGGCGAGCGGCGGTCAGCGCCGCCGTCGTGGCCGTGGCCGCCGTCGCCACCGCCGCGACGGCCGGCGCGTCGTGGGCGGTCATCGCGGTCGAGGTGTCCGACGGTGAGATCGGCTACGCCGTCGCCGGCTGCGGTGAGCTCCCCGCCACCGCGCTGTCCGCCGGGGGCGTGGTCGTCATCGACGGGGCCGACGACGAGGACGCCGCCGGGCTGCTCGAGCGCCTCGCCGACGGTGCCGACCCCGAGACCGTGCTCCGGGACGCGGGCGACGACGTCGTGGCCGGCGCGGTCGCCGGGTCCGGGCGGGGTGCCGCGGTCGGGCGGGCGAGCTCGGACGCCGGCCGGCGGGCCACGGCGGACGGCCGGCTCGTCGTGATCGGCACCGACCTGGACGACACGGCGGTCCTCGACCGGGCCGTCGATGCCTTCGTCGAACGCGGGGACCTCCGCCTCGGTGACCGCCTGCTGCGGGCGCTCGAGGCCGGTTCCGCGGCCGGTGGCGACGCCCGCTGCTCGACCGATGACGTCACCCAGACCGCGGACCGCGCCCGTCTCGCCATCGCCGGCGGCGACGGCGTGCTCGAGGTCGAGGCCCGGGAGGGTGCGCTGGGCGCGAACGCCCTCGTCGGGCTGCGCGACGACTACGAGGCCGAGCGGGAGGCGCGCTACGGCGCGTGCGAGGACTGCGACCTCGGCGCGATCGACGTCCCCGAGGGCGACGTGCCCGGCACGAGCCGGCGGATCGCGTCCTTCATCTTCACGTTCGGGACGCTGATCGTGTTCCTCGTCATCTACCGGCGGTGGCGCACCGGGCTCGACGACGACGATTGACGACGACCGCGCGCTCCGGCTGGACCGACGCCGGTGCGAGCCGGCCGCGGGGCCGGGGCGCTCAGGCCGAACCGACGTCGACCGGCTGGCCCGCCGCGTCGTTGGGGTGGTGGCGGACGTCGTCGTCGCCCAGCTCGCGGGTCCACGACGCGAACTCGAGCAGCTCGCCGTCGGGGCCGCGGAAGTAGAACGAGCGCACGAACACGCCGTCGTGCATCTCACGGGCGACGGTCGAGGGGCTGTCGTCGTGGTCCAGGATCATGCTCACCTGCACGCCCTTGGCCACGAGCTTGTCCCGGTACTCCTCGAAGCGGTCGAGGGGGACGTCGAACGCCAGGTGGTTCATCGAGCCGTGTGCGGAGACGATGTCGCCGCCCCCGGGCGTCGCCGCCGGTGCCGCCACGCCCGGTGCCGCCTCGGGTGCCCCGGGGAACCAGAAGAACGCCAGGTGGTCGCCGTTGCCGATGTCGAAGAAGAAGTGCTGGCCGCCGCCGGGCATCTCGATCGTCTTGGTCAACGGCATGCCGAGGAGGTCGCGGTAGAACTCGACCGTCGCCGCCATGTCCCGGCACACGAGCGCCACGTGGTTGACGCCCCGGAGCTCGAACTCGCTGTTCGGTCGACCCATCACGTTCCCTCCTCCGGCCGCCCGATGTGACCGGTGTCTCCAGCGTAGGTGGCCGACCGGGGGCCGGGCAGATCCCCGCCGACGCCACGGGCGGGCGTCGGCCCCCTGATCGGGGGAGCACGGGCGGGGTCGAGACGAACCGTCGTTACCGTGAGCCGTGCTCGTGCTCCGAACAGGGCGGTCCCGTGGTGCGACGTGTGATTCGACTCGGTCTGCTGGCCGTTGGTGCGCTGCTCGTCGCAGGGTGCTTCCGGGTGGAGATCGACGCCGTGGTCGAAGAGGACGGCTCCGGCCGGTTCACGATCCTCCAGGCGATCGACCCGAGCGCCGCCGAGTCGCTCGCCGAGCAGTTCGGCGATGGTTTCGGTGAGGACGGGGGCTTCGGCGAGGGTGACGGGTTCGGCGAGGACGACGGCCTCGGCGAGGGCTCGACCACCGGGGACACGTCGGTCGAGGAGCTGATCGAGATCGACCGCAGCCGGCTCCCGTCCTACGTCGGGGTCGAGGAGGTCGACGACGGCGACTTCGTCGGCCTGCGGCTCACGGTGCCCTTCGACGACCCCGACCAGGCGAACGCACGGTTGGCCGAGACCTTCGCCGCACTGAGCGAGGACCCGGCCGACGCGGAGGAGATCGCCATCACCATCCGACGCGACGGCGACCGCTGGCACTTCGACGGCTCCGTCGGCGCACCGACGGCGGACGAGGGCCTCGACGAGATGCCGCCCGGCCTCGCCGAGCTGTTCCTCGGCGACGCGTCGTTCGAGGTCGGCGTGCGCCTGCCCGGGCGGGTCGTCGAGCACGACGCGACCCGCGTCGACGGCGACCGCCTGGTCTGGGAGGTCGAGCTCACCGCGACCCAGCCGATGTCGATGTCGGCGACCAGCGAACCCGACGGCGGCGCATCGATCCCGGCGGCGGCGCTGTTCGCGGTGCCGGCCACCCTCGCCGTCGGTCTCGCGGGCGTCGTCGTCTCGCTCCTGTGGTTCCGACGGCGTGACTCGCGCGGCGAGGGGGTCGCCGGGGGCCCACCGGTCGTCGCCGCGTGGGACGCCGCGCCGGGCGCCTCCCCTCCCGTGGCCCCGACCGCCCGACCGGGCCCGCACCCCGGTGCCGGCCACACCCCGCCGGGCGGGCCGCTCCCGCCACCCGGGTCCTGAGCCCGCCGGTCACACCCCCGTCACACTCAGCAAACGAGCGGGAAACGAGGCGGTCTTAGGGTCCGACCAATGATGGTCGACGAACCCTCCGCGCCCCACGGTCCGACGAGCGGGGCACCCTCCGCCGCGACCTCGGCGACCGACGGGGGCGGGCAGGGCGCCGGCGTCGCGATCGACGGCCTGGTCAAGGACTTCCCCCTCGGCCGGGGGGTCGTCCGGGCACTCGACGACGTGAGCCTGACGATCCCCGAGGGGTCGTTCATGGCGCTGCTCGGCCCGTCGGGCTCGGGCAAGTCCACCGTCCTGCGGGTGCTGGCCGACCTCGAGCAGCCGACGAGCGGGTCGGTCACGATCGGCGGGCGAACACCGGCCGAGGTGCGCCGTTCCCATCACCTGGGCATCGCGTTCCAGGACGCGGCGCTGCTGCCGTGGCGGTCGGTCACCTCCAACATCCGTCTGCCGCTCCAGGTGGCGAAGTCATCGGTGGACGACGCCGCCATCGCCGACCTCGTCCGCCTCGTCGGCCTCGAGGGCTTCGAGGACGCCCGGCCGGCCCAGCTCAGCGGCGGCATGCGCCAGCGGGTGGCGATCGCCCGCGCCCTCGTCGTCGAACCGGCCATCCTCCTGCTCGACGAGCCGTTCGGTGCGCTCGACGAGATGACCCGCCAGCGCCTCAACCTGGAGCTGCTGCGCATCTGGGCGGAACGGCGGACCACGACGCTGCTCGTGACCCACTCGATCGCCGAGGCCGTGTTCCTCGCCGACCGGGTGGCCGTGCTCAGCGCCCGGCCAGGCCGCCTGGTCGACGTGATCGACATCGACCTCCCCCGGCCCCGCACGACGGAGATGACCCGCAGCCCCGAGTTCCACCGGCTGTGCGACCACCTGAGCGACCTGCTGTTCTCCTCCGGCGAGGCGGGTGGCCCGTCGGGGGACGGGCGGGGATGACGCGCCGATGACCGCGACCGACCCGACGACGGCAGCCGCCGGTGCCGCACCGCTCCCCGCGGTCGACCTGCCCGCCGTCGCCCCCGGCGGTGGCCGCTGGCGCGGCCTCACGAACCGCGGCGCCGGTGTCGCCGGCATCGCCGCGCTGCTCGTCGTGTGGAGCGTCGCGGCGCTCACCGTGTTCGACGAGCAGACGGTGCCGACCCCGTGGGCCGTGGCCGAGCAGATGTGGGCCGACCGCGACCTGTACCGCCCCAACGTCACCGAGACCCTCCGGGAGGCGGGTGCCGGCTACCTCATCGGCAACCTCGCCGCGTTCGCCGTCGGGCTGGTCTTCGTGCTCGCGCCACCGATCGAGCGGCTGGCGTTGCGCCTGGTCATCGCCATCTACTGCCTGCCGCTCATCGCGGTGGCGCCGATCCTCCAGATCGTCATGTCGAGCTTCGCGGCGAAGGCGACGCTGGCCGCCCAGGCGGTGTTCTTCACCACGCTGATCGGCGTCACGCTCGGGCTCCGCTCGGCCGACCGCCAGCTCCTCGAGGTCATCTGGTGCGCCGGCGGCGGCCGCTGGGAGCAGTTCCGCCGGGCCCGGCTGCGCTCCGCGGTCCCGGCCGTGTTCTCCGGGCTCAAGGTCGCGGCGCCGGCCGCGCTCCTCGGTGCGGTCATCGGCGAGTTCCTCGGCGGCTCCCGGGGCCTCGGCGTCGCGCTCATCGCCAGCCAGCAGGGCTTCATGGTCACCCGCACGTGGGGCATCGCCATGGTGCTGACCCTGCTCGCGGTCATCGGCTACGTGGGCACCGCCGCGCTCGGGCGGGCCCTGGCGCCGTGGTCGTCGACCAGCACGCTCGCCTTCGGGGCCCCGCCCCGGGTGACGACGGGGCCGCTGTGGCGACGGGCGGGCGGCACGTTCGTCTACGCCGCGGCGTCGACCGCGGTGGCGGTGGGCGCCTGGTGGGGGCTGATCGAGCTGTTCGACCTCGACCCGTTCTTCGCCAAGACCCCGGCCGACGTGTGGGCCTACCTGGTGACCGACCCGGAGGCGGCGGCCAACCGCTCGCAACTGCTCGGCGACCTCTCCTCCACGCTGGGCAACGCCGCCCTCGGCTACCTGGCCGGCACCATCGGGGCGCTGCTGCTGGCCATCGCCGTGGTGAGCAACCGCACCGTCGAGCAGGGCGTCATGCCGGTCGCCATCGCGGTCCGCTCGGTGCCCCTCGTCGCCATGACCCCGCTGATCGCCCTCGTCTTCGGGCGCGGGCTCGTGTGCGTGCTGATCATCGCCGGGATCGTCACGTTCTTCCCGAGCCTCGTGAACCTGGTCGACGGGCTGCGGTCCGCTCCCGCGCCGGCGTTCGACCTGGCCCACGCCTACGGGGCGTCGCGCCTGCGGTCCCTGCTCACCATCCGGGTGCCCTACGCGGTGCCGTCGCTGTTCGCGTCCGCCCGCATCGCCGCGCCGCTCGCGATCCTCGGCGCCATCCTCGCCGAGTGGCTGGCCACCGGTACCGGCATCGGCAACCGGATGATCCTCGCCGGCGCCCAGAGCCGGTACACGACGTTGTGGGCGTCGGTCGTCGTCATCACCGCGGCCGCGATCGCCATCTACGGCGTCGCCGCCGCCCTCGAATCCCTCGTCCTGCGCCGCTTCGCCGGCCGGACGAGCTGAGCGCTTCCACCACCCCCGCCAGGAGGTCCCGTGCCCATCCAACCCGTCTACAACCGCCGACTGTTCCTCCGTCGTGGTGCCGCCACCGCCGGCCTCGTCGCCGGCGCCGGCTCCCTGTCCGCCCTCCTCGGTGCGTGCGGCGGGGACGACGACGACACCGCGACGACCACCACCGCCGGGGACGGCACGTCGCCGTCGACGACCGCGGCGGGCGGGGGCGAGCTGACGACGATGTCGTACCAGCTGTCGTGGCTGCCGACCGTCGAGCACGCCGGCACGTGGCTGGCGCTCGAGAACGGCTACTACACCGAGGGCGGCCTCGACGTCACACCGGTGCCGGGCGGGCCGAACGTCGCCACGACGGCCAACGTCGTGTCGGGCAGCGCCCTGGTCGGCGCGGACGGCTCCGACAACGTCGGCCAGGCCGTGCTCGAGGGTGCGCCGCTGAAGGTGTTCGGGGCCCGCCTGCAGAAGAACCCGCTGTGCATCATGAGCCTGGCCGAGTCCCCGATCACGACCCCGCAGGAGCTGATCGGCAAGACCATCGGCGTGGCCCAGGGCAACCAGGTGCCGTGGCAGATCTTCCTCGCGCTCAACGAGATCGACGAGTCGGAGATCGACGTGGTGCCGGTCCAGTTCGACCCGGGCCCGACCGCCAACGGTGAGGTCGAGGGCCAGGTCGTGTTCTCGATCAACGAGCCCGCCCAGCTGGCGACCCAGGGCATCGAGACCACGACGATGCTCTTCGCCGACTTCGGCTACGCCATCTACGCGGGCTGCTACTTCGCGACCGAGGAGACGATCGCCAACCAGGCCGACGTCCTCGCCGCGTTCCTCGGCGCCGAGCGGCGCGGGTTCGAGGACGTCCTGGCCGACCCGGCGCTCGCCGCCCAGCTCACGGTCGAGACCTACGGCGCCGACCAGGGCTTCGACCTCGATCAGCAGACGAACCAGGCCGGCCTGCTCGAGACCGTGATGGTGACGCCCGCGACCGAGGCCGGCGGCCTGCTCGCCATGTCCGAGGAGGACATCGCCGCCAACGTCGAGACCCTGGGCGTCGCCGGGGTCGAGGTGACGGCCGAGCAGCTGTTCACGACCGAGATCCTCGACATGCTCTGAGCCGGCACCCACCCGGCCCGACCCGAACCGGCCCACCGGCCAGGCGCACCCGTCGCCCCGGTGGGCCGGTGCGCGTCGGTGCGGCTGCGCGTCGGTGCGGCTGCGCGTCGGTGCGGCTCCGTGTCGGCGCGGCTGCCTGTCGGCGCGGCTGCGGATCTGCTCAGCCGGGGCCCGCCCAGGTGGAGGCACCGACCGGGGCCAGCGAGCGGCGCAGCCGCAGCGGCTCGCCGTCGGCCGCGCAGTGGTCGTCCACGGTGTCGGCGATCAGGTCGGCGAAGCGTCGGTAGCCGCGGGGGGTGAGGTGGAGCCCGTCGGCCGCGTGGAGGGACGGGCGCTCGCCGATGACCGGTTCCCAGTCGGCGATGGCGACCCACGGCCGCCCGGCGGCCTGGCGCCGCAGCGCCTCGTTGAGCTCGACCAGCCGCTCGCTGCGCCCGACCCAGTCGCCCTGGGTGCTGACCCACACGATGCAGGCGGCGGCCGAGTGGTCCATCACCTCGGCGACCAGGGGCTCGTAACCGGCGGGGAACGTGAGGTCGTTGGTCCCGAGCTCGACCACGAGCACGTCCGGGGCCTCGTGGCGGTCGTCGAGATCGCGCAGGACGTCGAGGGCGTCGTCGCCCGGGACCCGGTTGAGCAGACCGCGCCCGACGACCGCGTCGACCGTGACCGACCACCCGTCCGCGGTCAGCTCGCGGCGCACGTCGGCGGCGGCCCCGTCGAGGAGCGAGTCGCCGACCAGGGCGACGCGGGGTGAGCGCTGCTGGCCCCGCGGCTCCGCCCCGGCCGGACGGCTCCCGGCCCCGGGATCGCCGACGGCCACGAGCACCGACGCGGCCGCGACGGCGGCCAGCGCGAGCGCCCGCCGGGCCGCGCCGCGCCGGGCGCGACCGGCTGCCGCGTCACGGCGGGGACGAGGCGGTGTGACCTCGAAGCGGCGGTCGTCGGGCGCCGGGAGCCTCCCTCGTGGTGGACGGCCGGGGCCGTCCCGATCACGGCCCTGCCCGCCGCCGCACCGCCGGCGATCCGCCGATCAGTGGTCGATGAGCCGTTCGGGCCTCCAACTACCAGCATGGCCCGCCAGGCAGTGGAAGCGGACGCACAGGTCGCTCCGACCGTCGCCCTCGATGCCCTCGACGAGCGACGGCCAGATGAGGACCTCGGCCGCACAACCGTCGCACCAGATGCTGAACATGACGCCTCCCGGCAAGATTGGATCACTGGATGGCACAGTGTTGCCACGATTGGACCTTCCGCTGTAGGTCCAATCCGGCATAGGGTGGCCGGATGGAAGCCGCCGCCCTGCGCGCCTCGCTGACCGACGACGCCCGTGGCGAACGGCCGCTGTTCCGGGTCCTGGCCGACGAGCTCGCCGAGCGCATCCGTGAGGGCGAGCTCGCCGCCGACACCCGGCTCCCGGCCGAGCGCACCCTGGCCCGCCAGCTGGCGGTGAGCCGGGGCACCGTGGTCGCGGCCTACGACGAGCTGCGCGCCGCCGGGCTCGTCGCCACCCGCCAGGGCAGCGGGACGGTGGTGGCCCGGGGCCACACGACGCTCAGCGGGCCGCGGGAGGCGGAGCTGGCCCGGCTGCTGCGCTCCGACCACGGGCTGACCTCGCTGATGACCCCGGGCACCGCGATCGACATGCGGGCCGCCCACCTCCCCGACCTGCGCGACCTGCCGGCCGCGGCGTTCGACCTGGCGCCGGTCGTGCCGGACCTGCTCCGCTCGCACGGCTACCACCGCGACGGCACCGACCGGCTCCGCATCGCCATCGCCTCCCACCTCACCCGCACCGACCGCCCGACCAGCCCGGAGGAGATCCTGGTCACGACCGGTGCGCAGCAGGCGATCTGGCTGGTCGTGTGCCTGCTCGTCGAGCGCGGGGGCACCGTCGTCGTGCCCGAGCTGTGCTACCCCGGTGCGCTCGACGCGCTGCGCAGCACCGATGCCCGCATCCGGTCGGTCCCGGTCGGGCCGCGGGGCGTGGACGTCGACGCGCTCGACCGGATCGTGCGGACGGAGCAGCCGCGGCTCGTCTACCTCGACCCGACCGCGCAGAACCCGACGGGCCGGACGATGCCGGCCCACGCCCGCCGCCGACTGGTCCGCCTGGCCCCGGAGTGGTCCACCCTGGTCGTCGAGGACAACACGCTGGCACCGATCCACCTCGGCAACCCGCCGCCGCCGTCGTTGTCGGCGATCGCCGGTGAGGCCGGCGGCGAGCTGCCGGTGATGACGGTCGGCTCGGCCAGCAAGTGGCTGTGGGGTGGCCTGCGGGTCGGGTGGATCCGCGGCCCGGGCCCCCTGCTCGAGCGGCTGGCCCGCATGAAGGCGGTGATGGACCTGGCGTCGTCGGTGCCCGGCCAGATCATCGCCGCCCGCCTCCTCGACGACGCCGACACGATCCTGGCCGGCCGCCTGGTGGAGGTCCGCCGCCGCTACGACGCCCTGGCGGACAGCGTGAGCCAGCTCCTCCCCGACTGGGAGTGGACCGAGCCGGACGGCGGCCTGTCGCTGTGGGTGCGGCTACCGGACGGTGCGAGCAGCTTCGACCTGGTGGCCGAGGCGTCCCGCAACGGGGTCGCGGTGGCCCCGGGGCCGGTGTCGTCGACCGAGAGCCGCCACGTCGACCACCTGCGCCTTCCGTACTGCCAGCCGCCGGACGTGGCCCGCGAGGCGGTCGCCCGCTTGGCCCGGTCGTGGGACGAGGTCCGCCGCCGCCACACCGGCCTCGCCCCCGCCGCCCGCGTCTGACCCACCCCGCCGCCCGGCCACCACCCGAACTGGACCCCGCCAACGACCACCCGTGGCACCCTGCGCGGTCCAGAACGACCACCACCCGAACTGGACCCCGCCAACGACCACCCGTGGCACCCTGCGCGGTCCAGAACGGGGTGGGGGTGGGGAGTTCGTGGCGGGTCGGGGGGCGGGGCTACGGTCCGGGCCGTGCCGGCCGACCCGTCGCTGCCCCCGGAGCAAGCCCGTCGCCTCGACGAGCTGTTCCGCTCCGACCGGTGGGCCGGTGAGCTGGGTGCCGAGCTCGTGACCTGGGGTGGCGGCACCGCCGAGGTCGCCCTCCGAACCGGCGAGCGCCACCACAACTTCGGTGGACTGGTCCACGGCGGGGTCCTGTTCTCGCTGGCCGACGTGGCCCTGTCCTACGCATCGAACTCGTGGGGACGGGTCGCACTCGCCCTCGGGGTCGACGCCCAGTTCCTGCGGGCGGCCGGCACGGGACGGCTCGTCGCCCGGGCCACCGAGGTGTCGCGCACCCGCCGCACCGGGGCGTACCGCCTCGAGGTCCACGAGGGCGCCGACCGACTGGTGGCCACGTTCAGCGGCCTCACGTTCCGCACCGACGAGTGGCACTTCGGCGACGACGCCTGGCCGGCCCCCTGGGTCGCCGCGCACTGAGCCCGAGCCGGGCCCGACGTCCCGACACGACCGCCGAGAGCCGACCGACCCACCGAGTTGAGGACTGCTGTGGAACCGAACGTCACCGTTGCGGACATCGAGCGCTTCGCCGCCACCGACCTGCCGTTCTGCGCCACGTTCGGCATCAGCTGCGAGGCGGTGGGCGACGGCGAGGCGACGGCCCGCTTCCGCTACGACCCGAAGTTCATCCGCCCGCCCGACTTCGTGTGCGGGCCGGTGATGATGGCGCTGGCCGACGCCGCCCTCTACTTCGCCATCTTCACCCGACTCGGCATCGTCCCCCTGGCCCTCACGAACGAGCTCACGACGTCGTTCCTCCGCCCGGCCCGCGACACCGACCTGCTCGGCCGCGCCCGCCTCCTCAAGCTCGGCCGCCGCGTCGCCGTCGGCACCGTCGACATCACCGCGGACGGCGACCCCACCCGCCCCATCGCCCACTCCCTCGGCAGCTACGTCCTCCCCGACGAGCACACCACCCGCCCCCCGACCTGACCCGGCCCGGCGGCGTGGGCCATCGATGACCAGGCGCGGCGACAGACCCGCAACGGACGAGCTGACAGGTCCCCGATCGGCCGACCGTCCACACCCGGCCGACACGCCCGAGCGACCACGAACACACCACAACAGGCGGACCGGCGAGCCGCCCCGGCCAACCGACCACACCGGGCGACGCGGCCGGGCGAGCGCCGACCGGATCTTGCGGGATCCCCCCCGAACGCCCGGCACCCCGGCACGCGCAACATCCGGGCGCCGGTCGCACGCCGTCGAAGCGTCGAGCGCAGCGAGACCTGCTTCGACGGAACCAGAGGACAGCCCGCCGCAGGCGGACAGCGCAGTCCCTCACACGGGCTCGCCAGAGCCCGTGCCTGACGAAGTCAGGCCGTGACTTCCTCCGTGAGGCCGAGCTCGTCCATCGACGTCTGGCGCATCAGGTACTTCTGGACCTTGCCGGTCACCGTCATCGGGAAGCCGTCGACCAGCTTCACGTAGTGGGGCACCTTGAAGTGGGCGATGCGCTCCCGGCAGTAGCCGGTGACGTCGTCCTCGGTCAGCGTCGAGCCCTCCCGCGCCTGGACCCACGCCATCACCGCCTCCCCGTAGCGGGGGTCGGGCACGCCGATGACCTGCACGTCGACGATGTCGGGGTGGGAGTGGAGGAACTCCTCGACCTCGCGCGGGTACACGTTCTCGCCGCCGCGGATGATCATGTCCTTGATCCGCCCGACGATGTTGACGTAGCCGTCGTCGTCCATCGTCGCCAGGTCCCCGGTGTGCATCCAGCCCTCGGCGTCGATCGCCTCGGCGGTGCGCTCCGGGTCGTCCCAGTAGCCCTTCATCACGGAGTAGCCCCGCGTGCAGAACTCGCCCGCCGTGCCCCGGGGGACGACGTCACCGGTCTCCGGGTCGACGATGCGGATCTCGACGTGGGGGTGGACCCGACCGACGGTGGCGCACCGGTGGTCGATGTCGTCGTCGGGGCCCGTCTGGGTCGACACCGGCGACGTCTCGGTCATCCCGTAGCAGATGGTCACGTCACCGATGCCCATCCGCTCGATGCACTGCTTCATCACCTCGACCGGGCACGACGAGCCGGCCATGATCCCGGTGCGCAGCGACGACAGGTCGAAGCTGTCGAAGTCGGGGTGGCCGAGCTCGGCGATGAACATCGTCGGGACGCCGTAGAGGCTGGTGCAGCCCTCCTCCGACACCGCGGCCAGAACTGCGCCCGGGTCGAACGAGTCGCTCGGCACGACCATCGTCGCGCCGTGGGTCAGGCAACCGAGGTTGCCCATCACCATGCCGAAGCAGTGGTAGAAGGGCACCGGGATGCACACCCGGTCGGTGTGGCGGTACCCGCAGCCCCGGCCGACGAAGTAGGCGTTGTTCAAGATGTTGCGGTGGGTGAGCGTGGCGCCCTTCGGGAAGCCGGTCGTGCCGCTCGTGTACTGGATGTTGATCGCGTCGTCGGGCGACAGGCTCCGCTCCCGACGGGCGAGCTGGTCCCGGCTGACGGTGCGGGCGATGTCGAGCAGCTCGTCCCACTCCGCGGACCACAGGTGGATCACGTGCTCGAGCGCCGGGGTCCGGGGCCGCACCTCGGCGACCATCGCCCGGTAGTCCGACGTCTTGAACGACGGCGCGGCGATCAACGTGCGACACGTCGACTGGTTGAGCGCGTACTCGAGCTCGTTCGTCCGGTACGCCGGGTTGATCGTCACCAGGATCACGCCGATGCGGGCCGTCGCCAGCTGGATCAGCACCCACTCGGCGTAGTTCGGCGACCAGATGCCGAGACGGTCGCCGGGATCGAGGCCGAGGGCGATCAGCCCCCGCGCCAGCTCCTCGGTGGCCGCGTCGAGCTCGCCGTAGGTGTAGCGAACACCCTGGTGGCGGGCCACGAGCGCTTCCCGGTCGCGCCACGTGGACGCGGCGCGCGCCAGGCAGGCGCCGATCGTCTCGTCGAGCAGCGGCACGTCCGTCGGCCCCGCGTCGTACGACAGCGTCTGCGCATCGGTCATCGGCATGTCCCCCGCTCCCGGCCGCGTCGCGGCCGTATCCCCCCTCGCTGGCACACCGGACCGCAGCCCGGTTCGCGGAGGGTAGCCGAGGAGCGGCCGACGAGGGCGGCCGACCGAGTCGGCGTCGCCGTCGGGCGCGCGAGCCGGGCCGCTCCGGCACCAGGGGGGAGGGTCCGGAGCGGCCCGGGGGTCGCGCGTCGAGCCGGTGTCGGCCCGGGTCGTCGGAGGATCAGGCCAGGGCCGCGACCTCGGGCATGTGCCGCATCGAGCGGAGCATCCGAAGGCGGGTCGGGCCGATGCTGCCGACCGGCATCGACAGGCGCTCGGCGATCTCGACGTAGGTCGGCTCGCGATCGTCGAGCAGCAGGCCGACCAGCTGGCGGCTGCGCCCCGGCAGGCGGTCGACCGCGCGGTGGACCGCATCGGCCCGCTCGTCGGCCAGCAGTCGGGCGTCCGGCGGCTCGGACCGCACGTCCATCTCCTCGGGACCGAGGTCGGCGCCGTGCTGGCGCCGATGGCGCTGCTGGACCCGGACGCTCTCGCGCCGCGCCGTCGTCGCCAGCCATGCACCGACCCGCTCGGGATCGGCGATGCGGTCGACGTGGTCGAGCAGGCGCAGGAACGACGTCTGGCAGACGTCGGCGGCGTCCGCCTCGTCGAGGCCGGCCCGGCGGGCGACCCAGAACACGAGGTTGGAGTACCGCCGGTACACCTCCGACCACGCGTCCTGGCGGCCCGCGGCCGCCTCGGCGAGCAGCTCCTTCGTGTCGAGCTCCCGGACCCGCGCCACGGCACGCTCCGCGCTCCGCAGCGGACGCACCACGCCCATCTGCTGCTGAGGTGCCCCATCGATCATCGCGGCAGTCACCGGCCAACTCCTTCATCGCTCCCCGACATCGACCACACTCCTCCCCGACCGTTTGGGGGGTGTTTGGCCTGCGTTAGTTGGGACGATCGACGGATGGTGTTCTGACGACGGCGGCTGACTGCGCTCGCAGGGCGAGCTTTGTCAGCTCGGCGGAGCTGACCCGCCTTCGCTCGCAGGGCGAGCTACGTCGAGTCACTCCGCAGGCCTGCCACGAGACAGGGCGAGGGCCGGGCGCTCGAGGGCGAGCTTTTTCAGCTCGCCAGATCGTCACTTCAGTGACCGACTGCGGCGGGGCGCGCCGGGCAGGACGGAGGCTGACGGCGGCGGGCGCGCCGGGGAGGGGCTCCCGGCGGGGCTGGGCTCGTCGGGACCCGGGAGGGGGGTCAGAAGAGGGAGTTGAAGATCTCTTGGAACTGCTCGATGAGGGCGGCGAGGAACTCGCCGATGGTCTCGACGAAGTCGCCGGCGATCTCGGGGGAGCGGGCGAAGGCCACCACGAGGAACGTCGTCATCACGGCCGAGCCGATCTTCTTCAGGTCGGGCATGTGCTCACGGACCTCGCTTCGAGGACAGCCGGCGGAAGCGGGTTGACCGGACGGTGACGCCATGCACCGAAGGGCACACGCGTCGCGTCCGCCGACCTACGCCTGGCGCGAGTCAAGTACAACCGACGACCGCGCGCGCGGACCGCGGCCGCGTGCGGGCGCCGGGCCGGGACCCCGGCGGCGGCCTCAGACACGGTCCTCGACCGTCTGGGGCTGGAAGTAGTAGACGGGCAGCTCCCGCTCGAGGAGCTCCTCGAGCCACTGCAGCACGTCCTCGAAGTTCGACCCCAGCGCCAGCGACGCCACCAGCTGGTAGACGATGTCGGGGTCGCGGATGAACTCGATGTCGCTCAGCGCCTGGTCCTGACCGGCGGACTCGACCACGATCTCGCCGTACTGGAGGACCTGGCCGATGAACGACTGGCGATACGTCAGGTCGGTCACCTTCGACAGCGGCATGATCGCCACCTTCACCCGCAGGAACCCGGTGATCTCGTACAGGCGACGGTCGCTGACCGAGATGAACGTCACCAGCCACTCGACGAGGTCCTTGAGCAGCCAGACGAACGCGCCCACCGCCAGCACGCCGAGCACCGCGTAGACCGTGCCCGGCAGCTCCTCGGTGGCGAGGAACAGCGGGATGCCGACACCGAAGGCGAGGAACGTCCGCAGCACCGGCCACACCAGCCACGCCGCGTGGCGGCGGGCGAAGTAGAGGACACGCTCGCCGACGACGCCGTACCGGTACGGGTTCCGGAGGATGTACTCGTAGATGAACGCCCAGGAGGCCTCGGACGCACGGCTCACCGTCCACACCCCCGGTCGGGCTCAGAACAGCGCATTGAGGATCTCCTGGAACTGCTCGATGAGCACGGCGAGCAGCTCTCCGATGGTCTCGACGAAGTCACCGGCGACCTCGGGTGACCGGGCGAGCGCGACGACGATGAACGTCGTGAGGATCGTCTGGCCGAGGTTCTTGAACATGGTGGTCTTCCGACCTGTCGCGGGTGACTCGCGCTGCGTCCCGGTCGTGGCGACCCATGGCACGCGACGCTACCCCTCGACTCCGCGACGACAGCGTATCTCCGCCGCCGCGACTGACGGACCGCGACGGTCCCGGTCGCAGCGTCGCGAATCGCGTTCATACTGTTCGCGAGCGGGATAGGATGGAGTTCCGAGCGGCGCACCGCCACCCAGCGTTGCATCACAAACGCCCCTCAGTCACGTAACGCGTTCGTTGCGGCACAGAGACGGTTCCGGTACGCTCGACGAGTCCGTGATCGCGGCCTGAAGAGCAGCGCGCGTCCCATGCCCCGCACCCCATCGGGCCCGGCCCACGTCCTTCTCCCGGTCGAGCGCATCCTGCTGGGCGCCCTCGGGTGCGTCGGGCTCATCGGCGGCCTGCTGCTGCTGCTCTGGGGCACCCCGCCGCTTCCGATCCGGCTGATCGGCGGTGGCATGTTCGCCCTCACCGGTCTCGTGCTCGTCGCGGTGGCCACCGGCGTGATCCACCCACCCGACGCCAACTCCCGCGAGTACCGCGAGGAGATGGTCGAGCGGGCCCAGCGGCGCCGCAAGGGCCAGACGTACAAGACCCTGAACAACTCGCCCAAGCCCGGTGCCGCCGCCCGGGGCCCCCGACGCCGCTCGGTCGGTACCGGACGAAAGAAGAACGAGGTCGGGGAAGGCCGCAAGCGGCCGCAGCTCGACCGGGGCTCGTCCCGGAAGTAGCGGTTCGTGCCGACCCGGCGTTCTGACGACGGGAGCGTGCGCACCCGCCCACGCCGACCGTTGCGCCCGACCGCAGGCCGCCGCCGGGGTGATCGGGCTCAGCGACCCCGGGTCGGTCTCGACACCAACGTGAACCTCGGGCGCCCGGAGCGCATCCTGCTCGGCGCGCTCGGCTGCTCGGGCACGATCGGCGGGTCGCTCGTCGTCCTGTGGTCCCGACTGCCGACCATCCTCCGGGTGGCCGGCGGCTCCACCGCGGCGGTCGGCGTCTTCCTCATCGGCCTGGCGACGATCTGGGGCTCGGAGCGCTCGCCGATCGCTCGGGACGCGGCTTCGGGCAGCGAGCCGACGCCGCGGCCGAAGCGACCTCGCGAACGCCGCAGGGCGGAGGGGCGACGCGAGCTCCCCGCCGGTGGCCGGGCCACGCGGCACGGCGCCGGGCACCACCGCCCGTCCTGACGACGCCGTCGCCGGCGCCATCGGCTCAGATGACGGCGCGCTCCACGTGGCGGCCGAAGACCCCGGCCAGGGTGTCCATGATCTCGCCCTCGGTCGCGTAGGCCCGGACCGCGTCGATCAGCGCCGGCATCAGGTTGATCTCGGGATCGGCGGCCTCGGCGGCCAGGCGGTCGAGCTGGGACCGCACGGCCTCGTCGTCCCGGTCGGCCTTGACCGCACCGAGGCGCTTGACCTGGGCCTGCTCCTGCTCGGCCGTGATCTGGAGGATCTCCAGGCTGTCGGTGTCGTTGCCGTCGGTGAAGGCGTTGACGCCGACGATGAGGCGCCGACCGTCGTTGACCTTCCGCTCGAGCTCGTACGCGGCATCGGCGATGTGGCCCTGGAACCAGCCCCGGTCGAGCCCGGCGTAGGCGCCCTCGAGCATCGAGCCGTCGCCCATCTCCTCGATCTCGGCGAAGAGCTCCTCGGCCCGCCGCTCCATCTCGTCGGTCAGCTCCTCGACGAACCAGGAACCACCGAGCGGGTCGGCGACGTTCGTCACGCCCGTCTCGTGGGCGATCATCTGCTGGGTCCGCAGCGCCAGGCGGGCGGTCCGCTCGGTGGGCAGGGCCAGCGCCTCGTCCATCGAGTTGGTGTGCAGGCTCTGGGTGCCGCCGAGCACGCCGGCCAGCGCCTCGATGGCGGTGCGGGCGATGTTGAGCTCCGGCTGCTGGGCGGTCAACGACACCCCGGCCGTCTGGGTGTGGAACCGCATCCGGGCCGAGCGCGGGTCGGTGGCGCCGTAGCGCCCGGTGATCCAGCGCGCCCAGATGCGCCGGGCGGCCCGGTACTTGGCGATCTCCTCGAAGAAGTCGATGTGGGCGTTGAAGAAGAAGCTCAGCCGGGGGGCGAACGCGTCGACCTCGAGGCCCGCCTGCTGGGCCAGCTCCACGTAGGCGAACCCGTTGGCCAGGGTGAACGCCAGCTCCTGCGCCGCCGTCGAGCCGGCCTCGCGGATGTGGTAGCCGCTGATCGAGACCGAGTTCCACCGGGGCATGTCCGACGCGGCGAACGTGATCGTGTCGCGCACGAGCCGCATCGACGGCCGCGGCGGGAACACGAACTCCTTCTGCGCCTGGTACTCCTTCAGGATGTCGTTCTGGAGGGTGCCGCCGAGGCGCTCCCGGGGCGTCCCGCCCTTCTCGGCGGTGGCCACGTACATGGCCAGCAGCACCGCCGCCGGCGAGTTGATCGTCATCGACGTCGTGATGGCGCCGAGGTCGATGTCGGCGAACAGGTCCTCCATGTCGGCGAGTGTGTCGACGGCGACGCCGCACTTGCCGACCTCGCCCTCGCTCAACGCGTCGTCGGAGTCGCGGCCCATGAGCGTCGGCAGGTCGAACGCGGTGGACAGCCCGTCGCCGCCGGAGGCGAGGATCGCCTTGAACCGCTCGTTCGTGTCGACCGCGGTGCCGAAGCCGGCGAACATCCGCATCGTCCACAGCTTCGAGCGGTACATCGAGGCGTGGACGCCCCGGGTGTAGGGGTGCTCACCGGGGAGCTCGCCGTCGTCGGGGCCGTACACGGCGTCGAGCGGCACCCCCGACATCGTCTCGAACGGGACGTCCCGCTTCGGCGCCCGATCGTACGCGTCCTGCCAGTCACGGTGTCCCATGTGACGAACGCTACCGACGACGGTGACCGCCGTGCACCTCGCCGCGGCCGCACCGGCGCCGGGGTGCGCTCCCACCCTCGCGCAGCTTCGGGACCTGCGTCATCGGGCAGACTGGGGCCGATGGGGAGCGACGACCAACCGCGCGGCGACGCCGACGCGGCGACCGAGGGCTGCGAGCACCTGCTCGTGCTCCTCCACGGCCTCGGCGGCACGGGCGCCGTGTGGGACGCGGTCCGCCACATCCACACCGGGGACAGCATCGCCCCCGACCTCGCCGGCCACGGCGGGGCCGAGCGGCTCAGCACCTACGAGTGGCACCGCCTCGCCGACGAGCTCGTCGAGCGGATCGGCCCCGAGATCGAGGACCGCCCGCTCGTGCTGTGCGGCCACTCGCTCGGCGGGGTCGTCGCCCTCGAGATCGCCCGCCGCCACCAGCACCGGCTCCGGATCGAGCGGGTCGTCGCCATCGGGACGAAGACGACGTGGGCGCCCGACGACGTCGCCGCGCTCGCCGAGGTCGCCGATCGCGGCGTGGCCTGGTTCGACGACCGGATCGCCGCGGCCATGCGCCACCTGCGGATGGGCGGGCTGACCGGCCTCGTCGACCCGCGCTCGCCGACGGCGTCGTCCGGGGTCACCACCGAGGACGGCCGCCACCGCCTGGCCGTCGACCCGGCCGTCTACCGGATGCCGGCCCGCGACGTCGGCGAGATCCTCCGAGGCATCCGGGTGCCGGTCGTGCTCGTGCGGGGCGAGCGGGACGAGCTGGTGCCGCCCGACGACCTGACCCGGTTCGGCCTCGAGGTCGTGGAGATCGCGGGCCGCGGCCACAACGTCCACGTCGAGGACCCGGGCGCGCTCGTCGCCCTCCTCGAGGACCCGCCGCCCGACGAGGAGCCCCCGGAGGACGACGGCGACCTCCACGACGGCGACCTCCACGACGGCGACCCGGACGACCGCGACCCCGACGACGCCTGACGGGCCCGGGTGGGCCCGTCAGGC
>JAXHUH010000044.1:0-3820 GCA_034211175.1 Actinomycetota bacterium
AGCCCTTCTGTTCTGGAGCTTGTGGATCTCGACAACCCACATCTTCCCAGCTCAGAAGGGCTCTTCCGCGCACCCGCACATCACCGAATCACATTCGCCATGACCATTCGGGGCTAGCTCGTCGTAGTGGTCGACGTAGTAGAAGACACCGCCACCCGTCGCCGTACCGGCCGGCGCGCCGTACACGCCGTTGTCGGTCGAGACCGTCTCGATGTACGCCTCGTTCAACGAGTCGACCCACGGCTCGCCAGCCATGTTCATGAGCGACTCGTCCGGGTTGAGCGCCTGGAAGAGCGACCCGGAGTTGTACCAGAACAGGTCCTCCATCTCACCGGTGGCGAGCTTGGTCTTGGTGAGGTTGTCACCCTCGGCCCCGGTCGGTCCCGAGCTGTCGAGATCGATCGTGATGTCGGGATTGGCCTCCTCGAACGCGGCGACGAGCGCCTCGGCCGTCTGCACGTTCGCCTCGACGTTGCCCATGAAGAACGAGAGCTCGACCGGCTCCCCTCCCTCGTCGGACGACTCGGCCTCGTCGCCGGCGGTGTCCTCAGCACCTTCGGCGGTGTCCTCGGCGCTCGGCGTGTCCTCGGTGGCGACGTCGTCGTCGTCACCGTCGCTCCCGCACGCGGCCAGCACGAGCCCCGCACACGCACCGAGCGCGAGCAGGCGCGTCTTCCATGATCTCGATCCCACAGCGATCCTCCCCCTTCGAACCTGCGCCGCCCCTCGGCGACAGTGACACCAGTCGTTGAACCCCAGATGCCGGACACCAGTCATCGACAGGTATTGAAACGATACAGTGACATCGTTCACAGTGTCAATCGAGGTCATCCCCCATGTGCGGTGGCCCCGGAGCCGTCGGCGCCGCACGCGGGCGCGGGTCGGTCACCGTCGGATCAGCGACCGACGGTGGAGCGTCGGACGACGAGCTCGGGCGTGAAGTCGACGTGGCGGTGCGAGTGCTCGTCCGGGTCGCTGCACTCGTCGAGCAGGAGCTCGGCGCCGGCCCGGCCGATCTGCTCGGCAGGCTGGCGCACCGACGTGAGCGGCACCGCGGCGAGCTGGGCGAACTCGATGTCGTCGAAGCCGACGAGCGCGACGTCGTCGGGCACCGACCGCCCCCGCTCGAACAACCCGCGCAGGATCCCGAGCGCCATCGTGTCGTTGGCGCAGAACACCGCGTCGGGCTCGTGGGCCAGCACCCGGTCGATCACGGCGTGGGCGCTCCGCCCATCGAGCGCGGCGACGCGCACGACCTCGACCACGACGCCGGGATGGCCGGCGGCGGCGCGACGGAGACCGGCGAGGCGGTCCTCGCTCTGGCGCACCGACCCCGGGCCGCCCACGAAGACCAGGCGACGCCGACCGAGCCCGAGGAGGTGGGCGCCGGCCAGCTCGCCACCCCGGGCATCGTCGACCGCGACCGAGCACGAGGCCCGGTCCGCGTCGTCCTCGTCGACGAGCACGACCGACAGGCCGCGCTCGCGCAGGCGGGCCAGGCCCGGCGCGGCGTTGTGCGGGTCCACCGGCGTGATGAGCACCCCGGCGACGCGCTGCTCGTCGAGGAAGCGCAGGTGGCGGTCCTGGCGCTCGATCGAGCCCGCCGAGTTGCACACGACGGCGGAGAGGCCGCGACGGACCAGCTCCTCCTCGGCACCGCGGGCGACCTCGGTGAAGAACGGGTTGGCCGCGTCGAGGACGACGAGGCCGACGATGTCGCTGCGCGCCGACCGCAGGCGTGCCGCCGATCCGTTGCGCACGTAGCCGAGCTCGTCGATCGCCCGGAGCACGGCCCGACGCGTCGTCGCACCGACCATGTCCGGCCGGTTCAGGACGTTCGAGACCGTGCCGACCGAGACGCCGGCGAGCGCCGCCACCTGGCGGATGTCGGCCGCTCCCCTAGCCACGGCGACCCGCCGGGGCGCGCGGTCGCCCGGACGACCCGACCACGCCCGGCGGGCCGGTCGGCCCGCGCCGGGTTGGCCGTCGGGGCGTGGGCATCGACCGTCGCCGGGTCACTCGAGCGGTCCGGTCGCCCCCATCTCGTCGAACGGTGTTCGCCGTGGCGGTCGTTCCGGGTCGTCGGCGACCGGGCGACACGCGCCGGTGACGGTGTGCACGCCCGGCCCGACCTCGCTCACCGGGCCGTCGTCGAGGTCGACGTTCCCCCTGGCCCCCTCGGGCACCGTCACCTCGACCATCAGCTCGCTACCCCGGCGCTCCCATCGGATGGCGGCCTCGCCGTGGGCCGTCGACAGGCGTGCGGCGGCCGACGACAGCCCGCCTCCGGGTCGGGGCCGGAAGCGGATGGTCCCGTAGCCCGGCTCGGCGGGGGCGATGCCGGCGACGACCCGATGGAGGAAGTCGGCCACCGCGCCGAGGGCGTAGTGGTTGAACGACGTCATCTCGCCGGGGTTGATCGAGCCGTCGGGGAGCATGCTGTCCCACCGCTCCCAGATCGTCGTCGCCCCCATCGTCACCGGGTAGAGCCACGACGGGCACGCCGTCTGGGTGAGGAGGTGGTAGGCCTCGTCGACGAGGCCCTCGCCGGCGAGGGCGTCGCACACAAGCGGCGTCCCGACGAAGCCGGTACCGATGCGGTGGTCCTCGGCCAGGACCAGCTCGGCGAGCCGCGAGGCGGCGCGCCGGCGCTGGCCGGCGTCGCGGAGCAGGTCAAACGCGAGCACCACCGCGAACGCGGTCTGCGAGTCGCTGGCGAGGCGTCCCGACGGCGTCACGTACTCGCCGTTGAACGCATCGGTGACCGCGTCGGCGAGCTTGTCGTAGTGGGCGCGGTCCTCGCCGAGGCCGAGGACCTCCGCGGCCCGGGACACGAGGCGGGCCGTGTGGGCGTGGTAGGCGGTGGCGATCAGGTGGGCGTCGGTGCGGGTGTCGGCCGGTCGGTCGGGTGGTGCGGCCGGGTCGAGCCAGTCACCGAGCTGGAAGCCCGTGTCCCACAGGTGGTCGTCACCGGCGAGCGACGCGACCTCGTCGACCCAGGCCCGCATGCTCGGGTAGTGGCGACGCAGCGCCTCGACGTCGCCGTAGCGCTCGTAGAGGACCCACGGCACGACCACGGCGGCGTCGCCCCACGCGGCGGCGGGCTTCGCCGGGAACATGAGGTGCACCCACGGGACGTAGGGCGGCACGGTGCCGAGCTCGCGCTGCTCGGCGGCGAGGTCGGCGAGCCACGAGTCGACGAGGGTGCCACAGTCGTAGAGGAAGCACGCGGTCGGCGCGAAGACCTGCAGGTCGCCGGTCCAGCCGAGGCGCTCGTCGCGCTGGGGGCAGTCGGTGGGCACGTCGACGAAGTTGCCGCGCATGCTCCACACGACGTTCTCGTGGAGCTTGGTGAGCAGGTCGTTCGAGCACTCGAACCACCCGGTGCGGGCCATGTCGGAGTGGCAGACGACGGCCCGGAACGCGCCGGGGTCGACCGGGCCGGGCCAACCGCTGACCTCGACGTAGCGGAACCCGTGCATCGTGAACGACGGCTCCCACGTCTCGGGCCCGCCGCCGGCGGTGAGGTAGCGGTCGGTCGCCTCGGCGCCGCGCAGGGGTCGGGTGCCGAGCTCGCCGTCCTCGAGCACCTCGGCGTGGCGCAGCACGATCTCCGTGCCCGCCGGAGCCTCCACCGTGAACCGCATCCGGCCCGTGATGTTCTGGCCGATGTCGAGGATCGTGTGGCCGCCGGGGGTGGTGATGACCTCGACCACCGGGAGCTCCTCGATGCGCCGCACCGGCGGGGCCTCGTCGCTGATCAAGCGGTCGGCGATCGGGCGGGCCCCGGTGTCGGCGAGCTCGACGACCGGGGCCCACG
>JAXHUH010000045.1:0-117207 GCA_034211175.1 Actinomycetota bacterium
GGGTTGGACGAGACCCGCTTCTGGTGGCGTCGGCCGTGGCTGACCGGCCTGGTCGATCTCGACACGGGCGAGGTCATCGACATCGTCGAGGGCCGCAGCGCCGCCGCGGTCGAGGCGTGGGCCGACACCGTCGCCTTCGACGGTCTCGCTGGCGTCGAGGTCGTGGTCACCGACCCCCACGGCGGCTACCGCCGCGCCGTGCGCGACCGGTTCGCCCCAGCGGTCAAGGTCGTCGACCGCTTCCATGTCGCCGTGTTGGCCGGCCGGGCGGTCAGCGATGTCCGACGACGCCGGATCTGGGAACAACAAGATCGTCGAGGCCGCAAGATCGATCCCGGCTGGCGGGCCCGCCGGGACCTGCTACGCCGCCGGGCACGCCTCAGCGCCCGGGGCTGGGAACGCGTTCTCGCCGCCGTCCGAGCCGATGTCGGGTCCGAGGACATCGACGGCGAACTGCTCTGGACGTGGGCAGCGAAGGAACACCTCGCCGACCTCTTCGACCAGTGCCACACCATCGACCACGCCCGCCGGCGGCTCTGGTGGTGGTACGGCTTCGTCGCCGAACACCCCGTCCCCGAGCTCGTCCGTCTCGCCACGACCATCTCCGCCTGGCAAGACGAGATCCTCGCCTACTTCACCACCCGGGCAACGAACGGCCGCACCGAAGGCCGCAACCGGATCATGAAACACGTCAAACGACTCGGCTTCGGGTTCACGAACACCGACAACTACCGGCTCCGCATCCTCTACCGCTGCCGCCCACTACCATCAACCCAACCAGCAACGGCACGACACCAACCCGCGTCAAAGTCGTAGAGGGTCTGTCAGGTTTTCTGTGTAAGTAGCTGTGTCTGGTGCTGCTTACTTGGTGAGCTCTGACTCGATCCGGTCGCCGTATGCTACGACGAGCCCGTTGAGGATCTTTGACCATCCCGGCACCCTGCCGGTGGGATTGCTACGGTTCTTCTCTCGCCGTTGGACGCACAGGTAGAGGACCTTCAGCGCGGCTTATTCGGTCGGGAAGTGTCCTCGCCGGCGGACAGCTTGACGGAACTGAAGCGCCCCGGGTTCGTGGAGGCTCGATCTATTGGGTCGACGTGGTCTCGGTGGAGGCCATCTGAGCGTAGTAGGCCGCCTCGTGGGCAGCGGGGGTCGTGTACCTGTGGCCGTCGATGATCTCGCCGTGGAGGCGCCGGTTGTTGAACCAGTCGATGTACTCGAGGGTGGCGAACTCGACGTCGGTGAGGCCCTGCCAGGGTCCGTGACGGTAGATGAGTTCCCACTTGCAGAATCCGTTGAAGCTCTCGGCCATCGCGTTGTCGTACGAATCGCCTTTCGATCCGACCGATGCGACGATCTCGTTGTCCGCAAGACGGGTCGAGTAACGGATAGCGAGATACTGCACGCCCCGGTCGCTGTGATGCACCAAACCGGACAGGTCGACACCAGCTCGGCGACGGTTGAACACCGCCATCTCGAACGCGTCGATCGCCAGATCAGCACGAAGTGAACGCGACGCCTGCCAGCCGACGATCATGCGGGAGTACACGTCGACGATGAACGCGACGTACACGCAGCCGCTGTGGGTCTTGACATAGGTCAGGTCGGCGACCCACAACCGGCGCGGTGAAGTCCCGCTTCACCAGGTCTGCTGACCGTTCGCCGTCGGGATTGGTGACGTTGGTCCGCACCCACGACCGGCCCCTCCGCACGCCTGAGAGGCCCATCTGAGCCATCAGCCGTTCGACCGTGCAGCGGGCGACCGAGATGTGGTCGACCTGGTTGCGGTGCTCCCAGGTCTTCGCGGCCCCGTAAGCCAACATGTTGTCGTCATAGACCCGTTGGATCTCCACGACCAGTTCCTCATCGCGTTCCGCGCGTGAGGAAGGTTCACGATCGCGTGCCGCGTAGTAGCTGGACGGGGCGACCTGCAACTGGCGACAGATCGGCTCGATTCCCCATCGCAGCCCACCGCTGCGACGATCGCAGTTCTCGGCGATGAACCGGAGTTCCATCCGCAGCTGCGCGTTCTCCTTGCGCAGCTGGGCCAGTTCCTCGCGTTCGGCGTCGACAGGCCGTCGCGTTCGCCCCTATCGATCCGGGCTTGACGGACCCAGTTGCCCCCAGGTTCGTCTCCCCGATCCCGAGACTCCGGGCGATCGTGCGGCCCTCGTCGAGGACCAACGCCACCGCGTCAGCCTTGAACTCCGCCGTGAACGACCGGCGCGTCCGACGCCGAGGGGTCTTCTCCTCCATCACAGACATGGCTACCTCTCATCCGAGGTAACCGGCCAGGAGGGGAAGGCTCAGAACGTCCCGGGGCGCTTCAGACGGTCCGACGAGCCGCCATAGTCGTAGAATGGATTGAGGGGAGGAACGACCTCAACTGTGCCCTCTCCAGGCACTACTCAGAGCGTCGCGATTCGAGCCGGCGGCCAGATGATGAGGAAGGCCTCGCCGACGACGTCGTCGACGTCGATCGCACCGATGAACCGACTGTCCCGACTGTTGGGGCGGTTGTCGCCCATGACGAAGACGTGGTCGTCCGGCACCGTCGTCTGCTCGAGCTCGCGGGTGAGCGTTCCGTCGTCCAGGTAGCCCTCGTCGAGCGCCTGGCCGTTTACGAGCACGGTGCCGTCGCGGGCCTCGAGCACGTCACCCTCGACACCGATGACCCGCTTGATCAGCTGGGCCGGTTCGTTCGGCAGGCGCGCCGGGTTGTCGAAGACGATGACGTCGCCCCGCCCGATCTCGCCGATGTCGAGCTTGGAGACCAGCACCCGGTCACCCTCGACCAGGGTCGGACGCATCGACGCGGAGGGGATCACGAACGCCTGGAGGACGAACGTCTTGACCAGGAACGCGGTGACGAGCGCGATGACGATGGCCAGCACCCACTCGACGAACGAGCGGGTGCGGGACTTCCCCCGCGGCTCCGGTTCGGTCAACATCGACGGCTCCTGGGGGTCGGCGGGGCCGGAGCCGTTCGTCGCCGACCGCCGGGTGGCGTGCCCGGTCAGGGAATCGTCGTCGATGTCGGCGGCGGTGATGGCGGGCATCTCGTCGGTGTCGCGCCGCGTCCGCTCGACGGACGGCACCTGATCGGTCGGTGGCGCGTCGTCGGCCTCGGGCGTCCCGGCGCCCGTCATTGCCCCTTCAGGCGAGGCGACGGCCTCGGGAGGCTGCGACGGCGAGACGGGAGGAGTCGGGGTCGACACGGCGGGAGGCGGCCCACCAGCATCCATGGTGGGTCGGCCCGGTGGGACCTCCCCCACCGGCGGCGCAGCACCGTTGTTGTTGCCGTTCGTGGTGCCGTTGCCGTTACCGGGCGCCTCGCCGAGCTCGTCGGCCACGGGAGCATCGTGGCCCGGGCCGCCCGGGTGGGGGACGACGTCGACGGGGGCGGACGCGCCGACCACCTCGTCGACACCGGCACGGTGCCCGTTCGATGTCGCCGCCTCGTCCTCGGCAACGGCCCGGGCGAGGGCGGCCTCGAAGTCCTCGCCATCGGCGGTTGCGGCACCGGACGCGCGGTTGGCACCCGCGGCGTCGGGGTTGGCGTTCGAGGCCGCATCGGCGGTGTCCGGCCGAGCGGCCGGCGACGCCGCCGCGTGATCCGCGGCCCGTTCGGCGTCCTTCCGCTGACGCTCGGCGAGCAGGTCGTCCGGCGAGAGCGCCGGATTGGCGTCCTTCCGCTTCGGGGCGCTCGGCTCGGGCGGCTCGCTCCCGGCGCCTTCAGCCGCGGACGCATCGACGGGTGGCGCCGCATCAGGCGACGTGCCGCTCGCTGCGGCGTTCGTCGAGGGAGCACCCGGGGAGCCGTCACCGACGGTCGTCGACTCCGAGGTCCCGGTGCCGTCGGTGGTGTCGGACGGGGGTGCGTCGGGTCGGGGAGCGGGTGCCAACGGGTCGTCGTCGAGGAGGTGACCGGCCATGAGCGACCCGAGGTCCGCATCGAACAGGTCGTCGCGGTCGTCGCCGCCGTCGACGTCTTCGTCCGGGTCGCTCGGGTCCTTGGGCACGGTGCTCTGATCGCTCGATTCGGGGGCGCACCGACCTCGTTACCGAGGTGCGGCTGCGTTGGTGGCAGTCGGACGAAGGCGCCCGATCCGTCATCGTATCGGCCGATCACCGTGTCGGTCGGTCCACAAGGCGGACACGGTGGGCAGGTGGGGGCGCCCGCTCAGCTCAGGCGTCGCGGCGACGCCGGTACAGCGTCGTCGGCGGGGTGTCCACCGGTGGCGCCGGCAGGCGCTGGGGCACGGTCGGCGCCCAGACCGCCAGCGCGGCGACGAGCGCGCCGTGCTCGTCGCGGCTCTCGGGCCGGTCGGTGCACAGGTAGCTCCGTCGTCCGCGCACGACCACGATGCCGCCGATGCGACCGGAGGTGGCCGGGTCGGTGTCCTCGGTCGAGCGGCCGAGGCGGCGCGGTTCACGGCTGCGGGCGAGGCCGTCGATGTCGTCCCAGGTGAGCCGTTGGGTCCGCAGCACGGAGTGGCGGGCGACGCCGGACACGTCGAAGCGGGTGCGCCAGGGATAGTCGAGCAGCGCGACGAGGCCCAGGAGCACCCCGACGGTCAGCACGACGAGGGCGATCGGGTGCACCCGACGGCTCACCATCGCCCACAGGGGCAACACGACGAGGATCACCGGCGTGAGCGTCGACGCGAGGATGCCGCGCCAGGACGTGTAGAGGTCGATCGGTTCGCCGGCGCCGGACCGGCCGTTGTCGGGTTGGCCGGCGGGGCTCACCGGACGAGCGGCGAGCCGTCCTCCAGCCGGCGTCCCAGCGACTCGATCCGATCGATGAGCGTCTCGCCCGGGCCGAGGGAGAAGTGGCACGCCGCCCGGTGACCGGGCGCGATCTCGGCGAGCGGTGGTTCCTCGGTGGTGCAGATGTCCTGGGCGATCGGGCAGCGGGTGTGGAACCGGCAGCCGCTCGGGGGATTCGCCGGGCTCGGCAGGTCGCCCTGGAGGATGATCCGCTCGCGGCGCCGCTCGGTGTGGGGATCGGCGATGGGCACCGCGGACAGCAGCGAGTGGCTGTAGGGGTGGGCCGGTGCGTCGTAGAGGCGCCGGCGCTCGGCGAGCTCGACGACCTTGCCCAGGTACATGACCGCGATCCGGTCGGAGATGTGGCGCACCACCGACAGGTCGTGGGCGATGAACAGGTAGGTGAGGTCGTGCTGGTCCTGGAGGTCGTCCAGCAGGTTGAGCACCTGGGCCTGGATCGACACGTCGAGCGCCGAGACCGGCTCGTCGAGGATGATCAACGTCGGGTCGAGGGCCAGGGACCGGGCGATGCCGATGCGCTGGCGCTGGCCGCCGGAGAACTCGTGGGGGTAGCGGTTGCCGTGCTCGGGAGCCAGGCCGACCGACTCCAGCAGCTCGTCCACCCGGGTGTTGACGGTCGACTTGTCGACCTTGTGGATGCGCATGGGCTCGGCGATGATGTCGCGCACCGGCATGCGCGGGTTGAGGCTGGCGAACGGGTCCTGGAACACGATCTGCATCTCGGCCCGCAGCTCGCGCATCTCCGAGCCGGAAGCGGCGACGACGTCGGTCCCCTGGTAGTGCACGGACCCGGACGTCGGCTCGATGAGCCGCAGGATCGACCGCCCGAGCGTGGTCTTGCCACAACCCGACTCGCCGACGATGCCGAGCGTCTCGCGCTTGCCGACGGACAGGCTGACGCCGTCGACCGCATGGACGATCCCGATCTGGCGCCGGAAGAACCCGGCGGTGATCGGGAAGTGGGTGACGAGATCGTGCACCTCGAGCACGGTTTCCGACGCGGCACCGTTGCCGTGCACGTCGGCCGTCGGCGACGTTTCGGTCGACATCAGGCGCTCTCCCCGGCGACGACGGGCTGAATGGCGGGCAGCTCCGAGGCGAGGTGACACCGGCTCTCGGTGACCCCGTTCGACACCGGCAGCAGATCCGGCTCCTGCTGGCGACACAGCGGCACCGCGTGGTCGCAGCGAGGGCGGAACGAGCAGCCCCGGGGTCGGTTCATCACGCTCGGCGGCGCACCGGGGATCGGGTCGAGGCGATCGACCTCCGCGTCGAGCCGCGGGATCGAGGCGAGCAGGGCCCTCGTGTAGGGGTTTGCGCTCTTGTAGAAGATGTCGTCGGTCGTGCCCCGCTCGAAGATGCGACCGCCGTACATGACCTGGACGCGATCCGCGGTGCCGGCCACGAGGCCTAGGTCGTGGGTGATGAGGAGGATGGCGGCGCCGGTCTCCTTCTGGACGTCGGCCAGCACCTCCATCACCTGGGCCTGGATCGTCACGTCGAGGGCCGTGGTCGGCTCGTCGGCGATGAGGATCTTCGGGTCGTTGGCGATGGCGATGGCGATCATGGCCCGCTGGCGCATGCCGCCCGAGAACTCGTGGGGGTACTGGTGGACCCGGCGACCGGGCTCGGGCACCCCGACGAGGTCGAGCAGCTCGGCGGCTCGCTTGTAGGCCGCCGACTTGGCGAGGTTCTGGTGGACCCGCAGGGTCTCGACGATCTGGTCGCCGACGGTGAACACCGGGTTCAGGGCCGTCATCGGGTCCTGGAAGATCATGGCGATCTGGCCGCCCCGGATGCGGCGCATCTCCCGGTCGGACAGCGACAGTAGGTTGCGGCCGTCGTAGAGGATCTCGCCGGAGATCCTCGTGCGCTTCGGATGGAGGCGCATGACGGCCAGCGCGCTGACGGACTTGCCGGAGCCCGACTCGCCCACCACCGACAGCACCTCGCCGGGGGCGATGTCGAAGCTGACGTCGCGCACGGCCTCGACCAGGCCGTCGTCGGTCGGGAAGCTGACGCTCAGGTCGCGAACGGAGAGAAGTGGATCAGCCATGGTCAGTCCCGGTTCCGGCTCGAGGTCGGGTCGAGCGCATCCCGCAGGCCGTCGCCCAGGAAGTTGATGCACAGGACGATGCCGGTGACGAAGAAGCCCGGGATCAGCAGCGTCGACGGGCGCGAGGTGAGGTTGCCCTTCGCTTGGGCGATCAGGGTGCCGAGCGTCGGGGTCGGCGGGTTGACCCCGAGCCCGAGGAAGCTCAACGTCGACTCGAGGATGATGGCGGTGCCGACGAGCAGGGTCATCTCCACGAGCACCGGGCCCATGGTGTTGGGGAGGATGTGGCGGACGATGATCCGCGGTGCCTTGGCACCGGCGGCCCGCGCCGCCTGGACGAACTCCTGCTCCTTGAACTGGAGGAACAGACCTCTGGTCACCCGGGCGATGCGGGTCCACAGCAGGGCGGCCAACAGGAGCGCGATCGACGTCGGCCCGCCGCCGTAGCGGATGGCGAAGACGAGGAGCACGACGAGCGGCGGGATGATCAGGAACAGGTTGATGAGCTGGCCGACGACGGCGTCGACCCAGCCGCCGAAGTACCCGGCCAGCGCACCGAACAACGTGCCGACACCGGTGGCGACGAGCGCCACGATCACCGCGATGCGGATCGAGAACTGGCCGCCGGTGAACGTGCGGACCATGAGGTCGCGCCCGATCTCGTCGGTGCCGAACGGATGCTCGAGCGAGGGGCTCTGGCGCAGGTCGGCTGACGGCGCCGAGAACTCGTAGTCCGACCACCACGGGCCGATCCAGAACGAGGCGGTGAGCAGGACCAGGCCGAGCGCCCCGGCCATGGCGACCCGGTGGCGCCGGAACCGGTCCCAGGTCTGGCGACCGAAGCTGCGGGCCTCGGTGCTGAGGCCCTCCGCCTCGTCGTCGGTGACGTCGTCACCAGGGGGCGGCGGTTGCCGGCCGTCGAGGTCCTCGTCGGGGTAGGCGACAGTGGTGGGGTTGATGTCAGCCATAACGGATCCTCGGGTCCAGCACCCCGTACAGCAGGTCGGCGATCAGGTTGAACATGACGACGAGCACGGCGATGAGCAGCACGATGGCCATGATCAGGTCCAGGTCCTGCGCCTCGATGCTGCTGACGAGCAGCGGCCCCAGACCGGGCCAGCTGAACACCGTCTCGGTGACGACCGAACCGCTGAGCAGGGCGGCGAAGTCCAACGCCCAGATCGTGACCAGCGGGATCAAGGCATTTCGCAGCGCGTGGCGGAACACGACCCTTCGCTCCGACAGGCCCTTGGCCCGGGCCGTGCGGATGTAGTCGGCGTTGATGACCTCGAGCATCGACGACCGCCCGAACCGGCTCTCGGTGGCGGTGACCACGGCCATGAGCGTGATGACCGGCAGGGTCATGGAGCCGAGCAGCTCGAGCAACGTGTCGTCGTGCTTGCCGTGCACGAAGAACGGCTTCATGCCCGTCCAGTCCGGGAAGTACTGACCCCAGAAGACCTGCAGCAGGATGGCCACGAAGAAGGTCGGCATGGAGATGCCGAGGAACGACAGGCCGGTGATGGCGTAGTCACCGAGGCTGTACTGGCGAATGGCGGAGAAGACGCTGATGGAGATGGCGAGCACCGCGATGAGCAGGAACGCCGGGACGGCCAGCAACAGGGTGTTGCCGAAGCGGTCCCAGATGATGCCCGACACCGGGCTCTCGCCGAGCGAGGTCGACGTCCCGAAGTCACCGGTCAGCACGTCGCCGATCCACGAGACGTACCGCTCGGGAACCGACTTGTCGAGCTCGTACAGGTCGATGAGCCGCTGGTAAGCCGACTCGTCGCACGTCGTGCACGTGGCCAACCGGGCCAGCGGATCGCCGATCGCCGACACGCCCCAGAACACGATGAACGTGCCCAGGGCGAGCAGCGGGATCGTCGAGAGCAGCCGCCGCACTGCGTAGGCGAACACCTCGTCTCCTCGGTCGTTGTGGAGGGTGGTGGACGGGGAAGGTCCAGCAAAGATACGGCCGGCTCCGGGGGGTGTCCACAGGCTGGCCGTGACAGTCAGATGAACGAACCGACGTCCAGTCGGAAAGCGCCGAGGGCCGGCCGGGATCGACCCGACCGGCCCTCGGACTCAGCACATCAGACGACTCGGTTCGCCGTCACTCGGCGAACTGGTAGTCCACCACGTTCACGAGCGGGCCGGCGTCGTTGGCGTCCGGGGACACCGCGGCGCCGGCCAGCAGCTCGTTGTTGTAGGCGTAGAAGCTGGGCTTCTGGGTCAGCGGCACGACGACCAGGCCCTGGCCGTCATCGGTGAGCTGGGTGACCAGCGTGTCGGCCTCGTTGTAGCAGGCAGCCCGCTCGGCCTCGTCGACGGTGGCGTCGCACTCGGTGGCCAGCTCGTCGAACGCCGGGTTGGCGTAGGCGTACGGGTTGTTGCCGCTGCCGGTGCGGTAGGCGGCGGTGTTGCCACCCGGCCACGGGCCACCGACCCAGGCGAACTGGGTGATGTCCCAGATGGTCGGGTCACCCTCGGCGCCCTGGGTCGTCGCCGCGGCGACGGCCTGCTCGGAGAACGGGCGCTCGGAGAAGTACGCACCACCGGGCACGTTGTCGATGGTGATCTCGATGCCGGCCTCGCCGAGCTGGGCCTGGATCAGCTCCTGCTGGAGCTCACGCAGGGCGTTGCCGCCCGTGGTGCCGACCCGCAGGGACAGCGCGCCGTCCTCGGGGTGGGTGTAGACCCCGCCCTCGTCGACGTACCCGGCGGCCTCGAGGGCCTCGCGAGCAGCGTCGACGTTGGCGCCGGCGTACTCGGTCTGATGGTCCTCGTAGTCCGGCTGGTTGCTCATCCAGTAGGTGTTGCCCAGGCCGGCGGTCGGCAGCAGATCACCGAACAGCGGCTCGTACAGCGCGGTGACGACCTGCTCCTTGTCGAGGGCGTAGGCGATCGCCTCACGCACCTCGGGCTTGGCCAGGTGCGGGTTGAGCAGGTTGAAGCCCCAGTGCTCGTAGACCGGGCCGGCCAGCGAGGCGACGGTGAACATCTCGTCGGTCGCCAGCTCCGCGCCGAAGTCGGTCTGCGGCTGCGAGAAGATGACGTGGGCCTCGCCCGCCTTCAGCGCCTGGATCTCGGTGTCGGTGTCGGTCGCGAAGGACACGACGACCGTGTCGACGTGAGCGACGCCGGTGTTCTCGACGTCCGGGCTCACCGAGCCGTGGTAGCTGTCGTTGCGGTTGAACGTCATCGAGACGCCGCGCTCCCACTCCCCGAAGAGGAGGGGGCCGGACGACGGCAGCGTGCCGTCGGCGCCCTGCCACTCGCGCAGGGCCTCGTTGACCTCGGCCGCACCGGCGCCCTCACCGAAGGCGTGGCTCGGCATGACCGACATCGAGCCCGACCACAGGGCCTTGTAGCCGGAGTAGAAGCCGTCGAACGTCACCGAGAACTCGGTGTCGGAGTTGACGGTGAAGTCGGTGATCTGGTCCCAACCGGTGCGGTCACCGATGAGGTAGACGAACTCACCGGCGTCGTCGGTCTCCATGACGACGTTGAACGTGAACTCGACGTCCTCGGCGGTCAGCGGCTCGCCGTCCGACCAGGTCAGGCCGTCACGCAGCACCATGTCGATGGTGTAGGTGTCGTCGCCGTTGTCGGTGACCTCGGGCTCATCGGCGAGGAGCTCGGGGAAGAACGTGGTGTCACCGGCGACGCCCCACAGGCTCTCCCACATGCCCTGGACGAGCCAGGAGGTGATGGAGAGGTTGTTGTTGGGGTCGTTCAGGTGGAGGTCCGGGGGCTCCTGCTCGTGGATCCAGATGAGCTCGCCGCCATCGACACCGGCAGCGCCCTCTTCGCCACCTTCGTCCTCGGCGCCCTCGTCGGACTCGTCGCCCTCTTCGCCTTCGTCCTCGCCGCCGTCTTCCTCGGTCGTGTCGTCCGTCGACTCGCCGTCGTCGTCATCGTCACCGCACGCTGCGGCAACGAGCGTGAACGCGAACAGGACCGCCAGCAGTCTCAACCACGTGTGGCGCTTCACTGCGCTGATCTCCTCGATACGGGACATGGATCTCCTGCACCGGGGGCCCTCCCGAAGTCACCGATGCAGGGAACCGGACGACTGACACGCGTGTCACCGGCCGTCCGAGTGGCTGCGGACCGTAGCAGAGCAGTTCCGCCGATTCCGCGCGCCCTCGGGCTTGTCTACCGTCCGGTAACAACGACGTTCAGGGCCGTTTGGAGCGGTCGGGAAAGGAACACTCGCGTCGTTCCCCGGACGCGCAAGAACCCCTTCACGAGACGGCGGCGCGCCACCGATTGTCGTCCAACCGTTCGACCCGTCCATCCGGTTCGAGACGATCGAGATGTCGCGACATCGACCGCCGTTCGACCGAGTCCACGAACGAACCGGTCACGTGGGGGCGATAGACGAACCGGTGGGCCACGATCTCCTCGAGCGTGCGCGGCTCGGTCAGGAACTCGAGCAGCGCCCGTTCCCGGCGTTCGATCACCGACCGGTACGCCTCGAGTCGCTCGAGGAACTCCTCTCGCCCCTCGACCACCCCGCGGTGGTGGGACGTGCCGAACCACCGGGCGTCGATCCCCGCGCAGCGCTCGATGCTCGCCTCGAACCCCTCGAGGTCGGAGCCCGCGTCGCCGTAGTACGGGCCGAACCCGCTCAGGTCGACGTCGGCGACGAAGACGAAGCCGTCCGGCTCGATCAGGAAGCCGCAGTGGCCGACCGTGTGGCCGGGGAGGTGGACGGCGGTGACGGTGACCCCGCCGAGGTCCCACGCCGCCCCGTCGGTGAACGCCGTCGCATCGGGCCGGCCACCGACCGCGAAGCGCTCGGCCACCTCGCGCTCCCAGCTGCTGCGGTCGGGCTCGTCGAGCCCGTAGAGATCGGACAGCCCCTCGAGCGAGCGCACCGCGGCGAGGTCGGCGTCGTGGACCTCGACCGGAAGCTCGTGGGCGGCGAGACCGACGATGTGGTCCTCGTGGCCGTGGGTGAGCAGCACCCGGTCGACGCCCTCGGGCGGCCCGCCCCGACCGTGCACGGTCAGGCTCGAGTCGATCAGCACCGCTGCGTCGCTCCCCCGCACCACCAGGCAGTTGGCGTCGGGGTACTTGCCGGCGTCGGCGCCGCCGATCACGGTCACGTGGCGGCCGTAGCCGCGGTCCTCACCCGGTGTGGCCTCGGTCACCCCACCGACCGTAGCCACCACCCCGCGCCCGCCGGGCGATCCCGTCGGCCCGCGCGTCAGGGGTCGACGACGTCGACGTCGTGGCCGTCGGCCTCGAGGCCGGCGCGGATGCGGGCCAGGTGGCCGGCGTCGAGGGTCTCGACGAGGAGGTCGAGGTCGACCCGCCGGGCCGGCGTGGCGTTGAGGAGCCGGTCGTGGCTGACCTCGATGAGGTTGCCGCCGAGCTCGCCGATGCGCCCGGCGACCCGGGCCAGGTTGCCGGGGAGGTCGTCGGCCTCGACCCGCAGGTGGGTGAGGCGACCCTGGCGGACCAGGCTGCGGAGGATGACCGACGCCAGCAGCCGGGGGTCGATGTTGCCTCCGGAGAGCACGATCCCGCAGCGCATCCCGGCGAAGCGCTCGCCGTTGCCCAACAGCGCGGCGAGGCCGATCGCACCGGCGCCCTCGGTCACCGTCTTCTCCACCTCGACCAGCAACCCGACCGCCTCCTCGATGCGGGCCTCCGACACCGTGAGCATCTCCACGCCGTGGGAGGCGAGGAGGTGGGAGGTGAGCTCACCCGGGCGCTTGACCGCGATGCCGTCGGCGATCGAGGTCGCGTCGGTGCGGGGCTGGTAGGGGCGCCCGGCGAGGCGATCGACCATCGACGGGTACAGCTCGGTCTGGACGCCGATGACCTTCGTGGCCGGCGACAGCTCGGCGGCGGCGATGGCGATGCCCGACGCCAGCCCACCCCCGCCGACGGGGACGAGCACGACGTCGAGGGGCCGGTCGGTGTCCTCGAACAGCTCGGCCCCGGCGGTGCCCTGGCCGGCGACGATCAGCGGGTCGTCGTAGGGGTGGACCAGCGTGAGCCCCTCCTCGTCCACGAGTCGCTCGGCCAGCTCCGCCGCGTCGGTGACCGTCCGTCCCTCCTGCAGCACCCGGGCGCCGAGCCGCGTGGTCGACGCGACCTTGGTGAGCGGGGCGGTGACCGGCATGACGATGGTGGCCGCGATCCCGAGCTTGGCCGCATGGTGGGCGACGCCCTGGGCGTGGTTGCCGGCCGAGGCCGCGACCACGCCACGCCGGCGCTGGTCGTCGTCCAGCGACAGCAGCTTGTTCAGCGCGCCCCGGTCCTTGAACGAGCCCGTGAACTGCAGGTTCTCGAACTTGACGATGACGTCGGCGCCGGCGATCTCCGACAACGTGCGCGACCGGGCGGTCGGGGTGCGGGGGATGGCGTCACCGAGGCGGTCGGCGGCGGCGACCACATCGGCCCATCCGACGGTGGCGGGAGCCGGGGCCTCGGCGCTGGTCGCGGGCCCGACCCGGTCCTCCGCCTCCTGTTCGTTCACCTCACCATCCTCGCAGGCCGCCGACACCACCCCGGGGTCGGGCGGCGGTGACATCGGGCCGGGCGACGGGTGGCGGCGCGGACTCCGAGGAGTGGACCGGCGTCCCGTCGGGAACACGCACGTCGTGCGGCGGAACCACGAGCAGGTATCAACCCCCACCGGGTCGCGCTCCGATAGGTTCACGTGCGGGTGGAGTCGCCCTCCGTTCGCGCGCGGCCGCACGCGCCGTCGACCCACCACCTCGGGAACGTCATCCATGCAGCGATCCACCCTCGTCCGGCTGGTGCCGGCCACGGCCACCGGGCTCATCGCCACGACGGTGCTGTCCGCGATCGCACTGGCGGCCGCGGACGAGCCCCCCGCCGCCGCATCGCCGACGTCCGTGGTGAGCGAGCGCATCGCCGGGCCGCTGCCCTCCTCCGCCGACGAGACCGGTACCGACACCGGTGAGGAAGACGCCGGTGAGGAGGACGCCGGCGCGACCGGCGAGGTCGCGGCTCCCGCGGCGAGTGCCGGGGACGCGCTGCTCTCACCGGTGACGCCGCTCGATCGACCCGCGACCGCGGCCACGGCGGAGCCGGCGGCGTCGAACGTCGACGCACCGACGACGCCCCGCCAGCTCGTCGCCCGCTTCTCGGACCCGAACCTCCCGGACCTCGGGCGCGGCGCCGAGGGTGACGTCGTGTTGGCGGTCCAGGAGCGGCTCACCGAGCTCGGGTTCCGGCCCGGCGAGCACGACGGGCTCTTCGGTGCCTCGCTCAGCTCCGCCGTCCTCGCGTTCCAGAAGTACGAGGGGATCGAGCGCACCTCGACCGTCGGCCCCGAGACCTACGCCCGCCTCGACGCCCCGCAGGGCCGCAGCCCGATGCTGCCGGCGAAAGGGCCGTTCGTCGAGGTCGACATCGAGCGCCAGGTCGCCTTCGTCGTCCTCGCCGACGGCACGAGCCGCGTCCTCAACGTCTCCACCGGCGGCGGCTACTACTACACCACCGCGTACGGGAGCCGGGCGTTCGCGGCGACACCCACCGGCTTCTACAACGTCGAGCGGCGCATCGACGGCATCCGTCACGCGCCGCTCGGGCGGCTCTACCGCCCTCTGTACTTCCGGGGCGGCTACGCCATCCACGGCTCGCCGAGCGTGCCCGCCCACCCGGCGAGCCACGGGTGCGTGCGGGTCTCCAACGCGGACATGGACTGGCTGTTCGACCGGATCCCGGACGACTCACCCGTCGTGGTGCGGTCGACGACCCACCCCTACGTCCCCCTCCTCGGGGGCGCGGTCGCCGATCTCGGCGCCACCGGGCTCGGCCTGCGGACCGCCGCCGGGCTCACCCCCCGCTGAGGTCCCCGCCGTCGCCCCGTCTGTCGTCGGGGTCACGGCCGCCGGCGTCGCCGCCGGCGGCTCGCCCCGCACGTGCGGCGCGAGACGGCTGCTGAGCACGATGGCGATCACGCCCCACAGCGCCCCGACCGCGAACGCCGTCTCGTAGTCGGACGCCTCCGACGTCTCCTCGGCCAGCATCGCCATCGCGGTGATGCCGAACACGTTGCCGATCTGGTTGGTCATGCGTTGCAGCGCGGCGGCGATGCCGAGGTCGCCGTCGGGTACGGCGTTCGAGACCGACGCCGCCAGCGACGGCCGGGCGGTCCCGGCGCCGAGGCCCTGGGCGACCAGGCCGGAGCCGAACAGCACGGTCGCCCCGACCCGCAGCCCGGCCACGAACAGCACCATCGACGCGGCCAGCAGGGTCATGCCCGACACCGCGGCGGTGCGGGACCCGAACCGCCCGCCGAACCAGCCACCGAACGGCGACGAGAGGCTGAACACACCGGTGCGCAACAGCATGAGCGCGGCCGTCGCCGACGCGGCGTAGCCGTAGACGTTGCGCAGCACCAGCGGGACGAGCACGAACCCGCCCATGTACGTGGCGCCCTGGAAGAAGAAGGTCGTCAGCGGGATCGAGAAGTCCGCCCGGCGGAAGAAGTCGGGTGGCACCAGGGGCGCGTCCACGCGCTGCTCGACCCGCCAGAAGGCGGCCAGCGCCAACGGGCCGACGACCAGCGCGGTGAGGATGATCGGGTTGGTCACGCCCCACTGCTGGACCTGGCCGAGCACCAGCACGATGCTGCCGACGCCGAGGAGCAGGGTCGCGGAGCCGGCGAGGTCGAAGCGGACGTCGGAACGTCCGTGGCCGACGGGGAGCACGACGAAGGCGACGGCCACCGCGATCAGCGCCAGCGCCGCCTGGATGACGAAGACCGGACGCCAGCCGTAGGCATCGACCAACGGCCCCCCGAGCGCCAGGCCGACCGAGGGGGCGCCGGCCGCGACCAGCTGCCACCAGCCGAGGGCCCTGACCCGGCGCTCGCGGTCGGTGACGAGCATGACCAGCGCCATCGACGTCGGCTGGGTGGCGGCGCCGATCACCTGGGCGGCGCACCGCAGCGCGATGAGCGAGGCCGGGTCCCAGGCCAACGACGTCGCCGCCGACACGACCGTGCTCCCGAGGAACCCCCACAGGAAGACGCGCCGATGGCCGTAGAGGTCGCCGAGCTTGCCGAGCACCCCGATCGTGAGGGCGCTGAGCAGCATCGGCCCGGTGATGACCCAGGTCAGCGTGTCGGTCGAGGTGTCGAGCTCGACCGCGATGTCGCTGAGCGACACCGAGAGGATCGTGATCGGGAACGACGTGGCGAACATGCCGGCGAGCGCGGACGCCAGCACCCAGCGCGGGTAGGTGCCCCGCTCGGTCATCCCGGCGACGAGCCGGGAACGCCAACCCGTCACGCAGCCCGAACGGCCGCGCGGGCGCCGGCCGCGGCGGGCATGGCGGGCGTGGCGCAACGGCCCGCGCCACGGCTCCCCGGTCGCCCCCCGTCGTCGATCACGGGCGCCAGGCTCCCAGCATCGGCGCCGCGCGAGCCAACCTGACCCCGGGTCGGGCCCGGGGTTACCGTCCTGCCATGGAGCGATCCGACGCCACGCTGCTCGACGTCTCGGACGGCGTCGCCACCATCACCCTGAACCGGCCCGAGGCCAAGAACACGCTCGGTGCCGAGCTGCTCGCGGGGCTCGTCGGCGACCTGCGCCGCTGCATCGACGACGACGCCGTGCGGGTGATCGTGCTCACGAACGCGGGCAACACGTTCTGTGCCGGAGCCGATCTCAAGGCCGGCCGCCCGGGCGTGGCCACCGACGAGGACGCACCGTCGCTGGTCGACGTGTTCGAGCTGATCTCGTCGTCGCCGACGCCGGTCGTCGGTCGCATCGCCGGCCACGTCACGGGCGGTGGCGTGGGGTTGGCCGCGGCGTGCGACATCTCGGTCATCGCCGACGACGCCCTCGTCGGGTTCACCGAGGTGCGCATCGGCGTGGCCCCCGCGGTCATCTCGGTCGTGTGCCTGCCCAAGCTCCGTCGGGCGGACGCGCTCGAGCTCTTCCTCAGCGGCGAGCGCATCGCCGCGGCCCGGGCCGTCGAGGTCGGGCTGTTCAACCGGGTGGCTCCGGCCACCGAGCTCGACGCCGCGGTCGGCGAGGTCGTCGCCAAGGTCGTGCGGGGTGGCCCGAACGCCCTCGCCGCGGCGAAGGAGCTGGTGTTCCGGGTCCCGGGCATGGACACGGCCGAGGCGTTCGCCTGGACGTCGGCGCGGTCCCAGGAGCTGTTCGACGCTCCGGAGGCGCAGGAGGGCATCGCGGCGTTCCGCGAGCGACGTGACGCACCGTGGGTGCCTGGTCACCATTCAGAGTCGTGACCTACCGATCGTCATGGTCTTGTCATGGCAGCGACACTGTTGTAATGTGAACGCAACGCTGAGTGCCGTCATCGGTGGTTCGGTCATCCGCCCGCGTCCGAACCACCGAGGCGGTCACTTCTCGTTTTGGCCCCTTGTTCGCCTGCCTCGCGAACGATCCGGCCACCTCTTCCCGCTGCTCACCGGCCCGTCCGGCACGCGCCCCGGCAGGCGGACCGGGATCGACCAGGTCGAGATCACATTTCTGCAAAGGGATTGCGATCGTTCCGTCATAGTCGTAACTTGAGCGCAACACTGAATGCCGTCACCGGTGACTCGGAGAACCGCCCGCCTCCGATTCACCGGGGCGGCATTCAGCGCGTCCGGACCCGTTCGCCCTCGTCGACCATGCGGTGCCGCCCGCCCCGACGGCGCACGTCCGGATGCCGATTGCTCGTCCCGGCGCCGGTCCGGTCGCCGCTCACCGGCGCACGCAACATGCTCAGGGCGAAGCGATTGTCACATAAACGGCACAGTCGTAATGTGATCGCAACGCGTTGTGTCGCCTCGGCGAGCCGGTCTGTCCGCCCGCGTCCTGCTCGCCGGGGTGGCACGGCGCGCCGATCTCGGGCCGTGGCACCAACGGTCGCGAACGCCGGTCACCAGCCGGTGCACGACCGGCGGAACGACGGCGTACGATCGACGGTGGCGGACCGCGTTCGAAGAGCGGAGTGGTATGGCGGCGCTCGCGGCGGGTGTGACTCCGGGAGACCTCGCGCTCCCGGCCCGGGGCCACGACACGACCCTCGACGGGTCGGGCGTCCTTCGACGCGCGCCCCACCTGGACGACCGCTTCGCCGTCGGTTGGCAGGCCGACGACGGCCGCTGTGTGCTCGTCTCCGGTGGTTCCTCCGTCGTCGTGCTGCCCGACGGCCAGCGCATCCACCTCGCCGTCGCCCCCGACCTGCCCCATCGTTGGCAGGCACGAGGCGTCCTGTGCGCCCTGGGGCTGCCTCCGGAGAGCGGCGCGCGGGTCCACGGTCGCGCCACACCGCCGCCCCCGGCGCCCAACACGCTGTGGATCGAGGACGAACCGACGACCGACTGGGCGCTCGAGGCCGGTTCCCCGGTGCTCGACGACGACGCGGTCCCGCTGCTGCTGGCCGATGGCCCGGCGCCCGTCCAGATCCACCTCGAGGCGTCGCTCGACCGCACCGGCATCATCCGCACCCTGCGCAGCCGCCAACCGCCGCCGCCACCACCGACGCTGGTGGCGACGACCATCGTCGCTCGCACCGCCTACCTGCTCGGCCGGGAGGGCCTCCTCCGGGAGCGCACGCTCCACCGACCGGGCGCCGAGCCCGTCATCGCCGAGCGCGAGGTGGCCGTCTGGCGCATCTGGCGGCCCTACACCTACCGGGACTCGCTCGGCGTCCGAGCGGTCATCGACGGCGTCACCTTCAGCATCATCGACGAGCCGCACCGGCCCGTCATCGCCCACCTGCCCGACCGGACCCGCCACTGGGCCGCGGTGCCCGGGCCGGCCACCAGCATGGAGGCGCCACCGGCGATGCTGGCGCCGGCCGTCGCCGCCGCGGTCGACGGCGCGGAGCAGCTCATCGACGGCTTCCGGAGCCACTGAGGCCGACACTCCCCGGCCTCGGTGCGAGGGGACCAGCCCGCCCACCGTCGCGATCACCGACGCGAGGGCGTTGCCGACCATCGTGTTCGCGGCTAGCCAGTGCCGATGGGCGCGGCTCCGATCGGCGTGATCGCCAACCCGGTCGCAGGGCGCGACGTGCGGCGGGTCGCGGCGGCGGCCGCTCCGTCGACGGTCGACCACAAGATCTCCGTGCTCCGGCGCATCCTCGGCGGAGCCGTCGCCGCCGGCGCCGACCGGTTCGTCCACCTGCCCGACCGCTACGACCTGCTCGGACGCGCCGGTCGCACCGTGGCGGGCGCCCGGCTCGAGCCGTGCGACCTCGAGACCGTGGGCGACGAGTCCGACACCATCGCCGCGGCCGCGCTGATGCGCCAGGCGGGCTGTGCGGTGCTGGTCGTCCTCGGTGGCGACGGAACCCATCGGGCCGCGGCCGCCGGTTGGCCCGACGCCCCGATGGTCACCGTGTCGGTCGGCACCAACAACGTGTTCCCCCGTCACGACGAGCCGACCGTCGCCGGGGTCGCCGCCGGGCTCGTGGCGGCGTCGATGGTCGACCTCGCGGTCGTGGCGCCCCGCACGAAGGTGGTCGCCGTCGAGATGCCGGGCGCACCCGCCGATCTCGCCCTCGTCGATGCGGTCACGGTGGACGAGCGGTTCGTCGGCGCCCGGGCCCTGCTCGACCCGGCCCGTCTCCGGCTCGCCGTCGTGTGCCGGGCCGAGCCGGCCGCGGTCGGCATCTCGGCGGTCGCCGGTCTGCTCGCACCGTGTGCCGATGACCGCGACGGCGGCGTCGCCGTGTGGTTCGCGGACCCGGACCACGCACCGATGTGCGTCCGTGCGCCGCTGGCGCCCGGGCTCGTGGTCCCCGTCGGCATCGAGAAGATCACGAGGGTCGGGCTCGGCGAGGTCGTCGAGACGACCGGGCCCGCGGTGCTCGCGCTGGACGGCGAACGGCACCTCCCGCTGGCGCCGGATCGACCGGCCCGGTTCCACGTGGAACGTCGCGGTCCCCGGGTCGTCGACACCGTGCGGGTGCTCGACCTCGCCGCCGAGCACGGCTGGATGGTCGATCGCGACCGTCCGCGGTGACGCGACACCGCCCGCCGGCTCCGGGCCGGCGGGCGGATGTCTCGGATCGGCGGGGCGTGCGGCCCCGCCTGGTCAGGCCTTGGTCAGCTGCTTGGCGAACCGCTCGACGAAGGTCGAGCAGAAGGCGTCGAGGTCGTCCGGGTTGCGGGAGGTGACGAAGGTCGACGGGCGCTCGTCGCACACGACGACCTGCTCGTCGACCACCGTGGCGCCGGCGTTGCGGAGGTCGGTCCGCACGCTCGGGTACGACGTGATCGTCCGACCGGACACGACCCCGGCCTCGATCAGCAGCCACGGCGCATGGCAGATGGCGGCGACCGGTCGGCCCCGCTCGACGAACGCCTGGACGAACGCGACGGCCTCGTCGTTCATGCGGAGCTGGTCGGGGTTCGCGACCCCGCCGGGCAGCACGAGGCCGACGTAGTCCTCGGCCCTCGCGTCGGCCACCGTCCGGTCGACGTCGAAGGGATCGGCGGGATCGAGGTGGTGGTAGCCCCGGATCGTGCCGGCCTCGACCGAGACCAGCTCGGGTGTCCCACCGGCGTCCTTCACGGCCTGCCACGGCTGGGTCAGCTCGACCTGCTCGACGCCGTCGGTGGCGAGAAAGGCGACCTTGGTGTCGGCGAGTCGTGCGTTCATGCAGGGGTTCCTCTCGATTGCGTACCCTCGCGCCTTCCCCCGCCCCGGCCGGTCGAAACGGACCGGCCGCCCGGTCAGCCCTCGGGGTCGCCGGCGGCGAGGAGCGCGACCATCACCTCGTGCCGCGGCGTCGCGATGCCGTGGCGGCGGCCGATGCGCACGACGGCGCCGTGGAGGGCGTCGTACTCGGTCGGCCGGTCGGCGCGGCGGTCGGCCAGCATCGAGGTCATGCCTCCCGCCGGCTTGGGCGCGGCGAGGAACCGCTCGATGTCGTCGTCGCCGAGGTCGGCGCCCTCGGCCCGGGCCACGGTCCAGCACTCGTCGAGCAGCCCACGGGCGAGCTCGGCGGCGTCGGGCCGGTCCAGGACCTCCATCGACTTGCCGGTCAGCGCGGTGATGCCGTTGGCGGCGACGTTGAGCCCGAGCTTGCGCCACAGCTCGGTGACGTAGCGCTCCGACGGGCGGATCTGCGCCGGGGACTCACCGAGGAGCGCGGCGGCCGCACGACCGTGGTCGGTGTCGTCCACGATCAGGAACCCGCTGCTGGTGTGGCGGATGCGGCCGGGCTCCGCGAGCTGGGCGCCGCAGTACACGACCGAGCCGAGCACCTCGGCCCCGCCGACCAGCGGGGTCAGGCGCTCGACGTCCTCCACCCCGTTCTGGACGGACACGACCACGGTCGACGGCCCGCACAGCGGCTCGAACCACCCGGACGCCCCGACCGTCTGGTGGGCCTTGACGGCCACGAACACCCAGTCGACGTCACGCTCGTCGTCGGTCAGCTCCGACGGGTCGGTCGCGACCCGGGCGGGGACGTCGAGCGGCGCCGTCTCCGACTCGATCACGTACCTGTCGAACGGCCGCCGGGCGCACGACACCACGTCGTGTCCTGCCGCGGCCAGATGCCCCGCGAAGAACAACCCGACCGACCCCGGACCGACCACCGCAACTCGTGCCATCCGGCGAACTTAGGCGCCGGTGACCGTCGCGTCGCCAGCCGGCCACGGCGAATCGGTCGGCCGACACGACCGGGCGGCCGCTCACCCTCGGCTCAGCGGGTGACGAGGTCGGCGAGGACCGAGACGAGGAGGCGGTGTTCGACCGCGTGGACGCGCTCGGCGAGCGTCTCGAGGGTGTCGCCCGGTTCGATCGGGATCTCCTCGGTGGCGAGGACTGGGCCCTCGTCGACCCGCTCGTCGGGCACGAGGTGGACCATGATGCCGGTGTGGTCGACCTCGCCCCGCTCGTGGGCGGCGAGGGCGTCGGCCAGCGCGTGGGCGCCGGGGAACATGCCGGGCAGCGCCGGGTGGAGGTTCACGACCCGGTCCGGGAAGTGGTCCAGGAACCGGCTGCTCAGGATGTGCATCCACCCGGCCAGCACCACCCAGTCGGGGCGGTGGGCGGCGACGATCTCGGCGAGGCGCTCGTCGTAGGTCTCGCGGGTGCCGCCGCCGTCGATCCACGGCCGCAGCCCCAGGTACTCGGTCGCGATGTCGGCGGCCGTCGCCCGTTCGAGTGCATACGCCGCCCGGCGGTTGACCACCACCGCCACGACCTCGGCGGTGAGGCGACCGTCGTCGATGGCGTCGAGGATCGCCTGCAGGTTCGAGCCGTTGCCCGACGCCAGCACGACCAGGCGGCCGCCGGAGCCGGGCGCACCACCGCTCACCGGAGCCAGGGCGGGCGGGCCGTCACGAGGAGGTTCACGGCGCGACGAGTGTGGCGGCCGGGCCGTCGCCCCGCTCGACGAGCTGGCCGATCACCGACGCGCCGGTCACCGACGCCGCCGCCCGGTCGGCGTCGCCCTCGGGGACGATCGCGACCATCCCGACCCCCATGTTCCAGGTCCGGTGGGCCTCGGTGACCTCGACCCCGCCGGCGTCGACCAGCCAGTCGAACAGCGGCGGCACCGTCCACGACCCGACCTCGATGCGGGCGGCGAGACCAGGGGGCAGCACACGGGGCACGTTGCCGACGAGGCCGCCGCCGGTGATGTGGGCCAGCGCCAGGACGGTCACGCCGGACGCGGCGAGGGCGTCGACCTCAGTGAGGTAGCAGTGGTGGGGCTCGCACAGCACGTCGGCCCAGCTGCGGTCGTAGGGGTCGTCGGGGAACGACGTCGCCAGGTCGATGTCGTGGTCGGCCAGGATGTGGCGGATCAGCGAGTAGCCGTTGGTGTGGGCGCCGACGGAGGGCATCCCGATCAGGGCGTCACCGGCGCGCAGCTCCTCGGAGCGGGGCAGCAGCGCCTCGCGCTCGACCACCCCGACCACGGTGCCGACGACGTCCATCGCACCGGGCACGTAGACGCCGGGCATCTCGGCGGTCTCGCCGCCCAGCAGCGCGCACCCGACGGCCCGGCACGCCTCGGACGCACCGATCACCAGCTCGGCCACCGCCTCGGGGACGAGCGACGAGGTGGCCACGTAGTCGAGCGCGAACAGCGGCCGCGCCCCCTGGACCAGCACGTCGTTCACTCCGTGGTTGACGACGTCGTGGCCGAGGCCGCGGTAGCGGCCGAGCCCGACGGCGACCTCGGTCTTGGTGCCGACGCCGTCGCACGAGGCGACCAGCACCGGGCTGGTGCCGAGGCCGGAGATGTCGATCGAACCGCCGAACGCACCGACGTCCGACAGCACCCGGGGTGTGCGGGTCGAGCTCACCGCGTCGGCGAGGAGAGCGACCGTGCGCTCCCCCTCCCCGATGTCGACACCGGCGCTCGAGTAGCTGCTCACGTGGTCACTCCCGGGATGCCGATGTCACGGCGCCAGACGGCGCCCTCGAACGAGATCTGGTCGACGCCTTCGTACGCGCTGCGCACGGCCTCGGCAAGTACCCGACCGGTGGCCGACACCGCGAGGACCCGACCGCCGGAGGTCTCCAGCCGGTCGCCGACCCGGCGGGTGCCGGCGTGGAACACGACCCGATCGGGCCCGACGGCGGCGTCGATGCCCGAGATCTCGAGACCGGTCGGGTAGCTGCCGGGGTAGCCGCCCGACGCCATGACGACGGCGGCGGACGCGTCGGTCGACCAACGCACCTCGGTGGCGGCCAGCCGGCCGGCGAGGCACGCCTCGATCACGTCGACCAGGTCGCTCTCGAGCAGCGGCAGCACCGCCTGGGTCTCGGGGTCGCCGAAGCGGCAGTTGAACTCGAGCACCCGCAGCCCGGCGGCCGTGAGCATCAGCCCGGCATAGAGCACCCCGACGTACGGGGTTCCCTCGGCGGCGAAGCCGTCGAGCACGGGGCGCAGGACGGTGCGCTCGACCTCGGCGACCACGTCGTCGTCGACGATGGGGGACGGCACGAACGCGCCCATGCCCCCGGTGTTGGGGCCGGCGTCCGCGTCGCCCAGGCGCTTGTGGTCCTGCGCCGGCGGCATGACCACGACATCGGTGCCGTCGCAGAACGCGAGCACCGACACCTCCGGGCCGACGAGGCGCTCCTCGATGACGACCTCGCGGCCGGCGTCGCCGAAGCGGCCCTCGACCAGGCAGGCCCGCACCGCGTCCTCGGCGTCGGCGAGCGTGTCGGCGACGACGACGCCCTTGCCGGCGGCGAGGCCGGACGCCTTGACCACCGGCGGCATCCCGTCGTGGGCCCGCAGGTGGGCGATGGCGGCCTCCGGGTCGGTGAACGTGGCCGACGCCGCGGTCGGGATGGCCCAACGCTCCATCGCCGCCTTCGACCACGACTTCGATCCCTCGAGGCGGGCCGCGGCGGCGACCGGGCCGAACGCGGGGACACCGGCCGCGACCAGGCGGTCGACGGCGCCGTCGACGAGCGGGTCCTCCGGGCCGATCACCGCGAGGTCGACCCGCTCGGCAACGGCGAGCTCGACGAGCGCGTCGACCCCGGAACCACCGGCCCCGGACGCACTGACGTTGCGGACCCGGGGCTCGGTCGCGGTGCCGCCGTTGCCGGGGGTGCACAGGATCTCGTCGACCCGGGGAGAGCGGCCGAGGGCGGAGACGATGGCGTGCTCGCGGCCACCGCCGCCGACGACCAGGACCCGCACGGCTCAGTCGCCCCCGGAACGGGTCGCCGGAGGCAGCGACGCCGGGCTCGGGGACCCCGGGGTGCCGTGGGACCCGACGGCGCTCAACCGATGACCTCGGCGAACGTCGTACGGCCCTGGAGCTCGACGAACTGCGACGCGCCGTCGAACGGGTAGGTGCCGGTGAAGCAGGCGTTGCAGAACCCGGTGTCGGGCTGGAGCGCCTCCATCATCGACTCGAGCGACAGGTAGGCCAGCGAGTCGGCCCCGACGTGGGCCCGGATCTCCTCGACCGAGTGGTTCGCGGCGATGAGCTCCTCGCGCGACGCCATGTCGACGCCCATGAAGCACGGGTAGCAGATCGGCGGGCACGACACCCGGAGGTGGACCTCCCGGGCGCCGGCGTCGCGCAGCAGCTTCACCAGTGGCCCCGACGTCGTGCCCCGCACGATCGAGTCGTCGACGAGCACGACCCGTTGGCCGTCGAGGTTGTCGACCAGCGGGTTGAACTTCATGGCGACGCCGGCGCGGCGCAGCTCGGGGCTCGGCTCGATGAACGTCCGACCGATGTAGCGGCTCTTGATCAGGCCCTCGCTGAACGGGATCCCGCTCTCGGCCGCGTAGCCGATGGCGTGGGGCGTGCCGGAGTCGGGCACCGCGATGACCATGTCGGCCTCGACCGGCAGCTCGTGGGCCAGCTTGCGGCCGAGCGACTGGCGCACCTGGTGCACGAGGCGACCGCCGAAGCTGGAGTCGGGCCGGGCGAAGTAGATGTGCTCGAACGTGCAGAACGCCAGCTTGCGGGGCGGCGCACCGGGGTGGACCTCGTAGCCGTCCTCGGTGAGGTGGACGATCTCGCCGGGCTCGATCTCCCGCACGAGCCGGCCACCGATCGGCGCGAACGCGCAGCTCTCCGACGCCAGCGCGTAGCCGCCGCCCTCGAGCTCGCCGAGGGCGAGCGGGCGCAGGCCCCACGGGTCGCGCACGCCGTAGACGCCGTCGCGGGTGAGCAGCGTGAGGCTGTACGCACCCTCGGCCTTGGCCATCAGGATGCGGATCCGGGTGACCCAGTCGGGCCCGCCGGCACCGGCGAGGAGGTGGATCATGACCTCGCTGTCGGACGAGCTCTGCAGTCCGACCCCGCGTTCGAGCAGCTCGCGGCGCAGCTGGGGGGCGTTGACGAGGTTGCCGTTGTGGCCCAGCGCCAGCGGGCCGTCGATCGTCTCGAGCACGTAGGGCTGGACGTTGCGCTGGTGGACCGAGCCGGTCGTCGAGTAGCGGGTGTGGCCGATCGATGCACCGCCGGTCAGCTCGCGCAGGTTCTCCTCGCGGAACACCTGGGACACGAGCCCGAGCGACTTGTGGACGTGCGCGGTCACCCCGTCGTAGGTGACGATGCCCGCGCCCTCCTGGCCGCGGTGCTGCAGGGCGTAGAGGCCGAAGAACGTCAACCTGGCTGCCTCACCGCTGGGGGTGACGACGCCGAAGACGCCGCACTCCTCGCGAGGCCGGTCGTCTCGGTCGTGCACGTGGTGCTCCTCCGTGGGCGAGGCGTGGGCGAGACCGCGGCGAGCTGCGAGGACCCGCTCCCTCGCATCGGTCACCTCGTCAGCAACAACGGTGAGGTGGCCCATCTTCCGACCGGGCCGTGCCGATTCCTTACCGTACAGGTGCAGCCGGACCCCGGGGAGGCGGAGGGCCTCCGTCCACGGGGGTTCGCCGCCGTCCCACAGGTCCCCGAGCAGGTTGGCCATCGCGGACGGCCGGATGTCGGTCGAGCCGAGCGGCAGGCCACAGATCGCCCGGATCGTCTGGGAGAACTGGTCGGTCGCCGCGGCCTCGATCGTCAGGTGACCGGAGTTGTGGGGCCGGGGTGCGAGCTCGTTGACCAGCACCCGACCGTCGGTCGTCACGAACAGCTCGACCGCGCACAGGCCGACGAGGCCGAGCCCCTCCACCGCGGCCCGCCCCATCTCGGCGGCCGTGGCCTCGAGCGCCGGGTCGAGGCCCGACGGGTACCGGGACACGTCGAGGATGTGGTTGCGATGGTCGTTGCGGATCGGCGGGTAGGCGGCGACGTCGCCGGCCGCGGTGCGGGCGACGATGACCGACACCTCGGAGGCGAGGTCGACGACGGCCTCGACGACCGCCGGCCGCTCGCCCAGCTCGGCGGCGACGCCGGCGAGCGCACCCGGCTCGTCGATGCGCCACTGGCCCTTGCCGTCGTAGCCGGCGGTCGCGGTCTTCACGATCGCGGGCACACCGACCTCGTCGAGCGCGGCGGCCAGGCCGACACCCCCGTCGGGTACGAACGCGACCTTCGTGGTCGCCAGCCCGTGGCGGGCGCAGAACGACTTCTCGGCGATCCGGTCCGACACGGTGGCCAGCGCATCGGCGCCCGGGCGGGCCGGCACCCCGACCCCGGTCGCGATCTCGGCGACCGACGGCGGGACGCTCTCGAACTCGAACGTGACCACGTCGCAGGCCCGGCAGAACGCGGCCACCGCGTCGCGGTCGTCGTAGGGGGCGACGGTCTCGTGGTCCGCCGCCTGGCCGGCCGGGGATCGCCCGGGCTCACCGGCGTCGCCGAGGACGTGGACCCGGTACCCGAGGCGGTGGGCGGCGAACGCAAGCATCCGGCCGAGCTGGCCGGAGCCGACGACGCCGATCGTGGCGCCGGGCAGGATCGGATCGGGTGACCGCTCGACGCTCACGTGGGCGGGAGCTGCTGGCTGAGGCTCTCCTCCGCCCGGCGCGCCCGGTCGGCGGCCAGCGCGTCGCGCAGCCCGACGCGGGAGGCGCCGAGCACCGAGACGGCGAGGAGCGCGGCGTTCTCGGCCCCGGCCGGGCCGATCGCCATCGTCGCCACCGGCACCCCCGCCGGCATCTGGACGATCGAGAGCAGGGAGTCGATCCCACCGAGGGCCTTGCTCCGCACCGGCACCCCGATGACCGGCAGGAGGGTGTGGCCCGCGACCATGCCCGGGAGGTGGGCGGCGCCGCCGGCGCCGGCGATGATCACCTCGAGGCCCCGTTCCGCCGCGCTCGCCGCGTACTCGGCCATGCGGCCCGGGGTCCGGTGGGCGGAGACGACCTCGGTCTCGTAGGGGATGTCGAAGCGGTCGAGCGTGGTCGCGGCCCGCTCCATCGTGTCCCAGTCGGACACGCTGCCCATGATGACCCCGACGAGCGGCTGGGCGGTCACGATGCCCAGTCCCGCAGCGCCGCCGCGATGCGCGGCCCGGCCGGCTGGGCCGCGGGCTCGAACGCCTTGCCGGTGAGCCGCTCGTAGACGCTCACGTAGCGCCGGCTCATGTCGGCGACCAGCTCGGGCGCCATCGGCGGCGGATCGCCGTCACCGCGGTAGCCCTGCGCGGCGTACCAGCGGCGGACGACCTCCTTGTCGAGGTTCTCGGGCTCGCCGGCCTCGAGCGAGGCCGTCGTCCAGAAGCGGCTCGAGTCGGGGGTGTGGACCTCGTCGATGACGACGAGCTCGCCCTCGGGCGTGACCCCGAGCTCGTACTTGGTGTCGACGAGCACCAGCCCGCCCTCCCGGGCGAGGTCCTGGCCGCGCTCGAACAGGCCGAGGGCGATCTCGCGCACCCGGTCCCAGGTCGCGGCGTCGAGGAGGCCGCGACCGGTGACCTCGTCGTGGTCGAGGTTCTCGTCGTGGTGGCCGGCGGGTGCCTTGGTCGTCGGGGTCACCAGCGGGGTCGGCAGGCGGGCGTTGTGCGCGAGGCCGTCGGGCAGCGTCGTCCCGCCGAAGTCGCGCTCGCCCCGCTCGTAGCGGGTCCAGATCGACGTGTCGGTCACGCCGGTCAGGTAGCCGCGGACCACGAGCTCGAGCGGGATCGGCCGGCAGTCCACCGCGACGGTCACGTTCGGGTCGGGCACGGCGATGAGGTGGCTGGCGCACACGTCCTCGAGCTGGGCGAACCACCACTCGCTGAGCTGGTTCAGCACCTGGCCCTTGTGGGGCACGCCGCCGAGCACCCGGTCGAACCCGGACAGCCGGTCGGTGGTGACGATGACCAGGTCCTCGCCGTGGCGGTAGACGTCGCGCACCTTGCCGACGACCGGTTCGCCGAGGAAGGCCACGTCGGAGCGCAGGAAGGGCTCGGGCTCAGCCATGGGCGACCACCGATCGGAAGACGGACAGGCCGAGGCGCCCGGGGCGGCCGAACGGGTCCTGGACCTCGTGGACGTGGTCCTCGGGGTGGGGCATGAAGCCGACGACGTTGCCGGCCGGGCTGCGCAGGCCGGCGATGTCGGCCACCGAGCCGTTCGGGTTGATCGGGTAGGCGCCACCGGCGGCGGACCCGTCGGCGTCGACGTAGCGCAGCGCCACGCACCCGTCGGCCTCCAGGCGGGCGACGGTGTCGGTGATGCCGGCGGCGTCGCTGGTCGTGGCACCACCGTCGGCGGCGACCGCGACGCGGCCCTCGCCGTGGGCGATCGGGCAGGCCACGAGCTCGTCGACGCCGTCGAGCAGGTCGACCGCACCGCCGGGCACCACCTGCAGGTGGACCCACCGGCACTCGAAGCGGCCCCGCTCGTTGTCGGTGAGGGTCACGCGGCGGGTGGCGTCGGGCGGACCGGGCAGCAGGCCGGCCTTGACCAGCACCTGGAAGCCGTTGCAGATCCCCATGAGCGGCTTGCCGGTCGCGGCCCAGCCGGCGAGGACGTCGGTGAGGCCGAGCGACAGGACCGAGCCGGCGCCGAGGGCGTCGCCGTAGGAGAAGCCGCCGGGGACGATCACCACGTCGTGGCTCCCCAACGTGGCGCCTCCGGCCACGAGCTCGGGGACCTCGACCATCGCCGGGCGACCGCCGGCCAGCTCCACCGCCCGGGCGGTCTCGCCCTCGCGGTTCGTGCCGGGGGCGACGAGGATGGCCACGGACGGGCCGCCGGCGGTGCTCATGCGTCGACCGTCCCGTGCGCGTCCCGGTTCGTGTCGCGGTTCCAGGCGGCGGCGAGCTCGTCGACCCCGAGGTCGACGACGGTGGCGCCGTCGTGGGCGATCCGCAGGCGGGGCGCCTCGACGAGGTGGCCGACCACCTCGTGGGCGACGCCGTCGAGGACCCGGGCCAGCGCGGCGACGTCGTCCGGGTCGACCACGAGGACGAGCCGCCCGTGGGTCTCGGAGAACAGCCCGGCGGCGGCGTCGAGCGGCCCGGCGGCCGGGTCGACGAGCGGGCCGTCGGTCCCGAGCCCGATGTCCAGGCCCGTTCGGTGGGACAGTGCCAGCTCGGCGAGCGCCACGGCGAGGCCGCCCTCGCTCGGATCGTGGGCCGCCCGCACCAGCCCGTCGGTGATGGCCCGGTGGACGGCCCGGTAGCGCACGAGCGGCTCGGCCGGCGAGGTCGGCGCGCCGGGCGCGGCGGCCGCCAGCGACGGATCGTGCTCGGCGGCGATCGATCCGCCCAGCTCGGCCCGGGTCTCGCCGACGACGACCACGGCGTCACCGATGCGACCGCCGGCCGGCGTGGTCACGTGGGCGAACCGCTCGACGAAGCCGACCGCGGTGACGAGCAGGGTGCCGGGGATCGGCGAGCCCATGAACTCGTTGTTGAGGCTGTCCTTGCCGGACACGAACGGCGCCCGGTAGGTGAGGGAGGCGTCGACGCAGCCCTGGACGGCCCGGGCGAGGCCGCCCAGGCGGTCGGGCTTGGACGGGTCGCCCCAGCAGAAGTTGTCGAGCAGGGCGACGCGGTCGGGGTCGGCACCGACGGCGACGAGGTTGCGGAACGCCTCGTCGACCGCGCCCAGTGCCATCTCGTAGGGGTCGACCAGCCCGTGGCGGGGGTTCACGCCACACGAGATGGCGAACGAGCGCTCGTGGTCCCACGTGCCGAGCGGCTTGAGCACGGCGGCGTCGGTCGGGGCGTCGGCCTCGGGCCCGCACGTCGGGCGGACGAGGGTGCCGCCCCGGACCTCGTGGTCGTAGGTGCGGAACACGTCCTCCTTGGACGCGACCGTCGGGTCGGCCAGCACCCGCAGCACCAGGTCACCCAGGTCGGCCGACGTGGCGGTGGCGGCTGCCGGGCGGTCGCCCGTCGCCGGCGCGGGCCGCGACCAGCGGGCGAGCAGTGCGCGGCGGGGAATCCCGTCGTGGAGGAAGTCCATCGGCAGGTCGACCACCGTGCGCTCACCGTGGCGCACGGTCAGGCGGCCGTCGCCGGTGAAGGTCCCGATGGCGCACACCTCGACCTCGAAGCGGCGGGCCAGCTCGGTGAGGCGGGCCATATCGTCGGGGGCGACGGCGAACACCATCCGCTCCTGCGCCTCCGACAGCCACACCTCCCACGGCTCCAGGCCCGGGTACTTGCGGGGCACGGTCACGAGGTCGACCTCGGCGCCGACCTTCTCGCCCATCTCCCCGACCGCGGACGACAGGCCACCGGCGCCGCAATCGGTGATGGCGTGGTAGAGCCGCTCGTCACGGGCGGCCTCGACCAGCTCGATCAGCTGCTTCTCGGTGATCGGGTCGCCGATCTGCACCGCGCTGCCGGCGACCTCGGCCGTGTCGTGCTCCAGCTCGGCCGACGAGAACGTCGCGCCCCGGATGCCGTCACGGCCGGTGCGTCCGCCGGCGAGGACGATCAGGTCGCCGGGGCGGGGATCGGTCGGGTGCGAGCCCTTGGGGGCGAGGCCGACGCAGCCGCAGTACACGAGCGGGTTGGCCGTGTAGCCCTCGTGGTAGACGACCGCGCCCGACGCGGTGGGCAGGCCGAGCTTGTTGCCGTAGTCGCCGACGCCGGCGATGACGCCCTCGGCGACGCGGCGGGGGTGGAGCACCCCGTCGGGCACATCGGTCGGGGCGGTGTCGGGCGGGCCGAAGCACAGGACGTCGGTGACCGCGACGGGGCGTGTGGACACGCCGATCACGTCGCGCACCACGCCGCCGACGCCGGTGTTGGCGCCACCGAAGGGCTCCAGCGCCGAGGGGTGGTTGTGGGTCTCGACCTTGACCGACAGCTCGAGGTCGTCGTCGAAGTCGATGATGCCGGCGTTGTCGACGAACGCGGAGCGCAGCCACGGCGGCGACAGCTCGTCGGTGGCGTCACGCAGCTGGCGGAGCAGCCCGTCGATCTCGCTACGGCCGACCTCGTTGCCGTTCGCGTCGAGCTCGACCGCGGTGATCCGGGCCCGGAACGTCTTGTGGACGCAGTGCTCGGACCACGTCTGGGCCAGGGTCTCGAGCTCGGCGTCGGTCGGGTCGCGGTCGATCGAGGTGAAGTGGTCGCGGATGGCGGCCAGCTCGGCGGCATCGAGGGCGAGGCGGCGCTCGGCGCCGATCTTCGCCAGGGTGTCGTCGTCGCTGCCGCGGACCGCGACGACCTCGACGGCGTCGCCGTGGTCGGTGTCGTCGACGAACGCCGGCTCCAGGGCGTCGGGTGCCCACCGCTCGACGGTCTCGTTGACCAGCAGCCGGCGGACGAGGTCGTCGAGCGTGCGGTCGTCGATGTCGCCCGCGAGCTCGTAGCGGGTGACCGTCGACGCCCGCAGCTGCGCCGTGCCCAGCCGGCGGGCGACGGCCTCGAGCGTGCGGGCCTCGGCGTCGGTGACCCCGGGGCGGAGCCCGACCTCGACGACCCGGGCGCCGTCGGCGGGCTCGTGGTGGGACGCGGCGGACCACGGCGCCCAGCTGGCCCGCTCGAGCACGGGGTCGACCAGCACCCGGTCGCACAGCAGCTCGACGTCGGCCGCGGTGGGCGGCCCGGCGAGGTGCACGACCCGCACGACCTCGCAGCGCTCGACCCCCGACAAGCCGAGGTCGCGGGCCCGGGACAGGACGGCGGCGGCATGAGCCGAACCACCGCCGCGGATCTCGACGCGGACGACCGGCGGCACGCTCATCGCAGCGGGAGCTTTCCGGGGGGAGGAGTAGGCCGCACCGCGCCCGAACCTAGTCGCTCACCCGCCCGCTGCGGAGCCGCCCGATGCGCCCGCGGCCCGCTCGGCACCACGGTCCCGGCCGGGCGGCACCTACGCTCGGTCGCAGTGGGCGAGACGTTGCCAGAGCTCGGCGGGACGCCGGAGGACCAGGACGCCGTGGCCGGGCTCGCGGTCGTGGCGATCGTGGTGGTCGTGGTGCTGATCGCCGCACGGTGCGGCGCCGGGCCGCTCGCCATCGGCGACGACGACGAACCGGACCCGACCACGACGACGACCACGCTCACGGTGGTGCCCCCGACGACCACGATCCCGGTCCCCGACACCGAGGGTGACCCGGCCCCGCCGCCGACGACGGCGCCGCGAACCGAGCGCCCGCAACCGGACCAACAGGGCGACGAGACGAACTCCGGCGGCGATCCACGCGCGCTGGGCGGCGACCGCTCACCCTGACGGCGGGGCTCGGCGGTTGGTGCGGCCCGACGATCCCGCCGGGGCCGACCGGCCGGCCCGGGGTTGGCGCTGACCGGGGCGACGGGCGGCCGGGGAGCAACCACCCGCGGCCGAGACCGTGACGGACCGCGGCGGCACCTGGCGAGGGCGTGAGGGCGACCGGGCGGTGGCGACGAGCACGAGCTGGACGACCGGGCCGTCTGTCGGGCGGTGACCCGGGCCCGCGATGCGGGCGGTCAGCCGGGGCTGGCGACGTGCTCGGTCATCCAGGAGTGGGCCCGTCCGACGAGCTCGAGCCGGGAGCGGATGTGGGCGAGACGGTTGGCGCCGGAGTCGTTGAGGAGGAGCTCGGCGTCGTGGGCGGCGCGCAGGTCACCGAGGCGCGTGCCCATCTCCGACTCGATCAGCACCGCAAGGTCCCCACGGCCGAGGGCTTCCATCAGGGCCAGGGCCGCCTGGTCCCGGATGAGGCTGCGCTCGAGCGCCGGCGTGGAGAGCCGCAACGTGAGGTCGATGTCGAGCCCGCTCTTGCGGCCCGCACCCAGGCCGAGGAACCCCAGGCCCGCCGTCGGGAACCGGCCGTCGCCGAGCTCGGCGAGACCGTGGACGTAGGCGGGCACCCCGCCGAGTCCGACCGCGGCGCCGATGGCCGAGGGAACGCGCGCCGAGATCCGCAGCGACCCGAGCGCGTAGGTGCCCGACCCGGAGATGATGCGCGACACGCTGCGCGTCGACTTACCGTGGGCGCTGCGGGCCTCGGCGACCGCGGCGTCGATCTCCGACAGGTGGGACTTGTCGAGCTCGACGAGCTCGCACAGGCGGAGCACGGCGCGGCGCCGGTACTTGCGGGGTGTACGCAGCTCGTAGGGGTGGAACGGTGGGATGGCGATGATGTCGAGCAGCACCATGGCCCGGCGGGCCACCTCGGCGTGCGCACCCCAGGAGGCGAGGGCCTCCTCGATCGACTCGGGCGTGGCCGGATCGGCGTTCTCGGGCCCGACGATCTCCGACAGCGCGGCGAGTCGGAGCTCGACGGCGCGGGCCTTCCGCTCGGCCCGCACCGAGTCCTTCTCGGCCCCGGCGAGGACCGACAGGACGTGGGTCTCGGCGAGCGCGAGCGCCGCCGACCCCGTCTCGATCGATCGTGCCGTGCTGACCTCTGTCATCCCGGGAACCTCCAAGTGCTCGAACACCGATCGCATCGGCCGATCCGAGCGAGAGATGAGGTGACCGGGGTGCACCGATACGCTCGATTCGTCCGTCACCTCCCTGTTCACCTGTCTCTACCCGCTCCCCCTCCCCTCCCGGAGCCTTCGTGAACCCTCGCCGCGCAACGCTCGCCGTGATCCTGGCCGCCGCCGTGGCCGCGTGCGGCCTGAACGAGGACCTCGGCAACCGGGTGACCACCACGACGACGGCGGGCGCCTCGACCACGGCGACCGGCGACGCGCCGACCACGACCACCGAGGTCGAGGCGACGACGACCTCGACGACCGAGGCGCTCGACCCGGTCGCCGGGTCGGCCGACCTCGACGACCCGTACTACCCGTCGCTCGGCAACGGCGGCTACGACGTCGATCACTACGACCTCACGCTCGACTACGACCTCGCCGCCAACACGCTGGACGCCACCGCGGTCGTCACGTCGACCGCGACCCAGGACCTGTCCGCGTTCAACCTCGACTTCACCGGGCCGCTCACGATCGAGGGCGTCAACGTCGACGGCGAGTCGGCCACCCACGACCGCGCCGACCGGGAGCTGGTGGTCACGCCGTCCGCGCCGATCGCCGAGGGCGACACGTTCGAGGTCACGGTCGACTACGTGGGAAGCCCGGAGTCGTTCGATTCACCCGCCGGTCTCGGCGAGATCGGCTGGGGCTCGAACGCCGAGGGGTCGTGGGTGGCGAGCGAGCCCGACGGCGCGAGCTCGTGGTTCCCGGGCAACGACCACCCGAGGGACAAGGCCACGTTCACGTTCCGGGTCACCGTCGACGACGAGCTGGAGGTGGCGGCGAACGGCCTGCTCACCGACCGGGACGACAACGGCGACGGCACCTCGACCTGGACGTGGGAGGCGTCGGACCCGATGGCGACCTACCTGGCCACGGTGAACGTGTCCGACTACCGCATCGTCGAGACGACCACGTCCGGCGGCGTGGCGATCGTGGACTTCCTGCCGGCCGACCTGCCCGAGGGGGTGAACACGCCGTTCGACCCGACGCCGGAGATGATGGACGTCTTCGTCGAGCTGTTCGGCCCCTACCCGTTCGAGCGCTACGGGGCGGTAGTCGCCCCCGAGAGCCTCGGCTTCGCGCTGGAGACCCAGACGATGTCGCTCTTCGGTGAGGACCTCCTCGCGCTCGGCTCGTTCGGCGAGATCATCGCCGCCCACGAGCTGGCCCACCAGTGGTTCGGCAACCTCGTGTCGGTGGCCGAGTGGGACGACATCTGGCTCAACGAGGGCTTCGCCACCTACGCCGAGCACCTGTGGCTGGCCGACCAGGCCCCCGGCTACGACATCGATGCCGAGATGGAGGCGATCCGGGCGAACCCGAACCTCGTCGTCCCGCCCGGCGACCCCGGCCCGACCCGGTTGTTCCATCCGACCGTCTACCAGCGGGGCGCGCTGACCCTCCACGCGCTGCGCCTCACCGTGGGCGACGACACCTTCTTCTCGATCGTCCGCACCTGGGTCGAGCGCTTCGGCGGCTCCCACGCCTCGACCGACGACTTCATCGCGCTGAGCGAGGAGCTGTCGGGCCAGGACCTGGGCGACCTCTTCGACACCTGGCTCTACGCCTCGATGATCCCGGAGCTCCCCGGCTGAGCCTCGCTCGCCGACGGGCTGGCGCCCGCCAGCGCCGCCGGTTCACGAGACCGGCGGTGCAGTTGCTGACGGTTCGTTAGTTCCCGGCACCAGGAGTGGCACGGGTCACCGCCTGATGGCCCATCATGGTGCGGTGACCAACACCGCGAGCCCGAACGGTACGCACACGACCCGCCACCAGGGTCGTGAGGGCAGCGCCGAGGACTTCCTCGAGCTCGACGCCCAGCTCAGCGACGAGGAGCTGCTGCTGCGCGACACCGTGCGCAAGGTGGTGGCCGACAAGGTCCTGCCCGATGTCGGCGAGTGGTTCGAGCGGGGCACGTTCCCCAAGGAGCTGGCCAAGGAGTTCGGTGCGCTCGGCCTCCTCGGCATGCACCTCGAGGGCTACGGCTGCGCGGGGATGAGCGCCACCGACTACGGCCTCGCCTGCCTCGAGCTGGAGGCGGGCGACAGCGGCGCCCGCTCGTTCGTGTCGGTCCAGGGCTCGCTGGCCATGTTCCCGATCTGGGCCTACGGGTCCGAGGAGCAGAAGCAGGAGTGGCTCCCGGCGATGGCCGCCGGTGACGCCATCGGCTGCTTCGGTCTCACCGAGCCCGACTCCGGCTCGGACCCGTCGTCGATGCGGACCAACGCCCGCCGCGACGGCTCGGACTGGATCCTCAACGGCACCAAGATGTGGATCACCAACGGCGGCATCGCGGATGTCGCTGTCGTGTGGGCCCGCACCGAGGACGGCATCCGGGGCTTCGTGGTCCCGACCGACACACCCGGGTTCTCGACCAACGACATCGAGCGGAAGCTGTCGCTGCGGGCGTCGGTCACCTCCGAGCTGGTCATGGACGACGTCCGCCTGCCCGAGGCCGCGGTCCTGCCGGGCGTGGCCTCGATGCGGGGCCCCCTGTCGTGCCTGAACGAGGCCCGCTACGGGATCCTGTGGGGCGCGGCCGGTGCGGCCCGCTCCTGCTACCTGGCGGCGCTCGACTACGCCAAGGACCGCACCCAGTTCGGCAAGCCGATCGCGTCGTTCCAGCTCACCCAGCGGAAGCTGGTCGAGATGATGGTGCGGGTGAACAAGGCAACGCTGGTCGCGCTCCACCTGGGGCGGATGAAGGACGCCGGCACGATCACCTCGGCGCTGGTGAGCTTCGGGAAGATGGACAACGTCCGCGAGGCCCTGTGGGTGGCCCGGGAGGCCCGCTCGGTGCTCGGCGCCAACGGGATCACCCTCGAGTACCCGGTGATCCGCCACATGAACAACCTCGAGTCGGTCTACACCTACGAGGGCACGAACGAGATCCACCAACTCGTCCTGGGCCAAGCGATCACCGGCATCAACGCGTTCAGCTGATCACTGCGGAAAGCTGAGCACGGGGTCACGACGGGTCGGTGACGCGACCGGTGAACACGATGCTGTCGGTCGGCTCGTGGACGAGCGCCCACAGGAACGGGTGATCGGCGACGACCTCGACCGCCGACGCGGGCTCCGTGGCGGAGACCCGGAAGCCGAGGGCCGTGGCCGCCGCGGCCTCGGTGCCCTCCTCGTCGACAACGATCTTCGCGCCGTGCACCGCGTGGCTGAGCTCCAGGCCGGGAGCGATGCCGCCGAAACTGGCACCACGCAGGCCCTCGGGACCAAGCCAGTCGAGGAGGTTCGCCATCCCGAGCTCGGCCTCCCACGTCGGCAACGACAGGTCGAGCGACGTGGCCGTCGCCCGGTCACCGAGCGAGGCGAGGTCTTCGGCGTCGAGCGACTCCTCCAGGCCCGCGAGCCCGTCGTCGGCCGTCGGGACCACCAGCCACATGGTCAGGTCGCCGTCCTCGTAGGGCAGGCCGACGGCCTCCGCCTCACCGAGGTCGGCGTAGGGCACCGCGACCGGCTCCTCCCAGCCCATGAACGGAACATCGACCTCGGTCCCGTCCCCGTTCGTGAACGGCTCGTCGGCGGTGAGACCGGGGTGGAACGGGTGGAGCCAGTCCGCCTTCAGATAGACGGCGTTGACGAGCTCGACGAGCACCGGGGCCATCAGCTCGCTCGTCACGATCTGCGGGATCAGCCCCCGGGTCGTCTCGTCGACCCACTCGTTGACGACCGCGGCCTTGCCCTCGGCATCGCCGGGCATCGTCGCCACGCCGGCGCCGTACGAGCGGGCCCCCAGGTCCACGAAGTCCTGGTTCACCTCGAACCCGTCGACGACGAACAGCCGGTTCGCGGTCTCCAGCGTGGTCGTGCCCCGGCCGGCGCCCGCCAACGCCTGCGACACCGCGTTGGCGGCGTCGTGGTTGGCCTCCCCCGCCGGGAACCCGAAGATCTCGTCGAGCATCTCGCCGGTGCCCGGCGATGCGCCACCCCGGGCGAAGCTGAACGCCAGCCCGATGCTGGTCGGGCTCGACACGGCGTTGCCCTCGAGTGTCCGGTGGAACCGCCAGCCGGCGTCGTTCACGCCGGCCACCCAGTCAGCTACCGGAGCGTCGCCCGCGGCCGTCGCCCGCTCCGCATCGGGCGAGAGGACGACCGCCCCGACCGCATCGGGCTCGTCCCGGCCACCGGCGGTGGATCCCTCCTCGCCGTCGACACCGCCGCATGCCGCGACCGCGAGTCCCAGCGCCACGAGCCCGGCGGTTCCTGCGGACCTTCGCCTCATCACACGCCTCCGTTCCTCACCGTCGTACATGGGACGACCGTGAGGAGGGGCCGGGTTCCGATCGGACGGCGACCGGGGTTCAGAGGCGGCGGGCGGCGGTGATGCGTTGGAGGAACCGCTGGGTGCGTTCCTCGGTGGGTGATTCGAAGATGGCCTCGGGTGGGCCCTGCTCGACGATGCGGCCGCCGTCGAGGAAGCAGACCTCGTCGGCGATCTCGCGGGCGAAGCCCATCTCGTGGGTGGCGAGGACCATCGTCATGCCCGACGACTTGAGCTCGGTGATGACGGCCAGCACCTCGCCGACCAGCTCCGGGTCGAGCGCGGAGGTCACCTCGTCGAACAACATCAGCTCCGGGTCCATGGCCAGGGCCCGGACGATGGCGACCCGCTGCTGCTGGCCACCGATCGGGGTACTCGTCGGCCCGGTCGGCGAGGCCGAACCGGTCGAGCAGGTCCCGGGCCCGCGCCGCCGACGCGGCGCGTCCGCGACGCAGCACCTTGCGGGGCGCGAGCGTGATGTTGTCGAGCACCGACAGGTGGGGGAACAGGTTGTAGGACTGGAACACGATCCCGATGCGGCGTCGGACCCGGTCGGCGTCGAGCCCGGGCTCGGCGATGTCCTCGCCGTCGAGGAGGATCTCGCCGTGGTCGATCGGCTCGAGCAGGTTCACGCACCGCAGCAACGTCGACTTGCCCGACCCCGACGCACCGATGAGGGCGACGACCTCGTGCTCGGCCACCGCGAGGTCGACGTCGGCGAGCACCGTGTGGTCCCCGAACGCCTTCCACACCCCCGACAGCGCGAGCTTCGGGCGCTCGGCCCCGTCGGCGGGCCCGGTCGCCGTCACGACACCGACCCGATGGTGGTCCGGCGGCGCTGGCGGGCGAGCAGCCAGTCGGTGAGCCGGGTGAGGGGCACGGTGATGAGCAGGAACAGCACCGCCGCGGTCAGGTAGCTCGTGAAGTTGAAGTCGCGCGACGAGTCGATCTGGGCCTGGCGAGCCGCCTCGATCGGGCCGAGCACCCCGACGAGGGCCGTCTCCTTCTGGAGGGCGATGAAGTCGTTGAGCAGCGGGGGCACGACCCGCCGCACGGCCTGGGGCACGACCACGAACCGCAGCGTCTGCGCGCTCGACAGGCCGAGCGAGCGGGCGGCGGCCCGCTGGCTCTCGTGGACCGAGTCGATGCCGGCCCGGTACACCTCCGACACGTAGGCGGAGTAGCTCAGCACCAGGGCCACGGTCGCCCAGAACACCGGGTCGTTGGGGACGTGGTCCAACCGCAGCGCGGGCACGCCGAAGCCGAGGATGTAGAGGACGAGCAGCACCGGGATGCCCCGGAACAGGTCGGTGTAGACGATGGCGGCGAGGCGCAGCGGGAACAGCGTCGGCGCCCGGGAGCTGCGGGCGAGGGCGATGAGCAGCGCGAAGACGAGGATGCACACCTCGGCGATGAGGAACACCCGGACGTTGAGCCAGAACGCGGAGCGGACGTCGGGCCACGAGTCGAGGAACTGCGAGCGCGACAGGAACGAGTCCCGCACCTCGGGCCAGCCCTCGGCCGTCGTGATCGCCACGTAGACGACGGTGACGACCACGACCGTGCTGATCGAGGCGATCAGCGTCGAGCGCCGGCGCTGACGGCGCTGATGGAGCCGGCGCCGACCGACGGTCGTCGGTGGCGGCGGGAGCGCGATCGCGTCGCCCGCCCCCGCCCCGGGTCCCGGTTCGCTCACCCCACCACGGTGCGCGGCGTGCCGGTCGGGCCCGTCCGCATCAGCCGACCTCGATCACCGGCGCGCCGGTGGCCTCGGCCAACCACTCCTGCTCGATCGCGTCGAGCTGGCCCGACTCGTCGAGCGCGGCGAGCGCCTGGTTCACGCAGTCGCGCAGCGGGTTGCCGTCCTCGAACACCATGCCGAACTGCTCGGGCTCGTCGCCGACCGACGGGAACTGGCCGATCACCGCGGAGCCCTCGATCTCGACCGCGCTCACGTAGAAGGCGGTCGGCAGGTCGAGGACGATCCCGTCGACCTGGCCGGCGTCGAGCGCGGCCTTGGCGGCGCTGTTGTCGTTGTAGACGAGCGGCTCGGACTCGGGCTGGATGACCTCGGTGATGAAGTCGAGGCTGGTCGTGCCGACCTGGGCGCCGAGCTGGAGGCCCTGGAGCTCGGCAACGGTGGTGGCGCCGACCGCGGCCGAGTCCTCGTAGCCGACCAGGGCCTGGTTGACGTCGTAGTAACCGTCGGAGAAGTCGACGACCTCTTCGCGCTCGGCGGTGATCGACACCTGGTTGATGTCGAAGTCGAAGTCCTTCTCGCCGGGCGCGAACGCGTTGTTGAACGGCACGATCGTCCAGGTGACCGCGTCGGCGGCGAAGCCGAGCTCGCCGGCGACCGCATAGGCGACCGCGCTCTCGAACCCCTCGCCGTTGGTCGGGTCGTCGTCCTGGAACCACGGCGGGAACGCCGGGGTGTCGGTGCCGATGGTGAGGACACCCTCGCTGACCGTCCCGGCGTCGGCGGCGCACGCGGCGGCCTCGGTCATCTCGCCGTCGCCGGAGCCGTCGCCGCCGGCCGCGGTCGTGTCGGAGGTGTCGTCCTCGGCGGTGTCGTCACCGCCGGCGTCGTCGCCGGCCGTGGTGGTCGTGGTGTCGTCCGTTGCGGCGTCCCCGGTCGTGGCGACGTCGTCGTCATCGTCACCACATGCCACGAGCAGCGACGCGGCGAGCACGACCCCTGCGACCACGCGGACCTTCGTCGACGACATCTCGCCCTCCAACTTCCACGTTGACCTGCGGGTTCCCCGCGACGATCGGAGAAAGCTACCCGCCACCGGGTCTCGCGGGGGCGCGGCCGGGCCGGCGCGGCCGGGGCGTCGGCTCAGCTGCCGGCGAGCCCGTGGGACGCGGCGAGGTGGGACAGCTGGGCCGCCACCTGGGGCTCGACCTGGACCTGGTCGACCGGGGCGGGCGGGCCGAGGAAGAACCCCTGGCCGCGCCGACAACCGATGCCCAGGAGCACGTCGACCTGCTCGAGCGCCTCGATCCCCTCGGCGACCGTGTCGAGCGCGAGGGCGTCGGCCATCTGCACGATGGCCTTGGGGATCTTCTCGCCGCCGTCGGACAGGTTGGCCACGAACGCGCGGTCGATCTTCAGGTGGTCGACCGGGAGGCACCGCAGGTAGCTGAGCGACGACCAGCCGGTCCCGAAGTCGTCGATCGCCACCCGCAGGCCGAGGGCGCGGACCTCACGCAGGTCGGCGATGGCGGAGCCGTCGCTGCGGACGAGGATCGACTCGGTCAGCTCGATGTGCACGCCGGAGCCGCTCGCTCCCTCCTCCTCGAGCACCCGCGCCGCGGTCTCCGCGAACCGGGGCTCGCCGAGCTGGTGGCCGGACACGTTGACCGCGACCCAGACGTGCTCACCGAAGCGGCGGCGCAGCACCCGCAGGTCGCGACAGGCGAGGCGCAGCACCGACTCGCCGAGCTCGACCATGAACGGCGGCGACTCCTCCGCGACGTCGAGGAAGTCGGTCGGCCCGAGCAGGCCCCGGTCGGGGTGGAACCACCGCAGCAGCGCCTCGAAGCCGACGACCGCCCCGGTCGCCAGGTCGACGACCGGCTGGTGGTGGAGGGTGAACGCCTGGTCCTCCACGGCGACCCGCAGCTCGTTCTCCAGCCGGTGGCGGTGCACGGTGCGGTGGCGCAGCTCCTCGGTGAACACCGCGTGGCGGGCCCGCCCGTCGCGCTTGGCGGCGTAGAGCGCGGTGTCCGCGTCGCGCAGCAGGGTCTCGGCGCTGTGCTCGGTCGTGTCGCCGCCCTCGACCGTCACCACCCCGATCGACACGGTGCGGCGCAGCGGCACCTCGTCGATCGTCATCTCGCGGTCGACGGCTTCGCCGACCCGGTCGGCCATCATCAGGGCCTGGTCGGGCTCCTCGAGCCCGTCGCAGACGACCACGAACTCGTCGCCACCGACCCGGGCAACGGTGTCGCTGGGGCGGAGCACCATCTGGATCCGGCGGGCCAGCTCGGTGAGGAACTCGTCGCCGACCTTGTGGCCCAGCGTGTCGTTGATCGCCTTGAAATCGTCGACGTCGCAGTAGAGGACGGCCATCGCCCGACCGCTGCGGACGGTGCGGTGGCGGGCCTGCTCGATGCGATCGGACAGCAGGATGCGGTTGGCGAGGCCGGTCAACGGGTCGTGGAGTGCCATGTCCCGCAGCTGCTCGGCCTGCTCGAGCCGCTCGGTCACGTCCTGGATCTGGACGATCAGGTAGAAGGGCAGCCCGTCGGGGCGGCGCACGAGCGACACGGTCATGTCGGTCCACACGATGCGCCCGTCGGGGGCCACCAACCGGGCCTCGACCCGCCCGGGCTCGGGCGACGAGTCGAGGCTCGACGCGAACAGCTCGAACACGCGGTCGCGATCGTCGGGGTGGAGGACGTCGGTGAACGAGGTGCCGCCGAGCAGCTCCCCCTCGGTGCGCCCGAGCATCTCGCACAGCGCCCGGTTCACCTCGAGCCACAGCCCGCCGGGGGTGCACAGCACGGTGCCGATGGGCGCGTCGCGCAGCGCGCACCGGTAGCGCTCCTCGACCTCGCGGCGCCCGCTGACGTCCTGGAGCTGGCAGGCGATCACCGGGTCGATCCCCTCGGGGCCGGCCTCGACCCACCAGAGGCGCACCTCGACCCACGACACGTGGCCGCTCTCGTGCACGAACCGGCAGTCGATGGTCGCTTCGTTGCGGAGGCCGTCGCGCAGCGAGGCGATGGCGTCGGCCACCGTCGCCCGGTCCTCGATGTGGACGGTGTCGAGCAGGCCGGCCGGCGCGACGAGCGTGCCCGGCCGGGCGCCGACCACCGCGGCGGCCCGCCCGTTCGCCGAGTGCCACCGGCCGGAGCCGTCGATGAACGCCAACCCGAACGGCGCGGTCGCCACCGCCGCGACGAGCGCAGAGGTCTCTGCCACGACAGAACTCTCCACGACACGCAGCGGCCTCACTCAATGCACTGTACTAAACACCCATCGTGGGTACGAGGGGTGGGTGAACGTTCGATCGAACCCCGCCCGACCTGCGGTTTCGGGGGGATCCACCCGGCGACCGAAGCGAACGGCCCATTTCTCGACCCGCCCGGGCCTGTCGCCATGGGGGCATGGCGGAGAACGATCGACCCAGGCGGGGGCGGCCCCCGCGCGGCACCGGGCCCGACATGATGAGCGCGCTGTGCGAGACGGGACGCCACGAGCTCTGCCCCGGCTGGTGGCCCGACCCCGGCGTCAACCCCGAGCAGCCGCGGGGCATGACGTGCACCTGTGCGTGCCACGACGAGCTCGGGTTCCCGGCGTGGGACCGGTGGCTGCGCTCCCACGGCCTCCAGAACTGATCACCCCACCGCCGCGACCTGCGCGACCCGCGCGACCCGACCGGGCCGCGGGCCCGCGGATCTGCTTCGATCGACGTCGTGCGGGCGAGCGAGCTCGGAACCTTCCTCCGCTCCCGACGGGAACGGACCCGGCCGGCTGACGTCGGGCTCGCCGACGCGGGCCGGCGCCGGACGCCGGGCATCCGCCGCGAGGAGCTGGCCGTGCTCGCCGGCGTCGGCGTGTCCTGGGTGTCGCGCCTCGAGCAGGGCCGGGTCACGACGACCGCGCCGGAGGTCCTCGATGCGCTCGCCCGGGCCCTGCGGCTGCGCCCCGACGAGCGGGCCCACCTGTTCGTGCTCGCCGAGATGGCCGACCCCGCGCCGCCACCGGCGCGGCCCCGGCCCCCCGACGGCGCCGTCGCCCTGCTCGACGCGCTCGAACCGAACCCGGCCTACGTGCTCGACCACCGCTGGACGATGGTGGCGTGGAACCGGGCCGAGGCCCGGCTGTTCCCCCCGCTCGCCGACGCGGTCCCCGGCACCGTCAACCTCCTGGAGCTGGTGGTCGCCGACCCCCGTCTGCGCGAGCTGATGGCCGACTGGCCCGCCGAGACCGCCCGCCTCGTCGGCCAGTTCCGGGCCCACGCCGGGCGCCGCCGCGACCCCGCGGTCGACGACCTCGTCGAGCGCCTGTCGGCCCACAGCGTCGAGTTCGCCCGCCTGTGGGCCTCCCGCGACGTCGCCGGGTTCACGTCGACCCAGCGCCACTTCGCCCATCCGGTGGTCGGCGACCTGCGCCTCGTCCACCACCGCCTGGCGCTGGCCGACGCCCCCGAGTTCGAGCTCGTGGCCTACACCCCGGCCACCGACGACGACCGTCGGGCCCTCGCCAGACTGGCCGAGGGCTGACCGCCGGGCCGTGACCGCGGCGCCGGTGCCCGGGATCGGCGAGAGATCCGCGAAACCGGGAGAGATCCGGGCCGCTCGTGCGTCGGTGGGGTGTGAGGGTCGGCGAGCACGTGGAAGGACGACCGCCGTTGCGGGGCGACAGCACCAGACGCGAGCCACCGGACACGGCGGCCGTCGCGAGGCCGCTCGACGTCGCGGCCCCGGCGGCACCGTCGTTCGACGAGGTGTTCATGGCCGAGCACGAGGTGATGCTGCGCCTCGCCCACCTGCTCGTCGACTCCCGGGAGCAGGCGGAGGACGCCGTCCAGGACGCGTTCGCCCGGCTCCTCGACCGCTACGACACGGTCACCAACCCGGGGGCGTTCCTGCGCACCTGCGTCGTCAACCGCTGCCGTGACCTCGGTCGGCGGCGCACCGTCGAGCGGCGGGTGCTCCGGGTGCTGCGTCCCCGCGCTGTCGACCCGGCCGCCGGGACCGACCACCTGACCGACGTGCTGGCCGGGCTCAGCCGCCCCCGCCGTGAGGTCGTCGTGCTGCGCTACTGGGGCGGGCACACCCTCGCCGAGATCGCCGACCTGCTGGACGTCCCCGAGGGCACGGTGCGCTCCCGCCTCCACCGTGCCCACGCCGAGCTGAAGGAGGTGTTGTCGTGACCGGAGACGAGCTGCTCGACGACCGGGAGATCGCCACGCTGCGGGCCGAGCTGGACCGCCGGGCCGCCGAGATCGACGTACCGGCCGATCTGCGGGCCGCGGTCGATCGCCGCCACCGGAGCCTGCGCCACCGCCGGACCGCCGCCCGCACCACCCTGCGGGCCGCCATCGTCGTGGTCGTCGCCGCGGTCGCCGTCGGCGGCTGGTGGGCGACCGACGAGCGCTCCGACCCCGGCACGTTCGTCGACCTCGACCGGGCCGGGGACGTGACCACGCCGAGCGATGGCGCAACACCAAACGACGGACAGTGCGAGACCCTCGTCGGGCCCGAACCGTGGATCACGCTGTTCGAGGCCCAACCGGCGGCGCCGTGCGTGATCGTCGGCGAGTTCCAGGACGTGCAGGTGTGGAACAAGGGCTTCGACACGATCACGGTCGAGTGGGTCGACGGCGAGCACCGGCTCGGCCCCGACCAGTGGTTCGCCACCGGCCCCATCGGCGAGGTGCTCGAACCCGGCGATCACACCTTCGAGTCGAGCCCGTACGCGATGCCGACGATCCGGGTTCTCGCCCGCGAGGATCGACCGGTCGACATCGACCTCGCGTGGGACATCTTCGGCCCGGTCACCCCGGGAACGACGGTCGAGGAGGCGGTCGAGCTGCTCGGCGTGCCGTTCGAGGAGACCGACCGGTTCGACGGCAACTGCGTCTCCGTCATCAGCGGGGATCCGTACTCACCGCTGTTCATCGTCACCGAGGACGACGCCGGCGCACCGACGATCGCCGACATCGTCGACCCCCGCCACCTCGACGACCTCGGTCAGGACCCGTGCAACGCCCCCGGCCCCCTGCCCGAGGGAGTTCCGCTGCTCTTCGCCACCGTGACCGAGCTCGATCCCTCGGTCCCGTTCACCGACGACGCCGTGCTCCTCGTCGGCGACGTCCACCGTCAGCCGCTGACCGACCCGACCGACCGGACCCAGTGGGTCGCGGACGTCGAGCTGTTCAACGGTGCGTCCGGCCCGATCGATGTCCTGGCGCGTTGGCCGGACGTCGGAGGTGGCGTGCAGCTCGTGGAAGGCCCGGTCCGGCGGTGCGGAGTCGGCGACCCACTGACGGTGCCCGAGCTGGACGTCGAGGTGCGCCACTACAGCGCCACTCCCGTCGGTACCGACAGCTGCCTGCAGTGGTTCTCGTTCGAGCTGTTCGTCGACGCAGAGGGCCGGATCGCCGCGGTGCGCTACGACCACTGGGAGCCCTGACGCCCGAGACGTTCCGCCCGGTTCAGCCGCGGGGCACGGCCCTCGCCCGGAACCGCAGCGGTGCTTCCTCGTACTCCTCCATGGCGTGGGCCAGCCAGCCGGCGCAGCGGGCCAGGGAGAAGATGGCCTCGGTGGCACCCAGCTCCATGCCGGCGTGGAGGGCGAGCGCGGCGAGGGCGAGGTCGATGTTGGGCCGGGTCGGGGTGCGCTGGCCGACCGCGGCGAGCACCGCGTCGACGATCTCGGCGGCCGGCCCGTCGTTGGCGACCTCGGCGAGGCACGCCATCAGCTCGACCGCCCGGGGGTCACCCTCGGGGTAGAGCGTGTGGCCGACGCCGGGCACCCGGCCGTCGAGGCGGAGCTGGTCGCCGACCACGGCCGTCGCCCGCTCGGGCCGGTCGACCTCGGCCAGCAGCCGGTGGGCCCGGGTCGACGCGGAGCCGTGCAGCGGGCCCGACACCGCGGCCAGCCCGGCCGACAGGCAGGCGTAGGGATCGGCCCGGGTCGACGCCGCGACCCGCACGGCCAGCGTCGACGTGGCCAGCTCGTGGTCGGCGAGCAGGACCAGGGCCCGCTCGATCGGCGTCACCCACCGCTCGTGGTCGTCGGGAACCAGCGCGGCGGCGACGTCGGCCGCCACCCCTCCCCGGGACCCGCCGTCGGCGCGCAGCGTCGTCGCCAGCGTCGCCAGCAGCGAGCGGCCCACGTCGGCGACGGCATCGGGCCGCAGGTCGAAGCGCAGGTCGTCGACCGCGGCGAGTGCGGCGATGGCGACCCGCAGGCGGTCCGCCGGGGTCCGCCGCCCGATCGGGTTGCACACCGTCCGGGCGAGGGCCACCGCACCGGGACGGGGACGCCAGCCATCGACGGCGCCGTCGGGATCGAGGTCGCGACCCCACGGATCGGCGGCCGCGCCCCGCCACAGCCACTCGGCCACCTGTTCGAACCGGGCGGTGCGGGCCAGCTCGATCGCGTCACGGCCCCGGTAGTGCAACCGGTGGTCCTCGATCCGGGTCAGCTCGGTGACGACGACGACGTCGAGTGATGCCGGCGCGTCGGCCCGGCGTCCCCGCCGGGCCAGCGTCTCGACCTCACCGGCGTCGAACGTGGACCGCCGGCCGTCCGGCGCGGTCTCGCTCTGGAGGACCCCCCGGCTCACGTAGGCGTAGAGCGTCGTCTTCTTGATGCCGAGGCGCTCGGCGGCCTCGTCGGCCGTCAGCCGTCGCATCCGCCGCAATCTACCGGTCGCGCGACGTCGACCGCACTCGTGTATGTGTTGCACATTGATCAATGTTGACGGCGTGCACGATGCGGATCACGATCGACGAGACGAGCGATCAACGGCGACCGCCGCCCCGGCCGTACGAGACGGCCGCACCCCATCAGACGCGGAGGAGTCCCCCATGACCGAGCTGATCGACCACCGTCCCGCCGCGCCCCCGGGCCTGCGGGGCGTCGAGGTCACCTCCACCACCGTCGGCGACGTACGTGGCCACGAGGGCCGCTACCACTACCGCCAGTACGACGTGATCGACCTGGCCCGCACCCGGTCCCTCGAGGCCGTCTGGCACGTGCTCCTGGTCGGCCACCTCCCCGACCCCGACGAGGAGGCCGGCTTCCGGCGCCGGCTCGGCGACCTGCGGGTCGATGCCGCCGAACGGCTCGGTGACGTCCTCGCGACACCGGCGGCCGGTCCCGGCCCGCTCGACACGCTGCGCACCGCCATGTCGCAGGCCGGCGCCGTCCTCGGCTGCCGGGCGCTCTACGACCTCGACCCCACCGAGCGGGCCGAGGACCTGTTGCGCCTGGTCGCGGCCACGCCGGTCCTCGTCGCGGGGACGTGGCGCACCACCCGGGGCGAACATCCGGTGGCACCCGACCCGACGCTCGGCCACGCGGCCGACCTGCTCCGCATGATCGGTGACGTGGCTCCCGGCGACGAGGCCGTCCGGGCGGTCGAGCAGTACCTGGTGCTCACCACCGACCACGGGTTCAACGCCTCGACGTTCACCGCCCGCGTCGTGGCGTCGACCGGCGCCGACGCCGCGTCGTGCCTGGTCGCGGCACTCGGCGCACTGTCGGGCCCCCTCCACGGCGGGGCGCCGGCCCGGGCACTGGAGCTGATCGACGAGCTCGCGGTGCTCATGCCCGACGACGACGCGATCGACCGGGCGATCCGGGCCCGACTCGGGCGCGGCGAGCGGCTCATGGGGTTCGGCCACGCCGTCTACCGGACCGACGACCCCCGCTCACTGCTGCTGCGTGACATCGCCCGGACCCTCGGCGGACCGAGGATCGACGCCGCCGAGCGGATCGAGGCCGGGGCACTGGCCGCGCTGGCCGACGCCCACCCGGAGCGGCCGCTGCGCACCAACGTCGAGCTGTACACCGCCGTCGTGCTCGAGCGCTGCGGGGTCCCGGCCGGACTGTTCAGCCCGATGTTCGCCACCGCCCGGGTCGCCGGCTGGGCCGCCCACGTCCTCGAGCAGGCCGCGCAACGCACGCTGTTCCGGCCCTCGGCCCGCTACGAGGGCCCGTGGCCGCTGGTGCCCCTCGCGCACGGCGCCGCCACCGACGGGGAGGCCGCCACCGACACCGGCTGAGCCTGCCGGCCGGGGGGCGGGGCGCCGGGGACAAGTGCGGGGGGATCCGTATGCTGGCCCGACCCGGTTCCGGAGCCCGCACCCCCGCACCCCCGATGGACGACGACCAGCCCGCCAACGACCCGCCCGACGACGGCTCCGAGCCCGCCGCCGCGGGCGCCCCGGCGGCGTCGGCCGAGCCGGCGGCAGCCCCCGGCGCAACGCCCGACCGGGCGTCGGCCGGCTCGGGTCGGCCGGTCTCGCGGCGCCAGCTCGTCGGGCGGGTGGTCGCGGTGCTGGGCCTGGCGTCGATCGCCATCACCCAGCCCCTGCTCGATCTGCTCGGGGCCAACCCCGAGTTCTTCGTGTCGGCCGACCTGGCCACGGGCCAGATCGTGGCCGTCGCACTGGTCGTGACGTTCGTGCCCGCCGTGGTCCTGAGCGCGGTGATGGTCGGTGCTCACGCGGTGGATCGCCGGGCCGGCACGATCGCCCACCACGTGATCGTCGCGACCCTGGTCGCGCTGTTCGTCCTGGCCGTCATGCGCCTCGTTGGCGTCACCTCGCTGGCCGCCGCCGTCGTTCCCGCGGTCCTGGCGGGCGCGGCGGTCGCCTGGGTCGAGCAGGTGAGCAGCGGCGTGCGCACCTTCCTCCACCTGCTCGCGCTGTCGAGCGTCGCGTTCCTGGTGCTGTTCCTGACCGGCAGCCGGGCGGCCGATCTGGTGGTCGCGTCCGGGGGCACCGGCCGGGGCTCGGTCGCCGTGGGCGACACCACGACCCCGGTGGTGATGCTCGTCCTCGACGAGTTCCCGCTGACGTCGATCGTCGACACCGAGGGCCGGATCAACGCGGCGAGGTTCCCGAACCTGGCCGCCCTCGCCGACACGTCGACCTGGTTCCGCAACGCGTCGAGCGTCTTTCCCCGCACCCACGTGGCGTTGCCGTCGATGATGACCGGCACGGTGACCGAGGAGGACGCGCTGCCGATCGCCAGGGACAACCCCCGCAACCTGTTCACGATGCTCGGCGGCGCGTACCCGATCAACCGCTACGAGATCCTGAGCGATCTGTGCCCCTCGGACCTGTGCGCCGCCCACGGCACCGGAGACGTCGGCGAGAGCCTGACCGACGTGGCCATCGTCTACGGCCACCGGGTGCTGCCGCCGACGCTGCGGGACCTCCTGCCGTCGATCGACGGCACCTGGGGCGCGTTCGGGCGCGGCGGGGAGGTGCTGGGCGACGACGACGCGGCGGCACCCGACGACGAGGGCGGCCCGGCCACCCTCACCACCGACACCACGGCTCCCACCACGAGCACGCCCGACACCCGCGCGCCCGACAGCTCGGCAACCGCCGGTACCGACGCGTCGGGCGGCGGGTCGCTCGACACCGGCTCGTCGGCCGCCATCGTCGACGCCGACGACCCCTACGCCAAGTGGGCCTCGCTCGGTACCGAGGTCACCGGGCCGGTCGGCCAGACCGCCGCGCTCGGCGAGCTGATCGACGCCATCCCCGCGGAGCCGACGTTCACGTTCATCCACGTGACGCTGCCCCACAGCCCGTGGCAGCTCACCCCGTGGGGCGACACCAACACGGCCACGACCCGCTCGACCGAGGACCTCGACGACCCGCTGATCGACCACTCCACCGCGCAGCTCGAGCGCCGCCACATCATGCAGGTCGGCGCCCTCGACACGCGCATCGGGCAGCTACGGGCCCATCTCGTCGACCAGGGGATCTGGGACGACGCCCTCGTCGTGCTCACCTCGGACCACGGCGCCAACTTCATCCCGCCCGACCTGTGGCGCGACCTGACCGACGAGAACCGCGACGACATCCTCCGCGTCCCGCTGCTCGTGAAGCTCCCGGGCCAGCTCGACGGCGTCGTGCGCGACGAGCCGGCCAGCGTGATCGACATCGTGCCGACGATCGCCGACGTGCTCGACGTCGACACCGACTGGGCCTTCGACGGCCACTCGCTCCTCGACGGCAGCGATCCGACGGTCGAGCCGCTGGTCTCCCCGTCGGTCGATGCGCTCCTCGCCCGGGTTGGACGCCACGACGAACGGGTCGACCGCGACGGCGACTGGGCCGACCTCGTCGCGTTCGGGCCGCTCGCCGACCTCGTCGGCACCGGGGTCGACCAGTGGGAGATCGGTGACGACTCGCCCACCGCGATCAGCTTCGACGAGGAGGGCCGCCTCGACGACCTGACCGCGGACGGGCCCAAGCCCTACATCCTGAACGGGTCGGTCCTCACCGACGAGCCCGAGGACTTCCTGGTCGCGGTCAACGGACGCGTCGCCGGCATCGGCTCGGGGTTCGACCCGTCGGGCGACATGGCCCGGTTCTCGAGCCTCGTGACCGACGTGTACCAGCCCGGCGCCAACGAGCTGCGCGCCTACACGGTGACCGGGACGGGCGACGACGTCGTCCTCCACGAGATGGGCTCGGCGACGTCCCGCTGAGCCCGGGCGCCGGCCCGGGGTGCCTACACCCTCGGGGTCAGGTGGTAGATCGTGCGGCTCCCGCCGGGGAGCTCCTCGCGGGCCGCCACGTCGAAGCGGCCCGCGATCGCGGCCTCCCACGCCTCGATGCCGTACGCGTTGAACAGCTCCGCCCGCTTGGTGGCCAGCAGGCGCTGCGTCATCGGGTCGTCGACGTGGGGCACCTCGACGACGACCTCCGACCCGAGGTCGACGAGCAGCTCGGCGATCTCGTCCAGCGGCACCGTGTTGGTGATGGCCAGGTGGTGGACCAGCGCCAGGCACAGCACCAGGTCGGGCCGCATCCGCTCGACGAACGAAGGCCGCTCGCGGTGGCGCCAGCCGAGCGACGGCGACGGATCGGCCAGGTCGGCGACGACCGGCGTGATGCGGGTCTCGCCCTCGTCGCGCAGCGAGCGGTAGAGGCGGTCGACGACGAGGTGGTCGACGTCGGCCGCGACCACGCGCTCGGCGTGGTCGGCGACGAGTCGGGAGAAGCGCCCGTCGTTGGCGCCGAGGTCCAGCACCAGGCCACGTCGGCGGTCGGCGGCCACGCTCTCGACGAAGCGCTCCTTGGCGGCGAGCGCCTCGTCGCTGTAGTGGCTGCGCCCGCTGTAGGACGACCACGTCGAGCCGACCGGCTTCCAGCGGAGCCGGCCGATGGTGCGCTCCAGGTTCCGCAGCTGGGCGTCGAGCACCTTCGGGCCGAGCCCGGCGGCGCGCATCTCGCCGCGCACGTCCCGGCGCCCGTCCGCGTAGCGGCCCTCGGCCCGGGCATGGAGCACGACGTGGGCGAACAGGCCGCGGCGACGGAGCCAGTCCCAGCTGCGCAGCAACCGCAGCACGTCGAGCGGGGCGACACCTTCGAGCGACCCCCGCAACCACGGCTGGAACGCCACGCCCCGCACACTCTGGAGGATCAACGGGTTCAGGAAGTGCTGGCAGAACTGCCGGTAGCCGAACCACGGCTCACCGGCCCGGTACGGCTCGAACGAGCCGACATCGATGAACACCGGCCGCACACCATCGAACTGCACGTTGTAGGCGCTGGCGTCCTTCGTGAGGCAGCCGTCGGCCAGCGCGGCCCGGGTCAGGCGCAGCTGGAGCAACGCGGCGTCGCGCAACATGTCGAACGACCACTCGTACGGGTAGGTCGTCACCGCCAGGCGCTCGTGACGGAGGACCACGGTGGCCGCGTCCAGACCGACCGATGCGGCATCGTCGAAGCGCTCGGTGGCGACGATGTCGCCGACGGCGAGCGCCTCGGCGAAGAACGGAGCCGCCTCGACGGCCGCGTAGTCGGCCGCGCCGCGATCATCCAGGGCCCGCAGGACCAGCTCGTCGGTCAGGAAGACCCGGGAGGTCGGGTCGCGGAACGAGCCGGGGACGCGCCGTGCGCCACCGGTGGCCGACCCGCCCGCGTCGGACCCATGTGAGATGTCGGTCATGAACGACCCACGGGCTCTGAGGGTCAGGCGCCGATGGCGGTCAGTCGTCGTCGGCGACGAGCTCGGCGCGGGCGGCGGCCGCCCGCTGGCGATGCTTCGGGGAGACGACGCCGAGGATGCGGTGGCTGTACATCTTCACGAGGACGCCGATGCCGGCGGCGCCGCCTGCGAAGGCGGCAGCGATCATGCTTCCGGTCCCGGCATCGAGATACGCGAACATCTCGCGCATCGTAGTGCTGGGTGGCCGTCAACCGACCTTCGGGCCACAACATGGTGACGAACAGGTAACGAACACCCATACGAGGGACCTCTTCGCCATTCCGGTGAACGCGCCCGGCCGTGCACGACCGGCCCCGGAGCCGCTCTGGACGTTCAGGCCAGTGCGCGGGCGGCGCCGTGAGCGACCGCGACCCGCAGCGAGCGGTGGAGCAGCGCCGGGTCGCCGAGGCGGTGGCGCAGCATCCGCTCGAGCCCGCCGATCGGGTACAGGTTCTGGGGTGCCCGCGGGTCCTTCTGGGGTGCGGAGGCATAGCGGGGCAGGGTGAGCGTGACCCGGTCGGCCACGGCGGCGGCATCGGCGACCTCGAGCTCCTCCGACACCTCGAGTCGGGCGAGGCCCGACCACGGGTAGGCGGCGTCGGCGCTGAGCCGCAGGTACCAGGACCACCGCCCGACCCCGGTGCGGAACAGCGGCGTGCGCTCGCCGGCGGCCAGGTCGCCGACCACCGGGTGCAGCTCGTCGGGCAGGTACGGCGCGTGCTGGCTCTTCACGTAGCCGACGAGGCCCTCGGCGTCGTCGTGGTCGGCGAGCGGGCCGTCGACGACGACGAGCGAGGCGTCCCGGGCCGCCACCGCGGCCGCGTTGGCCACGGCCGCCTCGTCGCGGGCCATCGTGCGGCGCAGCATCCAGTCGAGCGACGCCTCGGCGTCCGAGCTGACCGAGCGGTGGGTGAACGCGCCGAACGAGGTGGTGATGCCGCTCTCGACACCCTCGACCTTCGGCGAGAACAGCCCCCGGCCGACCCGGATGTCGGCCACGGTGGCCCGGTCCTCGGCGATGACGGCGCCGGCCGCCCACGAGGCGCAGATCCCCTGGCGGGGCGGGCCGTCGTCGTTGGTCACGACGACCCGGGCCTCGACGCGCAGGACGCCGTCGACGAACACGACCCCGCGCTCGGCGGCGCCGCTCGGGCGGATCGGCGCCCACTTGGCGGCGCGCACCTCGGCGTCGACGTCGACCGGCCCGGCGGCCTCGCCGAACGCGTCGTCGTCCACGGGCGCGCCGTACGACGGGGCCCACGGCTCGATGACCAGCCGGGCGCTCATCGGGCCACCCGCTCCACGCCGGCACCGGCGGGGCCCTTGTGGACCTCGAACCGCACCGGTAGGCGCTCGGCGAGGTCGCGCACGTGGGTGACGACCCCGACCGTGCGTCCGGTGGAGCCCAGCTCCTCGATGGCGGCGGCGACCGTGTCGAGGGCGTCGGGGTCGAGCGTGCCGAAGCCCTCGTCGAGGAAGATCGACTCGAGCCGCACCGTCGACGCCGACGCCAGGTCGACGACCTGCTCGGCCAGCGCGAGGGCGAGCGCCAGTGACGCCAGGAAGGTCTCGCCGCCCGAGAGGGTGCGGGCCGAGCGGACGGCGTCGGCGTTCACGTGGTCGATCACCGCGAAGTTGGAGGTCCGGGGTTCGAGCGTCAGCGAGTACGCGCCGCCGGAGAGCTGCCAGAGGATGCCGGTCGCGCCGGCCACCAGCCGTTCGAGGGCCTCGTCGAGGACCCACTTCTGGAAGGCGTTGGCCCGCAGGTGCTGGCCCAGCTGGGACGCCACCACCTCGGCCTCCGCCGCGACCGCCCGATCGGCGTCCAGCTCGACCCGTCGCGCCAGGTCGGTCTCCAGGCGGTCGAGGGCGGCGGCGACCCGGGCCCGCTCGGCGACGAGTGCGTCGCGCACGCCGTCGCCGATGCCGGTGACCCCGCCCGCGGTGGCGATCGAGCGCAGCCCGGCATCGAGCTCGGCCGCGGCCTCCTCGGCCGAGCGCCGCCGGGCGTCGGCCGCGTCGCGCTCGGCCACCAGGTGGGGCCGGCGCTCGTCGGCCCAGGCACCGAGCAGGCGCCAGTCCTCGGCCAGGTCCTCGCGGGCCAAGGGCGGCGGGGAGAGCGGCGCGAGTGCGTCGCGGGCGGCGTCGAGCACCTCACGCGCCCGACGGGCCGCGGTCTCGGCGCGCTGGAGGATCCGGTCGGCCTGGGTCAGGCGCTGACGGGCCGCGGCCGACGCGGTCCGGGCGTCGGCCAACCGCTGCTCGGCCGCGCCCACCGCGGCCAGCTCGGTCTCGAGCTCGTCCTCGGTCGGGGCGTCGGTGAGGCGCTCGGCCAGCTCGTCGCGCCGCGTCGTGACCTCCTCGAGCTTGCCCTCGACCCGGGCCAGCTCGGCGGACGCGGCGGCGAGCGCCGACTCCTGCTCCCCCAGCGCCGACGCGGCCCGGCGCTCCGCCTCGTTCGCCGCGGCCAGGTCGGCGCCGGCGGCGTGGTCGAGGTCGGTGATCTCGTGGCCGCACACCGGGCACTCGTCGCCCGGTTCCAGACCTTCGGCGACCGCGGCGGCCAGGTCCTTCGTGCGGGCCGCCGCCACCTCCTCCCGGCGGCGCTCCAGCGCGGTGCGGGCGGCGTCGGTGGCCGCGACCGCCTCGGCATGGGCCGCGGCGGCGTCGGTGCGGGCCGCGGTCCCCTTGGCGACCAGGCGGCGCTGGCGCTCCAGCTCCCGGTGGGCGGCGACGACCTGCTCCAGCGCGGCCCGACCGGGCAGCGCCACCAGGCCGGCCTCGGCCGCGACGATGTCGTCGTCCGCGTGCTCCGCCTGCTCGGCCGCGTCGCGCCGCGCCTCGCGCGCCGCGGTCAGCTCCGTGGCCGAGGCCATCGTGTCCTCGGGGGCGCGGGCCCGTTCGAGGAGGGTGATGGCCTCGTCCGCCGTCTTCTGCGCCGTCTGGGCCTCGTCGATCCCGGCAGCGATCTCGCGGCGCCGCGCGAGCGCGGCGGTGGCCTGCTCGATCAGCTCGTCGAGGACGCCGGCCCGGCCGGTCAGCTCCTCACGGCGTTCCGCGGTGGCGTGGGCGAGGTCGGCCAAGCGCTGGTTGGCCACCTCGAGGCGGGTGCGCTCGGCCACGGCGCGCTCGCGGGCGCGGCCGGCCATGCGCTCGTAGATGCCGAGATCCAGCAGCTCCACGAGCAGGGCCTGACGGTCACGGGGTTTGTGGTGCAGGAAGCGGGCGAACTCGCCCTGGGGCAGGACGACGCAGGTGGTGAAGTGCTCGTAGGTGAGCCCGAGCAGCCCGGTCACCGCGTCGGTCAGGCCGTCGGCGTCGCCGGCGAGCACCTCGGTGGTGCCGTCGTCGAGCGCACGCTCGAGCCGCGCCTCCTTGGTCGTCGCGCCGGAGCGGGTCGCCCGCACGACCCGCACCGCGGTGTAGCGGCGGCCGACGACCGAGAAGTCGAGCCGCACCCGCGCCTCGACCCGGCCCTCGCTGATCGCCGGCGCGACGCGGCGGCGGTCGTCGTAGCGGGGCACGCACCCGTAGAGCGCGAACACGATGGCGTCGATCAGCGACGACTTCCCCGAGCCGGTCGGGCCGGTCAGCGCGAACAGGTCGGCGTCCTCCAGGTCGAGGACGGTCGGCTCCCGGAACGCGGTGAACCCCTCGAGCTCGAGCCGCTCAGGACGCATCAGCCGACTCCCCCATGGCACTGCCCGCGGCATCGAGCGCGATGACACCGCCGAGCTCGAACCGCTCAGGACACATCGGCCGACTCCCCCGCGCCGCCGATCCCCGCGGCGTCGAGCTCGGTGTCCACGAGCTCGGCGAACAGCTCGACCAGGCGCTCGTCGTCCACGTCGCGATCGGTCAGGTACTCGGCGAAGAGCTCGGTCGGCGATCGGCCGAGCCGGGGCTCGGACGGCCGCGGGCGCTCGTCGGTCTCCGGCGCCTCGACTCGGACCTCGACGGCGTTGGGGAACCGCTCGCGCACGTCGTCGGCGAGCCCGGCGCGCCCGGCCTCGAGCACCACGATCCGCAGGTGGTCCTCCGTCAGGGACGGGTCCTCCGCGGCGAGGGTGTCGAGATCGGCCAGCGCAGCCCGCACGGTGCGCAGCCGTCGCCCGGCGCGGAACGGCACCGGCGTCACCTCGGCCGGCGTGCCCGGGTGGATCTCGACGACCAGCGCCGCCGGCTCGTTGGCCACCTCCCCGAAGTCGAGCTGCAGCGGCGAGCCCGAGTACCAGACCGGTGCGGGTGCGTCGATGCGCTGGGTCCGGTGGAGGTGGCCGAGGGCCACGTACTGGGCGGTCGGCGGGAACGCCGTGGCCGGCACCGCGTAGTCGAACACGGTGTGGACCTCGCGCTCACCGCCGCCGAGCGTGCCGCCGACGACCGTGGCGTGACCCGCGACGACGTTGACCGCGTCACCACCGAAGCCCTCGCCGAGATGGCCGACGATGCGGCGCACCCGGTCCGCGTAGCGCTGACCGTGCTGGTCGGCCCGCTCCCCCATCAGCTCGTCGGCCTTGATCACGTGACGCTGGGACAGCCACGGCAGCAGCGCCAGGCGCAACGTCTCGCCGCCGATGCGGCGCTCGATGACGCCACCGCGGTCGGCGGGCGCGACGAACGCCACGGCGTCGATGTCGCCGGCGGCGAGCAGCGGCCCGACGGCGTCGAGGCGGCGGGGGTCGTCGTGGTTGCCGCTGAGCACGAACACGGGCCGCCGGCCGCCGGCCGACAGCTCGAGCAGGGTCCGGTACACGAGCCGCTCGGACTCGGCCGTCGGCGCGGAGGTGTCGAACTGGTCGCCGCAGACGAGCACGGCGTCGACCGACTCGCGCTCGGCGATCTCGACCAGCTCGCCCAGCACCGCGGCGTGCTCGTCGGCCCGGGAGCGGCCGCGGATCGTGCGCCCGACGTGCCAGTCCGCCGTGTGGAGGAGGCGCACGTCAGCCCCCGGCGCCGCCGGGCAGGCCGGCGAAGGGGTCGTCAGCGGACGGATCGGGCGCACCGTTGGTGGCGAACGGGCTCACCGGGGCCGCCTCGCTCCCCCGAGTTGCCCAGGCGGGAAAGGGAAATTGGGCGACCAACGGCACCGGCAGGTGGGGCTGGGCGACCAGCATGGTCCCCGGCTTCACGATGGTGGCCCGCTCGCGCTGGGCGGCGGGGAGGAACCCGTACTCACCCCGGGCCGCCTCGGCCGGGTCGAGCCGGCCGACCACCCGGATGGCCGAGTTGGCCACCACCCGCCGCTCGACCTCGCTCGCCGTCTGCTGGGCGCCGATGAGCACGATGCCGAGCGAGCGGCCCCGCTCGGCCACGTCGAGCAGCAGCTCCTTGATCGGGCTCGTGCCCTCGCGGGGTGCGTACTTGTTGAGCTCGTCGAGCACGACGAACTGCAGCGGGCGGGCGCTGCCCGAGCGCTCCTTCTCCTCGAACGTGCGGCGCAGCACGACGCCGACCACGAACCGCTTGGCCCGGTCGTTGAGGTTGTGGAGGTCGACGACCGTGACCTGGCGGTCGAAGCGGATCCGGTGACGATCGGGCTCGGGGACATCGGCGCGCACCAGCCGCTCGATGTGGGGCACCGCGCCCCACAGGCGGCGCACGAACGCGTGGACCGTGCCGGTGCCGATGGCCCGGCCCGTCCACCGCTGGCGCTCCCGCTCGTCGGGGTCGTCGACCCGGTCGCTGATCAGCTCGACGAGGTCGCGGAACGTGCGCACCGTCTTGCCCTCGATGCTGACCGCCCCGTCGCCGGCGTCGAGCGCCTCGGACAGGCGGGCCGTCACCGTGTGCACGACCATCGTGTACTGCTGGCGGTCGTCCTCCGCGTCGGCGAAGAGGAACGGCAGCAGCTGCTGGCGGCAGAAGTCGGCCAGGGTCCAGAAGAACGAGGTCACGCCCTGGTCGCGCCCGGTCACGTCGGGCACGGCGTTCGGGTCACCCCGCCGGGGCGGCGCCCACACCCCGACCGACGCGAACGCGCCCGGCTCCAGGCCGAGGATGCGGTAGCGCTCGCGCTGGTCGTCGTCGAGGCGGGCGTTGTCGTGGTCGAGGAAGAGGAGGTCCTCGCCCTTCACGTTGAACACGAGCGCCCGGGTGTTGGCCGCCTCGGCGCCGAGCACGCCGGAGGTGAACAGCCCGTAGAGCAGGAAGGTCGCGTACGAGGTCTTCGTGGCGACGCCGGAGATGCCGCTGATGTTCACGTGGGCGCCGCGGGTGCCGTCGAGGAAGTCGACGTCGAGGTAGAGCGGCTCCTCGTCGCGCGACAGCCCGGCGGGGAGCTTGCGCTCCATGGCGTCGAAGAACAGCGCCTCCTCGCGCTCGGCGCCGATCGCCCGGCGGACCTCCTGGCCCGGCAGCGGCGGAACGAACACCTCGGGCTCGAACCGGGTGGCGGTGATCAGCGCGGCCTCGCTGACCTCGGCCGGCAGCAGCCCCTCGGAGATGAGGAACACGTCGCTGTCGAAGCGGGCACCCTCGTGGCGGGCCCGGACCTGGGACACCACGCCGTAGATGCGGACCTGGTCGCGGCCGGGCGGCGTCCGCTCGGTGGCGACGACGTCGTCGAGCTGGAGGAAGCTGCCGTCGGCGACGCCGACCCAGAACTCGAGCGGGGTGGCGTCCTCGGTTCCGATGACTCGCCCGACGTAGCCCAACGACCTGCTCCTGCCGCCCCCGGAGTGCCTGGCCTGAGCTCGCGCCGGGATCCACGAGCTCACGCGCCAACACCGTACCGGCCACCCCTGACAGCCTCGGGGACACGACGCTGGGGGTGCCGCCGGTGGGACCGAGGTTCACCACGACGCGGCAGGAGCGCTCGGCTCCGCACGGCGGGGCCGGGCGTGCGAGCCTGTGCCGATGGCGCAGGTGGGCGGTGCGAGGTCGACGACGGCGGCGGGCGCGCCCGCATCGTCCGCGGGCCGACCGGGCCGGGGCGCCTGAGTGCGGGTCCTGGTCATCGACGCCCACCCGGCGGCCTCGACGCTGGGTGAGCGCATCCGCCGGGAGGTGGTCGACGGGCTCACCGGAGCGGACCACGAGCCGACCGTCCTCGAGCTCGACCGCCTCGGCTTCCGCGTCGCCATGTCGGCGGAGGAGCGGCGCCGCTACGAGACCGATGCGCCGATCGTCGACCCGATGGTGGCGGAGCACGCCGAGCTGCTCCGGACGTCGAGGGCGCTGGTCGTCTCCGCCCCGACGACCATCTACGGGCTCCCGCCGCTCGCCAAGGGCTGGCTCGAGCGGGTCCTGGTGACCGGGGTGGCGTTCTCGTTCGATCCCCACACCAACGCCCTCCGCCCCGAGCTCGGCCACCTCCGATGGCTGGTCGGTGTGGTCACGACCGACGCCCCGCGCTGGCGACTGCGCCTCCTCGGCGATCCCGCCCGCCGGACCATCACCCGCACCCTGTGGCTGACCTGCGAGCGCAAGCCACAGCGGCGGTGGCACTGCCTGGCCAACGCGTCCGCCGCGTCCAGCGAGGACGTCGAGCTCTTCGCCCGCGGCGCGGGGACCGTCGTCGGGGACCTGCGGTGACCGGTTCGGCCGTCGAGCGGCTCCGCCACCACCTGCACGGCATCGTGTCCCCCAACCCGCGCCGGGCCACGTCGATCCTCGTCGTCCACGCCCACCCGGTGGCCGACAGCTACAGCGCGGCGATCCGCGACCGGGCCGTCCACGCGCTGCGGGCCGACCACCACGAGGTCGACGTCCTCGACCTGTACCGGCCGCCCGCCGACGACGTGGACGGGGCCGCCGGGTCGACCGACGCGCCACCCGCCGGCGACACCACCCCGGACGACGCAACACCGGACGACACGGCGCCCGACGAAACACGACCGGACGCGACACCTGCCGGCTTCGTGGCCGGGTTGCCGGGCGTCGATGCCGACGAGGTCGACGGGATGCGTCGCCGGCTCGAGGCGGCGCACGTCCTGGTCCTCGTCTACCCGACGTGGTGGTCGGGCCCGCCGGCCGTGCTCGGGGCCTGGTACGCGTCGGTCCTCGACCCGGCCCTCGGGCGGGCGCGATCGGTGCGTCGGGTCATCGTGCTCACCACCCACGGCTCGTCGAAGTGGGTGAACCTGGCCCAGGGCGAGGGCGGCCGACTGGTCGCCCGCCGGGCGCTGCGCACGGTGCTCCACCCGCTGGTCCGGGTGCGGTGGGTCGCGCTCTACGGCATGGACCGCTGCACCGACGAGGACCGCCGCGGGTACCTCGACCGCGTCGAGCGGGCCATGCACCTGCTCTGACCGCGCGCACCCGCACCCGGCACCGCGCGGCAACGCTCCGTGCACCGTCGCGGTGCGCCCGGCCGGATCGGCGCCTGGCAAGCTGCCCCCATGAGCACGGGAACGACGAGCACGGGAACGACGAGCACGGGGACCCGCCGATGACGACGCTCGGCACCGAGGAGCTGCGCGGCCGCCTCGACGTGGCCACCGACGTCGCCCGCCTCGCCGGCAAGCTCACCCTCGAGTGGTTCCGCACCTCCGGGCTCGAGGTCGACACGAAGGCCGACGGCACCCCGGTCACCATGGCCGACAAGGCCGCGGAGCGGCTCATCCGGGAGCACCTCACCCGCCGATTCCCGGACGACGGCATCGTCGGCGAGGAGGAGGACGACGTCGCCGGGACGTCGGGCCTGCGGTGGGTGATCGACCCGATCGACGGGACCAAGGCGTTCACCCACGGCGTCCCGCTCTACTCGACGCTGCTGGCGCTGCTCGACGGTGACGGCCATCCGGTGCTCGGCGTGGTCGATCTCCCCGCCCTCGGCGAGACCGCGTCGGCCGCGCGCGGCGTCGGCTGCTGGCTGACCCGCGCCGGCGGCGCACCAGAGCGCACGACGGTCTCGACCACCGACGTGATCGGCGGATCATGGGCCATGACCAGCGGGCTCACCCCGTGGGACCTGGCCGCGGTCGAGCGGCTGAAGGCGGCCGGGGTCCACCTGCGCACGTGGGGAGACGCCTACGGGTACGTGCTCGTCGCCACCGGTCGGGCCGACGCGATGATCGATCCGATCGCGGAGCTGTGGGACCTGGCGGCCCCGGCCGTCGTCGTGACCGAGGCCGGCGGGCGCTTCACCGCCACCGACGGCACGCCGGGGCCGGCGGCCGGCAGCGGCATCGGGTCGAACGGGCGCGTCCACGACGCGCTGATCGACCTCCTCGGTGGCTGAGCGCCGACGACCGCACCGGAACGCGTCCTGACGAGTCGACACTGCACTCGAACCCCCGGCCGGTCGATACCGTATCGATGGACCGATGAAGAACAGTCTCCGGGCGTTGAGCTTGCTGGTGGCCATGTGTGTCATGGCGCTCGCGTGTGGTACCTCCACGGAGCTCGAGACCGCCGACCGGCCCGACGACAGCCTCGTCACCCCGCTCGTGATGGCGACCGACGCCATGCTCGCCGACGTCGTCTCGGAGATCGTCGGCGACGCCGCCGAGGTCGTGCCCCTCGTCCGCCCCGGCGAGGACCCGACCACCTCGGTCCCGTCGGCCCGGACGCTGCTCCGCCTCGACGAGGCCGATCTCGTGGTCACGATCGGGCTCGGGTACGAGAGCGTCGACCTGGCGGCCGCGGTCGACCGTGCGTCGACCCGGGGCACCGAGGTCCTCGAGCTCGGTGAGGAGCTCGACCCGGAGCCGTACCCCGCCGAGGTCATGGCCGACCTCACCGAGACCGAGATCGAGGACCCCCACGTCTGGGTCGACCCCCAGCGGATGGCGACCGCCGTCGACCTGATCACGCGCCGCCTCACCGAGCTGCGCGCCGAGTTCAACACCCCCGAGGTGCTCGACAGCTCCGAGGAGCTCGTCGACGACCTCCATCACCTCGACCGCTCGTTCCAGGAGGTGATCGAGGAGATCCCCGAGGAGGATCGGCGGCTGTTCTCCAGCCAACCCGTGTTCGGCTACCTCAGCGACCACTTCGAGATCGACTACCTGGGGTCGGTGGTGCCGATCGTTCCCCCCGAGGCCCCCGGCCCCGACGACGACGGCGACGAGCCCGAGAACGAGCCGGTCGCGGCCCGCGAGGACGGCGAGCCCGACCGCGACGCCAAGGCGCTCGGCGGGCCCGACGGGCTCAGCTACGGGCCCCCGCTCTCCGCCGACGAGCTGACCGAGAGGCTCGACGGCCTCGACGTCGTGATCACCGAGCCGGAGCTCGACGGGCCCGGCGTCCTCCTGGTGCTGGCCGAGGCGGACGTGCGTGCCGCACCGGCGCACGCCGCGGCGCTGGGCTCGCAGATCGACGGCTCCGGGTCCTATCTCGGGGCGTTGCGGACGACGCTCGAGACGATCGCGTCCTCGATGGGCGGCCGCGACGTCGACCTCGCCTGAGCCGAGCCGGAGCCGGTCACGCCGCGGCCCGAGGTCTCAGGACGTGGCCGCGTCCTCGTCGCCGCCCTCGGCGAGCAGCTCCAGGAGCGCGCCGCGGGCCCGCGCCACCCGTGACCGGATCGTGCCGATCGGGCACGAGCACACGGCGGCGGCCTCCTCGTAGGACAGCCCGATGATCTGGGTGAGCACGAACGCCTCCCGGCGGTCGGCCGGCAGGTGGGCGATGAGCTCGTCGAGTGCCCTCGCATCGGCACCGTCACCCACCGACACGGCCCTCGACGTCTCCCGCACCTGCTGGTCGAGACGCCGACGACGCACGCGCCGGCGCACGCCGTCCGCGCACACCCGGCGGGCGATGCCGAGCAACCAGGTCCGGGCGGAGGCGTCGCCCCGGAACCGCCGCAGTGCACCGAGCGCCCGGAGGTAGGTCTCCTGGGTGAGGTCGTCGACCTCGTCGGGGTCGCCCAGCATCCGGCACAGGCGCCACACGTCGGCCTGGGTGGCGAGCACGAAGTCGCGCCGCGCGTCCTCGTCGCCGTCGCGCGCCGCGAGTGCCAGCTCGGTCACCCCATCCACGATCCCAGTCTGGCCGGCCGGCGACCGGCCGAGGTGTCACCCATGAGCGGTGCGGACCACGGTGCCTCCGTCCGCGCCGGTCTTGCCGAGCGCCGGTCCGGCGCTCCCCCGGGCGGCGGATCTCGGGTCGGCGGGAACTCCGGGAGCGGCTGCGCCGACCATCTCCACGTGAACTGCGACGCCTGCCGTTCGATGGTCTCCGCCCGACTCGACGGGGAGGAGGAGCTCTCGACGCTCGCCGAGGCCCACCTGCGGGGGTGCGCGGCGTGCCGCGGCTTCGCGACCGGGGCCGAGTCGCTGGCCCGCCGGACCCGTCTGCGTCCGGCGGAACCGATCCCCGATCTCACCGACCTGGTCCTGGCCCGCCATCGGGTCCGCCGGGACCGTCGGGTCGAGCTCGTGCGCTACGCGCTCGGTGTCGTCGCCGTCACCCAGCTGCTCCTCGCGGTCCCCGCCGTGCTGTGGGGCTCGATCGACGGCCTCCCGGTCCACACCGGCCGCGAGCTCGGCGCCTGGGGTGTGGCGCTCGCCATCGGCCTGCTCGTCGCCGCCGTCCAGCCATCCCGGGCCCGTGGCCTGCTCCCGATGGCGGCGGCGCTGGTCGTGGCGATGACGATCGGGGCGGTCGCCGATGTCGTCGAGGGCGACGTGGGCGTGGCCGCGGAGTCGGTCCACGCCATCCACCTCGCCGGGGTGGCCGGCCTGTGGGCGCTGCGCCGTGAGGTCGGATCGAGCGACGCCATGGTGTCGTTCGCCACCTGAGCGGCGGTGGGAGCGGACAACACCGCCTGAGCACCGGCGCGGTCGCGGGCTCAGACCGGGACGGCGGCCGCCGGTTCCTCGTCGTCGTCGGGACGGGACGCGGCCTGCCACCAACCGGGAACGACGTGGGGGCCGACGACGAGCACGACCGCACCGACGGCGACCGCCGCGGCGATGCCGGCCCAGGCCCACCTCGGGGGCAGGTCGAGGGCGAAGAACTCCCGCAGCGGCTCGACGCTCAGCACCACCGCGTAGGACGCGGCCATCGCCGCGACGAGTCCGGTGTGCCACGCCCGCAACGGACGACTGATGAGGACGAGGACGACGAGGCCGATCCCGAGGAGCACGCACACGGCCGAGGTCCGGGCCTCGTCGAGCGCCATCTCTCCCGATCGTCGGAACCACTCGTAGCACGCGATCGTGCACAGGGCCGCGACGATGCCGGCGGGCACGGCGAAGCGCACCACCCGCGCGACGAACCCGGGCAGTGCCCGCCGATCGGTCGGTTCGAGGGCGAGGAAGAAGCCGGGGACACCGATGCTGAACGTGCCGACCAGGGTGAAGTGGCGGGGCAGGAACAGGAACGGGGCCTGGAGCACGCCGATGAGCAGTGCGAGCAGCACCGCGTAGGACGCCTTCACCACGAACAGGTTGGCGACGCGCTCGATGTTGGCGATGACCCGCCGGCCCTCGGACAGCACCCGGGGCAGCGAGGAGAAGGCGTCGTCGAGGAGCACGAGCTCGGCCACCGACCGGCTCGCGCTGGAACCGGAGCCCATGGCGATGCCCATGTCGGCGTCCTTCAGGGCGAGCACGTCGTTCACCCCGTCGCCGGTCATGGCGACGACGTGGTCGCGCGACTGGAGCGCGCCGACCATCTGGCGCTTCTGGTGCGGGGTCACCCGGCCGAACACCTGGGAGCGGTCCAACACGTCGGCCAGCTCGTCGTCGTCGGTCGGCAGCGTGCGGGCATCGACCGCCTGGCCCTCCAGCGACACGCCGGCGCGCCGGGCGACCGCGGCCACCGTGGCGGGGTGATCACCCGAGATCACCTTCAGGGAGATCCCCTGGGAGCGCAGGTAGGCGAGGATCTCGGGGGCGTCCTCGCGGACCCGGTCCTCGAAGAGCACCAGCGCCACCGCCCGTCGAGCCGGGGGCAGGTGCTCGTCGGTCGGCGCCTCGTCGGACCGGGCGAGGAGCACGACGCGCCGCCCGGCCTCGGCCTGGCGCTCGAGCACCGGCATCACCACCGCGGCGTCGTCGCCGTCGAGCCCGGCGAGCAGCACCTCGGGCGCACCGAGGAACCACGTCCCCCGCTCCGCGAAGGTGACCGAGGCCCACTTGCGGGCCGAGCTGAACGGCACCGCATCGGTGGCCTCCCAGCCCTCGGGGACCGCGAACTCGCGGGCGACCGCGGCGAGCGTCGCGTTCGGCGACGGGTCGGCCGCCGCGGAGGCTCCGAGCGCGGCCCGCACCTCGGCCTCGTCGACCCCGCCGCTGTCGAGGGTGACCAGCTCGGCGAACGCGATCTCCCCGGTGGTGATCGTCCCGGTCTTGTCGAGGCACAGCACGTCGACCCGGGCGAGGAGCTCGACCGCGGCCAGCTCCTTGGCGAGCGCCTGACGGCGGGCGAGGGCGAGCACGCCGACGATGAACGACACCGAGGTCAGCAACACGAGCCCGTCGGGGACCATGGCCACCGACGCGGCGACCGTGCCGACCAGCGCGTCCCGCCAGCCGTCGTCGCTGTCGTTCACCCGCAGCAGGGCGATGAGCAGCAACAGCGCGACCGGCGGGATGATCCACACCAGCCAGCGGAGGATGAGGTTGATGCCGTTGCGCAGCTCGGAGTCGACGAGGCGGAACTGGCGGGCCTCCTCGGCCAGGCTCGACGCATAGGACGCGGCGCCGATCCGGTCGGCCCGGTAGCTGCCCGAGCCCGAGGCGACGAAGCTGCCGGAGAGCACCTCGGCGCCCTCGTCCTTCACGACCGGGTCGGACTCGCCGGTCAGCAGCGACTCGTTGAGCTCGAGGCTCTCGCTCACGACGACGGTGCCGTCGACCACGACCTGGTCGCCCGGACGCAGGATCATGAGGTCGTCGGCCACGACCTCACCGGTGCCGATCGTGTGCTCGGTGCCGTCGCGCACGACCGTCGCCTTCGGGGCGGAGAGCACCGCGAGCTTGTCGAGCGTCCGCTTGGCCCGCAGCTCCTGGACGATGCCGATGACGCTGTTCGAGATGACCACACCGGCGAACAGGGCGTCGGGACCGGGCGCGACCATCATGATGATGGCGAACATCACCCCGATGATCCCGTTCACCGGGGTCAGCACGTTGGCCCGGACGATCTCGCCGAAGGTGCGCGTCGGCGCCTCCGGGACCGCGTTCACGAGCCCGCCCCGGCGGCGCTCCTCGACCTCCGCGGAGGTCAGTCCGGACTGGTCGGTCGCCACCGGCGCATCCATGGTCGGCCCAACCGTATCGCCCCTCGCCTGCGCTTCGACGGCTCATTCGCCGAGAACGCGAGCCAACCGACCCCGACGGTTTCGCCGACCATGGCCCGGCGGGCCCGGGCGCCGGCACTCGTGCCCGGTGTCACGGACCGAACTACATTCGGGCGCTGCCGACCTCGAGGAGACACACGATGGAACGCGCCCGGGAGCTGGACGTCGCCCTCGCCGAGGGCCGCCGACTGATGGAGGTCGCGGCCACGACCGACCTCGACGCACGGGTGCCGTCGTGCCCGGACTGGTCGATCGGCGAGCTCGTCGGCCACGTCGCCTGGGTCCACCGGTGGGTGACCACCGTGCTCACGACGCCGGAGGGCGAGCGCCCGTCCCGCAAGACGGTGCCGCCCTCGCCGGAGGGCCCCGAGGTCCTGACCTGGTACGCCGAGGGCCTCGGCACGCTCGACGCCACGCTGCGGGCCACCGATCCCGACCGCGAGGTCGTCGTGTTCGGCGGCACGGGGCCGGCCCGGTTCTGGTCGCGCCGGATGGCCCACGAGAACGCGCTCCACCGCTGGGACATCGAGGTGGCCGCCGGCCTCGAGCCGGCGCCGATCGCCGGCGACGTCGCGCTCGACGGCATCGAGGAGGCGCTCGAGGTGATGATGCCGCCCCGGTTCGCGCTCGACGAGTTCGGCCCGAACGGCGAGACCCTCCACCTCCACACGACCGACCTCGACACGATCGACGGTGTCGGCGAGGGCGACGGCGAGTGGATCATCACGTTCGGCGCCGAGGGCGTCGAGGTGACGCACGGCCACGCCAAGGGTGACGCCGCGGTCCGGGGGACGGCGAGCGACCTCGCCCTGTTCGTCTACTCCCGCCTCGGCGTCGACCGCCTCCAGGCCTTCGGCGACGACACCGTCGCCACCCGCTTCCAGGACGCCGCCCACTTCTGAGCGGTCACAACCGGCCGGCGAAACGACCCGGCGACCGGATCGACCACCTCAGCGGCCGGCGGGGCCTCGGCGGCGGACCTCCTCGACGTGGGTGAGGGCGTCGCGCAGCTCGTCGATCCACTCGCCCTCGTGGTGGGCGACGAGGCGCACACACCACGCCACCGCTTCGCTGCGGCTGCGGGCGATGCCGGCGTCGATCAGGACGTCGAGGACCGCGCGTTCGTCCATGCGCAGCCGGGTCATCACCGGCACGGCGGCGGTCGTGAAGTGCACGGACACGTCACAGCACGTGACGCCCCACGACACGGTGCGACGCCAGCGGGACTCGGCCTCCTTGGCGATCGCCACCCGGGTGTCGCGGGTCGTCTCCCGGAACGCCTCGATGGCCGAGTGGACGGTCACGGTCTGCTGGTGCTCCGAGCAGCCGTCCTCCATCGCCGGGGTGGCGAGGTGGCCGACGACCAGGATCTCCTCGCGGTCCGCGCGCACGCTCGGCGCGTCGTCGAACCAGTCGCCGGGGAGCCGCTCGACCAGCCACTCGAGGATCTCGGTGGCGGGGCCGGGCGCGCTCATCCGCTCAGGTTGGTCGCCGCGCCCGCCACCGTGCAACGGCCGGGCCGGCGGCGCGCCGTCAGAAGGCGACGTCAGACGGCGCCGTCAGAAGGCGACGTCAGAAGGCGACGTCAGATGGCGACGGGCACCGGCTCGGTCCGCACGCGGCCGAGGCCGTCGTCGTCGAGCCGGGAGCGCCACTCGGACGCCTCGCCGATCGCCGATGCGTAGCTCGCCTTGCGACGCGCCACCCGACCGGAGACCGACTCGAGGTGGTCGCCGCGGTTGCCGTACTGCGCCTCGATGCCCTCGCGCAGCATCAGCAGCGCCTCGGAGCGCAGCTGGGACACCCGGGACTCGGTGACCCCGAGGAACCGGGCCAGCTCCTGGGACGTGCGTCCCTCGAGGAAGTAGCCGACGACCACGAGGCGCTGACGCTCGGGCAGCAGCTTCACCGCGTCACGCAGGTACGCGTGCAGCTCGCGGGACTCGAGCTCCTCGGACGGCTCGACCGCGCTGCGGTCCTGGAGCACGTCGACGAGCGAGAGGTCCTCGTCGAGCTCGTCGGTGACCTCGTGCTCGAGTGCCAGCACGACGGACCGGAACAAGCGGTCCTGGAGCCGGACCAGCTCGTCGCGCGACATCCCGAGCGCCTCGGCCATCTCCTGGGCCGACGGCACGCGACCGAGCTCGGTCGCGAGCTTCTGCTCGGCCTGCTCGAGCTTGCGTGCCAGGGTCCGCACCGATCGGGGAGCCCAGTCGGCGGCCCGCACGGCGTCGAGGATCGCTCCCCGGATGCGCTGCGCGGCGAACCGCTCGAAGGGGACGCCCCGTGCGCCGTCGTAGCGACGCGAGGCCTCCACCAGACCGAGTGCCCCCGCCCTCGCCAACTCCTCACGATCGACGTGGCGTGGAAAATGCACCGCCACCTGGAACACGATGTGCTTCACGAGCGGCAGATGCCGCTCGATGCGCGCCGTGACGTCGTCGTTCACCGCCATGCACCGCCTGTTTCTCATCGCCCGCCCAAACTCTCCGCTGTCGAGATGAATCGACATGGAGGAGCCCCGCCTTGACGGAAAGATCCCCACCCGTGGGGATGAGCCTCCGCCGAGGTGACTCTCCGGAGCCGCATCTCACCACCGCCGGTGAGATGGGCACGTCAGCGAGGATATCGGCACCTCACCGAAACCAGGTCATCGAACTTCGCCGAGTGGTTCATCTCCGCGAACGATGGCTCCGGTCAGCAGCCGGGGACGGCCGACCGATCGGCGAGCGACGGGGCGGGCGGAGAACGACGCGATCGACGTCCCGGCCGAGCGAACGAGGCCGGCGCGGCCCCGGTTCAGCTCAGCGGGCGCCCTCGAACGCCGCGGCCCGCACGCCGCGCTCGGCGAGGTCGCTCAACAGGCTCAGGACCTCGTCGACCTCGGCCAGGCTCCAGGCACCGGGCGCCGCGAGCTGTCCCCGTCGCAGGGCGAGCGCCGCCACCGCGGCGACGGCACCGGCCGCGACCGCGGGACGGTCGATGGCGCCGTAGACCACCACGTCGCGCGCGTCGCCACGCCGGCCCCACACCTCGACCCGGATGCCACCGACACCGCCCTCGGGATGAGGTGGGCGCAACATCGGGAGGCGGGCGCTGAACCGGTCCCGGCGGGTGGCGGCCACGCGGGCGGTGATGCGCGACGCGCCGGGGAAGGCGCGTCGCAGCAGCAGGGCATCGGGCACCGCGGCCCGGTAGCAGTCGTGGGCGCCGACCGGGTCGGGGAACCAGGCGAGCTGGCGGCCGGAGCCCCCCGGCCCCTGGGACCACCCGCCGTCGCGCCAGTCGAGGGCGCCGCTGGCCAGCGCACGATGGTGCTGGCGGGCGCACTCCGGGCCCCCGGTACCGACCTTGGCCACGTGGATCTCGTCGACCTCGTCGAACAGGTCGGCGGCGTGGCGAACGAGCAGGCAGGTCAGGCCGGGCGAGAAGCCGGCACCGGCGACCAGTCGGCGGCCCCGCTCGGCGGCCTCGGGGCCGAGATCGATCAGCTCGCGGACCTCGTCGAGGTCGTCGCACACCGACACGACGTCGGCACCGGCCACGAGGAGGCGTCGGGTGAGCTCGACGTGGTGGTGCGTCGGCACGCAGAGGACGGCGACGTCGACCGCCGGGAGCGGGTCGGTGGCATCGACCGTCCGGGCGGGCGAACCGAGCGACGAGGCCACCCGCTCGGCCCGGTTGGCGTCGACGTCGACGAGCACCAGATCGGTGACCTCGTTCGTCGAGCGCAGCTGACGTGCGGCCCGGGCACCCGTGGCGCCGAGGCCGAGAACGGCGGCGCGCACGTCAGCGGAGGTCGGGACCGGAGAGCTGGCGCCAGCCCCCGGTACGGGGCGGCGTTCCGCCGGAGCCACGGAGCCGCAGAACGGCGGCCACCGCGGCGGCGACACCGATCGCGACGAGTGCCCGGCGGATCAGCGTGACCAACTCGTTCCTCCAACGCGTCGCGACGGGAGGCGGGTCCCGGTGGGCAACGGAGCCGTGGGGCTAGCTGGAATCGAACCAGCGACCTCACCCTTATCAGGGGTGCGCTCTAACCGACTGAGCTATAGCCCCGTAGCGCCGGACGAGCTTAGCGGACCGGCAACAGCGAGTGCTAGCCCTGATCCACCGCAGGTCGCCCGGTCGCCGACGCCGGCGTGCTCCCGCGGCTACCGGGAGCGGGCGACGCCGCGGATCCGCTCGCCGAGCATCGACGCGCTGCGGCCGATCCCGTCGCGCATCGGCCGACCCGGCGGGGCCACGGTGCGCCCCTTCGGCAGCGAGCTCACCGGGCGCGCGGTCTCCTCCTCGACGACGGTGAAGCGGATCCCTCCGGTGAGGTCGCTGATCAGGTTGAACAGCACCGCCAGGAGCACGTTGAACGTGGTGCCCGCGACCACCATCACGAGACCTCCGAAGACGGAGGCGCGGAAGATCCGGTCGGCGTCGAACTCGAACGTCTCGAACGAGAGGATGTCCTCGATGAACGACTCGATCGACGTGACGCTGCCGGCGTTGACCGCCACGCTCCACAGGATCACGCCGGCGAGCAGCACGATCAGGAACATGCACAGGTAGAACAGCAGCGAGACCTTGAGCACCGACCACGGGTCGACGTAGCGGACGATGCGGCCGACCTTGCGGGCCCGGAGGCGACGCGCCGCCCGACGCTGGCGCCAGGTCGGTCGGACCAGCCGGGGCTCGGGTGCGTGGGGCACCGAGTCGGCCGGTGCCGGCGCGGCCGACTCGAACAGATCGTCGACCTCGACCTCCTCGGCCGAGCCGTCGAGATCGTCGTCGTACTCGTCGAAGTCGTCGTCGCCCGGCGCCCGCTCGAAGATCTCGACGCGGTCGCCGGCGGTGAGCGCCGCGCGACGGCCGTTCCGCTCCGGTGCCTCGGCGCCGGCATCGTCGAGGGTCAGGTCGTCGCCGAGCTCGTCCTCGTCGAGCTGGCCGCCGAGGTGGTCGTCGGCCACCGGGTCGCGTTCGCCGGAGCGGCGCGCCGCGGCGGGCGCCACGCTCGTGTCCTCGTCCTCGGCGGCGTCGTCGTCCTCCACGACGTCACGATCCGGCATGTCGTCGTCCGACGTGTCGTCCGCATCGGACGAGCCGTTGCCGGGGGCGGGCGTGGGGGGCGACGTTCGCCGCCGCCGGGGCGTCCCACTCCCGGCAGCATGCTCAGCGGTCAACACGACCGGCGACGCGTCGTCGGGCCCCTCCGGGCGTTCGTCCTTGGCGGCCACGAAGCGAGTCTACGCACGACCTCCACGGGTAGGACCCGCGTGTGGCGGATCACCCAGCTGGCCAGACCACGGTTCTCGCGTCCGCCGCGTGGCGCCGCGGCGCGAACGGCACCGCCTCCGCGGCCGCCGTCGCGGCCGCCCCACGAAGCTCCACCGTCACGACGACCGTCGACCCCCGGAGCTCGTATCGGGCGATGATCGCGTCGTTCGCCGCGGCCACCCGGACGGCCTCCTCGCGGCCGGCCGAGGCGCCGGCGAGCGCCACGGCGTCCGCTGCCGCCTGGGCACCGGCCCGGGCCACCGCCGCCTCCGCGACGCGACCGACGACCAGGGCGACGACCACGAGGACCCCGACGACGAGCACCGCGGCGAGGAGCGCCTGGCCCCCGTCGCCGACACCGCGAACGCCGGACCGGGCCCGACCGGTGGGAGGGCCACCGTCGTACACATGCCGTCCCGCTGGGCTCCCGCTCCTCACGAGACCGATCATAGAAGTCATCGAGAGATGTCGAGATGCGTCGTTGGTCCGGGTCGTCGCCGGCCACCGGGTCGGGCCTACGATCGCCGGATGACCAACTGGGCCCAGGTCGAGCGCGGCCGTCTCTGTGATCTGCTGACGACGACCGGACCGGACGCGCCGACGCTGTGCGGCGACTGGACCACCCGGGACCTCGCCGCCCATCTCGTCATCCGCGAGCGGCGACCGGACGCGGCCGCCGGGATCCTCGTGCCGTTCCTGCGCTCGTGGAACCAACGGGTGCAGGACGGCGTGGCGCAGGGCAGCGACTGGGACCAGCTCGTTCGCACCCTGCGCTCCGGGCCACCGGCGTGGTCACCGATGCGCTTCGGGGCCGTCGACTCGCTGGCCAACACCGTCGAGTTCCTGGTGCACCACGAGGACGTGCGCCGCGCCGCGGAGGGTTGGGAGCCCCGCACCCTCGACCCGGGACTGGAGTCCGCGGCGCTCGCAGCGCTCGGCCAGGCCAAGCTGCTCGTCCGCTCGTCGCCGGTGGGCATCGTGCTCGAGCCGACCGACGGCAGCACGATCGTGGCCAAGGACCACGACCCCCGGGTCGTGGTGCGGGGGCCGGCGAGCGAGCTGCTGCTGTTCGTCTACGGCCGCCAGGCCCACGCCGCCGTCACCGTCGAGGGCGACGAGGCCGACGTCATCGCCGCCCGTGAGGCGTCGTTCGGGCTCTGACGCCCGCCACCCGGCCGCATGGTCCGGCGGCGACGGGTACCGGTCCCGTCACCGCCGGCCGACCCGCGGACGGGCCGCTCAGGCCTCCTCGGCCTCGTCGGCGAGGACCGGAGCGACGCCGGCGACCAGCTGGTGCTCCTCGAGGTTCATGACCCGCACCCCGGTGGCGTCGCGGCCCTGCGCCGAGATGTGGCGCACCTCGGTGCGGATGATGACGCCACCACTGGCGATCACGAAGATCTCGTCGTCGATGCCGACCATGAACGCGGCGATCACGTTGCCCCGGGCCCGGGTGAGCCGGATGCCCTTCACGCCCTGGCCGCCGCGCCCCTGCTTGTTGAACGCGGTCGGGTTGGTGCGCTTGCCGTAGCCGTGGTCGGTCACGATCAGCAGGAAGCTCTCGGGTCGGACGACGTCGCAGCCGACCACGACGTCGCCCTCACGCAGGCGCATGCCGCGCACACCGGCAGCGGATCGGCCCATCGAACGGACCTCGTCCTCGCCGAAGCGGATCACCATGCCCTTCTGGCTGATGATCATCACCTCGCCGTCGCCGTCGGTCGGCAGGACCCGGACGAGCTCGTCGCCGTCGCGCAGGTTGATGGCGATGAGGCCGGCCCGCAGCGAGCTGTCGTACTCGTTGAACCGGGTCTTCTTGATCTGGCCCTGGCGGGTGACGAACAGCAGGTACGGGTTCGTCTCGTAGTCGCGGGTGTCGATGATCGCCTGGATGCGCTCGTCCGGCTGGAGCGGCAGCAGGTTCACGATCGCCGTGCCCCGCGCCGTGCGCTCCATCATCGGGATCTCGTACGCCTTCAGGCGGTAGACCCGGCCCCGGTTGGAGAAGAACAGCAGGTACGCGTGCCCGGTGGTGTGGAGGATGTGGGAGACCACGTCCTCGTCCTTGAGCGAGGTCCCCGCGACCCCCCGGCCGCCGCGGCCCTGGGTGCGGAAGGTGCCGAGCGACATCCGCTTGATGTAGCCACCCTTGGTCATGGTGACCACGAGGTCCTCGTCCTCGACGAGGTCCTCGATGTCGATCTCGCCGGTGTCGACGGTCAGCGGGCTGCGGCGAGCGGAGGCGAACTCCTCGCGGACCGCCGTGATCTCGTCACGGATCACGCCGCGGAGCTTCACGTCGTTGGCGAGGATCTCCTCGAGCTCGGCGATCTCGGCCCGCAGCTTCTCCAGCTCCTCCTCCAGGTCGGCTCGGGCCAGGCGGGTGAGCCGCCGCAAGGGCATCTCGAGGATGTGGTCGGCCTGCACGTCACTGAAGGAGAACGGCTCAGCCATCAGGCCGTCCATGGCGGCGGCCTTGTCCTCGGAGGAGCGGATGAGCGCGATGATCTGGTCGATCATGTCGAGCGCACGGATCAGGCCCTCGCGGATGTGGGCCTTGCGCTGGCGATCGGCGAGGCGGGCCCTGGAGCGCCGGGTGATGACGTCGATCTGGTGGTCCACGTAGTGGACGAGCGCATCGCGCAACGACAGGGTGCGGGGCACGCCGTCGACCAGGGCGACCATGTTCACTGAGAAGTTCGTCTGCAGCGGGGTGTGCTTGTACAGGTTGTTGAGCACGACGAGCGCCGGCGCGTCCCGCTTGAGCTCGAACACCAGGCGGGTCTTGCCCTTGGCCGACTCGTTGCGGATGTCGCGGATGCCGTCGAGCTCACGCTTGTCGACCAGCTCCGCGGCCTTGGTCTCGATCTGCTCGACCGACGTCTGGTACGGGATCTCGGTGACGACGATCTGGTCGTTGCGCTTGCCCTCGACGATCTCGGCCTTGGCACGCAGCTTGATCGAGCCGCGACCGGTCCGGTAGGCGTCGAAGATGCCCTGGCGGCCGAGGATGAGCCCGCCGGTCGGGAAGTCCGGGCCCTTGACGAACGCCATCAGGTCGTCGGTCGACGCCTCGGGGTTGTCGAGCAGGTGGTTGACCGCGTCGATGACCTCGCCCAGGTTGTGGGGCGGGATGTTGGTCGCCATGCCGACCGCGATGCCCTGGCTGCCGTTGACCAGCAGGTTGGGGAACCGGGCCGGCAGGACGATCGGCTCGTCGTGGTTGCCGTCGAAGTTGGGGCTGAAGTCAACCGTGTCCTCTTCGATGTCGGCGAGGAGGTGCATGGCGATCGGCGCCAGGCGGCACTCCGTGTAGCGGTACGCGGCCGGCGGGTCGGCCGGTGAGCCGAAGTTGCCGTGCGGGTCGATCAGCGGGTCCCGTAGGCTGAAGCTCTGGCCCATGCGCACCAGCGCGTCGTAGACCGCCTGGTCACCGTGGGGGTGGTACTTGCCGATCACGTCGCCGACGACCGTTGCGCACTTGACGTGGCTGCGGTTCGGGCGGACGTTGGCCTCGTCCATGGCCCAGAGGATCCGCCGGTGCACCGGCTTGAGCCCGTCGCGCACGTCCGGGAGCGCCCGGGACATGATGACGGACATGGCGTACTCCAGGAAGGACTGCTCCATCTCCTCCTGGATCTCGATGGGCTCGATGACCCCGTAGAGCGTGCCGGCCGGGCCGTCCGAGCCGCCCTCGTCGCCGTGACCGTCGGACTCCGGGTCACCGGCACCCGGCGGCGTGTTCTCGTCGCTCATACCTCTCCTGCTCCGTGCTCCGGCCCTCGTCGGCGACGACCGGGATCAGATCTGCCGCGTCGTCCGGCGAGCCGTTCGATCACACCACCGGGCGGGCGGGCGACCGGCTCACCGGACGTCCCCGCTCAGATGTCGAGGAAGCGGACGTCCTTGGCGTTCGACTGGATGAACTGCTTGCGGCTGTCGACGTCGTCGCCCATGAGGATCGAGAAGACCTCGTCCGCGATGGCGGCCTGCTCGACCGACACCTGGAGCAGCGTGCGTCGCGACACGTCCATCGTCGTGTCGGCGAGCTCCTCGGCGTCCATCTCGCCCAGGCCCTTCAGGCGCTGGAAGTCCTTCGAGTGGCGGGGGTTCTCCGCCATGAAGGCGTTCTTCGCCGCGTCGTCCTTCAGGTAGACCTTGTTCTTCCCGACCTCGGTCGAGTACAGCGGCGGCTGGGCGACGTAGACGTGGCCCCGCTCGACCAGCTCGCGCATCTGGCGGAAGAAGAAGGTCAGCAGCAGGGTCCGGATGTGGCTGCCGTCGACGTCGGCGTCCGCCAGCAGGATCACCCGGTGGTAGCGGATCTTCGTGATGTCGAACTCTTCGCCCACCCCGGCGCCGATGGCGGCGATCAGCGCCTGGACCTCGGTGTTCTTGAGCATCCGGTCGATGCGGGCCCGCTCGACGTTGAGGATCTTGCCCCGGATGGGCAGGATCGCCATCGTGCGGGGGTCGCGGGCGTCCTTGGCCGAACCGCCGGCCGAGTTGCCCTCCACGATGAACAGCTCCGACTCCTCGGGGTTGCGCGAGGAGCAGTCGGCCAGCTTGCCGGGGAGGCCGGCGCCGTCGAGGGCCGACTTGCGCCGGGTGGCGTCGCGGGCCTGACGGGCGGCGGCACGGGCCCGGGCGGCCTGCACCGACTTCATGACGACCTTGTTCGCCTCGGTCGGGTTCTCCTCCAACCACTCGGCGAACTTCTCGTTGGTCGCCTTCTCGACGAGCGTGCGCATGGCGACGTTGCCGAGCTTCGCCTTGGTCTGGCCCTCGAACTGGGGCTCGGAGAGGCGGACGCTGACGATGGCGGTCAGGCCCTCGCGGATGTCCTCGCCCTGGAGGTTGGTGTCCTTCTCCTTGAGCTTGCCCTTGGCGCGGGCGTACTCGTTGACCGCACGGGTGAGGCCCTTCTTGAACCCCTCCTCGTGCATGCCGCCCTCGATCGTGTTGATCCCGTTGGCGAAGCTGTGGAGGCCGTCGGAGTTGTAGCCGGTGTTCCACTGGAACGCGACCTCGACCTCCATCGACGTCGCGGGGTCGGCGCCCTCGTAGTAGCCGACCTTGGCGAACAGCGCGTCCTTCGTGGCGTTGACGTGCTTCACGAAGTCGATGACGCCGCCGTCGTAGCGGTAGAGCGTCCGCTCGTGGTTCTCCGACGTCGGGCGGAGGTCGGCGAAGGAGATCTCGAGGCTCCGGTTGAGGAACGCCATCATCTGCAGGCGCTCCAGCAACGTGCGGGACGAGAACTTGATCTCCTCGAAGATCGTCGGGTCCGGCCAGAAGCGCACGGTCGTGCCGGTGCGCTTGCGGGGCGCCTTGCCCCGCTCCTCGAGCTTGGTCGAGGGACGGCCGCCGTCGACGAAGTCCATGTAGTACCGCTTGCCGTCCCGGTCGATCTCGAGCTCGATCCGCGACGACAGCGCGTTCACGACGGAGACACCCACGCCGTGGAGGCCACCGGACACCTTGTAGCCACCCCCGCCGAACTTGCCGCCGGCGTGGAGCACCGTGAGCACGACCTCGGCCGCGCTCAGGTCCGGGTACTGGTGGTGCTGATCGACCGGGATGCCCCGGCCGTCGTCGACCACCTCCACGCCACCGTTCTCCAGCAGCGTGACGTCGATGCGCGTGCAGTGGCCGGCCATCGCCTCGTCCACCGCGTTGTCCACGACCTCCCAGACGAGGTGGTGGAGGCCGGTGGGACCCGTCGAGCCGATGTACATGCCCGGCCGCTTGCGGACCGCTTCCAGTCCCTCGAGGACCTGGATGTCCTTGGCGCCGTACGACTCAGTCTTGGGGGCCAACCGGAGTGCCTTTCGGTGTGCTGTGCTCGTGCCGACGCGCGACCATCGACCATGTGTGGTCCGTACCCGCGAGCCCGATGGCTCGGGAGCGAACGCCGACCGGGCCGATGCGGGCCACCCGCACCCGACCGCGTCGATCGGCGTCGACCCCACGCCTTCGGGGACGTTCGGGAGATCGCGCCGACGTGTGACGATTCTACCAGCGTCGGAGCCCGGGCCGAATGACCGGTTCGCCGCACCGGCGAGGCGAACGGCGGGTGTTCAGCCCGAGCGGACGCGCACCTCGATGCGGCCCACGTCGACACCCAGCTCCCGTCGGCACGCCTCGATGATCGAGCGGCTCGACCACCGCAGCTGACTGGCCCACGCCGCGTCCTCGGCCTCGACCACCAACCGGCCGCCGTCGACCCGCACGGGGCGCGTCCGCTCGGCGACGCCGGGCCCGACGATGTCGCCCCATCGCTCGAACACGTCGCCCACCGCCTCGGCCGGGGGCGCACCGAGGCCGGCGAGGAGCCGATCGAGGCTGGCGTCGAGTCGCCGGGGCTCGTCCTCGCTCACGACCGCGCCCACCCTGTCGTGGACCTCGGCCGCGTGCGCACCGGCGATGCCGCGGCGGCCCCGCACCTCGGCGGGCTCACGGTGCCTCGAGCCGGCCGTCGCGCACGTGGACGGTCCGCTCGGCCTTGACCCCGGTCGGGAGGCCGGTGGCGCTCGTCAGCACGCTCTGGCCCTCGGGCAGGGTCTCGACGAGGGCCGCGGCCCGCGCCGGGTCGAGCTCGCTGAACACGTCGTCGAGGAGCAGCACCGGCGCCGAGCCCACGGCCTCGGTGACGACGTAGTGGGCCGCGAGACGCAGCGCGAGGGCCATCGAGCGCTGCTCGCCCTGGCTGGCATGGCTGCGGGCCGGCAGGCCACCGATGAACAGCGAGAGGTCGTCCCGGTGGGGACCGACCAGGGTCACGCCGCGGCGCAGCTCGTCGCGGCGGGCGTCGGCCAGCGCGTCGGCCAGCCCCCGGTCGTGCCAGGCCGACGTGTAGGTCGCCTCGATCGGCGTGTCCCGCCCCGCGAGGCGCTGGTAGCGCTCGCGCAGCGGCTCGGCCAGGCTGGTCACCAGGTCGGTGCGGGCCGCGGCCAGGGCCTCACCGACCTCGACGAGCTTGGCGTCCCACACCTCGAGGGTGACCTCGGCCGCCTCGTCGAGCCGCCCCCCGCTCTGGCGCAGGAGTGCGTTGCGCTGGCGGAGGACACGGTCCAGCTCGGTGCGCAACGAGTGGTTCCGGGGGTGGAGCGCCACGAGGGCGTCGTCCAGGTAGGTGCGCCGCGTACCCGGCCCGCCCTTGACCATCTGCAGGTCGTCGGGGGCGAACACGCTGACCCGGATGGCCCCGAGGAGGTCCTTGCTGCGTGCCAGCTTCTGGCGGTTGACCTGGATGCGGTTGCGGCCGTTGGCGACCAGCTCGGCCTCGATCAGCAGCTCACGACCGTCGCGCTCGCCCTCCGCCCGGATCACGGCCCGGTCGTCGCCGGCCCGGACCAGCGCGTCACCGGGCGCACCCCGGAACGACGACAGGCTCGCCAGGTAGCCGACCGCCTCGAGCAGGTTCGTCTTGCCCTGACCGTTGTCGCCGAGGATGGCGGTCAGCGTCGGTGCCAGCTCGAGCGAGGCGTCGGCGTAGTTGCGGAACCCGGACAGCCAGAGGTGGCGCAGCAGCATGCGGTGGCGTGCGGCTCAGGAGACCCGCACGGGCATGAGCAGGTACAGGAAGTCGGTCGTGTCGACCGGCTTCAGCAGCGCCGGCTTGAGCGCGTCGATCGTCTCGAGCGACACCTCGTCGCCGGTCGCGACCTCGAGCCCGTCCGCGAGGTAGTCCGGGTTGAACGCCACGGTCAGCTCGCTGCCCTCGTACTTGGCGTCGAGCGCCTCGTGGGCCTGGCCGACGTCCTGGGTGACGGCCATCAGCTCCAGGCCCTCCTCACTCATCACCAGCCGGACCGGCGTGGCCTCGCGGGCCATGAGCTTGACCCGTCGGAGGGCGTCGAGGAGCACCTCGCGGCCGACGATCAGGCGGTTCGGGTGGTTCTGAGGGATGAGGCCCCGGTACGGCGGGAAGTCACCCTCGATCAGGCGCGTCGTCAGCTTGGTCGTGCCGACCTCGAAGGACGCCTCGCGCTCGCCCAGGCGCATCTTCAGCGGGGTGTCCGGACCGAGCAGCCGGACGAGCTCGCTGAGCGCACGGGACGGGATCAGGATCGAGTGGCCCTCGTCGAGCAGGTTCGTGCCCGGCAGGTCGCGCACCGACAGGCGGTAGGAGTCGGTCGCGACCAGGCGGACGCCGCCGGGCTCGGCGGCGAGCAGCACGCCCGTGAGGATCGGGCGGGAGTCGTCGGTGCTGGCGGCGGGCACGACCTGGCGCAGCGCCTGGGCCAGGTCGGCACCGGCCAGCTCCACCGGCTCGCTGTCGGGCTGGGGGCTCCGGGGGAACTCGTCGGCCGGGATGAGGCGCAACGAGAACTCGGAGCGACCGGCGTTGATGCGGGCCTCGTCGTCGGAGATGTCGAGCTTGACCGCCCCCGGCTCGAGGGAGCGGACGACCTCGGACGCGAGGCGCGACGGTACGACGGCGACCCCGTCCTCCTCGCCGGCCACCGTCACGTCGACCGAGATCGTCAGGTCGAGGTCGGTCCCGGTGAGGGTGAGCGTGTCACCACTGAGTTGGGCCCGGATGCCGGCGAGCACGGGCAGGGAGCCACCTCGTGCGCTCACGGCGCGCCCGGTGATCCCGAGTGCCTCGACGAGGACATCGCGTTCGCAGCGGAACTTCACGGCGTGCCTCTTCCCTCTCCAGTTCCGAAGATGTGAATCCAATAGAAGTACATAGGTGCTGTGGATTGTGGACGGAGCGCCGTTTGCCCTGGTCGGAGGGGGTTCGGTTGTCCCGGCGTCGTCCACGGTGACCCACAGGCCACAAATCGCGGCGATGTCATTCGGTGGACGACCGATCGGCTGTCCACCGCGCGGCCCGGCCGCGCGCACAGGCCGGGGGTCGATCGTCCACCGGCTCGTCCACCGGAGTTCACCCCGGCTCCACAGCACGTCCACCGGCTCGTCCCCAGGTCGTCGACGCGGCGGCGGTCGGACCGAAGCCGGTTCCCTCCCATCCGGGTGGTGACGCACCGCCGCCGTGCGCGCGCACCGTGACCGTTGCCGGCGGGCACGGTCCGTGTCGGCGTGGTGGGGACGGGGGTGGGGTGGGTCACAGCCGGTGCCGTGTCGTGCTCAGGGCGCGTCGCCGCTCTTGATGGCGGCGATCAGGTCGGTGACCTGGTCGTAGATCTGGCGGCGCTCCTTCATCAGGGCCGAGATCTTCTCGACGGCGTGGATGACCGTGGTGTGGTCACGGCCGCCGAACACGCGGGCGATCCCCGGGTAGCTGAGGTCGGTCAGCTCCCGGGTGACGTACATCGCGACCTGGCGGGCGGTCACGAGCGGGCGTCGCCGGCTCTTGCCCTGGATCTCCTCGACCGAGAACTGGAACCGGATCGAGGTGGCCTCGAGGATCAGCTCGGGGGTGATGACCCGGGGGCGGCTGTCCACGAGGCTGTCGCTCAGGACCTTGCCCGCCATCGTGAGGTCGAGGGGCTCCCCGCTCAGGTTGGCGTAGGCCACGACCCGGATGAGTGCCCCCTCGAGCTCACGGATGTTGTTCGTGATGTTGGTGGCGATGAACTCGAGGACGTCGTGGGGGATCTGCGCGTCCTGCTGCTCGGCCTTCTTGCGCAGGATCGCCAGGCGGGTCTCGAGGTCCGGGGGCTGGATGTCGGTGATCAGGCCCATCTTGAACCGGCTGCGGAGCCGGTCCTCCAGGGTCGAGATCGAGTCCGGCGGCCGATCGCTCGAGATCACGATCTGGCGGTTGGCCTCGTAGAGGGTGTTGAAGGTGTGGAAGAACTCCTCCTGGAGCCCCTCCTTGCCCTCCATGAACTGGATGTCGTCCACCAGCAGGACGTCCACCGCCCGGTACCGGCGCTTGAACTCGGTCAGCGTGTTGCGCCGGATCGACTCGACGAACTGGTTGAGGAAGGTCTCCGTCGAGACGTAGATGACCTTCAGGTTGGGGTAGTTGACCCCGACGTAGTGGCTGATGGCCATCAGCAGGTGGGTCTTGCCGAGGCCGGCGTCCCCGTAGATGAACAGCGGGTTGTACGACCGCGCCGGGGTCTCGGCCACGCTCAGCGCCGCGGCGTGGGCGAAGCGGTTGGACTGGCCGGTGACGAACGCCTCGAACGTGTACCGCGAGTCGGGTGAGGTCCCGGCCGGGAGCGGCCGGTCGGCGAGCGCACGGTTCTCGGCCGCCGGCGCCGGTGCCTGCTCGGTCGCCGCCTCGCCGTTCTGCTCGGCTTCCTCGGTGATCTGCGCCGTGGCGCTCGCACCCAGCTCGTCGAGCGGGCTGGCCCGCATCAGGACCTCGAGCGGGTCGTCGGCCCGGCCATGGGGCTGGAGCTCGGCGGGCAGGTCCTGGGGGATCACCTCGATGGCGAGGTCGACCCCGGCGGCGCCGGTGTCGGTGAGGGCGCCGAGCACGAGCGGGCGGTACCGGCCCTCGATGCGGTCCTTCACCAGGCTGTTCGGGACCCCGAGGGTGAGCACCTCGCCGCTGTAGTCGATCGGCTCGACGAGGTTGAACGTCGTCAACCAGACAGCGTCCGACACCTGCTGGCGGAGAGCCGCTGCGCATGCGTCCCACAGGGGTCCTGCGTCGCCCACCGGTCGCTCGTCCTCTCTCGCCGTCGGAAGGGTCATCTCCACAATGTCGTCCACAAAGTGTGGAAAACAGCGTGCGTCGCCGACCAGTGGCCGGCGACGTGCCCAGGCGACGCTGCTCGGTCGTCGTGCGAGTTGTGTCCCGTCGCAGGCGATCCTGCGCTCGGGAAGAGCGACGGTAGCACCCCTCGGTACGTCGTGCACGGCCCGGTCTGGACGGTGTTCACGCCCTCACGCGACGTGAGCGATGCCTCGCGCGGCTCCGGCTGTTGCCCAGGGTTGACGGGGGTTCTAGTCTGGCTGTGCACGTGGCGAGTGCGAGGCTTCTTCGCGCGTTGGTGCAGGCCGGACGCGCGCACCGTGTTCCGGCAAGCCGACGTCCGAGATGCGCACGAACCTGACAGCCGCACGCATGCCCGCTGGCCAACCGTCTCGGCGCGATCGACGCGCCCAGCCGGCGGAGCGAGCTCGCCCGAGGAGATCCGATGAAGCGTACGTACCAGCCGAACAACCGCAAGCGGGCCCGTCGTCACGGGTTCCGTCACCGCATGTCGACGCGCGCCGGGCGTGCGATCGTCAAGGGCCGCCGCCAGCGCGGTCGCAAGCGGCTCTCGGCTTGATCGACCGGATCGGCGATCGGGAGACGTTCGTGCGGCTCCGGCGGCGCGGCCGTCGGGCGCGGAGCGGCCCGATCTCGATCCGTCACGTGCCTGCACCGGCCCCGGGGTCGGCGCGGGTCGCGTATGCCATCAGCCGCAAGGTCGGCAACGCCGTCGTGCGCAACCGCGTGCGACGGCGTCTGCGCGAGATCGCCCGGATGCTCGAGCGCGACGGATCGTTGCCGGCCGGCGACTGGCTGGTGATCGTCGCCCCCGGTGCCGATCGGGTGTCGTTCGCCGACCTGGCGGCGCACACCTCCGACGCCGTCGGTGCCATCACGGGCGGCGACGGCTGATGAGCCCGCCGGCTCGCCTGGCCCGTCGGTTGATCGCCGTCTACCAGATGTGGTCGTCGACGCGTCCGCCGAGATGCCGCTACGAGCCCTCGTGCTCGCACTACGCGGCGGAGGCACTCGAGACGCGTGGTTTCTTGAAGGGGTCGTGGCTGGCGATCCGACGGGTGGGTCGGTGCCACCCGTGGGGTTCGCACGGATGGGACCCGGTACCTCAGAGGGAAGGCTGAACGATGTTCGATGCGTTCGACGGCGTGTTCGAGGCCATGGCGGCCGTCGTCGCCTGGTTCTACTCGATCACCGGTTCGATCGGATGGTCGATCGTCCTGCTCACGCTGAGCGTCATGGTCGTGCTGACCCCGCTGACGCTCAAGGGCACGCGCTCGATGCTCCAGATGCAGGCCCTGCAGCCGGAGCTCAAGCGCATCCAGAAGGAGTTCAAGGGCGACAAGGAGCGGTTGAACGCCGAGATGCTGGCGTTCTACCGGGAGAACAACGTCAACCCGATGGGTGGCTGCCTCCCGCTGCTCGCCCAGATGCCCGTCTTCCTGGTGCTCTACCGGGTCGTGCAGGGCCTCACTCGTCGCGACGCCGACGGCCTGTTCGACCCCCAGTACCTGGACCAGAGCACGGACCTCTACCAGGACCTCCACCGGGCGTCGGAGATGAACTTCCTCGGCATCGACCTGGCCGAGTCGGCCCAGGCGGTCCTCGGTGACGACGGGTTCGTCACCGCGCTCCCCTACCTGCTGCTCATCGCCATCGTCGCCGGCCTCAGCTTCATCCAGCAGTGGCAGGTCTCCGGTCGCAACCCGAACGCCCAGGCCAACCCCCAGCAGAAGATGCTGCTGCGGGTGATGCCGGTCTTCTTCGCCTTCATCTCGTTCACGTTCCAGACGGCCCTGGTCCTCTACTTCATGACGTCGAACCTCTACCGGGTCGGCCAGCAGTGGTACATCGGCCGGCACATCTACGGGAAGAAGGCCGACGAGGACGCCGGCTCCGGCGGCGGCTCGCAGGGTGGCCAGTCCGGCAAGGACTCGCCGAAGCCGAAGGGCGGCGGCGGTTCGGGTGGTGGCTCCAAGGCCAAGGGCGGTGGCTCGGGCGGCTCCGGCGGCTCGAAGGCCAAGGGCGGTGGCTCCTCGAACGGTCGCAGCGGACGCGACGACCAGAAGCGCAAGAACGACAAGAAGAAGGGCGACGACGGCGGCTCGAAGTCGCGGTCGGCCCGTCTCGGCAGGAACGGCCGGGATGCGAAGGATGGGTCGATGCGCTCTCGCTCGCGAGCCGCCGGGCGCTCGACACCGAGCACGTCCACAGCGTCGACCACCCGGAAGAAGGGCGGCGGGGGCCGCACCACGCCGAAGAAGGGCTCCGGCGGTGGCCGGGGCTCGGGGGGCTGAGCGGTGGAGTGGGTCGAGACGACGGGCGAGACCGTCGAGGAAGCCAAGGAGAAGGCGCTCGACCATCTGGGCGTCGACGAGTCGCTCGCCGAGTTCGAGGTGGTCGAGGAGCCCAAGTCAGGGTTCCTGCGACGCCGGACGGAGGCACGGGTCCGGGCCCGTGTCCGGCCCGAGCGACCCCGACCCAAGGTCGACCGCCGCGACCGTCGTCGCAAGCGGTCCGGCAGCACCAGCGGGGGCGGGAGACGACGGAACGATTCGAACGCGGCCACACCGTCTGGTGGCCGCAACGCGAGGAGCGGAGGCAAGTCGAGCGTGCGCGAACGATCTGACACGAAGGGCCGCCGGGGTGACCGGGGCCGAGGTGGTGGCGACGGTGGTCGCGCCGAGGACACGCGGCGCGACGACGAGGACGCCGTCGGCCCGGAGAAGCAGGCCGAGGCCGTCGCCGACTTCCTCGAGGGCCTGGTCCACATGTTCGGCGTCGAAGCGACCGTCGAACGGGAGATGGTCGACGAGGACACCGCCGAGGTGAAGGTCCACGGTGACGACCTCGGGCTCCTGATCGGGCCGAAGGGTGCGACGCTCCAGGCCGTGCAGGACCTGTCCCGCACCGTCGTGCAGCGGCGCTACCAGGGTCGTCACGACGGCCGCGTCCGCCTCGACATCGGTGACTACCGCCAGCGCCGCCGGGAGGCCCTCGCCCGCTTCGCCGAGGCGACGGCGGAGGACGTCCTCGAGAAGGGCAAGTCGAGGGCGCTCGAGCCCATGGGTGCATCGGACCGCAAGGTCGTGCACGACACCATCAACGAGGTCGACGGGGTCCACACGATCTCGGAGGGCGAAGAGCCCCGCCGACGCGTCGTGATCATCCCCGACGAGGATTGACCGACGCCGCCGAGCTGCTCGCCGAGCAGCGGGAGGTCCTCGATCGGGCGCTGGAGCGTGCCCGGGACCTGGGCTTCCTCGGGCGGACCTCGATCGACGACCACGTGGCCCACGCCAGCGGCTTCGCCGCGGCGTGGGCCACGTCGCGTTCGGGCCCGGGCGACCGCGGGTCACCGGAGCGAGTCCTCGACCTGGGCTCGGGCGGGGGCCTCCCCGGACTCGTGCTGGCGATCCTCTGGCCGGAGGCAACCGTGACGCTGCTCGACGCCAACGAACGTCGCACGCACTTCCTCCGGGGCGTGTCGACCGAGGAACCGTGGCGCGGCCGCGTGACCGTCGTCGAGGGACGGGCAGAGCAGCTCGCCCACGAGCTGGCGCTTCGGGCCATGTTCGACCTGGTCGTGAGTCGCTCGTTCGGTCCGCCGTCGGCGGTCGCGGAATGCGGTGGTCCGTTCCTCACCGAGACCGGAGAGCTCGTCGTGAGCGAGCCGCCCGACTCGACCGGCGAGCGGTGGTCGGCGTCGGGTCTGGCCGAGTTGGGCCTGGGCCGGGCGGAGACGGTCGCGATCGATGGGCGAGGCTGGGTGGTGATCCCCCGTACCGGCCCGATGCCGGCGCGTTATCCCCGCCGCGTCGGTCTCCCGACGAAGCGGCCGCTGTTCGGCTGAGCGGGGCCACCGGGACCGCTGTGCCTCCCGGTGGCGGACACGCAGTGACGTCGGTTGGGCACCTCGGTGCCGGACATGCACCGCTGGAGGTGCGCAGGCCGCCGCGTCGCGCTCAAGCTCGATGCCCCCGGTCTGCGGTCAGAGCTCACGCCCTCGTCCCTCGGGCGCCTGGTCCGAGGGGCGAGACCGTGGCTGATCGAGCCCCGTCTGCCCGTCGCCAACGACGGTAGGCCCGGTCGGGCTCACCAACCGTCGTGTCCGACTTCTTTCGGCTCGGCCGTGTTTCACGTGAAATGTCGCCGGGTGCGCTGGCCGGCGGGGAGGCTGTGGTCCACCGTTCGACCGCGAGACGCTACGCCGTTCTCCGCTACACGATCCCGCCGGTCGGCTAGGACGTCGCGCAGCGCGACGGCTGATCGATCGGCAGCGTTTCACGTGAAACGTCGCTGCGTGCGCCTACCGGCGGAGTGGATGTGGTCCGCCGTTTCGACGGCCGGCCAGGCGGCGCGCCGACGTCGGTCATGCAATCTCGACCGTTGGCTAGGACCGCGCGCGGCGCGACGGCCGAGCGATCTGCAGTGTTTCACGTGAAACAGCCGAGCGCCGGTGCCGTGGCCGGCACGCCTCCTTGGAGTGCTCCGGTAGGTCTGTCCAGAACGCGGGTTCCGTCAGGGGTCTTCCGCCATTCGAGCGAGATGCGGCTGGTGAGCGTCACGATCGTGCGTTGGCCGGCTCGCGCCAGGATCCTCGAGCTGATGAGCGGCCGCAGCCCGACTCGAGGGTGGCGGCAATGCGGTCCGGCGCCCGCATCCGTCGGCCCGACGGGCTGTTTCACGTGAAACACCACATCCTTGCCATGGAGCGCAGAAGTGCGCGCCGCAACCGGCATTCACCCGAGACGTGAAGTTCCCAGACGACGGAGCGGTGAGGTCCTCGAGGTCCGGGCGACGGTCGAACCAGGACCGCGGCCCCACAAGGGGGTCGGCCGCGCACGCCGCGTCCGACAGCGCCGCTTCGCCATGGGATCGAACGACGAACACCGCGCGCTGAGAGGTCAACGGCGACCTCTCGTCCGCTCCCGCCCAATACGGCCCAGTACTGTGCCTCGGCGTCGGCGGTTCGCCACGTCATTCGCCGGGTCACGAGGAGGTCGGGACTCCCGCCCTGGCGTGGCGCCAGGCGCCGGTCGTGAGCCTCGGCGTTTCACGTGAAACACGCGGCCACCCCGAACGAGCCTCGGCGGCGCCATCGGCCTTCCTGGAGAGCCTGGCTGGAGAGGCTGGGTCGGCCGGCATCCGTCCAAGGTTCCAACGCATGGAAGCGAGCCCGTCCAGATGGCGGACGTTCCCTGCCGTCTGCGGCGCGACGGCTGCCGAGCTCGGCATGGGACCGCCGGCGGCCTGCGTCGATCACTTCGAGGCAACGGCTCCGTGTGGTCCTTCCGGCCGCTCTCTGGATGATTCGTCGCGCTTGCACGGTGGGGCGACGAGCCGGGCCGAGCCGAGGATGAAGACGGAGCCGTGACGCTGGCGAGGCTGCCCGGCATCGTTCCACGTGAAACACAGGTGTGCCTCCAATCAGACCGCCGGTAGGAACCGGCAGTCACCTGCGGCCACCACTTCGACGCGGTAGCCTTCCGGTTGACCGGCTCGCCGAGCCGTCGCTCGCCCGTCCGGGTCGATCACCCCCGACGACCCACCCGTCGCCGGGTACCGATGACCAGCTGAGCGCACTCGCTTCCCGAGCCCCGTTCCGCCCCGTCCCTCACCGATCAGGAAGGGTCCATGACCGCGCGTCAACTCCCGCGTGTCATCGCCGTCGCCAACCAGAAGGGTGGCGTCGGCAAGACCACGACGGCCGTCAACACGGGTGCGTGCCTCGCCGAGCTCGGCTACCGCACGCTCCTCATCGATCTCGATCCGCAGGGCAACGCGAGCACCGGCCTTGGCCTCAACCCCTGGGGGGTGGAGACGTCGATGTACGACGTGCTCCTGCGAGACGCCGATCTGGAGGACTGTGTCGAGGCAACCTCGGTCCGCAACCTCTTCGTTGCCCCGGCCAACCTCGATCTCGCAGGCGCCGAGGTCGAGCTCGTTCCGGTGTTCAGTCGAGAGGTGCGCCTTCGGCGGGCGCTCGAGACGGTTCGGGACGACTACGACTACGTGATCATCGACTGCCCGCCGTCTCTCGGGCTGTTGACGGTGAACGGCCTGGCCGCGGCGACGGAGGTGTTGGTGCCGATCCAGTGCGAGTACTACGCACTCGAGGGGCTCGGCCAGCTGCTGCGGAACGTCGATCTCGTGAAGCGCAACCTGAACCCGGTCCTCGAGGTGAGTGCACTGGTTTTGGTGATGTACGACGCGAGGACCAACCTCGCCGAGCAGGTTGCGCGTGAGGTGCGCGAGCATTTCGGCGACAAGGTGTGCAAGAGCGTGGTCCCGCGTACGGTCCGCCTCTCGGAGGCGCCGTCCTTCGGACAGCCCATCAGCGTGTTCGATCCATCGTCCCGGGGAGCGATCGCCTACCGGGAGCTGGCGCGGGAGGTGAGCGGTGACGCGGCGTAGTGGACTCGGGCGTGGGCTCGGGGCGCTGATCCCTTCGGACCTCGGCGAGGACGGAGACGAGAGTGCCAGCCAGCTCCGCGAGATCGCCGTCGGGGAGATCCAGCCGAACCAGTACCAACCAAGGGATCGGTTCGACGAGGACGCGCTGCGCTCGTTGAGCGAGTCGATCCGTGCGCTGGGCGTGTTGCAGCCGATCCTCGTGAGGCCGGGCCGCGACGGTGGCTACGAGCTGATCGCCGGCGAACGCCGTTGGCGGGCTGCACGCCGTGCCGGGCTCACGGTTGTCCCGGCAGTGGTTCGTTCCATCGAGGACGACTCATCGCTCGAACAGGCGCTCGTCGAGAACCTTCATCGCGAGGACCTGAACGCAATCGAGGAGGCGGCCGCGTACCAGCAGCTCATCAACGACTTCGGTCTCACCCAGGAGCAGGTGGCACTACGGGTCGGTCGGAGCCGATCGGCGATCGCCAACACGCTGCGCCTGCTGCAGCTGCCCGCGGCGATTCAGAAGCACCTGGTCGAGGGAGCGCTCTCCGCCGGCCACGCCCGGGCGCTCCTCGGTTCGCCCGACCGATCGTTCCAGGAGGAGCTCGCACGCCAGATCGTTGCGGAGGACCTCACCGTCCGTCAGGCGGAGGAGGCCGTCCGTCGACGCAACCAGACGTCGGAGGCCGACGTCCACGAGCCCGAGCACGAGCCGAAGTCGGTGCCTCGGGTCGACGTGCCGGCGGCGGGCCTCGTAGAGCTCGAGCATCTCCTCTCGGAACGCCTCGATACGCCGGTCAAGGTGGCGATGAGCGCGAAGCGGGGCCGGATCACGATCGACTTCGCGGACCTCGAGGACCTGGAGCGGGTCTTCAGGTTGATGGTCGGAGATCGGTAACGCCGTTGTCCCGTTCGTCCACAGTTGTCACAACGTTGTCCACACCTGCGGCCTGATCAGGGCGAACAGGAACGCGCGATCTCAGAGTTTCCGCAGGTCAGGACGTTGCTGAAGGTCGACCTACGCGTGATCCACAAGGTGTGGGTGAGGTTGTGATCAACTGCGCGCGAGCCGTTATCGGCGTTCTGTCACCGCTGGCTGAACGCGAACGAGGGAGCGGCAAAGCCGCTCCCTCGTCGTGTTCCGCTGGTAGCGCCGCCGGGTGGGCGGTGGTCCTGCGCCCCGGGCGTGCGATCGACCGGAGCCGGCGTCCTAGCCCGAGTTGTTCATATCGCTCCATCTGGCCTGGTCAGGACGTTGTCGCCCCGGATCGACGGGTTCTGCATCTGTGCAGGTCGCCGGTGGCCGTCGGGGTGCCCATGAAACAGCAGGGCTAGAGGACGTCCGAGAGCTCGTCGAGGAGCTGGCGCTTGCCCTTCGCTCCGACGAGGCGCTTCGCGGGGGCGCCGTCCTTGAAGACGATCAGCGTGGGGATGCTCATGACGTCGAACCGACGAGCGATGTCGGGGTTCTCGTCCACGTTGACCTTGGCGACCTTGAGCTTGCCCTCGTGCTCGGTGGCGAGCTCGTCGAGCACCGGCGCGATCATCTTGCACGGCTGGCACCACTCGGCCCAGAAGTCGACGATGACGGGCTCGGCGGCTGCGCCGATCGTCTCGTCGAAGGTCGTGTTGGACAGCGCGGCGATCTTCTCCGACATGGTGCTCCTCAGGGGATGGTGGACTCTGTGCGAACAGCGCAGCCGATCTCGCCGGAGCCGAGCAGGGGAGCTGCGGGCCCCGAGCCGGATCCCGGGCCCGGTGCCCGGAACGTCGCGCCTCGGCGCAACGCGGCCCTCTCCATGGTGAACAGGGCGGTCGGGTTGCACATTCCGCGTTCGCGGCGCTTCAGGCCGCTGACGGCACCGACGGCGCGTCGCAAGGTGAACCGCCGGCGGCCGTGACGGTGGCCATCACTCCTGGCTCTCCAGCCAGCGCTCGGCCTCGATCGCCGCCTGGCAACCGGAGGCCGGCAGCCGTGATGGCGGCCATCACTCCTGGGACTCCAGCCAGCGCTCGGCCTCGATCGCCGCCTGGCAACCGGAGCCGGCGGCCGTGACGGTGGCCATCACTCCTGGCTCTCCAGCCAGCGCTCGGCCTCGATCGCCGCCTGGCAACCGGAGCCCGCGGCTGTGATGGCTTGGCGGTAGACGTCGTCCTGGACGTCACCGCAGGCGAAGACACCCTCGACGTCCGTACGGGGCGTGCCCGGCTCGGTGATCAGGTAGCCGTTGTCCTTCATCGCCAGCTGCCCCTTGAACAGGGACGTGTTCGGCTGGTGACCGATGGCGACGAAGACCCCGGCGGCCTCCAGCTCGGAGCGCTCGTCGGTCAGGACGTTGCGCAGCGCGACGCCCGACACCACCTCGTCTCCGAGGATGTCCTCGACGACGGTGTTCCAGATGAAGCGGATCTTCTCGTTGGCGAACGCACGTTCCTGCATGATCTTCGAGGCACGGAGCTCGTCGCGGCGGTGGATGATCGTCACGCTGCGGCCGAACTTGGTGAGGAAGATCGCCTCCTCGATGGCCGAGTCACCACCTCCGACGACGACGATGTCGCGATCGCGGAAGAAGAACCCGTCGCAGGTGGCGCACGTGGAGAGGCCATGGCCGAGGAGGCGCTGCTCGGCCTCGAGGCCCAGCATCAGCGCCTTGGCCCCGGTGGAGATGATGAGGGCCTTCGCCCGGTAGGTGGGCTCCGCGGCGTCGGGGTCGCCGACCCACACGCCGAACGGGCGGCTGGAGACGTCGACCCGGGTCACCTTCTCCGTGACCATGGTGGCGCCGAAGCGCGTGGCCTGCTCCCGGAAGCGGCTCATCAGCTCGGGGCCCATGATCCCCTCGGGGAACCCGGGGTAGTTCTCGACGTCGGTCGTCAGCATCAGCTGGCCGCCGGGCTGATCGCTCGTGGAGGACGGCTCGCCCTCGATCACGATCGGTGCCAGGTTGGCCCGCGCGGTGTAGATCGCTGCGGTGAGGCCCGCCGGACCGGAGCCGACGATGACCACGTCGGATACGCCGGTGGGCTCGTCTGCGGGGGTGGTGGTCATGGTGACGTACCTCTCGATGACGGGACGGCTGCGTCAACCGCCCGCGCGACCCGTGACATTCCCCGTCACGGGTGGCTCAGCGGCGCTTGCTCCACAGGAACAAGCCGATGACGAGGAACACGGCGCCGAGCAGCAGGTGCGCGGCCCACACGTCACCGGGCAGGTAGACGTCGACGATCCGCACCAGGAGGATCACGAGCAGGATCAGTGCCGCGATCGCCAGGACGGCGGCCAGGAGGCCGTAGACGATCGCACGCGAGATGGTGATCGCCGGTCCGGTCGTCTTCGATCGGACCGTGCCGATGACGCCGACGATCCGATCGGTGACCTCGGACGGCCAGTCGCCCCCGATCGCCGCGCCCGCGGCGTTGACGGCCCGGTCGCCGATGGGCGCCGTGACGTTCGACGCGGCCTCGGTCACCGACGAGCGGGCGGAGCCCGCGGCTGCCGCCGGTGCGTCCGTCCCGGTGTGCTGATCGCCCGTGTCACTCATCGGGGCGATCCTAACCGTGGTCGCCCGCCGCCCTGGTGATCGGAGATCAGGTGCGGCGCCCGACCCCGGCGGACTCGAGTCGGGGTCAGGCGCGACCCGGGCGCAGCGCGACCGAGCGCCGTTCGGTGAGCGCGCGGAGCCATCGGGTGTCCGCGCCGGCGCCGATACCCGGGCGGAGCGTGACGTCGGAGTGCTGGCATCGGGCGCCGTAGCTGATGAGTGCGAGGTTCGCCGCGTCGACCAGCTCCCACTCCGAGAGCGTGAACCGCGTCCCACGGACGTCCTCGTAGTCCGCGACGAACGCCGCCATCTCCGGGATCGTCGGCACCGGGTCGTCCTCGCCGGCGCCCCAGTCGATCCCGAACTGGGCCGCGGTGAGCCCGACGATGACGGCCTCCGGCGCCGCGGTCACGGAGTCCCAGTCGTAGATGGCCACCAGGCGTTCGGCCGCGAAGCCGAGGTTGCCGACGCGCCAGTCGGCGTGGCCGATCACCGACGGTGCGTCCGCTCCTGCGGACGCGAGTCGGCGTCGCGCGTCGAGCGCGAGCTCGTCGATCCACTCGGCGCCGGACGAGGTCGCATCGAAGTCGAGGCGGGGATCGTGGGGCTCGGGCCACAGCGGCCCGTCCGGCCGCGTGATCGTCTGACGGCCGACGTCCACCTCGTCGACGAGCGGGCGAGCCGCGGCGACGAGGTCGTGGAGGCCCGCGGCGATCGTGCGGCGGACGGACGGTTCGCGGCCGTCCGCGGGCCCACCCGGCCGGTGGTCCTCGAAGGCGGCGAGCCCGGCCCCGCACTCGACGATGTCGCCCAGGGGGCGGGGTGCCGGGAGCCCGGCGTTCGCAACGGCCGCCTGCACGGTGCGCACCGCCCGGAGCCGGTCGGGGGAGATGTTCCACCGATGGACCTTGCCGATCACCTCGCGCCCGTCCCCCAGGACGAGACCGGCGACGATGCCGACGCCGGCCCGGTACCGGAACGCCCGCGCCGGCGGGCCGACGGTGCTCGTGCACGCCCGCTCGAGGTGTGCAGCGACCGTCGCCGGATCACCCGTGTCGAACAGCGTGCGCTCGAGCCGGTCGTCGAGGTGGTCGATCGACCGACGGACGAGCGCCGCCAGACCCGTGGACCCGGTCATCGGTCCAGTGTCGTCGACTGCAGTGGGCCTCGCCGCCCACTTGCATCGAACACCCGTTCCCCTCTAGGGTTGCAGCGGCGCATCGAGGTCGGGCGCATCGGCCCGGGGTCACGCACGCGGTGGAAGGCCCCGTTGCCGAGGAGCGACTTCTCCGAGTTCTCCCCATCGTCGCGGTCGACGATCCATTGGTTCGGGCCGCACGTGGACGGAACGGAGTCGCCCATGCCCCGTGACCTGACGTGCCCATCGGACCACCTCCCGGAGCGCGAGGCCGCGCGCCGGAGATGTCGGCAACGGGTGGTCACCGCCGCGATCGAGTTGCTCCGCGAGCGCCCCTGGCCCGACATCGAGATCCGCGATGTCGTCCGGCGTGCCGGGATGAGTCCGTCGACGTTCTACGAGCACCACCGCGACCGCACCGACGTCGCACGAGCCGTGCTGGCCGAGCTCGTGGTGCCCGTGACCTCGCCCGACGACGAGCCGCCGCAACTCGAGGACATGCTCATCGAGGCGGGACGTCTGGGTGGGACGCTCTCCTCGTTGCTCGAGGTCGATGTGACGGCCGGTCTGCGACAGCGCATCGCGTGCCGCTGGGCGGGCGCCGGTCAGCGGGTGTGCGGCGTTCGGTCCGGCGAGCTGTCGGCGCAGCTGCTCGCAGGCGCCGTCGTGGCCGGCATCGGCGCCATCGTCGACCCGGTCCGACCCCGGTCCGAGCTCGATGTCGCCGCTGCGCTCGCGGCGTTGACGAGTCCCGGGGAACCCCTCGCCGCGGTGGTGCGGACACCATCGAGCTGGTGGGGGCCCGATGGTCGTGTCGGGCCGGTCAGATGATGCGTCGGTCCAGCTCGGCGCAGGTCCCGGCGTCGGTCACGATGGCGAGGCGATCGCCCTCATCGGTGCCGACGACGAACACGATCACGGTGTCGTCGGCCACGGTGCCGGACAGGATGTCCGAGGTGCCGTCGGGCAGCGGGCACGCGATCGGCTCGGAGGGTGGCGCCGCGTCGTCGTCGCTCGGGCGGGTCGCCGGATCGAGCTCGTCCTCGACGATGTCGAGGAGCTCCCCGGTTGTCGCGGCGTCACCGAGATCGCGCTGGGGGATCGTCCTCGGTGGGGTCAACGGGGGCGACACGGGCGGTGCCTCGCCATCGCCGACGTCCTCGGTGCCGTCCCCGATCGCAGGTCCCGCGACGTCCTCGGCGGCGCCCTCGTCTGCACGTTCGTCCCCTGCGCCACCACCAGTCGACGTGGCCTCTCCCGTGGCCGCGAGGTCGGCCGCGGACTCCTCCTCGGCGCCCGAATCCTCCGCTCGGGCCTCGCCGTCCTGGGCCTCGAACGCAGCGTCGGCGTCGCTCTCGAGCGCATCGTCGGCCGTCGCGGTGTCGGCCAGCTCGGCGGCCACCTCGTCGGAGGACGCGTCGCTGTCGCCGCCGTTGCCGGCGAGCGACATGAGCCCGACGACCGCAGCGACCGCGACGACCACGGCAGCCGCCGAGAGCCACTGCTGCATGCGTCGGCGGCGTCGGGACGACAGACTGACGACGGGCGCCACCACGTCGTTCTCCACGTCCCCGCCCGGACTCGTCCCCGGGTCGGTCGCGTCGCCGCCGCCGAACGCGGCGAGCGCGGCGGTGATCGCCGCATCCCGGTCGGACGCCCCGACGGTCACGGGTGCGGCCAACAGGGCGCGGACCTCGCGGAGCCCCTCGACCCGGGCCAGCAGCGCAGGGTCGTTCTCGACGCGGGCCGTCTCCTCGGCGGTCGTCTCACCGTCGAGGTACGCGGACACCAGCTCGTCGTCGGTGTCGAAGTCTGCGGAGGCGTCGGGCTCGGTCATGATCGTCGGCTTGGACGTTCGTCGGTGGGGTTCCGGTTCCCGTCCAACGCAGCGGCGAGCGCCTTTCGTCCCCGGGCGATGCGCGACCGTACCGTTCCCGGCGGGATTCCCAGCGTGTCGGCGATGTCGGCGTAGTCGAATCCGAGCACGTCACGCAGCACCACCGGCGCGCGGAAGTCCTCGCTCAGCTCGGCGAGGGCCCGGTCGAGCACCATCCGGTCCGAGATCTGCTCGTCGATCCTGGGCGGGCCGCCCTCGGTCGGCGTCTCGTGCTCGGGGAGACCCGGGTCGGGTCGTCGCTTACGTCGTCGCAGCTCGTCGAGGCACGCGTTCGTCGCCACCCGGTAGGCCCAGGTCGAGAACTTCGACCGCCCGTCGAAGCGATCGAGCCGTCGGGTGATGGCGATGAGCGCTTCCTGGGTGGCGTCGAGTGCGTCCGCGTCGTTGCCGGCCAGCCGTCGGCACACCGCGTAGATGCGGTCGTGATGGCGGCGCAGGAGCGTGTCCATCGCACGGCGGTCGCCGTTGCGGGCGGCCTCGATCAGGGTGTCGTCGTCGGCTACGGGCGTGATGGCTGGGAGCGTATAGGCGAACCGGCGTCGCTCGGTGTCCCCCCGGCCGAGTGCTCAGGACCCGTTGATCACGACCTCGTTGACCGTTGCGCGCCACCAGCGATCGTCGCTCGGGGGTGCGAGCTCGGTGATCCACACCATGACGACGGCGCCCTCGGCATCAAGCTCGAAGGTGTGGTCGCCGCTTTGCCCACTCACCGACGTCGCCGGTTCAGGCCACCCGGGGAGCGGCTCGTCCGCCGTGCTCGCAGCGGGCTCCGGGGCGGCCTCGACCACGTAGATCTCCGCGCCCCACGACGCCGTTGGGGTCGTGACCTCGATCGAGTTCACGGTGTGGGAGCCGTCGAGCTCGAAGATCAGCCCGACACCCGGCTTGAGCCTCGGGAAGTTCTCGTTGTACCCGGTTGTTCGCCAGCCCGTCGTCGGGTCACCGTCGTGGGTGAGCGGGACGGCGTCCGGGTTCTCCTGGCTGGTGACGCCGTTGTCGCCATTAGGGTCGTACGAACGGGCGCCGGTGATGGTGAGTGGCGCCACCTCGCCGTTGTCGGAGCCCCCGTCCGTCCCACCTGCCGAGTCGTCGGCCGGGGTGCGGCCGACGGCCTCACTGACCCGGTCGACGATCGCCTGGCCGGCGTCGCTGCGGCCGACGAGCACGCCGGCGGCACCGAGCGCGAGGGCGATGCCGACGATCAGCAGCGTCGGGCCGAGCCAGCCGCGCTCGCTCTCGGTGAAGGTCGGCGCGGTCTCCGGAGCCGGGGTCGGCTCGGGGACGGGCGCGACATCGACCGAGCGATCCTTCTCGAGCGACGCTCCCAACAGGTCGAGGCGCAGCTCCTCGGCGGACGCGTACCGGTCGTCGGGGTCGCGGGCCATCGCCCGCTGCACGACCGCCTCGAGCGCCCGGGTGATCTGGGGCCGGATCTGGCGGGGACGCAGCGGCTCGCTGTTGAGCCGGGCCAGGGCGGTCGACAGGTCGCTGTCGCCGTCGAAGGGCGGGCGCCCGCACAGGCACTCGTAGAGCACGACGCCGAGCGAGTAGATGTCGGTGCGGACGTCGATCGTGCCGCCCTCGACCTGCTCGGGGGCGACGTACTTCGCCGTGCCGAGCATCGTGCCCTCGCGGGTCAGGTGGGTCACGTCGCTGCCCTTGGCGATCCCGAAGTCGGTGACCATCACCCGCTCGTCCTCACCGAGCAGGATGTTGGCGGGCTTGACGTCGCGGTGGACGAGCCCCGCGGCGTGGGCGGACGTGAGCGCCGAGCACACCTGGGCGACGATGTCAACCGACTCCTGCGCCGACAGCGAACCCTGATCGAGGCGCTCGCGCAGGGTGATCCCGTGGACCAGCTCCATCACGATCGCCTCGACACCACCGTCGGAGACCGTGTCGTAGATGGAGACGATGTTCGGGTCATTGGCCAACCGGGCGGCCGAGACCGCCTCCCGACGGAACCGGCTCACGAACGTGTCGTCGGCCGCCAGGTGGGTGTGGAGGACCTTGACCGCGACGGGCCGGCCCAGGAGCTCGTCGGTCGCCGCCCACATCTGCGACATCCCGCCGCGCGCGATCAACCGGTCGAGGTGATAGCGGTCCGCCAGGCGGCGGCCGCTCAGGTCCACGGTTCTGCTGGGCGTCTCGGACACGGGGTTGATCAGGCTCCGGTGGGTTCCACCAGCCGATCACGCTAGCCGGACCTTCGAGCGCGTCGGCGTTGGCCTCCGGCATTCTTGGGCGACCGCCCGACCCCGCGTGATCGTGCCCGTCGCGCCCTCAGCGGCCCGGCGGTCGGTCGGTCGACGCCGGTGCGCGAGTGTCAGCGCCGTCGCCCGGTACGTCGCCGGCCGCGCCCACCTCGCCACCGGCGGCATCGTCATTCGTTGCCTCCGCCCGGTCGGCGTCGTCGGCGGGGTCGGTGTCGTCCTCGTCGTTGGGTGCGGCGGTGTCGGGTGCGGCGGTGTCGGGTTCGGCGGTGTCGTCCGCTGCGTCGGTCCCCGGGGACCCGTCGGGCGCGGTCGACGCGGCGCGTCGGGCGGCGACGAGGTGGCGGCCCCACCACAGCAGGAGGAAGAGCCCGGCGCCGATCGACAACACGATGCCGACGCCCGAGAGCTGGCGGCTGCGGACGGTCAGCTCGGACTCCGCGAGGAGCAACTGGCCGTCGGGCGAGACGACCGACATCCCCAGGCGGAGGTCGCCCTGGCGCTCGAGGCGCACCGGCACCTCGAGCTCCTGGCGCGCCTCGTCGAGGGTCAGGTCGATGCGATCACCCTCGGGGAACGTGATGTCGGTGGCGTCCAGGCGCAGCGTCACCCGACGGCCGTCGGGCTGGTCGGTCCGCACGACCACCGGGACCGTCCCGGTGCGGTCGGTCAGGGTGAGCGCCTGCTCGCCGGGGAGGTCCACGCCGGTCAGATCGTTCTCCACGATCACGGTGGCGGCCTCGAGGTACGAGTCCCGCTCGTCCTCGTCGAGCTGGCGAGCGCCCGAGCGCACCACCAACCCGTCGACCGCGTCGGCCGCGGGGGCGTCATCGCCGACCAGGGTCCGATAGCTGGCGGCGAGATCACTGGCCCGACGGAGCTCGAACGCGAACGATCCGAGCTCGCCCACGGCCTCGTCGTCGGCCACCTCGCGCACCAACGCGGCGGCCGCCGCCGGGCGCTGGTCGGTGCTCGCGTCGGGACCCTCGCTCGGCGCCGCGCTCGGATCGTCGGCGTCACCGATCCGGCCGAAGAGCCCGGCGACCGTGGTCGGCACGAAGATCGGCGCGGGCTCGGCGAGGGCGTCGAGCAGCTCCTGGAGCAGCACCGGGTCGATGGCCGAGCCGTCCTCGCTGGTGACGACGACGCCCCGGACATCGGCGGGGCGGTCACCCCACAGGACGGCCAGGTCGGCGATGAGGTGGTGGGCGCCGAGGCGGGGATCGTCGGCGTCGAGGTGGGCGGCGAGGCCCGGATCGATCGCCGCGACCCGCAGGTCGGGCGCCGCGTCGAGGCGGAACGTCGAGGTCAGCGTGAACGGGAAGTCGGCGCGATCGAGCGGTACGAGGTCCTCTTCGGGGACGACGAGCCGCGAGCCCCGCTCCGACCACCAGCGGAGGGTGGCGTCGTCGAGCGGCCCGGTCGCGATGAGCGTCGAGGTGTCCAGCGTCGACGGGCGGGCCCGCAGCGCCTCGGTGCCGAGCGCTCGGAGGTGGTCGAGCTCCTCGCCGAGCTCGGAGGCGAGCCAGCGGGCGGGCTCGACGTCCACGAACGGCCCGGCGTTGGTCAGGGCCGCGAGCCCGTCGCCCCGCAGCGTGTTGGCGAGGTCCGCCCGGCCGAGGTCGACCAGCGACGCGACCAGCTCCGGGGTGGGCACGAGCGTCATCGGCGTCGTCTGGTGGGCGTCGAGGATGGCGACGAGCTCCTCGAGCTCGGTGATGAGCTGCTCGGAGGCGTCGATCGTCCGATCGGGCCGACCGAGCGGCGCGTGGTGCACCGGCGCGACCAGCGCGACCGAGAGCGGCGGCGACCGGTCGTCGCCGGCCGGCAGGCGGACCAGGTGGGTGACCAGGCGGCCGGTCTCGGTCCCGTCGGCGTCGGTCGCGGTGACGACGACGGGGAGCACGCCGGCGCCGGTACGGAGGCGCTCGCTGTCGAACGGGCTCGACGGGTCGCGGGTCGGCACCCGGAACACCGCGCTCGTGTCCGGCGCAACGTCCTGGGTGATCGTCCACAGCGCGCGGCCCACGGTCCCGTCGAGGCTCTGGGTGAAGCCGATCCGGCCGACGACGGGGCGGTGCACGGTGAGCGTGAGCTCGGCCACGTCGATGTCGTTGGTGCGGACCCGGAGCGCGAACGTCCCGTCGCTCGTCACCCACGGCGTCTGCTCGACCAGTTCGACGGCGGGACGATCGTCGGCGATCTGGGCCGGCGGGGCGAGTGACCGGGCCGCCCCGGGTGCGTCGTCGGTGCCCGCCAGGTCCCGGGCCGATGCGTACGGCGTGCCCGCGAGCTCACCGGTGCCGGGCACGAGCAGCGCCACGAACGCCACCAGGGCGCACCACACCCCACGCACGACGGGCCCGGGCGGCATCGTCAGGCCGGCTCTTCGAGGACGAGCCGGCACACGACGAGCCCGTGCCGCTCGCGGACGAACCCGGTGCGCTCGTAGAACGCGAGCGCGCCGGTGTTCTCCTCCTGCGTGTTCACCAGCACCGACCGGACACCCCGGCGGAGCGCCCACGCGAACCCGTCGGCGACGAGCGCCGACGCCAGGCCGCCGCGATGACGGGACGGGTCGACCGCGAGGCGTTGGAGGTAGCCGCGGTCGCCGGCCCGCCCGAAGATCGCGTAGCCCGTCACGTCGGTGTCGCCCGTGCAGCGGAAGCGGGTCGCCGGGGTCGCGGTCAGCGCCTCGCGCAGGCCGGCCTCGTCGAGCTGCCAGAACGGCGAGAAGGCCTCGTTGTCGACCCTGAGGATCGCCGGCCGGTCCGAGCGGCGGGCCCGGCGGGTCGCGACGCCGTTCGGCCGGGGGCCTCCGATGAGGTCGTGGGACAGCAGGGCGAGGCGCTCGTGCACGACGAAGCCGAGGTCGAGGAACGGCCCGGCCTCGCGTTCCCCGATGGCCGCGGTCACGATCTCGCGCACGTTGCGCCGACGCAGTCGGTCGATGCAGCGGCGCACGGTCGGCATCGACGGCGGCGTCGCGTCGGCCAGGGGGGCGATGTAGCCGACGTCGGCCGTCTCCCGCCACGGGCCCACGCGGAGCCGCTCACCTCCGAGCACGACCAGCTCGGTCGGCGCGGAGAAGCGACGACGGAGCCGCATCAGTGCGTCACCGCCGGGGTCGTGGCGATGGGTTCGGTGGACGTGGGAGAGAGAGGTGTCATCTGGCCGTGGCCCGGGCGGGTCGCACCGAGGATAGGCGCCCGTCGCCGGTGGGGGCCGGTCGACGGCGAGGACGCCGGACGGGGAACCCCGATCCGGTCGGTGACGGACCGAACTCCGATGCCCGACTGAGACCGTCGTCACTCGCATTGGTTACGATCGGAGCGTGACCGTTCTGTTCGCCACCCACGAGGCGTGCCTCGCCCATGCGACGGGCGACTGGCACCCCGAGCGACCGGCCCGCCTCGAGGCGGTGAGCGGCGCCCTGCAGGGCGGCGAGCTCGGCGAGGCCGTCGTCCCCATCGTGCCCCGGCCGGCCACGACCGAGGAGCTGTGCCGGGTCCACCCGGAGCACTACGTCGAGGAGCTGGAGCGCTTCTGCGAGGAGGGCGGTGGCGAGCTCGATCCCGACACGGTGGCCGTCGCCGACTCGTACCGGGCCGCGCTGATCGCGGCCGGCGCAGGGCTCGAGGCCATCGAGCACCTCGATGCCGGCGAGGCCGACGCCGCGTTCTGCGCGGTCCGTCCGCCGGGCCACCATGCGACGCCCAGCCGGGCGATGGGCTTCTGCCTGTTCAACAACGTCGCCGTCTCGGCCGCGGCGCTCGCCGCCCGGGGCGAGCGGGTGCTGGTCGTCGACTACGACGCCCACCACGGCAACGGCACCCAGGACGCCTTCTACGACGCACCGAACGTCATGTACGTGTCGATGCACCAGTACCCGCTGTACCCGGGCACCGGACGTCTCCACGAGACGGGCGAGGGCGCCGGAGCGGGCACGACGATCAACCTGCCGTTCCCGGCCCGCACGACGGGCGACGTCTACCTGCGCGCGATCGACACGGTGCTGGCCCCGGTCATCGAGAACTTCGCCCCGACCTGGCTGCTGCTCTCCGCCGGCTTCGACGGTCACCGCAGCGACCCGCTGTGCGACCTCGGCCTGACCTCGGGTGACTTCGCACTGCTGACGGCCCGCCTGCTCGAGTTCGCACCTGCCGGCAAGCGGCTCGTCTACCTCGAGGGCGGCTACGACCTGCGGGCGCTGCTCGACTCGACCCGGGCGGTCCTCGGCACGCTCACGGGCATCGACATGAACCCGGAGACACCCACATCGGGCGGGCCGGGCGTCGAGGTCGTGGAGCTGGCCCACCGGCTGCACGTCGGCCGGGGCGTCGGCGCGCTCGGCGGCTGAGCGCGAGCCACCCGGCGGCACCGACCACGGTGCGCCGCCGTCCGCGGCGCGCTCAACGATCGTCACCCCGTGTCGTCGGTGACGGCCTCGTCCTCGTGAGCCGGTCGGTGGCGGCCGACCAGACGATGCCGACGACCACGCCGATCCCGGCACCGATCCCGTTGGCCACCACATCGTTGACCGAGGCCTCCCGCAGCCCCGTGAACGCCTGGAGCGTCTCGATGATGATCGACGCCGCGACGAGGGCCGCCCAGACCTGGGTCGGTCGCCGCACGGCCGCGGTCCACAGCGCACCGGCGGGCGCGAACAACATGATGTTGAACGGGCCGTCGATGCCCGTCACCAGGAACGCCGGGTCCGGGTCCCAGCCCCCTCGCCACCACGACGCCCATCCCGGCGCCGGGATGGGCGCGCCGGCGAGCGTCGGGTAGCCGCGTTCGGGCACGATCGTCGCCGCGACCACGACCGCCGACGCCGCGAGCGCGAGCACCACGAGGAAGGCGGACGTGTGCTCGCGTCGTGCCAGTGGCGGGCCGAGCACGACCGCGGCCACGAGCCCCACCGCGAGGGTCACCACGACGTCGCGCTGGCCGAGGAACCGTTCGAGCACCCACGGCCAGAGCTCGAGCACGTCGAGCGTCGGCCCGACGAGGTCGACCGCCGCCACCACCGCCATCGGTTCACGGTACCGACCGGTTCGGTGCCCGGGAGGGGGCCGTGCCCACGTCGCGCTCGGCCCGCCCGCCCGCCCGCCCGGCCGCTCGGCTCAGCCGGCGAGGGGACGGGAGCGGATCACCAGCGTCGACGGGACGCGCTCGATCGCCGGTGCCCGGTAGCAGCCCGCGTCGTTGGTGGCGACCAGTTCCAGGAGCGTGTCGATGCGGAAGTTGGCCCGCACGAGCGCGGTGACCACTGCGGCGATCGTGTGGGTGTGGTCCACGCCGCGCACGCCGGCCGCCTCCCAGCGCCGGGGGCTCGTCTCGTGGTACGCCCGCACGACCTCCGTGCCCGACGGCGACCCCGCGACCATCGCCCAGTCCGGATGGGGGAGGGAGATGACGAACGCGCCGCCGGGTCGCAGGACGCGCTGCACCTGGCGGAACACCCGGCCGAGGTCCTCGACGGCGGCGAGCGCGAACACGCTCAGCGACACGTCGATCGTGCCGGCCCGGACCTTGGCCAGCTCGGCGTAGTCGCCGTGATGGACCTCGACGTGCAGCTCGGCGTCCCGGTGGGCGCGTCGGGCGGCGTCGAGCACGGTCGGCGACGGCTCGATGGCCGTGACCCGGGCACCGGCGCGGGCCAACGTCACCGACGCGTGGCCGCCGGCGGTGCCGAGCAGGAGGGCACGCTTGCCCTCGAGCGGGCCCAGGAGCCGCAGCTCCTGCTCGGTGGCCGCGCCGGGGCCGTAGTGCAGCGTGTCGTCCTCCAACGGCTCGGCGTGGGGGAACGAGGCGATCGCGGCTCGGGCGGCGGTCATGCGGGGGCGCTCATGTCTCGCGGGCGGCGGTCGGGGACGGGGTCACGGCCGTCGGTCCTCGGCGAGGATGGCCCACCGCTCGTGGTCCCGCCAGGCGCCGGCGATGTGGAGGAACGCCGGGGAGAAGCCCTCGAGACGGAACCCGAGCCGGCGGACGAGGGCGACGGATGCGCGGTTGTCGGGTTGGATGTTGGCCTCCAGCCGATGCAGCCCGAGCTCGGCGAACGCGTGGTCGACGACCAGCCCGACACCCTCGGTCACGAGGCCGCCCCGGACCTGGCCGACGAAGCCGTGATAGCCGATGGAGGCGCCGAGCATCGCACCACGGACGATGTTGTTGATGTTGCACCCGCCGACGAGGGCGCCGTCGTCGATCCGACAGATCAGCGAGACGACGGTCGACGGGTCCTGGTTGCGCCGCAGGAGCATGTCGAAGCCGGCGTCGTCCTCGGGGAGCTGGACCCACGGCCACAGCAGCGACCGGCTGGCCCGGGCGGCGGTCCGGTACGCCGTGCGGTCCGCCGGGGTCGGCGGCCGGATGAGCACGCGCTCGCCCCGGCGCCGGACGACCACGCGCTGACGCATCAGGCCCCGCGGACGCACGGGACGGCGGCGCGGCGGCCCGCCGGGTCGGGTCGGGCGGTTCCCGGCGCCGGGGCTCGACGGCGCCGCGGCTGCGGCCATCTGGACGGATGTGGGCCCACGTGCGGTCCTCGAGCCGGGCGACGTGGTCGCCGGGCCGGAGCGGACGTCGACACCCGCTCCGACGCGAACGGGTCGCGCTCCAACATGTTCTCGGTGACCATGTTGCCACCCTCGCCGGCCGCGCAGGTGCGATCGGTCACCGCGACGTCGTTCTCGGCACCGCGGTGGGTCGTCGCGTCGTCCGTGGTCGGCCACCGGAAGTGGCGCTCGGTGAGCGCGGCCGGCACGGGCTGGCTACCCTGCCTGGCGTGCAGCAGCGACCCGGCGCCATCGGACGGGACGTGCCGAGCCCGGGCACGGTCGACTACCGACTGCTGCGCCAGTCCCGCCTCGGCGACTATCGCTCGGGCCGGCTGGCCCAGCACGAGGTGTGCGACGCCCACCCGGAGCTGCGGCGTGCGGCCGAGCACCACGGCCGCGCGATCGGCGAGCCGTGCCCGATCTGCGAGGACGCCGATCTCGTCCACGTCACCTACGTCTTCGGTCCGCGGCTGCCCCCGTTCGGTCGGTGCGTGACCTCGGCGGAGGAGATGGCCAAGCTCTCGCGCCGCTCCGGTCGCTTCACCGCCTACGTGGTCGAGGTGTGCCCCGAGTGCTCCTGGAACCACCTCTCCCAGGTGTTCGAGCTCTGACGAGTGTCCCGAGCGCTCCCGCGGGCCGCCGCGGGGCTCGGCGCGGCTGCTGATCGTTGGCGAGTGGCGGCCGCTAGCGTTTCGTCGACCTGAACCCGGATCCTCCACGTGGACGACGAACCCCCCACCACCTCCGCCCCGGCACCCGACGAGCCGTCCCGACCGGCCGCCGCGCCGCTCGCCTCGACTCGTGACGTGCGCCGCGCCCAGCGACACGTGCGCCGCGTCGAGGGCCGGCTCCGCCGTCGCAGCCGTCGCAGCGTCCTGTGGCGTGGCCGTCGCGTCCTCTACCTCGTCGGGCTGCTGGCGATCGCCGGCGGCACCGGCTTCTTCTACGTCCTGTCCCAGGTGGAGCTGCCCGACGAGATCGACATCGAGGTCAGCCAGACCTCGTACGTGTGCGCGGGGGACGTGCCCGAGGGCTGTGACGCGGACAACGCCCTCGCCCAGCTGAGCGCCGAGGAGGACCGCGTCGTCGTCGCCTACGACGAGCTCCCGGCGAACCTCGTGAACGCGGTCGTCGCCGCCGAGGACCGTGACTTCTTCACCCACCAGGGCGTCGACCCGTTCGGCATCCTGCGGGCGGCCTACCAGGGCGTCCGCGGCAGCCAGAGCGTCCAGGGCGGATCGACCATCACCCAGCAGTACGTGAAACTGGAGTTCCTCACGCCGGAGCGGACGGTCATCCGCAAGCTGCGCGAGATCTCGATGGCGGTGAAGCTCGAGCGCCGCCTGTCGAAGGAGGAGATCCTCCAGCGGTACCTGAACCGCATCTACTTCGGTCGGGGCGCCTACGGGGTCGCCGCCGCGTCGCGCAGCTACTTCGGCAAGAACATCGACGAGCTCGACCTGAGCGACGCCGCCTACCTGGCCGCGCTGATCCGCTCGCCCGAGTCGACCGACGCGAGCCGCGATCCCGAGACCGCGACACGTCGCCGGAACTCGGTGATCACGGGCATGTTCGAGGAGGGCTACATCACGGCGGCGGACGCCGAGGCGGCGCGGGCGGTCGACCTGGCGACCAGCGTGGTGCCCCGCCGGGAGCGGACCGGGGGCCTGGAGGACGTCCGCTACGCCGAGGTCGGCTCCGAGTACTTCGTCGACGCCGTGCGCAACGAGCTCCTCGACCGCTACGGGCCCGACGTCTACACGATGGGCCTGCGGGTCTACACGACGCTCGACCCGCAGCGACAGACCGAGGCGTACGAGTCGGCGACCGCGATCCTGGCCGACCCGGACGACCCGGCCGCCGGCCTCGTCTCGCTCGACGACGCCGGTCGCGTGGTCGCCATGGTCGGCGGTACCGACCACGACACGTCCCAGGTCAACCTGGCGCTCGGTCGCCAGGGTGGTGGTTCGGGCCGCCAGCCCGGCTCGTCGTTCAAGGCGATCGCCCTGGCCGAGGCGCTGGAGCAGAACATCTCGATCGACTCGCGGTTCGCCGCGCCCTACGAGATCGTCATCCCCGAGGCCAACGCGGGCGAGGACTGGGAGGTCAGCGGCGGGGGCAGCCCGACGGGGATCTACGACCTGTTCGACGCCACGACCGTGTCCTCGAACACGGTCTATGCCCAGCTCATGGAGACGGTGGGCCCCGAGAGCGTGGTCGCGCTGGCCGAGCGGATGGGCGTCCAGGCCGACCTGTTGCCGGTGCACGCACTCGTTCTCGGCAGCGGTGAGGTGTCGGTGCTCGACATGGCGACCGCCTACTCGGTCTTCGCCAACCGGGGCACCCTGCGCCCGCCGAGGATGATCGATCGGATCGAGGACGTCGACGGCAACGTGCTGTGGCCGACGGAGCCGTTCGAGTCGTCCCAGGTGCTCACCCCCGACATCACCGACGTGGTGACGGCCGCGCTGCGGTCGGTCATCAGCTCCGGCACCGGGCGACGGGCCGCCATCCCCACCGACGCCGCCGGCAAGACCGGCACGACCCAGGACAACCGCGACGCGTGGTTCGTGGGCTACACGTGCGAGATGACGACGGCGGTGTGGATCGGGTACCCGGGCCGCCCCGGGGAGGACCCGCGGTTCCTGCTGAACGTGAACGGCTACGACGAGGTCGGCGGCGGGACGATCCCGGCGGAGCTGTGGTCGGACTACATGACCCGGGCGACGGCCGACGCCGAGCCGTGCGAGCTGCCGTCCTCGCGCCGCAGCGAGGGCGTGGTGCTGGGCCGCAACCTCACGACGACCACCACGACCGACCCGAACGCCACGACCACGACGGTCGAGGACGACGCCACGACCACCACCGCCGGCGACGGTGGTGACGACGGCGACGGTCCCGACGGCCCGGGCGACGAGGACGGTGGCGGTGATGGTGGCGGCGGGGACACGACGACCACGGCCCCACCGACGACCGGGCCGCCGCCGACGACATCGACCACCTCGGCGCCGCCACCGACCGGGGAGCCGACCACCGAGGAGACGGGTGAGAGCGATGCCTGACGACACCGGACACGGACGCGACGCCGCCGGGGTGCCGGCCGGCCTCGGCGGGGCCGGCACCTGCGAGAGCTGCGCGCGCGACGGCGAGGCCGTCTGGTCGGTGCGGCGCGTGTACGTGACCCAGGCCGCATGGGACACCGAGGGCCGCCGCGACACCGCGGCCGCGGTCGAGCTGTGGTGCGGCGCGTGCCTCGCGAACTACCCGCACGAACCGGTCGAGCCCGGCCCTGGCGGCCCCGGTGTCACACCCCCCGGGTAGCGTGCGCGGCGCGACTGCACGACCCGCCCCGTCGATCGACTAGCATCGACGGGTCGATCAGACGCCCTGCCCCGAGATCCGGGGCCCCGGGTCCTCCCGGGTCCAGAGGGAACGAGGTGATGCTCGCCATGCGAGCCTACGAACTGATGGTCATCTTCGACGGTGGCCTGGACGACTCGACGATCCAGCGGTTCCTCAACCGCATGACGGAGACGATCGAGTCGAACGGCGCCATCCTCGCGAAGACCGACAAGTGGGGTCGTCGCAAGTTCGCGTACGAGATCAACCACAAGACCGAGGGCTTCTACGTCGTCCTCGAGTTCGTGGCTGAGAGCGGCGCGCTGGTCGACGAGCTCGATCGGATGCTGCGCATCGCGGACGAGATCGTCCGCCACAAGACCGTCCGTCTCCCCGATGCCGAGGCCGATCGCCGCGGGCTCCTCGGGGGCGGCGTGCCGGCCGACGCCGGCTGAGCGATCGAGAGAACGACATGGCAGCAGGAAACACCGTCGACCTCGTCGGCAACATCACCCGCGACCCGGAACTGCGCTTCACGCCGAGCGGTCAGGCGATCGCCACCTTCGGCGTCGCGGTGAACCGTCGCTGGCAGAACCGCCAGACCCAGGAGTGGGAAGAGGCGACGAGCTTCTTCGACATCGTGTGCTGGGGCACGCTCGGCGAGAACGTCAGCGAGTCCCTCACGAAGGGTGCGCGCGTGGTGATCACCGGTCGCCTCGAGCAGCGCAGTTGGGAGACCCCCGACGGCGACCGCCGCTCGAAGGTCGAGGTCATCGCGGACGAGGTCGGCCCCAGCCTCCGCTGGGCGACGGCCGAAGTGGTGAAGAACGAGCGCCGTGGTGGCGGCGATTACGGCGGGGGCTCGAGTGGAGGCGGCGGAGGTGGCGGCGGTGCCAGCCGCCCCGTTCGCAACGAGCCCACCCCGGACTACGGCTATGACGAGGAGCCCTTCTGATGGCGAAGCCCAAGCGCAGCAAGAACAAGGACAACAACCGGCGCTCCAAGAAGAAGATCAGCGTCCTCACCCAGGAGAAGGTCGAGTACGTCGACTACAAGGACGTGAACCTCCTGCGCCGGTTCATGTCCGACCGCGCCAAGATCCGTGCCCGCCGGGTCACGGGCAACGACTCGCAGCAGCAGAAGGAAGTCGCGAAGGCGATCAAGAACGCCCGCGAGATGGCGCTGCTGCCGTACACGAACCGCGTCACCACCCAGCGGGGCGGCGGCCGCAACCAGGACCGCGCACGCGCCGATGGTCCGCCGCCGCGCCCGACCGCTCCGCCGCCCACCGCGCCCCGCGGTGACGAGAACGGCGAGGCCGACGAGGCGAACGCGAGCCAGGAGGGTGAGGAGTGATCACGGTCATCCTGCGCGACGACGTGAAGGGCCTCGGACGCCGGGGCGAGGTCGTCGAGGTGAGCGACGGGTACGCCCGCAACTACCTCATCCCCAAGGGCGCGGCCATGCGCTCGACGACCGGGGCGGTGGCCCAGGCCGAGACGATGCGTCGGGCCCGCGAGGTCCGCGACGCCCGCGACCGGGGTGCGGCCGAAGAGGTCGCGAAGACCCTGGCCCCGCTGGTCATCCGCCTCGAGGCGAAGGCCGGCGACGAGGGTCGCCTGTTCGGTTCGGTCAACCCCGCTGACGTCGCCGATGCGGTCTACGCCCAGACGGGCTACGAGATCGACCGGCGCCTGATCGAGGTCGAGGAGCCGATCAAGGAGACCGGCCTCCACATGGTGCCGGCCAAGCTCCACACCGACGTGAAGGTGTTCCTGCAGGTGGACGTGGTCGGCGCCTGAGCGCCCGGCCCCCTCCGGGGGCCGCCCACATCCACTGTCCACAGGTGGCGCCTGCGGCGCGTTCGCGCCGCAGGCCACCCTGTCCCCAGTTCAGGACGTTCGTCCACAGGCCTTTCCCCAGGCGCGCCCTCGCGCGCCCGGGAACGGGCCGTGGTCATCCACCGAATCAGTGCAGTCGTCCCCTGGCTGCCCACAGGCCGGACGCGGGAGGCTGGCGGATGATGGCGATGAGCGACGACGGATCCTTCTCGAGCTCTGGCGGGCGCGGACGAACACCACCGCACAACCTCGACGCCGAGGAGTCACTGCTCGGCGCGATGCTGCTGTCGCGCGAGGCCATCGACGCGGTCCTCGGCACGGTGACCGCGGCCAACTTCTACAAGCCCGGCCACGGCCACATCTTCGAGGCCATCGCCTCGCTCCACGCCGCGGGTGAGCCGGCCGACCCGGTCACCGTCGCCGAGGAGCTGAGTCGCGCCGGGCTCCTGGAGTCGATGGGCGGCCCCGCGACCCTCGTGCGCCTCGCCCGCACCAGCCCGGCGGCCTCGAACGCCGCCCGCTACGCGCGCATCGTCGAGGAGCACGCCATCCTCCGGCGCATGATCAGCGTGGCCAACGAGGTGGCCGAGCTCGGCTACAGCCAGCCCGAGGACGTCATCAAGGCGGTCGACGAGGCCGAGGCGAAGATCTACGAGGTCGCCCAGCACCGCGCCGCGGGCACCCTGGCCCCGGTCCGGGACCTGCTCGAGCAGAGCCTCGACCGGCTCGAGCAGCTCTACGAGCGGGGTGAGGCCATCACCGGCACGCCGAGCGGCTTCGCCGACCTCGACGAGCTGCTGTCGGGCCTGCAGCCCAACGCCCTCGTCGTGATCGGTGCCCGCCCGGCCATGGGCAAGACGGCGTTCTCGTTGAACATGGCGGCGCACGCGGCGATGCGGGCCGATCGTCCGGCGCTCGTGTTCAACCTCGAGATGAGCCAGCTCGAGCTGACCCAGCGTCTGCTGAGCGCGGAGGCCAGGGTCGACGCCACCCGGTTGCGCACCGGCAAGCTCCACGAGGCCGACTGGACCAAGATCAGCCACGCGGTGGGGCGGTTGGCCGAGGCCCCGATCTGGATCGACGACAACCCGAACGTGTCGGTCATGGAGATCCGCTCGAAGGCCCGGAAGCTGAAGAGCCAGATCGGCGACCTCGGCGTGGTCATCGTCGACTACATCCAGCTCATGACCGGTCGGGCCGGCGCCGAGAGCCGCCAGGTCGAGGTGTCGGAGATCTCCCGTGGTCTCAAGATCCTCGCCCGCGAGATCGAGACCCCGGTGGTGGCGCTGGCCCAGCTCAACCGGAGCCTCGAGCAGCGGGCGGACAAGCGGCCGATGCTGTCCGACCTGCGGGAGTCGGGCAGCCTCGAGCAGGACGCCGACGTCGTCCTGTTCCTCTACCGCGACGACGTCTACAACCCGGACTCACCCGACCAGGGCATGGCCGAGGTGATCGTGGCCAAGCACCGGTCGGGCCCGACCGGGATCGTGCGCCTCGCCTTCCTCGGCCACAACTCCCGCTTCGACAACATGGCGCGCCAGAACGGATGAGCGTCGTGCCGGACCGGCGCACCGCGGTCCGGGTCACGGCGGCGGTCGCGGTCGGCGGTGCGCTCGGCGCCGCCGCGCGCCACGGGGTGGCCCACCTCGTGCCGACCGAACCGGGGGCGTTCCCGTGGGCCACCCTGGTGACCAACGTGTCCGGCGCGTTCGCCCTCGCCGTCCTCGGCGCCGCCGTGACCAACGCGCTCGTCGAGCATCACCCGCTGCGGGTGCTGCTCACCACCGGCCTGCTCAGCTCGTACACGACGTTCTCGACGTTCGCGGTCGAGGCCGCGGAGCTGGTCCGCGACGGTCACGCACCGCTGGCCGCGGGCTACGTCGTGGTGTCGCTCGTCGCCGGCCTCGTCGTCGTGATCCTCGGCTCGGACGCCGGATCACGTATCGTCGCGTCGCTGCCGCCGTTCGGGCACCGCCGGTGAGGGCGTCGTCGGTGAGGGCGTCGCGATGAACGGGGTGGCGCTCGTGATGCTCGGTGGTGCGCTCGGTGCGCCGTGCCGCTTCTGGGTCGACACCGCGGTGGTCCGCGCGCTCGATCGGCCCCTCTGGGTCGGCACGCTCGTGGTGAACGTCATCGGGTGCCTGGTCCTGGGGCTGGTCACCGGCTGGACGCTCACCCATCCGGACCCGTCATGGCCGGCCGCGTTCATCGGTACGGGGTTCTGCGGCGCGCTCACGACGTTCTCGACGTTCTCGGTGCAGGCGTGGAACCTGGTTGCGTCCGGGCGTCAGCGAACCGCGGTGATGGCGGTCGCGGCCAACACCGCGATCGGCGGTGCGGTGGCGGTTCTCGGGATGGTCGTGACGGGCGGCTGGTGACCACCCGTCACGAGGGGAGCCGCGTCCGGTTCAGCCGACGCTGCTGAGCGTGCGGGCGCCGCCGCCGGAGAGGGTCGGCTGGGGCTCGGTCTCCTCGAGCTGGTGGCGGATCTTCTCGATCCAGCGCTGGCCCCGCTCACGGGTGCGCTCGTCCAGCCGGGTGTCATCGAGGTCCAGGTCCAGCAGGACCTGCGTGGCAGAGGGTCGTTCCGTCATGTGACAGCACCTCCTCGATGTCATTCTCTACCCGCACGCGGCGTTCGTGAACCACCGTTGGGCCCGAATGTCCGGACACCGATGACCCGGAGACGGGGTTGCCGGAGGTGCCGGTCGCCGCCCCGGTCGGAACGCCGTCTTCTCCGCACCTCGTCTTCTTCTCCGAGTGAGCACAACGCGTACCATCGGCGCGGTGATCCCCGCCCGTGGTCCGGCAATCGGCGCGGCCCCGTGGTACGGAGCCGACACGACCGGCCTCCTCACCGACCACTACGAGCTGACGATGGTCGACGCCGCGCTGCGTTCCGGGGTGGCCGACCGGCGTGCCGTGTTCGAGGTGTTCGCCCGCCGACTCCCGGAGGGCCGCCGCTACGGCGTCGTCGCCGGCACGGCACGGGTGCTCGACGCCATCCGGGCGTTCCGCTTCGGTGAGGCCGAGCTCGCCTGGCTCGCCGCGCAGGAGGTTCTCTCCGACGATGCGCTGGCGTGGCTGGCTGGCTACCGCTTCGGTGGGCACGTGTGGGGCTACGCCGAGGGTGAGCCGTACTTCCCGTACTCGCCGATCCTGACCGTCGAGGCCCCCTTCGCCGAGGCGCTCGTCCTCGAGACCGTCGTGCTGTCGATCCTCAACCACGACAGTGCGGTCGCCGCGGCCGCGGCCCGCATGGTCGACGCGGCGAACGGGGTGCCGCTGATCGAGGGCGGGGGCCGCCGCACCCACGAGCTGGCGGCGCCGGCCGCGGCCCGGGCCGCGTGGATCGCCGGGTTCTCGGCAACGTCGAACCTCGAGGCCGGGCGCCGCTACGCCATCCCGACCGTGGGAACCACGGCGCATGCGTTCCAGCTCGTGCACCTCGACGACGAGCGGGCGTTCGCCGCCCAGCGCGACCGCTTCGGGCCGTCCGGGACCTACCTCGTCGACACGTGGGACATCCCCGACGGGATCCGTGCCGCGGTCGCTGCGGCCGGCCCGGAGCTCGGCGCGGTGCGCATCGACTCCGGCGACCATCGCCTGGAGTCGCAGCGGGCCCGACGGCTCCTCGACGAGCTCGGTGCGCCCGACGCCGGCATCGTCGTGTCCGGCGACCTGGACGAGCACAAGATCGCCGCGCTCGCCGGCGCACCGATCGACCGCATGCTCGTCGGCACCGAGCTCGTCACCGGCGCGGGCATGCCGACGGCCCACCTCGTCTACAAGCTCGTCGCGGTCGCCGAGGGCGACGGGCCCGAGGCGCCGCTCGTCGGGGTGGCCAAGCGCTCGCGCCGGAAGGAGACACCGCCCGGCCCCCGCGTCGCCCACCGGACGATCTCGCCCCGGGGACGGGCGGTCGCCGAGGTCGTGCGGCCGTCGGGCGGGCGACCGGCGCCCGGGGACCCGGCCCACCCGCCGGGGCGACCCGGCGGGCGCGCGCTGCAACGGCGGTTCGTCGACGCCGGCGAGGTCCTCGGGACCGACGGGCTCGACGCCGCCCGGGCGCACCACCGGGCGGCGATGGCCGAGCTCGAGGACACCGATCGCGATCTTCGGGCCGGAGTCCCCCGCCTGGATGCCACGCCGTCGGGGAGCGTTGCCGACCAGGGGTGAACGGCCCTCGGCGCTGAGGACGGGGCGGGTACACTCGCCCGGACGACAAGGGGGCCAGCATGACCACGACCCGTGGCGACTCGAAGATCGACCGGCTCGCCGGCCTCTCCCTGTTCGGTGACCTCTCCCGCCGTGAGCTGGAGAAGGTCGCGGAGATCACCTCCGAGATCACGGTCAAGGCCGGGACCGTGCTGATGCGCCAGGACGCGCCGTCCCACGACGCCGTCGTCATCGTCGACGGTGAGGCGGAGATCTCGGTCGACGGCACCGTCGTCGCGGTCGTCGGTCCCGGCGAGGCGGTGGGGGAGATGGGCCTGCTCGACGGCCAGCCCCGCTCGGCCACCGTCACCGCCCGCACCGATCTCGACATCTACGTGATCGAGCCCCGACGGTTCCGGGCCGTGCTCGAAGAGGTCCCCTCGATCGCACGAACCCTGCTCGTGACGGTGACCAAGCGCCTGCGCGCCGCCGACCGTCAGCTCGGCTGAGGCCGGCGCCGCTCAGCGCCCGTCCCGGCCGCAGATCCTCCCGGCGGCGAGCTCGCCGAGCTCCCACCGGAGGTTCCGATGTGCCGCGGCGGCGTAGCGCTCCCGCCCTCCGGGGGTGGCGAACAGCTCCCCGTCGGCCAGCACCCGCAGCACCTCGGCCCGCCCCGTCAGCCAGTCGCCGTCGCTGACGTGGGCGTACTCCGCCCGGACCTGCGCGGCGTAGCGGCGGTAGCTCCCCGGCGCCGAGCCGAGGACGGCGAGGTCGGCGTCGAGCAGGGGGCCGACCTCTGCGGGAGTCGTCGTCGCCCCGCCGATGTGGGCCGTGGCCTCGACCGCGGCCGCCACCCGGGCGGCGTCGGCCGCGTCGATGCCGCACGCAGCCAGCTCCTCGACGGCCCGCGCCGCGCTCGCGGCCTCGTTGTCGCCCCGGCGGGGGTCGTAGACCACGTCGTGGTAGCAGGCCGCCAGCACCAGGTGGGGTGACGGCCCGTCGCCCGAGTCGGTCGCCGCCGCGGTGGCCGTGACGACCGCTCGGAGGTGGCCCGCGTCGTGGTAGCGGCGATGGGGTTCCCGGTAGGCGTCGCGCACCGCGGCGAGTGTGCGCCGGGCGGGGTCGCGGCCGCCGAGACGGTCCAGGGCATCGTTCCAGGCGGTGACGAGCGGGTCGGCGGTGGTGCGGGGCTCGGGCATCGGACGGGCGCCCTCCTGCGGTGATGGACCATGATCGCGCCCATGCGTCTGCGGCAGGTGGCCCTGGTGGCGTCCGAGCTCGACCCGGTCGAGCGCCAGCTCCGGGAGGTCCTCGGCCTCGAGCTGTGCTTCCGCGACCCCGGCGTCGGGAGGTTCGGGCTCCACAACGGCCTGTTCCCGGTCGGTGACGCCTTCATCGAGGTCGTCGCCCCCGTCCGGGACGACACGACGGCCGGCCGGCTGCTCGAACGGCGGGGCGGCGACGGCGGGTACATGGTGCTGGTCCAGGTCGACGACCTGGCGCCCGTCGAGAAGCGGGTCGCCGAGCTCGGGGTGCGCACGATCTACGAGGCCCACGGTGAGGGGATCCGGGGGGTGCACCTCCACCCCAAGGACGTCGGCGGGGCCATCGTGTCCGTCGACGTCGCGGAGCCGCCGTCGTCGTGGGGCTGGGCCGGCCCCTCCTGGCGCGACCACGTGCGCACCGACGTGGTCACCGCGCTCGCCGGCGTGGTCGTGCAGGTCACCGATCCCGACACGGTCGCAGCGCGGTGGGCCGCGGTGCTCGACCGCCCGCTCACCGGGTCGGGCCGCGTCCTGGCCATGGACGACGGCGCCACCATCGAGATGGTCCCACCCGGCGACGACCGCGGCGACGGTGTGGCGGGCCTGCGGCTGCGGGCCGCGGACCCCGCCCGGGTGGGCGAGAGGTTCGAGCTCGGCGGTGTGTGGATAGAGCTCACCGTGTGATGACCAGCTCCGGCCGCACCCGCTCGCAGACCGAACCGATGCACGGTGCGGCCCCGGTCGCAGAGGTGGGCGACAGCGCGTTCCGCCGGCTCCGCCTCGCCAACCTCGCCCTCGTCGTCGCACACCTGGGCCAGGCGGCGCTGATCCTGGCGCTGGCCAACGGGTTCACGATCGGGGTGACCGGCTCGTTCGCGACCGGGCCGCCGGGTACGCCACCGGGTGAGCCGTCGACGCTGTTCGAGCTGGCGATCGCCCCCGCGATCGCCGCGTTCCTCGCGCTCGCCGCGCTCGACCATCTCCTCGTGGCCCTGCCCGGGTTCGCGGACCGCTACCGACGGGGCCTGAGTGAGGGGCGGAACCTGTTCCGGTGGAGCGAGTACTCGCTCAGCGCCTCGCTGATGATCGTGCTGATCGCCATGCTCACCGGCATCACCGACGTCGGTGCCCTCGTTGCCATCTTCGGCGTCAACGCCGCGATGATCCTCTTCGGCTGGCTCGTCGAGACGACCGGCGTCCCCGGCCGCAACGTCAACTGGACCGCGTTCGGGTTCGGCTGCGTCGCCGGCGCCGTGCCTTGGATCGCGATCACGATCGCCCTCGTCGGCGCCGAGCAGGACGGTGAGGTGCCGACGTTCGTCTACGGCATCTTCGTGTCGCTGTTCGTCCTGTTCAACAGCTTCGCGGTGAACATGGCCCTGCAGCAGGGCCGCGTCGGCCGCTGGCGCAACTACCTGTTCGGTGAGGCCGGCTACCTGGTGCTGAGCCTGGTCGCGAAGTCGGCCCTGGCCTGGCAGATCTTCGCCGGGACGCTGGCCGACTGAGGCGGCCCGGCCGGGATGCTCCCGGGCCGCCGTGACCGGCCGGCTGCGTTCCCGCCCGGACGCGCCGATGGAGGTGAGTATTCCATTTACCAGCATCTGCACCGATCCCCCTCCCTTCACCTTAACCCCGGAAATCCCTGGGGTGACGGTATTCAGTGGGGTCAACTTCAGCGGAACTGCCTACGAAACAGCGTTTGCAGA
>JAXHUH010000046.1:0-37317 GCA_034211175.1 Actinomycetota bacterium
GTGGGGTCGGGGTCGGAGCCGCTCGCGCCGTTCGTGTCGCCGGGCGGGCCCTCGGCGGTGGCGTCGCGGGCCTCGGCGGTCGCATCGGAGCCCGTCGGGTCGCCGCCCCGCTCGTCGGAACCGCCCGCCTCGCCAGCATCGCCGGAACGGTCAGCATCGCCGGAACCGTCAGCATCGCCGGAACCGTCGGGGTCGTCGACCAGGCGGTCGCCGGCCCGTCGGGCCCGACGGCGCATCCAGCGACCCATGCGGGTGCCGACCCCGGCCCGCTCATCCGCGTGGATCACCATCTCGTAGTTGCTGGCGAGGATGGCGTTGATCTCGCCGCCCACGATCAGCACCAGTGACAGCACGTAGAACAGCAGCATCAGGCTGATGGCGCTGCCGATGATGCCGTACACCGACGCGGACTCCCCGCCCTGGGCGTACTCGACGTAGGCCCGGAACCCGGCGGCCCCGACGAGCCAGCCGACGGCGGTGAACACGGCGCCGGGCATGTCCCACTTCCACGGCGTGTGCTGGTTGGGGGCGACGTGGAAGAGGGTCGCGGCCCACAGCACCAGGATGACGAACGCGGCCAGCGGGGCGCCGTACTCGTAGAAGAAGCCGGTGCGCTCGCCGACCAGCTCGGGCACGACGACGTGGAGCGTCACCGACACGACGGCGACGACGATCGTGCCGAGCGCCATGAGGACGCCGACGACGCGGGCGAGGAGGAAGTTGCGGGGGATGCGCACGTCGTAGGCCACGTCCATGGCCTTGGTCAGTGCGCCGAAGCCCCGGGACATGGCCCAGATGGCGAGGATGATGCCGCCGACGATGCCCTGCTGGCTGCCCCGTCGGAAGAGGTTGTCGACCGCCTCGGTCGTCTCCTCGCTCTCGTCGCCGAGGACGGCGTCGAGCAGGCGGGTGATGAGCTCCCGGGCGTCGCTGACCACCTGCTCGGTGGCGATCTGGTCGAGGAAGCCGAGGGTCGCGGCGAGCGCCAGGGTCGCCGGGAACACGCTGAGCGTGGCGTAGAACGCCATCTCGGCGGCGAGCCCGCCGACGCGGTCCTCGATGAACTCCCGCACGAAGTCGCGCGAGAAGCCCTCGATCAGGCGCACCCAGGGGCGGCCTCGGAAGTGGTGGAGCCGTTCCCGCACGGTGTGACCAGCCTACGGGCAACCGGGCGGGGCGGCGGGATGGCCGAATCCGTGCACGACGACCGGCGGCGGGCGGCGAGGATGGGGTCGTGTACCGACCCGCTGCCTTCGCCGAGGACCGTCCCGACGTGCTCGCCGGGCTGATCGATCGCATCGGCTTCGCCCACCTGGTCACGGCTGCAGGCGGGCTCGCCGCCACGCCGCTGCCGCTCCTGCGCGTCCCGGCGCCCGACGGACCGGGTCGGCTGGTGGGCCACGTCGCCCGGGCCAACCCGCAGTGGCGGGACCTGCCCGACGGCGCCGAGGCGCTCGCCATCTTCACCGGCGCCGACGGCTACATCTCGCCGTCGTGGTACCCGTCGAAGGCCGAGCACGGCAAGGTCGTGCCCACGTGGAACTACGTCGCCGTCCACGCCCATGGCACCGTGACGGTCCACGACGACCCGGCGTGGAAGCTCGACCTCGTCACCCGGCTCACCGACCGCCACGAAGCCGACCGCGCCGAACCGTGGGCGGTCTCCGACGCGCCCGCCGACTTCGTCGAGCAGCGACTGCGGGCCATCGTCGGCGTCGAGCTGCGCATCGACCGGCTCGAGGGCAAGCGCAAGCTCAGCCAGAACCGCCCGGCCGACGACGTGGCCGGCGTCCTCGCCGGCCTGGACGCCGACGGCGACCCGCAGGGCACCGCCGTGGCCGCCGAGATGCGCACCGCCGCGGCGGACGGCTGAACGGCGCGGCCCCTCCCGCCGCCAGCCACCCCGCCACGACGCCCGGGTCCTGCGTGCACGGACTGCCATCGGTGGCCGTCCGTACGGGCACGATCGAGGTCGCCCGGCGGGCTCGCGCGTGCCCTCGGGTCAGTTGCGGTGCTCGCGCCAGGGGCCGTCGTCGGCGCGGGGCTCGCGGGGCAGGCCGAGGACCCGCTCGCCGACGATGTTGCGCTGGATCTCCGAGGTACCCGCGTAGATCGTGCCCGGGCGCGCCCCGAGGAACGTGGTGAGCCACGCCCGGGTCGAGCCCGGGGTGCCGGGGGCGTCGGTGCTGATGCCGTGGGCCGCGTCGGGTCCCTCGGCGAGGAGCGCCTCGGCGCCCATGATGTCGAGCGCCAGCTCGGTGGCCTTCTGGTGGTACTCGCTCCACAGCAGCTTGGAGATCGACGCCTCGGGCCCGATCCCCGCGCCCGACAGCGACGAGGTCAGCGTGCGCATGCCCAGGTAGCGCATGATCTCGACCTTGGTGTGGGCCCACGCCAGGCGCTGGCGGAAGCCGGGGTCGTCGGTGACGCCGTGCTCGCGGGCCAGCGCCATGATGCGGTCGAGCTCCTCGCCGTAGTTGAGCGACAGCGTCGTGGCACCGTCGCCCCGCTCGAAGCCCAGCAGCACGTTGGTGATGCGCCAGCCGTCGTTGACGTCGCCGATCACGTTCTCCTTCGCGGTGCGGGCGTCGGAGAAGAAGACCTCGTTGAAGTCGTGGCGGCCGCTGATGTTGATGATCGGCCGGACCTCGATGCCCGGCTGGTCCATCGGGATAAGCAGGAACGTCATGCCCTTGTGCTTGGGCACGTCGGGGTCGGTGCGGCACGGGGCGAAGATCCAGTTGGCGCTGTGGGCGTTCGAGGTCCAGATCTTCTGGCCGTTGACCACCCACTCGTCGCCGTCGAGCTCGGCCCGGGTGCCGAGGCTGGCGAGGTCGGAGCCGCTGTCGGGCTCGGAGTAGCCCTGGCACCAGCGGTCCTCGCCGCTGATGATGCGGGGCAGGAAGTGGCGCTTCTGCTCCTCGGTGCCGGCGGCGATGATCGTGTTGCCGAGCATGCGGATGCCGAACGCGTCGTTGGCCCCGCCGGTCGGCACACCGGCCTTCGTGAACTCCTCGGCGACGATGACCCGCTCCATCTGGCTGAGCCCGGCGCCGCCGTACTCCTTCGGCCAGTTGAGGGCGAGGAGGTCGTTGTCGGCGAGGATGCGCCGCCAGTCCTCGGTGAACCGCTCGGCCGCCTCGGGGTCGAGCGCGCCGATGCCCTTCCAGTCCGCGGGGAGGTGCTCGGCCAGGAAGGCCTGCGTCTTCTCGCGATAGGCCTCGGCCTCGGCGGAGTAGGTCGGGTCCATCTGCATCCCCCTGGCGATCGATCCGGTGTGGTGCGACAAGCTACCGAGGAGGCTCCGGGTGCCGCCAGAAGCCGCCGCGCGGATGCACGCCCCTGGCGGCCACCGCTCGCCCACCGAGGCGTGACCGACGTCTCGTTGCCCAACCCTGGGTGCCCACGGTTGGGCACTGGGCCGCTCCACTCCCACATCGGGGTTCAGGAGGACTGGGTGTCTTCCGAACCAGCGGGCATGGGTGGAGAGATCATCAAGGTCCGACTCGATGACGGCGAGGGGCGCCGGTGGACGTGGCAGGACGGCCGTCGCCGCGGCGCCGCCGACTTCCCCCTCGACGGCCTGAGCCCGGGCGACGAGCTCGTCGTCGAGATGCGCTGGCGGGCCGGCCGCTGGGAGGTCGCCCGGGTCGTCGACGCTCCCCGCACCGCGGCACCGGCCGCGCCTGCGCCACCCAGTCGCCCACGCCGCGTTCCGCCGTCCACGGCCCGGCGCCACTGCCCGCCGACCGCGGCGACGCCCGGTGAGGTGTGGGTCGTGTGGATGCCGATCGACGCCCGCAGCGCGGCGGACCACGATGTCGTGCGCCACGGCAAGCGCCGGCCGTGCGTGGTGGTCGAGGTCGACCACCAGACGTCCTCCGCACGGGTCCTGCCGGTCCACGGGACCCGCACGTCGGCCCGCCGCCAGGGCATGGGCCGCCGCATCCGCTCGTGGCGCGAGGCCGGGCTCGAGAAGCCCTCGATCGTCTCGCCCGAGGAGCACGTGATCGACCTCACCGACCTAAAGCTGCGGGTCGGGACCCTCGCCCCCCAGGACCAGCGCCGCCTCGCCATCGCCTGAGCGGCGAGAGCGGGAACCACCGCCCGAGCGGCGCCGGCAGGTCACCCGCGAGACGGGCGTCGTTGGCGGCGCGGCCGCGCCCGAGCGGCGGAGAGCGGGTAACACAGCGAGCGGGAACCACCGCCCGAGCGGCGCCGGCAGGTCACCCACGAGACGGGCATCACTGGCGGCGAAGCCGCGCCCGAGCGGCGGAGAGTGGGAGACACAGCGAGCAGGAACCACCGCCGCCGGGTCATCCGCGAGACGGGAATCGTTGGCGGCGAAGCCGCGCCCGAGCGGCGGAGAGCGGGAAACACAGCGAGCAGGAACCACCGCCGCCGGGTCATCCACGAGACGGGAATCGTTGGCGGCGAAGCCGCGCCCGAGCGGCGGAGAGCGGGAAGCGCGGATGGGGCCGGGGCCTCTCGGCCCCGGCCCCGGGATGGGCGAGTGTGATCGTCCCCGGCGACGCTGCCGAGGACGACGACCTACGGCAGGTAGTCGCCGAAGACGTGGACGGCGTAGAGGCGGTTGCCGACCCGGGCGAGGCCGACGCCGACGTTGTCGAACTCGGCGCCTGTCATGTTGGCGAGGTGGCCCGGCGAGGCGACCCACGCGTCGTGGACGGCTCGGACGCTGCCGGCGTAGCCGATGTTCTCGGCGAGGCCGCGCCAGCCGGCGGGCACATCCTCGGTGAGCACGGAGTGCTCGAACCGGCCGGTGGCCGCCATGTGGTTCGCCCAGGCCTGGGCCTTGGCGCTCAGCCCGCCGGAGAGCCGCAGCGCCGGCAGCCCCCGCGATGCCCGGGCCTGGTTCACGAGCTGGTGACTGGCGACGACCTCGTCGCGGGTCCCGCCCGGACGGCCGTGGCACCGGCCTGCTCGGCCACCGGCACCAGGTACAGGAGCGTGGCGACGAGCGCGAGCACCGCGATGGTCGCGGTGCGCCGCACCACCGCGACGGGCGTGGCGGTGGGGTCGAGGTTCCTGGCGGGGGCGGCGGCGCTGGTGTGCATCGGGGGCTCCGGAACGAGACGACAACTTCTCGGGCGGGAACTGCTCTACGTGGTGAGACGCACACTGACGGTCATATTTCTGGTGCTGTTCGTTGATCGCTCAGGAGTTCGTCAAGAAAGGTCCAGATGCGGCCCGTCCGCCGTGCCGGGCCCGGGACCGGACCCGCAGGACGCGACGGGGCCCCGGACCTCGCGGTCCGGGGCCCCGGAGGAACCACGTCGACCCGGCGGGCCGCAGGCTCAGGCGAGCACGAGGCCGTGGTCGCCGTCGGTGTCGACGGTGACCGCATCGCCCTCGCCGTAGCGACCCTCGAGGATCGCCATGGCCAACGGGTCGCCGACCTCCTTCTGGATCACCCGCTTCAGCGGACGGGCGCCGAACGCCGGGTCGTAGCCGACCGACGCCAGGTGCGCCCGGGCCGCCTCGGTCACCTTGAGCTCCATCCGCCGCTGGGCGAGGCGGCGCTCCAGGTGACGCAGCTGGATCCCGACGATCTCGTTGAGGTCGGCCTCGGTGAGCGAGCGGAACCGCACGATCTCGTCGATCCGGTTGATGAACTCGGGCCGGAAGAAGTCGCGGGGCTCGCCCGGCAGGTTCGAGGTCATGATCAGCACGACGTTGGTGAAGTCGACCGTGCGGCCCTGGCCGTCGGTCAACCGCCCGTCGTCGAGCAGCTGGAGGAGGACGTTGAACACGTCGGTGTGGGCCTTCTCGACCTCGTCGAGCAGCACGACCGCGTACGGCCGGCGCCGGATCGCCTCGGTGAGCTGGCCGCCCTCGTCGTAGCCGACGTAGCCGGGGGGCGCACCGATGAGCCGGGACACGGAGTGCTTCTCCATGTACTCGCTCATGTCGATGCGGACCATGGCCCGCTCGTCGTCGAAGAGGAACTCGGCCAGTGAGCGGGCGAGCTCGGTCTTGCCGACACCGGTCGGCCCGAGGAAAAGGAAGCTGCCGATCGGCCGGTGCGGGTCGGACAGGCCGGCCCGGCTGCGACGGATGGCGTTGGCCACCGCGACGACCGCCTCGTCCTGGCCGATGACCCGGGCGTGGAGCACCTCCTCGAGGCGGATCAGCTTCTGGACCTCGCCCTCCATCAGCCGCGACACGGGCACGCCCGTGACCCGGCTGACGACCTCGGCGACGTCCTCCTCGTCGACCTCCTCCTTCAGCATCTTGCGATCCTGCTGGAGCTCGGCCAGACGGGCGTCGGCCGCCCCGATGTCGCGCTCGAGGCCGGGGACCTTGCTGTAGCGGACCTCGGCCGCCCGGGCGAGGTCGCCGTCGCGCTCGAAGCGCTCGACCTCGGCGTTGGCCCCCTCGAGCTGCTCCTTCAGCGCCCGGATGGCATCGATCGCCTCCTTCTCGGCCTGCCAGTGGGCCTTCATGCCCGACAGCTCCTCGCCGAGGTTGGCGATCTCCTCCTCGAGCCCGGCCAGGCGGTCGAGCGACGGCTGGTCGGTCTCCTTGCCGAGCGCGACCTTCTCGATCTCGAGCTGGCGGATGCGCCGCTCGACGACGTCGATCTCGGTCGGCATCGAGTCGATCTCGATCCGCAGCTTGGAGGCGGCCTCGTCGACCAGGTCGATGGCCTTGTCGGGCATGAACCGCCCGGTCAGGTAGCGGTCGGACAGCACCGCGGCGGCCACGAGCGCCGAGTCCTGGATGCGGACACCGTGGTGGACCTCGTAGCGCTCCTTGAGGCCGCGCAGGATGGCCACCGTGTCCTCGACGGACGGCTCACCGACGAACACCTGCTGGAACCGCCGCTCGAGCGCCGGGTCCTTCTCGATGTGCTTGCGGTACTCGTCGAGCGTCGTCGCGCCGATCATGCGCAGCTCGCCGCGGGCGAGGAGCGGCTTGAGCATGTTCGAGGCGTCCATCGCGCCCTCACCGGCCGCGCCGGCACCGACGACGGTGTGCATCTCGTCGATGAACGTGACCACCTCGCCCTCGGCGTCGGTGATCTCCTTGAGCACGGCCTGGAGCCGCTCCTCGAACTCGCCCCGGTACTTGGCCCCGGCCAGCATCGACGCCAGGTCGAGCGCGATGACCCGCTTGTTGCGCAGGCCGTCGGGGACGTCGCCCTCGACGATGCGCCGGGCCAGGCCCTCGACGATGGCGGTCTTGCCGACGCCGGGCTCGCCGATGAGCACCGGGTTGTTCTTGGTGCGTCGCGACAGCACCTGCACGACGCGTCGGATCTCGTCGTCGCGGCCGATGACCGGGTCGAGCTTGCCCTGGCGGGCGACCTCGGTGAGGTCGCGGCCGTAGCGCTGCAGCGCCTGGTACGACTCCTCGGGGTTCTGGCTCGTGACCCGGTGGCTGCCCCGGACCTCGCGCAGCGCGTTGAGCACCGACTCGCGGTCGGTCCCGAGCTTGTCGACCAGCGCCAGCAGGAGGTGCTCGGTCGAGAGGTACTCGTCACCCAGCTCCTGGCGGGCCTCGTCGGCCACGTCGAGCGCGGCCTGGAACCCGCGGCCGAACCGGGACTCGGTGCCGTAGCTCTTCGGGAGCCGGTCGAGGTCGTCCTGGATGCGGTTGCGGAGCGAGGCCGGGGCGATGTCGAGGTGCGACAGGATGGGGAGCACGACACCCTCGGCCTGGCCGAGCAGCGCCATCAGCAGGTGCTCGGGGGTGACCTCGGGGTTGGAGGCCTGGCGGGCCAGGCCGATGGCCGCCTGCACGGCCTCGGTCGTCTTGTGTGTCCAGCGGTTCGGGTCCATCGTTGCCATCGGTTTCGTCACTCCTCGACGAATCGGCGACCGGGCCGGCCGGTTCGGGCCAGGCGGGCCAGGTCGGGGTTGTAGGGCACGAGCGCCCGGGCGTGGGTGGCGGTGAGGCGACGGATGGTCGCCCGCGCCCGCTCCAGCTCGGCGGCGAGCTCGTCCTCCATGCGGCGCTGCTCGGCCGTCAGGTCCAGGACGAGCTTCACGCCCGTGTGGTTGAGACCGGCGGCGCTGAGCCGCTGGATCTCCTCGATGAGACGGAGGTCGGCGTCGCTGTAGCGACGGGCGCCCCCGTTGGTGCGGGCCGGTTCGAGCAGGCCCTTGCGTTCGTACTCCCGCAACGTCTGCGGGTGGACGCCGGCCAGCTCGGCCGCGACCGAGATGACGTAGCGGGGGAACTCCGGGTCACGGCGGGCCGACGGGCGCGTGGTGCGCTCGCCGCCGCGGGCCCGGCGGATCGTGGCCATCACGAACCGACCCCCAGGTCGTCGCGGGGCGACGGGCGCCCCCGCTCGGCCTCGGCCAGCTGCTCGATGAGCTCGCGCTCGGTGTCGGACAGCTTCTGGGGCACGTGGACGGCGACGGTGACCAGCAGGTCGCCCTTCGCCGACTTGGTCTCGACGCCCTGGCCCCGGACCCGCAGCGTGCGCCCGGAGCTGGTCCCCGCGGGGATCCGCACGGTCACCGGCTTGCCCGAGAGCGTCGGCACCTTGATGTCGGCACCGAGCGCGGCCTCGGCGAAGGTCACCGGCACGGTGATGGTCAGGTCGTTGCCCGACCGCCGGAAGTGGCGGTGGGGCCGGACCTTCACCTCGACGAACAGGTCGCCGGACGGGCCGCCGTCGCGACCCGCGGCACCGCGGCCGGGGATGCGGATCGTCTGGCCGTTGGCGACACCGGCGGGGATGCGGACCTTGACCGACCGCTGCCCACTGCCGTCGTCGAGCAGCAGCGTGGTCTCGGTGCCCCGGACCGCGTCCTCGAACGCCATCTCGAAGCTGGCCGTGACATCGGCGCCCCGGCGCGGCCCGGTGCGGGCACCGCCGCGGCGGCCGGCGCCACCACCACCCATGCCGCCGAACATCTGGCTGAGGATGTCGCCGAAGTCGAGGTCCTCGAAGCGGATCCCGCCGAAGCCGTCCGGGCCCGCGCCGCCGGGACCACCGGCACCGCCGCCGAACGGGTTACCGCCGAAGCGGCGCATGTCGTCGTACTTCTTGCGCTTCTCGGGGTCGCCGAGCACCTCGTACGCCGCGCTGATCCGCTTGAAGCGGTCCTCGGCGCCGGGGTCGTCGGGGTTGGCGTCGGGGTGGTGCTCACGAGCGAGCTTCCGGTACGCCTTCGTGATCTGCTTGTCGTCCGCTTGCGGGGACACCCCGAGGACTTCGTAGAGATCCTCGGCGCCCGCCGTGGGTCCTGCGCTCATGGCCCCACCTCCTTCAGGTCGTGTGGTCGGATGGTCGAACAACCGGTGCGCCCACCGCCCGGGGGAACGGCCCCCGGGCGCACGGCGCTCCTGCGATCATGCCGGGCGTGACGGCCTCGGTGAACACCGGCCTGCCCGACACGCTCATACCTCTCAGCGTGCCTCGTCGTCCACGATCTCCGCATCGACGACATCGTCGTCACCCGGGGCCGCGGTGTCGCCACCAGCGGCACCGTTGCCGTCGTGGCCACCATCGGTGGACGCGGCCTGCTCGTAGAGGCGCTGGGACAGCGCCTGGCTCGCCGCCGAGAGGCGCTCGGTGGCCGAGCGGATCACCTCGACGTCGGAGCCGGCGAGGGCCTCGACGGTCGCGTCGATCGCCGCCCGCACCGAGCCGTCGGCGTCGGCCGCCGGCTGCTCGGAGAGCAGCTTGTCGGTCTGGTAGACGAGCGAGTCGGCGGTGTTGCGGACCTCGGCCTCCTCCTTGCGACGACGGTCCTCCTCGGCGTGGGCCTCGGCGTCACGGACCATCTGGTCGATGGCGTCGCGGGTGAGGCTCGACTGGCCGGTGATCGTGATCGACTGCTCCTTGTTCGTCGCCCGGTCCTTGGCGGACACACCGACGATGCCGTTGGCGTCGATGTCGAAGGTGACCTCGATCTGGGGCACACCGCGGGGCGCCGGCGGGAGCTCGTCGAGCGAGAACTTGCCCAGCGTCTTGTTGAACTGGGCCATCTCCCGCTCGCCCTGGAGGACGTGGACCTCGACCGAGGGCTGGTTGTCCTCCGCGGTGGAGAACACCTCCGAGCGACGGGTCGGGATCGTGGTGTTGCGGTCGATCAGCTTGGTCATCACGCCGCCCTTGGTCTCGATGCCGAGGGACAGGGGCGTGACGTCGAGCAGGAGGACGTCCTTGACGTCGCCCTTGAGCACACCGGCCTGGATCGACGCACCGTCGGCGACGACCTCGTCGGGGTTGACGCCCTTGTGGGGCTGGCGGCCCGTCATCTCGACGACGAGCTCGCCGACCGCGGGCATGCGGGTCGAGCCGCCGACCAGGATCACGTGGTCGAGCTGGCCGTGGGACACGCCGGCATCGGCCAGAGCCTGCTCGAACGGGCCGCGCAGGCGCTTGGTGAGGTCCTCGGTGAGCTCCTGGAACCGGGCCCGGCTGAGCGTGTAGTCCAGGTGCAGCGGGCCCTCGGCCGTTGCGGTGATGAACGGCAGGTTGATCTGCGTCGACTGGGTCGAGGACAGCTCGATCTTGGCCTTCTCCGCGGCCTCCTTGAGCCGCTGGGCCGCCATCTTGTCCTTGCGCAGATCGATGCCGTGGTCACCCTTGAACGAGTCGGCCAGCCAGTCGATGACCCGCTGGTCCCAGTCGTCACCACCGAGGTCGGTGTCGCCCGAGGTCGACTTCACCTCGAACACACCGTCGCCGATCTCGAGCACCGACACGTCGAACGTGCCACCACCGAGGTCGAACACGAGCACGGTCTGCTCCGAGCCCTCCTTGTCGAGCCCGTAGGCCAACGCGGCCGCGGTCGGCTCGTTGATGATGCGCAGCACCTCGAGCCCGGCGATCTCGCCGGCCTCCTTGGTCGCGGTGCGCTGGGCGTCGTCGAAGTACGCCGGCACCGTGATGACGGCCTGCGCAACGGGCTCACCCAGGTACGCCTCGGCATCCGCCTTCAGCTTCTGGAGGACCCGGGCGCTGATCTCCTGCGCCGTGTAGTGCTTCCCGTCGATGTCGACGCCCCAGGTGGTGCCCATGTGGCGCTTCACCGAACGGATCGTGCGGTCCGGGTTGGTGATCGCCTGACGCTTGGCGACCTCCCCGACGAGCACCTCACCACCCTTCGAGAACGCCACCACCGACGGCGTCGTCCGCGAGCCCTCGGCGTTGGGGACCACGACCGGGTCCCCACCCTCGAGCACGCTCACCACGGAGTTGGTCGTACCCAGGTCGATCCCGACTGCCTTTGCCATCTCTGTTGCTCCTGTCGTCTCGCTCGTCGTCCTGCGCCCCTTCCGGACGCTCCTGTGACCGGCACCCGTTGCCCGGGGGATCCGCCGGCGGTGCCGGCGCACCCACCAGTGATCGGGAGCCACTGATGAACATTGAGTGCAATTGACTCAACTTTACTGAGCCGGCTGATATTCCGTCGGCGCGGGAAAATCCGAACCGACGGTCCCCACCGCTGTCGCCAGGCGCCCGGCGCGGCCGAGAATGGGAACGTGGAACCCTCCTCGCCCGCAGGGGCCACCGACGTCGAGCGGCCCGTCCTACGGGCACGACTCGACGCCATGGCACTCCTCCACTGGCCGTGCGAACCGGCCGACGTCGCACGCCTGGTCCCCGAACCGCTGCGCGTCGACGCCCACGAGGGTGCCGCCTGGGTCGGGCTCGTCCCGCTCGAGGTCCCGGGGATCGGGCTCTCCCCCCGCCGGGGCCTCGCCGGCCGCGGCGGGTTCCGGGCGACCGTGGTCGTCACCTACGTCGTCGGCCCCGACGGCCGCGAGGGCACCCACGTCCTGTCGACCGACACGTCGCGCATCGGCGCCGCCACCCTGGTGCGGACGGTGCTCGACGTCCCGGCGCGCTGGTCGAGGTTGCACATCGAGCAGGTCGGCCCGACAGTGACCTACGCGTGCCGGCGGCGTTGGCCCGGGCCCCGGGGCGCGACCAGCAAGCTGTCGATCCGGGTCGGGGCCGAGGTCGCGGCGACCGACCTCGACCGCTTCCTCGGCCGGCGGCGCGTGCTGTGGAGCAGCGGGCGCGGCTGGGCCGGGGCGGCGCCGTTCTCCCACGAGGGCGCGGCGCTGCACACCGCGGCGATCGTCGGCCTCGAGGACGACCTGCTCAGCGCGGCGGGTGTACCGCCTCCGACCGGCGGCCCCCACGTCCGCTTCTGCCCCGGGCTCGACGCCGCCGTCGGGCGCCGGCGACGGGTCACCGGCGGCTGAGCGTCCCCGGCCGGGGGCGACGCCGGGCACGGTTCTGGGCCCGAGAACCCCGAAGGTCCGCGTTCGGGCCGATAGTCTGCGTCGGCAATGGTTGCGCATCTGCCGGACCCCATCGTCGAGGTGGAGTGGCTCGAGTCGAACCTCGAGCACGTCGTCCTCTGCGACGTCCGCTGGTACCTCGATGGCCGAGACGGACGCTCCGCGTACGAGGAGGGCCACCTGCCCGGGGCGGTGTTCGTCGACCTCGAGAAGGTCCTCGCGGCGCCACCGAGTGACCTCGACGGGCGCCACCCGCTGCCGAGCAGCCGCAAGTTCGCCCGCGAGCTGGCCAAGCTCGGCATCGGCGACGACACGGTCGTCGTGGCCTACGACGACCAGCACGGCACCGTGGCGAGCCGGCTCGTGTGGATGCTGCGGGCCATCGGCCGCAAGGCCACGCTCCTCGACGGCGGCATCGACGCCTGGAACGGCGAGCTCGAGAAGGGCCCGGTCGAGCGGGAGCCGGCGGAGTTCACCGCCACCCCATTCCCCCCGATCCGCCTGGCGCTGGCCAACGACGTCGCCGACGCCGTCGATGCCGACGGCGCCGTGGTCCTCGACGCCCGGGCACCCGAGCGCTACCGGGGCGACATCGAGCCGATCGACCCCCGCGCCGGCCACGTGCCCGGCGCCCTCAACGCCCACTTCGAGGAGAACTTCCGCGACGGGCGGTTCAAGACCCGCGAGGAGCTGCGCAAGCACTACGGCACGTTCGGCGTCGAGGACGACACCAACGTGATCGTCTACTGCGGCTCCGGCGTCACTGCGTGCGTCGACCTGCTCGCCCTCGAGCACGCCGGCTTCGAGAAGCTGCGCCTCTACCCCGGCTCGTGGTCCCAGTGGGCCAACGACCCCAACCGCCTCGCCGCCACCGGCGAGGAACACGCGGACGAACCCGCCACCAGCTGACCGCCTGACGGCCCGCCCGCCATCGGGTGGCCCGGCACGCACGTTTCGCGATCGAACACGGTCGGCGGCTACGTTCCCGACGAGCACCTGTCTCGTAGGGGGGACCTGCTGTGACCGCGATCGTGAACGACGCCTACGTCGACGCCGCCCGGACGCTCGCCGCGCCCGTGTTCAGCCGAGGGGCGGCCTTCATGTTCGACCCCACGACCGTGGCGAACGCCAAGGAGCAGGGCTACGCCAACGGCTTCGCCTTCTACTTCGCGGGCCGGGGCGGCGTGCTCGGCGACGTGTCCGGTCGCCAGGTGGCCTCCGCCTTCGCGTTCTTCGAGCCCGACCTCGTCGTCAAGATGTGGGAGCGGGGCACCGCCGATCGCTCCGCCGCGCAGTGCGCCACCGACTTCGCCGACGCGTGCACCGCCTGGGGGCGGGCCAACCTCGCCGACCTCGACGGCGTCGACCGTCTCGCCATGCTCGCCCGGGCCGTCGCCGACGGCGTCGCCGCACCGATGGGCCTGTCCCTGTTCACCGGCTGGCGCGAGGTCCACTGGCCCGACGACGGGCCCGGCGCCGCCGCGCTCGGCCTCCAGGTCCTGCGCGAGCTGCGGGGCGACCTCCACATCCACGCCGTCGCCGCCGCCGGCCTGACCGCGGTCGAGGCGGTCGTGGCCCACGGCGGCGCCGAGCGGGCCGAGCAGTTCGGCTGGCGCGGCGATCTCCCGGAGCAGGACGACGTGCGCGGCGCCTGGGAGGCCGCGGAGGCGACCACCGACCGGCTGATGGCCGCCGCGCTCACGGTGCTCGACGACGGCTCCCGGGCCGACCTCGTCGAGCTGGTCACCACGATCGACCGTCACCTCGGCTGACGCCGGGCCCCCTCGCGTTCCGGACGCCCGGGTCGGCGACGGCCCCGGGCGTGGATACCGCTAGAGGTACTGCCCGCTGCGGTCGGGTTCGCTCCCGCCGGCGCCCGAGCGCGAGAGCCGGGCCGGCGGTCGTGCACCGCCGTGCTGCTGCTCGGCGGCCATCTCGGCCTGGATGGACTGCACGGTCCCGGTGAGCCAGCCCACGAGCTGCGCCTGGGCGACCCGCAGCTCGGGGGCGCTGAGCTCGTCGTCGTCGGCGGGCAGCCCGAGCCCGGTGAGCTCGTCGCCGAGCGCCTCGGGCACGAGCCCCCGGACCGAGTCAGTGGCCCGGCGGTGCACCTCGAGCAGCCGCGCGCGGCCGGCGTCGTCGAGGGGGACCTCACGCGCCTCGCTCACGAGCGCCCGCAGCATGCCCGTCAGCCGGAGGAGCTCGGCGACGTTCGGGGCCGCCACGCCGGTGCCGGTCTCGTCACCGTGCGTGTCGTCCGGCCGGTCGTCGTCGGCCGGCTGCCCGTCGGGTACGGGCTCGTCGCGGACCCGGTCCCGGGTCGCCTCGTCGTCCGTTCCGGTGGTGGTCGCCTCGTCGCGCTCCATGGTGGGATCGTGCCCGGTCGGCGCCGCGCTGACACGGGGTCCGGGACATCGCCACCGGGTCGGGCCTCCGGGGCCGAACGCGTCAGCTCCGGTAGCCGGCGTTGATGTCGATGTAGCCGTGGGTGAGGTCGCAGGTCCAGATCGTGGCCGCGCCGTCGCCGATCCCGACATCGGCGGTGATGCGGACCTCGTGGTTGCGGAGGTGGACGGTGGCCCGCTCCTCGGAGTAGCCGGGCGCCTGGACCCCCTTGGCGGCGCACTGCTCGTCGCCGATCCAGATGGCGAGTGCGTCGCGGTCGGCCTCCTCCCCCGCCTTGCCCACGGCCATCACGATGCGGCCCCAGTTGGCGTCCTCGGCGGCGAGGGCGGTCTTGACCAGCGGCGAGTTGCCGATGGCGAAGGCGATCGTGCGGGCCGCGGCTTGGCCCGCCGCCCCCCGCACGACGACCTCGACGAACTTCGTGGCGCCCTCGCCGTCACGCACGATCTGGTGGGCCAGGCGCAGCGTCACCTCGCCGACCGCGGCGGCGAAACCCGGGTAGCGGGGGTCGTCGAACGATTCGATCGGGGCGACGTCGAGCGCACCGGTGGCGAACAGCAACACGGTGTCGCTCGTCGAGGTGTCCGAGTCGACCGAGACCGAGTTGAAGCTGGCGTCGACCGCGGCCGACAGCGCGGCCTGGGCGACCGGCGCCGCCACCGGGAGGTCGGTGAAGACGTAGGCCAGCATCGTCGCCATGTCCGGCGCGATCATCCCCGAGCCCTTGGCGATGCCGACGACCGAGGCACTCAGCGGCCCGGCCCCGGGGTCGCCACCGCCGACGCCGAAGCTCGCCGCGGCGCCCTTGGGGAACGTGTCGGTGGTGCCGATGGCCCGGGCCGCCGCTTCCCAGGCGTCAGGGGTCGGCGTAGCCAGGCCGGCGACCAACGTCGGCAGCGCGGCGGTGAGCGCGTCGATGGGGAGCGTCTCGCCGATCACCCCGGTCGACGAGACGTAGATCTCCTCCGCCGGCGCACCGAGCAGGCCGGCGAGCGTCGTCGCGGTGGCCTCGGTGTCGGTCTCGCCGGCCCGCCCGGTGAACGCGTTGGCGTTGCCTGCGTTGCACACGATCGCCCGGGCCCGGCCGCCGCCGAGGATCCGCCGGCACCACACGACCGGCGCCGAGGGGCAACGCGACCGGGTGAACGTGCCGGCCACCGTCGTCTGATCGACCACCGCGGCCAGCATCAGGTCGGCCCGGCGCTGGTAGCGCAACCCGGCAGCGTGGGTCGCCAGGCGCACCCCGGCGACGGGTGGGAGCTCGGGGAACGGGGGCGGCGGCGGGGCCTCGGCCATGGGGGAGGTGTCCTCGGTCATCGATCGACGGTTCTGGACCCCACAGAGTGCCACCCGTGGCACTCTGTGGGGGCCAGAACGGGTTGGTCGGGCCGGGACCGGTTGGTCGGACCAGAACCGGTTGGTCGGGCCGGGACCGGTTGGGCGGGCAGGACCGGGGTGAGGAGCCGGGGAACCTGCGCAGCGCGCTTGGCGGTCAGGTGGTGGCGAGGGTCGACGGGGTGGTGAGGTAGACCCGCTGGGCGAGCTCGGTGCTCACCTCGACCTCCCGTTCGGCGACCCGCACGCGGATCGCACCGTCGCCGGTGCCGACGACCTCGACCCGGGTCCGGGGGAGGATCCCGACCGCGGCCATCTCCCGCAGGAGGTCGGGCCGGTCGGCGGCGACCATGATCACCGTGCCGTCGTCGCCCGCGCCCAGCTGGGCGAGCGGCCGCCCGGCGATGGCATCGAGGCGACCGGTGGCGCTCGGGATCGGGTGCCCGTGGGGGTCGGCCGACGGCGAGCCCAGCACCCGGTCGAGGTCGTCGAGGTCGGCGTCGCCGAGGCCGTGGGCCCGGCGGTCGGCGACCTCGGTGATCTCCGACAGCGGGAGGTGCTCGGCCTCGTGGGCGTACTGCTCGGCGAGCCGCTGGGCCCGCAGCGAACGCAGCGCCGCGGCGCGGCCCTGCTCGGTCAGCGTGGGCCGCGACGACGCCCCGTCGGGCATGGCGACCAGGCCGGCCGCCTCGAGCCGACGGGCGGCCCGCTCGACGGCCCGGCCGTCGACCGGGAGCAGCTCCAGCAGGGACGAGCGGTCGTCGCCGCCCTCCTCGGCCTCCAGCAGCACGCGCAGCACGTCCTCGCCGAGCGCACGTCGGATCGCCCGTCGACGGCGCACCGCCGAGGGGATGATCCCGTCACGGGGAGCGGCGAGCAGCACGACGACGAACAGCAGCGAGATCGACAGGACGATCGCCGGACCGGACGAGACGTCGACGTGGAAGCTGAGGTAGAGGCCGCCGATCGAGCCGACGACCCCGATCACCGCGGCGACCGCCATCATCGTCGACAGCCGAGTGCTGAGCAGCTTGGCCGTCGCTCCCGGCGTGACCAGCAGCGCGATGACCAGGATCACGCCCACCGCCTGCAGCGCGGCGACGATCGCCACCGAGAGCAGGACCGTGAACACGTAGTGGATGGCGGCGACGGGCAGGCCGACGGCGGCCGCCATCGTCGGGTCGAAGCTCCACAGGTGGAACCACCGCCAGCCGCCGACCAGCACCAGCGACACGACGAGCGCGGCGAGGCTGGTGCGCTGGAGGTCGCCGACGTCGACGCCGAGGATGTTGCCGAACAGGATGTGGTTGAGGTCCACACCCCGGGGCCGGGCCACCGACAGGATGGCGAGCCCGAGGGCGAACGCCGCGGTGAACACCACCCCCATGGCGGCGTCGAGCTCGAGCTCGGAGTGGCGTTCGATGGCGGTGATGGCGAGGCCGGCGGCGACGGCCACTGCCAGGGCGCCGAAGAAGATGCCGGTGCGTTCGCCGATCAGGTACCCGACGACGACGCCCAGCAGCACCGCGTGGCTGATGGCGTCGCCCATCAGCGCCTGGCGGCGCACGACGAGCAGGCACGACAGCAGCGCGGCGGCGAGGCCGACGAGTGCGGCCGCGATCACGCCGTTGCGCATGAACGCGTACTGGGTGACCGGTTCGACGACCAGCTCGTAGAGGCTCATCGGACCACCCCCGCGCGGCCGTCCGCGCGGTCCGGCGCGGGACCGGCCGGGCCGGGGTCGTCCGCACCGGGGTCCGCGCCGAAGGCGAGCGAGATGCGGTCCATCACGTCGGCGGGCGCGCCCTGGGTGACGACGGTCCGGTTGAGCAGCACGACGTGGTCGCACAGGAGCCGGATCGTGTCGAGCTCGTGGAGCACGGCCACCACCGTCCGGCCCTCCCCGGCGAGCTGGCGCAGCAGCCCGACCAGCATCCGCACCGTCGGTGCGTCGACCGCGGCGAACGGCTCGTCGAGCAGCAGCACGTCGGCGCCCTGGGCCAGGGCCCGGGCCACGAAGACCCGCTGTTGCTGACCGCCCGAGAGCTCGCCGATCTGGCGGCGGGCGAAGGCGGCCATGCCGACCCGCTCGAGTGCGTCGTCGATGGCCCGGCGGTCGTCCCGCCCGAGCCGGCGCAGCAGGCCGACGTGGGGGTAGCGACCCATGGCGACGACGTCGCGCACCTGGGCCGGGTAGCTCCAGTCGACGTCGGCCCGCTGGGGCAGGTAGGCGACCGAGAGCCGGTCCTCGGCGAGCGGGCGGCCGCCGAGCAGCACGCGGCCGGCGTCGGGGGCCACCAGGCCGAGGACCGACTTGAGGATCGTGCTCTTGCCCGCGCCGTTCGGGCCGACGACACCGGTGACCCGTCCGGGCTCGGCGGTGAAGCTGACGTCGCGCACGACCGGGGTGACCCGGTAGCTGACGGTCAGCCCGTCGATCTCGAGGCGCGGGGCCCTCGTGCTCTGCTCGTAGGGGCCGGGGTTCATCCGTTGAGTCCCTCCACCAGCGCGTCGACGTTGGCGCGCATCATGTCCTCGTACGTTTCCGCGCCCGAGCCGGGCTCACCGACCGAGTCGCCGTAGAGCGGGTCCCCGACGCGGGCTCCGGCGTCGGCCGCGACCTGCTCGATCACTGCGGGGTTGACCGTCGTCTCGAGGAAGATCGCCGGGATGTCGCGGGCCCGGATGAGGTCGACCAGCTCGGCCACCTCCCCGGCCCGTGGCTCCTCCTCGGTGCTGACCCCGATCACCGTGCCGACCAGCTCGAAGCCGAACTCGTCGGCGAAGTAGCGGTAGGCGTCATGGCTCGTCACCAGAAGCCGCCGCTCGGGCGCGATGGTCGCGATCTCGGCGGCCAGCTCGTCGCCCAGCGCCAGGATCTCGGCGGCGTAGCGCTCGGCGTTGGCCGCGTAGGCCTCGGCGTTGGCCGGGTCGGCCTCGGCGAGCGCCTCCGCGATGGCCGGCAGGTACCCCTCGGCCACGTAGCGGGGCACCATCCACATGTGGGGGTCGACGACCCCGTCCTGCTCGGTGACCGCCTCCTCCGCGATGGCGGCGGTCAGCTCGACGTCGATCCCCTGCACGTTCCCGTCGAGCTGCTCGTACCACGGCGACAACCCGAGGCCGTTGTGGAGCACGACGTCGGCGTCGGTGAGCCTGATGGCGTCGGACGGCCGGCTCTCGTAGGTGTGGGGGTCGCCGCCGATGTCGACGATCGACTCGACGGTGACGAGGTCACCGCCGACCTCACGGGCGAAGTCGGCGAAGATCGAGATCGTCGTCACGACGTGGACGCCCTCGACCTCGGCCCCTCCGGCACCGGTGCCGCACGACGCACCCACCGCGGTGACCGCGGCCAGCGCGAGCGCGCCGAGTGCCCGGCGACAACGACCGGCGGCGCCACACCGACGACGGGGCGGGACGGCGAGGCCCGCGGTCACGGCGCGCCCTCGCCGTGGACCATCGACGCCAGCAGGCGGGGCAGGGCGATCTGCTCGCCGTCGACGTCGAGCCACACCGGCCCACCGAAGGGATCGTGGCGCACGACGACGACCCGTACGCCGGGCCGCAGGTCGTGCTCGTCGAGGTAGCGCAGCGCGTCGACGTCGGTGCTCTCCACCCGGTCGATGCGCACGGAGCTGCCGACGTCGGCCTCCGAGAGCGCCTCGGGCCAGGTCTCGTCGTGGGTGGTCGGGTCGCTCGGCGGGATCGGGTCGCCGTGGGGATCGACGCTCGGGTGGCCCAGGTACGCGGCGATGCGGTCCTCGAGACGGGGCGACAGGACGTGCTCGAGCTCCTCGGCCTCCTCGTGGACCTCGTCCCAGCCCATGTCGAGCACCGCGGCGAGGAACGTCTCGATCAGGCGGTGGCGGCGCACGACCCGCAGGGCGGCACGCCGGCCCTCGGCGGTGAGGCGCACCTCGGAGCGGGAGGGGCGCTCGATCAGCCCGTCGCTGCTGAGGCGCTTGCACATGGCCGACACCGACGGCGGGGACACGCCGAGACGCCCCGCGATCTCCGTCACCGTCGCCCCGCCGGAGCGCGTGGTGAGCAGGAAGATCGTCTTCAGGTAGTCCTCGGTGGCGGCTGAGACCATGTCGTCTCCGGGTGTCTCCGGGGGCCGGTCGGCGGGTGCGGGTGGTGTGGCGGGACGGATCACCTTCCCCTGATCGGGTGCGGCGAACCATCGGGCGCGGCATCTCTTCGAACAGAAGATAGACGCGTCTAATTCCCTGAGGAGAACTGGCTCAGACCGCGGCCGCGCCCCGCGGCCGACGGAACGACTGAGGCGTGTTCATCCACACCGGCCGCGACCCGACCGCCGCCATCGGCCGAACCACTGGAATCGGGACGGGCGCGGCCGACCGGGTAGCGGAGCCCGGGTGGGGACGCGGCGCGCCGGCCGCCCGGACCGGACCTCGGACGGTCGAACCCGGAGGACGTCCATGCCTGCCCTGCGCTCGTCGCTCACCCGCCTGCTCGGCCGTCGTGAGGGCGACGGCATCAACCGGCGGCTCCCGGACGAGCTCGTCGGCGAGCTCGACGACCGTCCCCAGATCGAGCTGTCGTGGGCCGCGCCGGACCCGGTGCGCGACGGCCCGATCGCCGCCGAGCTGGCCGACGAGGGGCTCGACGCCGCCTTCCGTCTCGGCCGCATCCTCATCGCCGAGCAGCTGTCGTTCGCGGAGGCCGACGCCGGGCGCGCCGAGGAGATGCGGGCCGCGGTCGCCGGGATGTGGACCGCCGCCACCGCCCGTCACGAGGCCATGCGCGATGCCGCACCCGACGGCGTGCTCGCCGCCCTCGCCCGACTCGTCCCCGGTGAGGAGCGCACCGCCCTGCTGGTCGAGCACGCGTGCAGCGCACCGTTCGCCGACCCGGACCTGACCTTCGATCCGGACGACCTGCGGACCGCGGTGCGCCGCATCGGCGCCATTCTCCGGCTCCCGGAGGGCCGGGTGGCCGAGATCGAGGCCGCCCATCGCGCCGCCGACCTGCCGGCCGACGTCCCCGGGGACGCCCGACTCGACGGACCCGCCGACGACGCGCCCGCGGCCGGCTCGCCCGGCTCGCCCGACCGCACCGGCGGCCTCCACCTCGCCCGCGACCCCGACGCGATCTGGGACCTCGATCTCGACGAGGTCCGCCGTCAGCTCGCCAAGCTCCGCCTCACGTTGCGAGCGGTGAGCCGCGACGACGACGGCGCCGACGCCGCGGCCGCCATCCGTGACGGCCTCGGGGAGCGCCGGTCCTCGCTCGAGGCCGCGCTCGTGGCCGAGCGCCTGCTCGACGAGCCCGACACGACGCGTCGCGAGGTCATCTGCGCCAAGCTCGAGCTCATCGCAGCGCTCATCGACCGCTCTGGCGGCGACTGACGCGTCCGCTCCCGCGATTCGGCGGCCCGGCGTCGCCGGGCCACCGGCCGCTCAGCGGCGCTCGCCCCGCAGCAGCTCGACGAGGTCGTCCTCGTCGCGGGCCGCCAGGTGGTCGGCGAGGGCGTCGAGCTCGATCGGGCCGTCGACCACCATGCCGGTCGCCAGCGCCAACGCCCGCCGCAGCGACGCCTCGTCGTCGGTCAGCTCCGGCGGCAGGCCGGCGAGCGCGGCGACCGTGCGCCGCGACGACCCGGCGTGGAGCTGCGCCCGGCGGACGCCCTCGCCCCGAACGGAGCCGTCGGTGAACCGCAGGACGAGCCAGTCACCGAGGCCGAGCCCGAGCCCGTTGGCCTCGGCCCGGACCGAGCTGATCACCGGGCCGGTGGTCGAGGTCAACAGCCACGACACACCGATCGTCGAGGTCGGTGACGAGAACGTGACCTTGCCGCCGGGGCGGCAGTTGAGCCGCACCGCGACCGCCTCGGGGATCGGACGGCTGTGCCCGCTCATCGTGTCCCGGTCGACCGGCACCCGCAGGACGACCTCGTCGCCGACGACGTAGCACCGGCCGGCGTGCACCGGGTCCTCGTCGAGCTCGAACGGGTCCCCCGGCTGGCGCACCCGCACCTCGCCGTCCGCGGTGCGCACGAACTGGAGGGTGTCGAGGTACTCGCGGACCGACACCTCCTCGGCGTCGTAGCGCTCGACCAGGGCTTGCACCAGCTCGTCGGCCGGGGCCGACCCGCCGCGGCGCTCGATCTCCTCGATGAGGGCGTTGGCCACACCGCTGTACTCGTCGTAGCCGGGCTCGCCGGCGAGCACGAACTCACCCGACCGGTTCACCAGCCAGAACCGCTCGTCCTCGACGAGCTGGGCACGCAGCGCGGCGACGTCGTCGATGCCGTCGACGGCCGCGGCGAGCTCGTCGGCGCTGCACGGCCGGTCGTGGTAGCGGATCAACCGCTCGACCTTGTCGAGGTCGGAGCCGGTGAAGTCCAACAGGCCGTCCTCGACGACCGAGAAGCCCTCCAGGCGCCGCAGCCACCGGTCCTGGAACTGCGGGGCGATCTGCTGGGCGGTCAGGACCTCGTAGACCTTCGGCCAGCCCAGATGGCCCCGGTCGTCGGTCGCGGCGCGCAGCGCGGCGACGGTCGTGGCCCGGTCGTAGCCGTCGCGCACGAGCCAGCCGTCGACCTCGCCGTAGGGGCCGGCCATCCACAGCAGCAGGTCGAGGCCGAGATCGGGCTCGTCGAGGTCGTCGGTGGCGTCGCCGAACGCGGTGCGGGTGTCACCGTCGTCGGCCGGCGCGGCGGAGCCGAGCGACCGGCCGAGTGCCGCGGCCCGCCGGCGCGCGGCGCCGCCGGCGGCGTCGGCGACCCGGGAGGCGAGGGCGTCGATCGCCTCCTGCTCGAGCCGCCGGACCTCCTCCTTGCCGACGTCGTGGCGCTCGCCGAGTGACTCGAGCGTCTCCGGCTCGACCCGGGCGAGGACCCGGCGGCGGAGGATGTCGAGGCTGCGGGCGTCGAGGTTGGTCGTGAGGTCGGCGAGGAAGTGGGCGGCCGAGTAGCGCATCACCCGGTTGCCGGCGAGCTCCGCGAGCGGCCACATGGTCACGCCCCGCCAGTAGGCCGCGACCTCCTCGGGCCACTCGCCCACCGGGATCTCGAACACCTGCCCGAGCGTCGACAGACCGCGCTCGCCGTGGGCCCAGGCGCCGAGCTCGCGCAGGTACACCAGCCACTGCTCGGGGTCGGCCGCGTCCTGGCGGAGGAGCCCGGCCGAGTGCGAACCGTCGGCCTCGTGGTCGCTGGCCACGGTCGCCTCGAGCACGCACGCAAGCTCCAGCATCGTCTTCACGCCGATGTAGGGCTGGTCGAGGACGTCGGCGATGGTGGCCGAGCGCCGCTTCGACGCGTCGCCGAGCTCGAGGCGGCTGGCGGCGCGCCGGGCCCGCGCCGAGATCGGGAGGGCGGAGAGCGTGAGCGGTCGCCCGCCGGGCTTGGGCAGGAGCGGCACGCCGACGTCGACGCGCTCGATGTTCGCCTCGATCAGCTGGGCGAGCTCGTCGAGCAGGCCCCGATCGAGGGCGTGGATGCGCTGGCCCCACGCGTCGGCGTCGAGCCCGTCCGCCGTGGCGACGTCGATCTCGTCGCGCAGCGCCGCCGGGACGTCCAGCCCCGCGAGCTGGTCACGCACGGCCGCCGGCAGCAGGGGTGTCGGTGGGGTTCCCCAGGGTGCCACCACGCCGCGCACCAGTCCCATCGTCACGTTCGACCTCCATCGTCCGCCGGTTCGGAGCCCGCGCCCGCCCGCGCCTTCGCCCGTGCCGTCGATCTGCGGCGCCCGCTGCCCGCCGTGTTCGTCGCCGGGACGACGAAACGACGCGCCGTCCCAGTCAATCTGCGGTTCGGCCCGACGAGACCACCCGCAGCCTCGACTGGCGGCCGTTCGTCGACGCCCCGCCTCGATCGCGGCGGCCGGGGACCACGACGGCGGGCGTCATGGCCCGCTCACGACGACCGTGTAGGCCCGGCCGCCGTCGCCCCGCGGGGTCAATCGGTAGGTCCCACCGGCACCGTCGACGCTCAGGAGGACGAACCCCACCTGGCGGGCACCGAGGGTGCCCGCCACCGGCTCGACGACGACGCCCGGAGCCGACGAGGTGTCCACCTTCCACGCGAGCTCGTCACCGCTGTCGTTCCAGATCAGGACCTCCGCCGGCGCGGCCGACGCCTCGACCGTCACCCGCCCCTCGCTGACCCGGAACGGTCCGACGGCGCGGGGACCGTCATCGTCGTCGTCGCCCGGGAGGGTCGCATCGGTCGGGGCCGGGTCGGTGGTGGCGGTGTCGTCGGTGGTGGCGGTGTCGTCGGTGTCGTCCCCGCCATCGGCGACCGACGAGCTCGGTGCCGTGCCGTCCGTGGTGACGGTGACGGTCGGCTGCGCGGCGACGTCGCCCTGCTCCGAGTCGGCCACGAGGAGCCCGACCATCGAACCGACGGCGATGACCACGGCCGTCCCCACGAGCACGAACGGGGCGCGCCGCTGGTCGGGATCCGCGGCCGGCGGCGCGACGACGTGCTCGTCGGGGTCCCGCCCGAGCGGCAGGGCGACCGGGGCGACCTCCGTCCCCGCGTCGTCGGCGGGCGTCCCAGCAGCGTCACCGGCGGGCCGGTCGACCCATGGCGCGGGCGCGACCGGGGCCGGGGCGGCCACGACCTGCCATGGCGGCGCCGTGTGCCCGCCGGCACCGTCGGCCGGGTGCGGGGGCGAGGGGACCTGCACGACCTCGGTCGGCGACACATCCTCGACCCTGGCGAGGTCGCTCGGCGCACCGTGGAACATGACCCCCGGCGTGGTGTCGACCGCGCCCGGGCCGCCGGGCCAGGCGGGCGGTGCCACCCCGGGCGCCGGGGCCGGGGTGCCGGGCGGCATCGGGGCCGTGCGGGGGATGCCCGAGTCGTCGAAGCGCGAGATGGCGACGTCGCTGCGGGTGTGCTCGCTGCCCGCGTGGGGCGGCACCGGCTGGTGAGGGTGGGCGGCGTGGTGGGCCGGCGCACCGGACGGGGGCGGGCTCCCGGGGCCGGCGGTCGCGGCGGACCTGCCCGGTGGCGGTGGGCCGCCCTCGAGGTTGCGGTGCCACACGACGCCACGCTCGAACGGCGGCGGTGCGTCGCTGCGCATCTCGGCCGCGCCGTCGACGGACGCGATGCGGGGCGCGCTCGGGTCGTCGACCGGGCGCGGTGGGCCCTGCACGAGCGCGTCGGGGACGTCACCGTCGCCGCGCGCTTCCCACCGTTCGTCCGTCATGAACCGCCTCCGCCCGGGGCACCGCCACCCGTCGGCATGTTACGCCGAGATGTCCGACATCGCTCCGTGCCGGGGCGGTCGCGTCGGCCGTCGATCCGGCGCCCGCCACGTCACCCCAGGTCAGCGGCCCCACGAGCCGCCGGCCCGCTCGCCAGGTCCGCGGCGGGGCCCCTCGCGAGCGGACCGGGCGCCGTCACCGGCCCGCGACGCAACCGCGCGCATCGGCGCGCGATCGGCCGGTCAGCGCTGGAAGTCGTAGATCGGGCCGAGCCCGAGCAGGCCGGTCAGGTCGTCGAGCGCGGCGCGGCTCTCGTCGAGCAGCGCCGGGTCGGCCAGGTCGTCGAGGCCGAGCTCGTCGCGGTGGTGGCGCCCCACCCAGGCCTCGAGCTCGCCGAGCCGCTCCCGGTCGACCATCGAGCCGGCGGCGACCACGCCGTTCGACCCCTCGACGAGCGGCAGCCGCAGGCGCAGGCACGCCGGGCCACCGCCGTTGGCCATGGACTCGCGCAGGTCGACGATCTCGACCGCGTCGATCGGCGTGGCGGCGCGCAGCTCGTCGAGGACGGCGGACGCCGCCGGGGACTCGGCGGCTTCGATCGGAGCGACGAGCACGAGCCGGCCGTCCGAGGCGGTGACGAGCTGGCTGTTGAACAGGTAGCTGCCGACCGCCTCGTCGAGGCTCAGCCGGGCCCGGGGGACCTCGAGCACCTCGAGGCCCTCGACGAGGTCGCGCAGGCGCCCGACCACGTCGGCCCGGTCGGCGAACGCGTCCTCGTGGGCGAGCAGCACGTGGCGGTGGCCGACGGCGACGACGTCGTTGTGGAACCCGCCGGCGTCGATGGCGTCGCGGTGCTGGCGCACGTGGAGGGTGCGCGCCGGGTCGAGGCCGTGCTGGCGGGCCACGGCCTGCGACGCCTCGAGCGTCTGACGGGCGGAGAACCGCTGCGGCCCGTCGCCGCGACCGTCGCCCGCGGCCCGCCCGTGGACCAGGATCGTCACCGCGGCGCCGTCGGCGCCGACGAGGCGGGTGTGGTTCGCCGCCCCCTCGTCGCCGAGGTCGGGCGTGGCGGGGAGCGCCTCGTGGACGACGACGGCTCCCGCGTCCAGGCCGGGCCGCAACGTCGCCCGCAGCGCCGTCGTCGTGAACCCCGCCTCGATGGAGCGGTGGAGCTGGCTGACCAGGTTGGCCGGGGTGACGTGGAGCCGGCCGTCCGCCGTGTCCGGCGGGGCCGACACCGTGGCGGCGTTGGCCGTCCACATCGACGACGCGGACGACACCGCGGCCAGCAGGCCGGGTGCCTCCCGGGCCACCCGGGCGAGCACGGCGCGGTCGTCGCCCTCGAAGCCCAGCCGGCGCAGGGTCGCGACGTGGGGCCGCTCGTGGGGCGGCAGCACTCCCTGGGGCACGCCCAGCGCCACGAGGCGGCGCATCTTGTCGATGCCCTGGAGCGCCGCCCGTCTCGGTGACGAGCGCCGTCCCCGGCTGGCGGCGGCCGCGAGGTTGCCGGACGCGAGGCCGGCGAACGTGTGGGTCGGCCCGACGAGGCCGTCGAGGTCGATCTCCGGCGGGCTCACCGGCGCCGGGACGTGTGCGGGCGGGTCACGGACGGGCGCCCGGACCGAGGATGCGGAAGCGCACCTCGTCGCCCGTGGTCACGTCGAGGCGGGCGGCGACGTCGGGGCTGAGCCGCAGCTCGTGCTCGTCGAAGCCGACCTGGGCGATCAGCGACCGGAACCCCTCGAGCCGGCGGTTGGTCACCATCGCCTGCGCTGCGCGGGCCGCGACCCGGCTCACCGCCACCGGCGCCACCCGGGACTCGCGGGTCGAGAGCAGGTCGTCGCGGTTGGCCTCCACCGTCGGGCCGCCGTCGAAGATGTCGATGTAGTGCTCGTAGCGGAACCCCTCCTCCTGGAGGAGACGCAGCGCCGGCTCGGTGTCGGGGTGGGTCCGCCCGATGGCTTCCTGGGTCTCGGGCCGCAGGAGCGGCACGTAGATCGGCTGGGTCGGCATCAGCTCGGCGATGAACGTCTTCTCCCCCGACCCCGACCGCCGGTCCGCCTCGACGAAGCTCATGCCGAGGAAGTGGCTCGGCAGGCCGATCCAGAACGGGGACTCGCCGTTCTCGTCGAGGACGCCGCGCAGCTCCGCGATCAGCGGGTCGCTGAACCGCTCGGGGTGGTCGGCGACGAGCATCGTGCGTGACAGCGACAGCAGCCGGCCGTTGCCGGACTTGCGCCACTCGGCGTCGAGGTAGAGGCGGCACAGCTCGCTGCCGCCCGTGTAGTCGTTCGACAGGTACAGCGTCGGGATCGTGACGTGCACCCCGAGGCGACGGCTGGCGTGGACGATCCGACCGACCCGGTAGCTGTAGAACGCGTCGGAGAGGCCGACGCCGGCGATGATGCCCGAGGTGCCGACGATGGCGCCCGTCTCCGGGTCCTCGAGCACCATGAGGTACTCCTGGCCGGTCGGGGCGCTCACGTCGGGGGCGACCGCGGCCTCCGCCGCCGCCAGCAGTCGATCCAGGTTCTCGTCGCCGGACGGCAGGTTCGTGAGCCCGTCGAGCTCGGGACCGGCGCGCTCCAGCAGTGACGCCACCGCATCCTTGTCGGCGGCGCAGGCGAAGCGGACGACGGTCATCGCCCCAAGACTACGACGGGTCGGCACCCATCACCGGACCGCGGCGGTCACGGACCGACCCGCGGGCCTGCACCTACGATGGCCCGGCGCTGAACGACGCGGGCCCCGGGGCCTCCCACCGGCCCGCAGGGAACCGCACCGAATTGCACCGAACGACCGGGAGCGCACCGTGAACCGTCGAGCGATCCCCGCACGAACCCCCGGACCGTCGCGCCGATGACGGGCCACCTCGAGGAGCTGGCCCCCGGCGCGTACGCGTGGCTGCAGTCGCCGGCGCGGCCCGGGGTCACCAACGCTGGCGTCGTCGTCGACGCCGACGGGATCACGCTGGTGGACTCGCTCATGGTGGCCAGCCAGTACGAGCCGCTGGCCGAGGCCGTCGAGCGCTGGGGCCTGCCCATCCGCCGGCTGGTGCTGACGTCGAGCCACATCGGCCACGTCGGCGGGTCGGCCCGGTTCTGGATGGCCGCGTGCTACGGGAGCCCCCAGACGAGCGCGCTGCTGGACCAGCCGCCGAACGTCGTCGGCTACCGACGGATGACCCCGGAGTTCGCCGACGAGCTCACCGATGACCTCCGCACCCGGCCGGTGAGCCACACCGTGACCGATCCGGTGCAGCTGACCGACGCGCTGGCCGCCTACCCGGTGACCGGCCACCAGCTCGAGAACCTCGTGGTCGTGGCGCCCGGTGCCGGTGTGCTGTACGCCGGGGCGATGTGCTGCTTCGGGACCACGCCGCTCGCGTTCGACGGCGACCCCGCGGCGTGGGCCGCGCAGCTCGACGAGATGGCGGGCTGGGCGCCGGTCGTGGTGCCCGGGCAGGGCCCGGTCGGCGGACCGGCGGAGGTGTCCGCGCTCGCCGACTACCTGCGCGCGTGCGTGGCCGCCGACGGCGACCCCACCGCGATCGGGCCCGGGCCGTGGGACGACTGGACGATGCGTTCCAACGACGCCGTGAACGTCGAGCGTGCGGCGATGTTGGCCCGCGGCGACCGGTCGGTGCCCCCGACGATGCTCCACCAGCTCGGGCTCACCTGAGCGACCCCACGGCGAGCCCGACCGTGGCCGCCGGGATCAGGCGATCTGGGCCTCGACCTTGGACAGCGCCTCGTCCTCGGTGACGTCGAGGGCGAAGCTCAGCTCCGACACGAGGACGCTCTGCGCCTTCTGGAGCATCGACTTCTCACCGGCGCTGAGGCCCTTCGAGGCCTCGCGCAGGGCCAGGTTCCGGACCACCTCGGCGACCTGGTAGACGTCGCCCGACTTCAGCTTCTCCTGGTGGTTCTTGAACCGCCGGCTCCAGTTGGCGGGCTCGCGCACGTCCTTCTTGGCGAGCAGCTCGAAGAGGTCCTCGACGTCCTCGGTGCTGATCGGCATGCGCATCCCCACCTCCTCGGCCTTGTCGGAGGGAACCGAGAGCGTGAGATCGCCGTGCGCCATGCGGAGCACGAGGTACTCCTTCGACTCGCCGAACGCTTCGCGCACCTCGGTGCGCTCGATCACCGCAGCTCCGTGATGGGGGTACACCACACGATCACCGGGTTTGAAGGACATGGATCTCCTGGATACTGCACGACGCGCCGGCCGGGGATGGGTCGACGGACACATGGGCTCTGTCTCGCGGGCGCCGACCCATCACGATGGGTCATGCTGTGGCACGCGCGCACGGCACCCCGGCAGCACCGTGTGCGGCGACACCGGAGCGTCTGCACGGGAATCCACCTGAGCGACGGGCACGCGGGCCCGCCAACATCATGGCATTGTACGACTTCAGCCAACCGCACGAGCAGTCGATGACTGCGGTTCGCCCCCGTGGGCGGTCCGGCGCGACGACCGGGCACGGTCCGGGAGCCAGCGGCGGCCGCGCCGACGCCGTCGCGCCCCGGAGGACCTGAGATGCTGCTGCGGGCCGCCGTGCTCGACCGGATCGCCGCCGGGGAGGTCGACCTCGCCTTCCGGAGCTGGCGGCGCCCCACGGTGCGGGCCGGCGGCACGTTGCGGACCGCCGTCGGCGTGCTCGCGATCGGTGCCGTCGAGCCGATCTCGCCCGATGACATCAGCGACGGCGACGCCCGGCGAGCGGGCCACGACGGCCGCGCGGCGCTCCTGGCCGATCTCGAGCGGGCGCCGTCTCGTGGGGCGGGCGACAGCGGGCGGACGATCTATCGCATCGAGCTCCGCCTCGCCGGCGAGGATCCCCGCGAGGCCCGGCGACTCCACACCGATCTCGGCGACGGCGAGCGGGAGCAGCTCGATGCCGCACTCGACCGCATGGACGCGAGCCGGGACGCACCGGGCTGGGCGCGTGCCGCGCTGGCGCTGATCGCCGACCGGCCGAGCTCGCCGCCGTGCTCGGCCAGGAGCGCACGCCGTTCAAGCGGCGGGTCCGACGACTGAAGGAACTGGGGCTGACCGAGAGCCTCCGCGTCGGCTACCGCCTGTCGCCACGGGCCCTCGCCTACCTGGGTGACGGCACGGACGCGCCCTGACCGGGTCGGGCCGGGACCCGGCCGGTCGGCGCTGTCGCGGCCCGCGACTACGATCGAACGGATGTTCCCGAGGGGCCCACGAGTCGGCGTACCGGCCGGCGCACGAGCCGGCGGTGCGGCGGGCCGACGAAACCTCCGGTCGGCGCGTCGCGAGACGAGACACGTCGCCGCCCGCGGCGACGGGTGTCAGGGCGCCCTCGTAACGTCGGCCCCATGACGGCACCAGTGGCCCCCGCCGCGCTCGGCCGCGGCCTCGTGATCGAGGCCGGCTCCCCGGTGCCCCCGACCTGGGCCGACACCCCGGTCCACGTGATCGGCGCCGACCCCGGCGACCGGCTCATCGCCGAGCTGCACGACGCCTGGTCTCGGCGCGTCCCCGTGGTGATGGCACTGGAGGTCGACCCGGGCGTGTTCCGGGCCGCGCCCGGCTTCGACGACGAGCCGTGGACGCTCGATCCGACCTTCGAGATCGCCGCCGACCGCCTCCACTTCCTCCTGTGGGCCAACACCTACGACGGCCGGCGCACCGATCGCGACCCGGTGTGGTGGTGGGCGGTCAAGGCCGCGCGCCTCGGCGGCGAGGTCGGCGACGACGTCGACCTGGTGCTGGGCGACGGCCGCCGGGCCTGGGTCGACGGCGGCCCCCGACCGGCCCCGGCGCTCGACGGCGACGACGTCGTGGTCCACCGCGAGTCCGTCGAGTTGGGCGAGCTCCGGGTGGCGCCGTCGCCGTCCGACCCGGCCGACCACCTCAGCGAGGGCCTCGCGCCCGACCAGCTCGCCGCGGTCGCCCACGGCGCCGGGCCGGCCCGGATCATCGCCCCGGCGGGCTCGGGCAAGACCCGGGTGCTGACGGCCCGCCTGCGCCACCTGCTCGTCGACCGGGGGTTCGAGCCGCCCTCGGTGCTCGCCGTGGCGTACAACAAGAAGGCCCAGCTCGAGCTGGAGAGCCGGATCGGCGACGTGCGCAGTCGCGTCCGCACGCTCAACTCGCTCGGCCTCAACCTCGTCGGCCGGGCCCTCGGCCGGACGCCGACCGTCCTCGACGAGCGCGAGGTGCGCCGCATCGTCGAGCGGCTGGTGCCGATCCCCCGCCGGCGGGCCAACACCGATCCGCTCGGCCCCTACGTCGAGGCGCTCTCGCTCGTCCGCCTCGGCTTACGGGACCCGTCCGTGGTCGAGGAGCAGACCGACGACGTGCCCGGCCTGGCCGATGCCTTCGGCCCGTTCCGTCGAACCCTGGCCGAGATGGGCGCCGTCGACTTCGACGAGCAGATCTACCGGGCCATCGAGGTGCTCCTCGCCGACGGGGAGTTCCGGCGGATGGCCCAGCAGTCGTGCCGTCACCTCCTCGTCGACGAGTTCCAGGACCTCACCCCCGCCCACGTGCTCATGCTCCGCCTGCTGGCCGCACCGGGCTTCGACGTGTTCGGCGTCGGCGACGACGACCAGGTCATCTACGGCCACGCCGGCGCGGACCCCCGGTTCCTCGTCCACTTCGCCGAGCTGTTCCCCGGTGCCGCCGACCATCCGCTCGAGGTGAACTACCGGTGCCCGGCGACCGTCGTGGACAAGGCGGCGACGCTGCTCGGCTACAACCACACCCGCGTCGCCAAGACCATCCGGCCCGGGCCCGACGCCGATCCCGACGAGGCGGCGCTGAAGGTGATCGCCCACGAGAGCGCCGGGGGCGGTGCCGCCATCGCCGACACGGTCCGGGCATGGCTCGACGACGGGGTCGAGGGCCGCGACATCGCCGTGCTGGCCCGGGTCAACTCGGTGCTGCTCGTGCCCCACGTCGTCCTCGGCGAGGCGGGCGTCCCGGTGGCGTCGACGATGCGCAGCGACATCCTCCGCCGCACCGGCATGCGCGCCGCGCTCGCCTACCTCCGCATCGCCGACGACCCGGGCCGCATGGCGGCGACCGACATCGTCGAGATCCTCCGGCGCCCGACCCGTGGGCTGCCGCCGTGGTTCAGCGACCGCCTCGGGCGGCGCTCGTGGAACCTCGACCGCCTCGCGGCCATCCGCTCCCAGGTGCCGGAGAACGTCGCCCCGAAGGTCGACCAGCTCGTCGCCGACCTCTCGCTCGTCGCCGACGCCGCGCCGAGGGGCACCGGCGCGGTGCTCGACGTCGTGCGCGACGAGGTCGGCCTCGGCCAGGCGATGCAGCTGCTCGACGGCAACCGGGCCGCCACCGGCGCCACCCACATGGACGACCTCGACGCGCTCCGCCAGCTCGCCGACCTCCACCCCGACGTCGCCACGTTCGAGTCATGGCTCACCGACGCGCTCGAGCACACCTCGAACGACGACGACGGCGTGACCATCTCGACGATCCACCGGGTGAAGGGCTCCGAGTGGGACCGGGTGATCGTGTTCGGCGTCTCGGCCGGCCTCGTGCCCCACCGGCTGGCGGAGAACCGGGAGGAGGAGCGGCGTGTCCTCCACGTGGCCATGACCCGGGCCCGCCGGGAGGCCGTGCTGCTGGCCGACGGCGCGCGCCGCTCGCGGTTCCTGGCCGAGCTCGACGGCAGCGCCCCGAAGGAGCCCCCGCCGTCGCAGCGGGCGGGGCGTGCCGCCACCGCCGCCGGCGGGCGGCGCGACGGTGCGGCCGGCACCGACGGGCGCACATCGGGGCTGCCGGAGCCCGACGAGGCCGTGCTCGGCGCCCTGCGGGCGTGGCGCTCGGAGCGGTCGCGCACCGACGGCGTCCCCGCCTACATCGTGTTCAACGACCGCACCATGGCGGCGATGGCGCGCAGCTGCCCGCGCACGGAGCGGGAGCTCGCCACGGTCCCCGGCATCGGCCCCGCGAAGTTGGAGAACTACGGCGACGAGCTGCTCGCGCTGATCTCCGAGCACACGCCGTCCACCGATGACCGCGCCGGAGACAACTGAGCACGCCGCCCGCCCGGGTGAACACAAACAGGGCGGAGAATGCGAAGAATCACCCTGCTGAACAGGCCTGAACGCGCATAGTGTTCTGTTTGCGCCACATCGAACGTGGGTAGCTTCGCCCATCGACCACCGCAGGGGCACGGTGAAAGATGATCAGCACGGGCGGACACGTTGGGTGTCGTCGAGACACCACCAACGCGGGGGCCCCGGCCACACGGCCGGGGCCCGTTCCGCGTCGCCGGCGATGCCACCCGGGCACCGGCCGGCGCGATCCGGCTGGTCCTCCGGCGTCAGACGTACACGCGGAAGATGGTCTCCGCCACGCACGACGGCTTCGAGGCGCCCTCGGTCTCGAAGGTCAGCGTGACCACGTACTGCGCACCACCGTCGAAGGTGTCCACGCTCGAGAGCGTGGCGCCGAGCCGCAGCTTCGAGCCGACGGGCACGGGCGAGGGGAACCGCACCTTGTTGCACCCGTAGTTGACACCCATCGACACACCACCGACCGTCATCACCTCGGCGAGGAGCATCGGAGCGAGGGACAGCGTGAGGTAGCCGTGCGCGATCGGCCCGCCGAAGGGACCGGCCTTCGCGCGCTCCACGTCGACGTGGATCCACTGATGGTCACCCGTCGCCTCGGCGAACTGGTTCACCTGCTCCTGCGAGATGACGTGGTAGTCGGACCAGCCGAGATGCTCACCAACCCGGCTCTTGAGGTCGTCGATGCCGTTGATCACCGTTGCCATGCCGACATCGTGGTCGACGACACACCATCGGTGCGAGCCCACACGCTCCCGATCAGCGGCGACGCGGAGGGTGACCAGGTAACGGTGCCGGCGGGCGATAGCATGACGTCGGCGCGGGTGGAAGGGGCCGAAGCAGCGCACCGGGTTCGGCGCGCACGGAGCCACACCATGCAGACACCCGCAACGGCGGAACTCACAACACGGTCGACGTGCCGGACGGGACGGGCATGATCGCGATCAAGTGGCTCCTGGCGTGCGCCATGGTCGTCGCCGGCGTGGCGGCATGGTCCTACAAGGACGACGTGCTGGCCGCCTTCGAGCTCGACGACGAGACCACCGAGGCGGTGGCACCGGCATCGTCGGTGCCGCCGACGACCTCCCCGCTGCGCCTCACCGAGGAGGACCGCGAACCCCTCCTGCGCATCGTGCGCCCGGCCGACACCCGCGATGCGGTGATCGCGCCGATCGGGCTCGGCGACGACGTCCCCGAGATCTCCTTCGAGGACGGCGACGCCCGCCTCAGCGGCGTGGTCGAGGGCCCCGAGGGCCCCGTGCCCGGCGCGACGGTCCTCATCGAGCGGTTCGTCGACGGGTACTCGGCCAGCCTGCGGGTCGGCACCAACGAGGCGGGCGCGTGGGGCCTGTCGAACATCCCCGGCGGCCGTTACCGCGTCCGGGCGTGGCTCCAGCCGACCATGACCCAGCTCGACCCGTTCGTGCTCTGGCTCGACGGGGACTCCTCGCAGTCGATGCGCTCGGCGCTGGTTCCTCAGGAGGGCCGCGAGGTCACCGGGCACCTGCGTGCGAGCTCCTACGAGGTCGGCCAGGCGATGATGATCGGCGTCACCGTGCGCGTCCCCGCCGTCGGCGACGACGGCAAGGTGCGGGCGGTCGGCGAGCCGGACGTCGAGGTCGACCTGGCGGTGCGCGGTGCGCTCAGCGGCGGCGGCACCGCCGTCACCGGCGCCGACGGCGTCGCACGCTGGCAGCTGCGCTGCACCGAGGCCGGCTCGAGCTCGGCCACGGCGACGATCGGCGAGGAGACCACCGCCATCGCCGTGCCGACCTGCGTCGAGCCGCCGCCCCCGGAGCCCGACCCCGACGAGGAGACCGACAGCGGCGAGGGCTCCGACGGCGACGCCCCGGCCGATGACGACGACGAGGGGGACGGCTGACATGGCCGGTCGCGCCAGCAGGCGGGCGACGCCCCAGCGGACCCCGTTCCTCAACCGCACCCTGCGGCTCGCGCTCAAGATCATCGGCGTCGTCGTGCTGACGGTGCTCATCGTCCCGCCCGTCGCCGCGGCGGTCGGCGTGTCGACCGTCCTGTTCGTCGATCTGCCCGGCAACCTGCCCGAGGAGAAGCCGCAGATCGAGGCGCGCCCGTCGACGGTCTACGACGCCGACGGCAACGAGATCGGCGTGTTCCGCCAGTTCGACCTGACCGTGCCGACCCAGCCCGCGGACATCCCCGCGGTCCTGAAGGACGCCGTCGTCGCCTCCGAGGACCAGCGGTTCTGGGACCACAACGGCGTCGACCTCGAGGGCATCGCCCGCGCCGCACGCGTCAACTACGAGGTCGGCGAGGTCGTCCAGGGCGGCTCGACGATCACGCAGCAGTACATCAAGAACGTCTACCTCTCCGGTGAGCAGACCTACTCCCGCAAGCTGCGCGAGGCGATCCTGGCCACGCAGCTCGAGCGGCGGATGAGCAAGGAGGAGATCCTCTTCCGCTACCTCGACACGTCGTACTTCGGTGCCGGTGCGTACGGCGTCGGTGCGGCGGCGGAGGTCTACTTCGGCAAGCCGGTCGCCCAGCTGACGCTCTCGGAGGCCGCGCTGCTGGCCGGCATCATCCCGGCGCCGACCGCCTACTCGCCCCGTACGAGCCCCGAGGTCGCCGAGTCGCGGCGGCTGCTGGTGCTCGAGTCCATGCTCGAGCAGGAGCTGATCACGCCGAGCCAGTACCTGGCGGCCAAGCCCGAGGTCGTCTGGCCGGCCTCGCAGGGCCAGCCCGGCGGGCCGGCAACGGTCATCGCCTCGCCCCGGCCGAACGGCGCCTCCCGCTACCAGCACTTCGTCGACTGGGTCGAGCAGTCGCTGCTCGACGAGCTCGGTACCGACGTGCTCTACCGGGGCGGCCTGCGCATCGAGACGACGATCCGACCGGCGCTCCAGGCCGAGGCCGAGGCCGCGGCCGCGGCCCGCCTCGCGGGGACCGAGGCGCCGCTCGAGATGTCGATCGTCAGCCTCGACCCGACGACGGGCCACGTCGTGTCCATGGTCGGCGGGCGCGACTACGCGGCCAGCCAGGTGAACCTGGCCACCGGCGGTTCGACCGGCTTCCAGCCCGGGTCGTCGTTCAAGGCGATCGTGCTCGCCGAGGCGTTCGAGCAGGGCATCGGACCCGAGACGATCTACCCCGCGCCCGGCAGCTACACGGTCCCCGGGTGCACCGGCAACCACTGCACGTTGTCGAACTACGCCGGCGGCGGGTACGGCAGCCTCGACCTGCGCCGCGCCACCGAGCGGTCGGTCAACACGGTGTACGTGCAGCTCGCGCTCGACGTCGGCCTGAAGGCGACCGCGGAGATGGCCAACCGGCTGGGGATCGAGCGCATCGACCCCGAGGGCGAGTACGGCGCCAGCCTTGCGCTCGGCGCCGCCGAGGTCGCGCCGCTCGAGATGGCCAACGCCTACGGCACCTTCGCCAACCACGGGGTCCGGATGACCCCGACGGGCATCCTCCGGGTCTACGACGCCGAGGGCAGCATCATCGTCGACAACACCCGGCCGACGGGCGAGCGGGTGCTCGACGCCGCGGTCGCCGACAACGTGACCGACGTGCTCACCGGCATCCCCGCCCGGGGCACCGGCACCCGCGCCCAGATCGGGCGCCCGGTCGCCGGCAAGACCGGCACCGCGCAGGAGTACCGGGCCGCCTGGTTCGTCGGCTACACACCCCAGTACGCAACCGCGGTGTGGATGGGCTACTCGGACGCCCAGCGCAGCCTGCGGTGGATCAACGGCGTCGGCGCGGTCACCGGCGGCAGCCACCCGGCGCTCGCGTTCAGCCAGTACATGTCCGCGGCCCATCGCGACCTGCCGGTGATGGAGTTCGCCGAGCCCGGTCCGCTGCCGAGCCGCACCGGCCGGGCGCCGGGTACGGGCGGCGCCGCCATCACCAGCGGTGGCGGCGAGGGTGACGAGGGCGCCGACATCGTCGCCGCCGAGCAGCGGGCGCCGTCGGTGCTCGGCGCCGACTGCGGCGGCGCCTGCGTGCTGATCGGCGCGCCCCCGACGCCCGACCTCGACGTGCCGACGACGACCACGACCGCCCCGCCCGAAGACGACGCCGAGGACGACGACGCCGG
>JAXHUH010000047.1:0-36517 GCA_034211175.1 Actinomycetota bacterium
CGTGTCGGCGCTCGTCCTCCACACGGCCGCCGTGGTCTGGCTCGCGCTGTGCTTCGGCCGTGCGGTCGGGGCGTTGTCCGCCGCCGGTGCCGGCCTCGCCGGCTGGATCGTCGACGTGTCCCACGAGCACGCGGTGCTCGGCGTGGAGGTCGTGTCCCTCAACGCCACCCTTCGGTCGCTCGCCCTCGTCGGCGTCGCCCTGGTCGCCGCGACGCTCGGCGCCGCGCTCGTCGAGCTCGATCGCCTCGCCGGGCGTGACCAGCTCACCGGTCTCGCCAACCGGCGGGCCGTGGCCGACCGTCTGGGCGCCGACGTTGCCCGGGCACGCGCCGACGGGGTGCCGCTGGCGGTGCTGCGCTTCGACCTCGACGGGCTCGAGGCCGTGAACGACACGCTCGGCCATCCCGCGGGGGACGCACTGATCATGACGTTCGCCGATCGGCTCACGGCCGTGATCGACGACGGGGGCATCGTGGGGCGGATGGGCGGTGACGAGTTCGTCGCCATCGTGGTGGGAGCGGACCGCCAGCGGGTCGCCGACCTGGTTCGCACCGCGCTGGACGGCCCGGTCGCCTGTACTGCCGGAGCGGTCGTGTGGCGTGACGAACCCGGCCGACGCGACGCCGCGGTGGACGAGGACGACGACCACGACTGGGCACTGTCGGAGGCCGACGTCCTGCTGTGCCGAGCCAAGCGGGCTCGCGTCGGTGCGCTGGTCGAGGAGCGCACCTGGCCCCGATCGCACCGGCACCGGGCGCGATCGGCGGGGTCGTACCCGACGGCCGCCTAGCCGGCGGTGCGGAGCAGGACGCGCACGAAGCGGGAGCCGGTGTCGTCGCCGTACTCCCAGTTGTTGCAGATGCCGACGCGGTTGATCGTGAACCGCCCGACGCCGGGATAGACGTCGCTCAGCGCCCGGTGGAGCACCGGCTCGTCGCCCACGAGGGCCTGCCACCAGTTGCCGTCGAACGCCACCCGGAGGCGGTACTCGTTGCCCCAGGCGATCCGGCGCCCGACGTTGGTCCACACCGCGTCGTAGACCTCCTCGTACCCGTCGACCACGAAGAACGACGAGACCGACGTGCCGTCGTAGTCGTCGTCCAACCAGGTGCTCACGGTCACGAAGTTGGCCTCGTCCTGCCAGAAGACGACCCCGGCCCGGCCCTTCGCCCCCTCGCCCCGGGCGGTGCCCGGCGGGCGGACCGTGATCTCGACGTCGGCCGAGGCCGGGTGCTCCCACGGCACCGTGTACGCGATCCGGTTGCCCGTCGCCCGCAGCACCGTGTCGAGCTTCGCCGTCGGACTCGAGCGCGGGGGTGGCGGTTGGGGGACGACCACGCCGCCGTGGCCGTCGACGTGGTAGGGGAGCCGCCCCAGCGTCCGCTGCCACGTGCGGGTGCCGTCCGCCGCCGGCCGATCGTCGAGCGGCCCGGGCTCGAGGTCGAAGCGCTCGTCGAGCACGACGACGCCGCCGGTCGGGTCGACGTCGTCCTGTTGGGCCAGCGCCGCCGGCGTCTCGATCTCCCGGGGGTGGGCCTCGAGGTCGTGCACGACGCCGGACGCGTGGATCACCGCGAGGCCGGTGGCGTGTGTGCCGGTGTCCTCACCGGCCGGGCCGCGGAGGTCGCCGTCGAAGATCGGTCGGCCGTCGACGCACACCAGGACCCGGTCGCCGTCGTCGAGCACCTGCACGGCGCGGTCACCGGTCGGCGCCAGCGCGCTCTCGTGGCGGTCGACGACCTCACCTCCGGCGCGGACCTCGAGCTCGGCCCGACCATGCTGGAGGTGCAGGAACCAGCCGTCGGTGCCCCGCACCCGCCAGCCGAGCCCACCGGCGCCGTGGACCCGGGCGTGCACCAGCCCCGAGGGCCGACCGGGGTCGGCGACGAGCCAGCCGTCGTGGCCGGCGCGCCACGCGGGGCCGACCTCACCGCTGCCGTCGGCGGCGGGCCGGCGGTCGGCCAGGTGGGCGGACGTGTACCACTGCGCCAGCTCGGCGACGTCCGCGGCGCGCACGTCCCGGACACGGGTGTCGACGCCCCAGCCGACCTGGCCGAGCACGCTCTGGTGCACGCCCGCCCAGACGGTCGCGGCGTCGCCGACGTCGCTGATGCCGACCGGGCGGAGCCGCGGCGGGGCGACCGTGCCCGCGACCCGTGGGAGCGACGCCACGTAGTGGATCGCGCCGCGGTCGCGCAGCACGACGACGTGGTGCAGGGGGACGTTCTGGAGGCTGCGGACCGCGGGGATGCGTGCGTCACCCACCGCGACGCCGAGCACCGCGTTGTCGCCGCCCGTCGCGCGGACGACGAACCCGTTGCCGCCGCCGAGCGCGTCGGTCGGGGCCTCCGAGCCGAGCCAGCCGACCGCGAGGTTCTCGTCGAGCGCCCGGCCCCGGTCGTGGGCCCGCTCGGCGCCCGAGCGGACCGCCAGGCGGTGACGCAGCGACTCGCGGCCGGGTCGGCCCCGCCAACGCAGCAGGTGGGCCGGCACCGGTTCGTTCTGCATGCCCCGCGCCCACTGCAGGAGCCAGCGGGGGAGGCTGGGCCAGCGGTCGGTGTTCTCCGAGCCGTTGTGGCCGTTGGCGAGGTGGACGGCGACGGCGAGCCCGGCGCGGCGCTCGAACGGGCCGTAGGCCAGCACCGACCGTCCCCAGCCCGGCTCGATCAGCGGGCGGATGCGGGCCGCGCCGCCGTCGGAGCCGATCGCCCCCTCGACGTCGCGTCCGCCCCGCCTGATGCGACCGTGCCCGCCGACCCCGACGACCCGGCCCGGGGCCCGATCGTCGGTGAACTCGTCCACGAGCAGCGGTGCGCCGGTCGTCGCGGCCTCGTCTCTCGCATGCTCGATCGCCACGGGGACAGTGTGGCGGCGGGCCCCTCCGAACCGGTCGGAGAACCGTCAGATTCCCCGCTTCCGCGGTGGTGGGTGTTTGCCCGGGCCCGGTCCGGGAACCAGGTGGACGAGCGAGGTGACCGCCACGATGTCCGGGGGTACGCACGAGGTGGAGCGATGAGCGTGCTGTGGGCCGTTGTGGTGTTCGTCGTGTTCGGCGCGCTCGCGCTCGCCATGACCGCACTGGCGGTGAAGCAGTGGCGAGCGGCGAACGACGGCACCGATCGGCTCTTGACGGGCCAGATGGTCGTTCCGATCGCCCTCGCGGTGGGTGTGGCCGTCGCCGGCCTCTCCATGATCCTGTTCGGGTGAAGCGGATGGCGCAGCTGCGATGAGGGCGACCGTGCGACAGGTGCTGGCCCTCGGTTGCCTCATGGCGATCGCGGGCTCGTTGTTCGAGGTCTACCTCCGCTACGACCAGCTCGCCTCGGCGAACGACGTGGCACGCGCCCTGGCCCATGGCGCCCTGTTCGGGTTCCTCCTCGGACCGTTCCTCTACGCGTTCGAGCTCCTGTGGCGGACGATCAGCGAACGACCAGGTCGGTGATTCCCTCGGCCGGGGGTGGGTAGCGCAGGTCCAGGCCCTCGAGCGTGTCGACGAGGGCCTGGCCGATGACGATGTTGCGGAACCACTTCCGGTCGGCCGGCACCACGTACCACGGTGCCCACTCGGTGCTGGTCTCGGTGATCGCCTCCTCGAACGCCGCCTGGTAGTCGTCCCACCGCTTCCGCTCGTCGATGTCGCCCGGGTCGAACTTCCAGTGCTTGGACGGGTCGTCGATCCGGTCCTGGAGCCGTTCGCGCTGCTCGTCGTGGGAGATGTGGAGGAAGAACTTGCGGATCGTGGTGCCCTCCTCGGCCAGCATCCGCTCCCACTCCCGGATGTGGCGGTACCGCCGACGCCAGCGGTCCTCGTCCACGAGCGAGTGGACCCGCACGACGAGCACGTCCTCGTAGTGGGACCGGTTGAACACCGCGATCTCACCGTCGCCCGGGGTGCGGGCATGGGCCCGCCACAGGTAGTCGTGGGCCCGCTCGAGCGTCGAGGGCTGGCGGAACCCGTGGACCTTCACCCCCTGCGGGTTCGTGTGGTGGAAGACGTGGCGGATGGTCGAGTCCTTGCCACCGGTGTCCATCGCCTGGAGGACGACCAGCACCTTGTGGCGCCCGTCGGCCCAGAACAGGCGCTGGAGCTCGGACAGGCGCTCGGCGAGGCCGGTGGCGAGGCGCTTGCCCTCGGTCTTCGAGCCGTCGAAGCCGACCTTCTTGCGGGTGCTGCGGTCGGCGATGTTCGCCGCGGTGCCGGGTTCGACGAGGAAGGGCGAGGTGTCCATGCCGCCATGGTCGCATCCCGGCCGCCGCCCGAGGTGGTGGTGGTGTGCCCGATGCCGGTGGGCCGCCCCGGTACCCTCGCCGCGTGGCCCGCATCCGCCTGGGAGCCGTCGTCGTGGCCGAGGGCCGCCTCGAGACCGAGCTCGACGGCCTGCGCCGGGCGCTGGGTGACGAGGGGATCGGGCGGGTGCCGCCCCACGTCACGTTGGTGCCACCGGTCAACGTCCGCCACGGCGACCGGGCCAGCGCGCTCGGTGTCCTGCGGGCCGCGGCCGCCGCGACCGAGCCGTTCACGCTCGGGCTCGGCCCGGCCAGGACGTTCCTCCCCGAGACCCCGGTCGTCTTCCTCGCCGTCGGCGGCGACGAGCGCTCGGGTGCCGCCGACGACGCGACCGGTCGGGGCGCCGACATGATCGGTGCGCTGCGCGATCGCGTCTTCCGGGCGCCGCTCGCCCGCGAGCTGACCTACGACTTCGTGCCCCACCTCACGCTCGTCCCCGACGCCGCGCCCGACCGCATCGAGGCCGCGGTGGCCGCCCTCGCCGACTACCGGGCCACGATGGCGGTGCGCCGGCTCGTGCTGCTCCAGGAACGGATGCTCGACGGCGGTGGCCGGGTGTGGGAGCCGTGGGCCGACGCGCTGCTCGACGCCGAGGCGGTCGTCGGCCGCGGCGGGCTGGAGCTGGTGCTCACCGGCTCGACGATCGTCGACCCCGAGGCAGCGGCGATGGTCGGGGCCGAGCTCGACGGGCACCGGTTGCCCGACGGCTGGCGCCGAGCGCCCGGGCGGATCGTGGTGACCGCCCGCCGCGACCGCGAGGTCGTCGGCGTGGCCCGGGCGACCGTCGGGCCGGACGACGCGCGTCTCGACCTGCTGCTCGTGGCCCGGGCCCACCGTGACGAGGGCGTCGGCAGCCAGCTCGTCGCCCGGCTGCTCGCGCTCGTCGGTCGCCCGGTCACCGCCCGGCGCCCGCCGGGCGACCGGATCGGCGCGTTCCTCGCCGGACGCGGCTGGCGGCTCCGGGGCACGCTCGAGCTCGCCGACGGTCGCTTCGACGACCTCGAGGCCCCGTTCGTCTGACCGGTGACGTCGACCCGCGCCACGGGCGACCGGCAGCGGCTACGGTCCGCCCGGGCAGTCGCGACAACCTGGAGGAGTCGACCGTGGCCGGCGCCGACCGGGTGATGATCGAGCCGCTGGTCCCGGCCCACGCCGAGCTCCTCTACGAGCCGCTGCGGGACGACCGCCTGTACCGCTACATCGACGAGCGGCCACCGTCGTCGCTCGACGCGCTCCGCCAGCGCTACGCGTTCCTCGCCACCGAGACCCTGCCCGACCGCGACGAGACGTGGCGCAACTGGCTCGCCCGTCGACGCGACAACGGCGACGCGGTCGGGACGGTGCAGGCCACCATCCGCGACGGCGACTCGCCGGCGTCGATCGCCTACGTCTTCCTCCATCGGGCCTGGGGGCGCGGCTACGCCTCGGAGGCGGTCCGGATGATGCTGCGCGAGTTGGCCGAGGTCCACGGGGTCGCGACGGCCCAGGCCGAGATCGATCCGGGCAACGAGCGCTCGATCCGCCTCGTGCGGCGCCTCGGGTTCGAGCGCGCAGGGGCGGCCGGGACCGGCGAGCTCATCTACCGGACGGACCTCGCCGGGGCGCGGGAGACGGACGATTGACCGGCGGCCGCCACCGGGCGTTCACCTGACGTTCGCCTTCGTGTCGACGCCGATCGATACGTTGGCGTGGGTCCGCACGGCACGAGCGGCGAGCGGGAGAGGGCGGCGTGATGATCCCCGAAGCGACGACGAGGGAGCCGATCGGCGGCCACGGCACGCCGCTCCGGTTCCTGGCCCCGACCGTGTGCGCGGTCGTCCTGCTCGTGCCGATCGCCGTGTTCGAGATCGTGGTCGACGTCCCCGTGCCCCGGGGCATCTACCTCGTCTACACCCCGGTCTCGGTGGCCGTCCTCGCCGCGGTGGTGGCGGAGAGCCGGCGCTGGACCCGGGGCTCGGCGCTCGCCGTTGCGCTCCTGGTGGTCGGGCTGGTCGTGCTCCACCTGGTGCCGTGGTCGTCGCGCAAGGCCTTCCTCGCCGACCTCGACCGGGTCGGGGTCGGCATGACGGCCGGCGAGGTCCGGGCGATCCTCGCCGACCACGAGCTGTTGGTCGACGAGGTCCACACCTCTGCAGACGGTGACGGCGTGCTCTCGTACCGCCACAGCAGCGTCGCCCGCTACGACGCCGACATCGGTGTCGTCACCTTCGAGGGCGGGGTCGTCGTCGGTACCGGGTTCCACCCCGACTGAGCGCCCGGCCCGAGGACGCGCAACGGCCCGGTCCGCTCGGACCGGGCCGTCGTCGTTCGTGACTCTGTGTCGCTACATCGAGGTGTCGCTACATCGAGGTGACGCTACATCGAGGTGACGCTACATCGAGGTGTCGCTACATCGAGGTGACGGTGGCGTCGCTGCCGAGGTCGCGCAGCGACTGGGTGATCTCCGCCTCGTAGAGCGGGTTCATGATCACCACGTTCTTCACCCCCGCCTCGACCGCGGCCTCGGGCCCGACGACCGGCTGACCGGTGCCCGGCACGTGGAGGCCGTGCTTGTGCGGGTTGATGTCGACGACGTGGCTGACGTCGGCCCCGGCCTCGATGAGGTTGAGGAACGTCACGCCCTTCGACCCGGCGCCCCAGATGGCGGTCGGGCCCTCGCCGACCATGGCGTCGAGCTTGCGGGTCCACGTGGTCCGCAGGGTCGAGAAGTGCTCCTCGAACCGGCCGACCAGCTCGCCGAGCTTGGCCAGCGCCGCCGCGTCGATCGTGGCGTCACCACCGGTCGCGCCGGGCTTGGCCTCGATCCACAGGTACTGGTCGCCGAACGCACGGTCGATCTCGACGACCTCGAAGCCGGCTCGTTCGAACGTCCACTGCAGCGTCGGGGCCGCGAAGTACGAGTAGTGCTCGTAGATCAGGTCCCACACCGCGAGCTGCTCGACCATGTAGGTGGCGTCGGGCACCTCGAAGTAGACCGCGATGTCGTCACGCCCGCCCATCGAGGCGCGCACGCCCTCGACGAGCCCGGCCGGGTCCGGCACGTGCTCGAGCACGTGCTGGCAGATGACCAGGTCGGCGTCGATCTCGCGATCGGTCGGGTACATCTCGGCCACGATCGAGATCGCGTCGGACTCCGGGGCCCGGGCCGGGTCGTGGCTCGGGTCGTAGCCGACGCCGGTGTTGCCACCGGCCTCGCACAGCATGGCCATGAAGTTCCCGCTGCCCGCGCCGATCTCGACGATCCGCTTGCCCCGCAGGTCGTAGCGGCTCACCAGCCGGTCGGTCAGGGTCTTCGCGAACTCCTGGAACCGGGGCGAGAAGTGCAGCGAGTTCTCGTACTGCGGCGAGTACGCCGTCAGCTCCGGGTCGAACGCCCGGTTGTACAGGTACCCCGTGGACGGGATGTACGCCAGGTCGATGTCACCGCAGGGCGCCGCCTTCGCCTCGGAGGCCGTGGGGAAGAGGGCGTTGCAGAAGACCGGGACCTGGTCGATGCGCAGGACCGGCTGGACCGGCCCGTCGCCGACGAGGGGGTCGCCGCTCACGTCCGTCAATCCCACAGCTTCCAGGGGGCCTTGCCGGACGCCCACATGTCCTCGAGACGCTTCTTGTCCCGAACCGTGTCCATGCACTGCCAGAAGTCGTAGTGCCGGTAGGCCATCAGCTGGTTGTCGGCCGCCAGGTTCATCAGCGGCTCCAGCTCGAACTGGGTGTCGTCGCCGGCGATGTAGTCGAACACGCCGGGCTCGAACACGAAGAAGGCGCCGTTGATCCAGCCCTCGCCGGTCTGCGGCTTCTCGTTGAACTCGACGACCTGGTCGCCGTCGAAGCCGAGGTGGCCGAAGCGGGCCGGCGGCCGGGCCGCGGTCAGCGTCGCCAGCTTGCCGTGGGACTTGTGGAACTCGAGCAGGGCGTTGAGGTCGACGGTCGAGACGCCGTCACCCCAGGTCACCATGCAGGTCTCGTCGCCGACGAAGTCCTTCAGGCGCTTGATGCGCCCACCGGTCGCGGTGTTGAGGCCCGTGTCGATGAGGTGGACCTTCCAGTCCGGCACGTCGACCTTGCCGTGGGGCTCGACCTCGCCGGTGCTGAAGTCGATCGTGAGGTCCTGGGTGATCTGGACCTGCTCGAGGAACCACCGCTTGATGTAGTCGGCCTTGTAGCCGCACGCGATGTAGAAGTCCTTCATGCCGAAGTGGTGGTAGTAGCGCATGATGTGCCACAGGATCGGCTGACTGCCGATCTCCACCATCGGCTTCGGCTTCAGCTCGGTCTCCTCGGCCAACCTCGTGCCGAGACCGCCCGCCAGAATGCCGACCTTCATGAGCTCCTCCGTCTTCCACCATCGGGGGCCGCGTACGAATGCGAGCTGCCCGCGCGGGCAGCGACGCACGGCCCCCAGTAAACAGGTGGAACGGCGAAGATCCGCCGTGTCGGCGACGATCCGTTCGAGCTGGTGGCGACCGCGGGACGCCGATGCCCCAACCGGGGGCACCGGCCGGGGCGCCACAGAGGCCCACATGCCGGGCCCGGGGCCCGGCGCGGCGGCTCAGAACTCGATCGTGCTGAAGCGCCCGAGCTTCTCGAGCTGGTGCTGGGCGATGACCTGGCGGACCGTCCCCGACTTCGAGCGCATGACCAGCGACGTGGTCGTGGCCCCGCGGCGGTCGTACTGGACGCCGCGGAGCAACTCGCCGTCGGTGATGCCGGTGGCGGCGAAGAAGCAGTTGTCGCCGGAGACGAGGTCGTCGAGGTGCAGGACCTGCTCGAGGTCGTAGCCGGCGTCGAGCGCGGCCGTGCGCTCCTCGTCGTTGCGGGGCCACAGCCGGCCCTGCATCTCGCCGCCCATGCACTTGAGCGCAGCGGCGGCGATCACGCCCTCGGGGGTGCCGCCGATGCCGATGAGCATGTCCGCGCCGGCACTCGGCCACGAGGCCGAGATGGCGCCGGCCACGTCGCCGTCGGGGATGGAGCGGATGCGCGCGCCGGTGGCCCGCACCTGGGCGACGATGTCCTCGTGGCGGGGGCGGTCGAGGATGACCACGGTCATGTCCCGCACGTTCTCGCCCTTGGCCTTGGCCACGGCCTCGATGTTGTCGGCGATCGGGCGGGTGATGTCGATGGAGCCGACGGCGTCGGGCCCGACCGCGATCTTCTCCATGTAGACGCACGGGCCCGGGTCGAACATCGAGCCCCGCTCGCTCACCGCGATCACCGCGATGGCGTTGCCGCGGCCGAGCGCGGTGAGCGTCGTCCCGTCGATCGGGTCGACCGCCACGTCGAGCTCGGGGGCCTGGCCGTTGCCGATGCGCTCGCCGTTGTACAGCATCGGCGCCTCGTCCTTCTCGCCCTCGCCGATCACGACGAGGCCGTCCATCGGCACGGTCTGCAACATGACCCGCATGGCGTCGACGGCGGCGCCGTCGGCCCCGATCTTCTCGCCGCGGCCCATCCACCGGGCGGCGGCCATGGCGGCCGCCTCGGTGACGCGTACGAGCTCGAGGGCGAGGTTCCGCTCCGGCACCTGGGGGACGTTCGAGGCGTCGCTCATGCGCCGAACCCTAGCCCCGCGCCATCGTCGGACCCCAGTGCCGAACGGCCCGCGCCGAGCACCCGTGTCGGCACGGCGCGGCGCGGCCTGCGGGCCCGCGCGCGGCCCGTGCCGGTCGCCAGTAGTGTTCCGCGGATGACGGAGCCAGCCGACGGCTCGCCCACGGTGCCCGAGCCGCGCCCTGCCGGTGAGCACCTGCACTACGAGCTGCACGAGTGGGCGCTCGAGTCCCGGGTGATGGCCGCGTCGCTGCTGCGGGCCGAGGGCGTGCCCCACGCATGGGAGGGGCCCGACGTCGTCGTCCCCGTCGAGGTGCGCGAGTCGGCCGAGAGCGTGCTGGCCGATGTCGCCGAGTCCGGGCGGCCCGCGCTCGATCCCGATGCCGACAAGGTCGCCTACGAGATCGCCGACTGGCCGATCACCCATCACGAGGCGCTCTCGGCCCGGCTCGACGAGGAGGGCATCGCCCACGAGTGGGACCCGAACGGTGACCTGCTGGTGCTCGAGGCCGACGAGGAGGCCGCCGACGAGGTCTTCGACGACCTCGACCTCGAGGGCCTCGAAGACGACGACCTCGACGAGGACGGTCTCGCTGCGCAGGACGTGCTCAGCGACCTGTTCGTGGCGTGTGAGCGCCTGGCCCGGGACGGTCGCGACGGCCAGGGGGCGAAGGGCCTGGTCGACGCCACGGGCCGGGCGCAGGACCTCGCCCGGCCGTTCGGGTTCGACGCCGACTGGTGGAACGAGCTCGTGGGGGACTCCGGCGCCCTGGTGGAGCTCGTGACCTCGACGGACGCCGATCCCGACGCGGTCGAGGGCTACGCCGAGTCCCTCCGGGGCCGGTTGCGCTCCGTCGTCTGACGCACCGCGCCCGGACTCGGGGTGCAACCTCCGGGGTGACCGCACCGGGCGGTCTGAACGCTCGTGGTGGTTGGGGAACCATCGCGACGGGGCACGATTCGTGCGTCGGGGGACGCCATCCTGGGAACCGGTGCCGTGTGGGCACGGTCACACCGGCCCGTCCCATGGCCATCGATCCCCACGCCCACCGACCAGACGTCGACCCGAGGACCATCGCATGTTCCGTGGATCCGTAGTGCGCCCCGTCGTGGCGCTGCTGTCCGTCCTGGCCGCCGTCGCCGCGCTGGCGTCGACGGCGTCGGCGCAGACCGATCCCGACGAGCCCGCCACGACGACGACCGTCGGGGTGGGCGAGCCCGTCCCGGTCCCCGACGAGCCCGCGCCCGGCGATCCCGCGCCCGACGAGGGCACCGGCGACGCCGAGCCGGTCACGCCGGAGCCCGTGATCGACCCGATCGTCCCGGTGACCCCGCTCGTCGACGCGGACTTCACGCTCCTCGAGCCCCAGACCACGCCGATCAGCGGGGTGATCGTCACCGACGACCCGACGCAGCTGATCGTGACCTTCCAGGCCGGGCCGCCCGCGTGCTCGGGCCTGTTCGACGTGATCGTCAACGAGCGTGACGACGAGGTCCGCATCGGCGTGCGGACCGGCACCGTGCCGCCCGGTGACCAGCTGTGCATCCTGATCGTCCAGGAGTACGCCACGGTCGTGACGCTGTCCGAGCCGATCGGCGAGCGACCGGTGGTCGACCTCTACGCCGCCGATCTCCCCGCCCGTGACGTCGCGGCCACGTTCTTCGACGCCTGGCTGGCCGGTGACGACGAGCGCCTCGCCGCCTACGGCTCGCCCGGCGCGGTCCAGAACGCGATCGAGGCCCGCGACGAGGCCCCGGCCACCGATCCCACCGATCCCGCCGATCCCACCGATCCGACCGGGCCGCTCGAGCCCACCGAGCCGGCGCCCGCGTGGGCGTTCTCGCGTTGTGAGGGCTCGGCCGGCAGCGTGTGGTGCACCTGGGTCGCCCCCGGCGAGAAGGCCGTCCTGCGGGTCGGCAACGTCGACGCCGTCCAGAAGGACCGCCGGGTCCGCGAGTTCGAGCGGGCGACGCTGAGCGCCCCGGACGTCGGCAGCGAGTTCGTGATGTCGTGGCTGGCGGGCGGCGACGACGCCCTCGCCACGCTCGGCACCCCCGAGGTGGCCGCCACGGCCGGCTCCCTCGCCGCCTACGCCTCGCAGCCGTGGGCGTTCGAGGGCTGCTCGACGGTCGAGGACGCGACGACCTGCACGGCCGTCGACGAGGCCGGTTCGCAGCTCAGCGTCGTCGTCACCGAGGGCACCGACGGCGTGTACCTCGTCTCCGACGTCGCGCTCGCCATCGCCGACCCGCTCCCGACCGACCCCGCCCCCGAGGAAGGCGACCCCGCCGACCCGGTGGAGCCCGTCGATCCGGTGGAGCCGGTCGAGCCGGTGCTGCCGAGCCCGTGACCGGCTGACGCCACGGAGCGGTGCTGCGGCCGAGCGGCCGTGGCAGCGATCTCGTGCACGGGCCCGGGTCCGCTGACCCGGGCCCGTTGCGCGCCCCGGCAACCGATATCTCTTGTGTTCGTCCGAGAGATCATGGACGACGTCCAGTGATGGCGCGAGGATGGGCACGGGACGGGCCGACCGAAGGGCCCGGGAGGAGGTCGCGACCGTGCACGATGTGGAGAGCCGGCACGAGGTCGACCCGGCCCGGATCGCCGCCGTCCGTTCGTTCAACCGCCGGTGGACCGAGATCGTGGGTCTGCTCGACGCCGGGCTCCTCGAGACCGCGTACACGCTCGTCGAGGCGCGGGTCCTGTTCGAGCTCGCCCGGCGCGACGGCGGTGCCGACCAGCGCGACCTGCGTGAGGTGCTCGCGCTCGACGCCAGCTACCTGAGCCGGGTCGTCGCCCGACTGCGCGACGCCGAGGTCGTCACCACCCGCCCGTCGGCCGACGACGCGCGTCGGGTCCTCGTCGAGCTGACCGACGCCGGCCAACGGGCGGCCGCCGACCTCGCCGATCGGTCCGACGCTCGGGTGGCGGCCATGCTCGGCGCGTTGTCCGAGCCCGACCAGCAGCGGCTCGTGACGGCCATGGCGACGATCGGGGGGGCTCGTCGGCCCGGGGAGGGAGGGCGCGGGACGCGGCGCGGGGATCACGTTGCGGCCACCCCGCCCGGGCGAGCTCGGCTGGGTGATCGGCGCCAACGGGGCGCGCTACGCGGCCGAGTACGGCTGGGACACGACCTACGAGGCGCTCGTCGCCCGCATCGTGGCCGACTACGTCACGAACCATCGCCCGGGCCGCGAGGCCGCGTGGATCGCCGACCTCGACGGTGAGCCGGTCGGTTGCGTGTTCTGCGTCCGGGAGGACGCCACGACGGCCCGGCTCCGCCTGTTGCTCGTCGAGCCCCGGGCCCGGGGCCTGGGCGTCGGTCGTCGGCTGGTCGACGAGTGCGTCGAGTTCGCCCGACGCGCCGGCTACACCCGCCTGGTCCTGTGGACCAACGACGTGCTCGTGGCCGCCCGGCGCATCTACGAGGCCGCGGGGTTCGAGCTCGTGGGCTCCGAGCCGCACCACAGCTTCGGCCACGATCTCGTCGGCCAGGACTGGGCGCTCGACCTCACCGGGTGATCGCCACATCGCTGTGCGCGATTGCGCCGGCCGTCGCCGGCGGCCAAGCTCGTGCGGGGGACAACACGAGGGGGAACGTATGTCGAAGCCGTCGTACATCGGTCTGCTCAACGCCATCTCGGTGGGCGAGCGCGATGCCGAGTGCTACCTGCAGTGCTGGGCGGACACGACGCCGTCGGAGGACGTCCGCGGCGTGATCTCGACGGTGGCGCTGCGTGAGGGCGAGCACGCCAAGGCGTTCGCCAAGCGTCTGTGCGAGCTCGGGTTCTCGGTCCGCGACCGCAACGACGAGTCGCTCGCCGGGAAGATGGCCATCGCGTCGTCGACCGAGCTCACCGACCGCGAGAAGTTCGAGAAGCTGGGTCTCGGACGCGAGCCGTCGGGCGACGACGGGCCCGACATCTTCTCCCGCATGTTCGAGGACACGACGATCGACATCCAGACCGGCGCCCTGCTCGGCCGCTACATCGCCGAGGAGCGCGACAGCGGCCGCCTGCTCCGCTCGTGCTACCGCCAGCTGTGCGAGGCGGAGGGCGAAGGCGGCACCGGGGCCGACATCGACCTGCGGGACCGGGTCACCCGGATCGAGGGCCTGCTCGAGGGGCTGCTCACCCGGGTCCCCGGCTGAGCCGACCGGCGCCGCTTGCGGGCAGCAGCGGCCGATCGCGTCCGCCGCGGCGCGGGGTCACTCGGTGGGGTCGCTCGACTCATCGGTCGACGGGTGATCGATGATCTGGTCGCCCTGCGCCCGGGACCGGGCCGCGTCCTGTTCACTGGCAGGCGTGGTCTCGCGGTTCGTGCCGTCGCTCTCGACGGGGTCTCGCGGGTCCTCGTCCACGGTGTCGGGCTCGTCGCTTCGTGGGGTCACCTCAGGGGTGTTCCCGCGATCGGGTGATCAGGAACCTCGGCTCCGTGTTCGGCGTCTCTCGGAGGGTGAGTAGGGTCCCGAGCATGACCGATCGGCTGGAGGCGCGGATCTCTCGTTCGGTGGTCCAGGAGCTGGCCGACGCACGTGCGCTGCTGCGCGGCGCGACCTACGAGAGCGACGGCAAGGTCGAGATCGAACGGTCGTCCGCCGATCGGTGCGTCGCGACGGTCCACGGTGTGCTGCCGTACCGGGTCGAGCTGTGGATCGACCTCGACGAGCTCACGTGGACCTGCACGTGCCCGGCCGGTGCCGGCGCGGTGTTCTGCGAGCACTGCGTGGCCACCGCCCTGGCCGTGAAGCCACAGGTCCACGGCGCGGAACTCTCGCCCGACGGTGACTCGGCGGCCGAGGGCGGCGCCGACGTCGAGGTGCTGCGGGACCACGTCGCCGGCATGGCCCGCCGCCAGCTCGTCGAGATCGTGCTCGAGCAGGCGGCGCACGACCCGCGCCTGCTCGCCCGCCTCGAGATCGCGGCCGGGACCGCGGGTGACCACCACCCCGTCGACCTCGACGAGTGGCGTCGGAGGCTGGACGCCGCGTTCGACGGCGAGGGTGTGCTGGACGAGAGCGACGAGCTCTCGGTCCTCTCCTGGGTGAACAACCTCCACGCCGCGATCGCCGCGCTCGAGGACCTCCTGGCCGCCGGGCACGCCGACGAGGTCGTCGAGCTCGCGGAGCACGCGTTCCGCCTCGACGACGAGGCGCTCCGCTTCGTCGACGACTCCGACGGCTGGCTGAGCGAGCTCGCGGTGCGGATCCGCGACCTCCACCTCGCGGCGTGCGCCGAGAGCTCGGTCGACCCCGAGGACCTCGCCGCCCGGCTCGTCGATCTCGAGCTGAACGCGGAGCTCGACACGTTCCGGCGTTCGGCGGCGACCTACGCCCGTGTCCTCGGCGACGAGGGGCTGGTGGCGTTCCGGACCCTCGTCGAGCCCCGGCGGGCCGAGGTCGGCCCGCCCGAGGGCTATGCCGTCGAGGGCTACGGGCTCCAGGAGGCGATGACCGGATGGGCGCTCGCCGCCGGTGACGTCGACACGTTCGTCGAGGTGAAGCGCGGGGTGCTCGACGCCCCGGAGGACTACCGGGAGGTCGCCGAGGCCCTCGCGGTGGCCGGGCGGTCGCGTGAGGCGCTGGAGTGGGCGTCCCAGGGCATCGAGGCGTTCCCCGACCGCCAGTGGCAGCTCGGCGCCCTACGGGAGCTGGCCGCCGCCCTCCGCCATCAGCTCGGCGACCAGGACGAGGCGGTCGAGGTCTTCTGGGCCGGCTTCGCGGCGAGCCCGTCGATGGAGACCTACGAGCGCCTGCTCCGCGAGGCCGAGCTGACCGACGCCGCGGACGAGTGGTGTCAGCGGGCGCTGCAGTTGCTCCGCGGCCGGCTCGAGGACCCCGACGAGGTCGGCGAGTGGACGGTCGAGCACCGGCTCGCCGCATCCCTGCTCGTCGAGGTGCTCCTGGCGAACGGGGACGCGGAGGAGGCGTGGGACGTCGCCACCGAGCAGGGGTGCGACGACCGCCTGTGGCTCGAGCTCGCCCGCGCCCGCGAGGACGCCGCGCCGCTCGAGGCCATCTCCGTCTACGAGCGGGAGATCGCCGCCCGCATCGGGCGGCGCAACGCGGGGAGCTACCAGACGGCGGTCGAGCTCCTCGGGCGCATCCACGCGCTGGCCGGGAGGGCCGGCGAGCCGGAGCGGTTCGACCGCATCGTGGCCCACCTGCGCTCGGAGCACTCGCGCAAGCGCAACCTCATGGCGCTGCTCGCCAGCAACGGTTGGTGAGCGGCTCGCCGGATCGGCGCCGCAGCCCGAGCTCGACGCGGGCCGGCCCGGCGTCGGTGGCGACGCACGACCGGCTCAGCTCGACCAGCTCGGCCCACGGCGTGCCGTCGAGGTGCACCCGGACGCGGGCGACGAGTGCCCCGTCGGCCAGGTCGTCGAGGACGACGAGCCGTCGCTCCCGCCCGTCCGCCGCCGTGGCCCGCGCCGCCTCGACGGCATCGTCGAACCAGCCCTCGGCCGACCGGCCGCCGGGCGCACGCCACGGCGGTCGGTCCTCGGTCAGCGGCTGCACACGCCCTTGCGGTTCCACCTCACATGGATCGGCAGATCGCGCCGCGGAATGACCACCAAGTGACCACAGGCTCACCGCGAGTGGTGAGCCTGTGGTCGATCGGCCGTGGTCGCCTACCGCTCGCGGGACCCGAACGGGTGCGGTTGGCGCTGGTCGCGTCGCGTGAACCGCAGCTCGATGCCGGTGTGCTTGCCGGAGCGGGTGAGGGCGCGGCTCGCGAACGAGCAACGCCAGCACCACACCTCGACCATCGGCCCGGTCGGCAGCTCGTCGAGCGTCGCCCGCACCTCGGCCTCCGCGGCCCGGGCCTGGGGCTTGGTCAGCAGCGGGACGTCGAGTGCCCGCACACGGCCGTCGGCCGCGGTGGCCCGCCCGACCTCGATGGCGTCCGCGAGCCACGTCGGGGGCAGTGCCGGGGCACCGTCGTGGGAGACCGCGGGCTCGTCGTCGGTGTCGACCAGCTGCTCCTCACGGAGGCAGGCGATCACCTCGTCGATGCGGTCCGCCTCGGTGGGATGGGTGACCGCGGTGGCCCGCAGCAGCTCGTCGAGGTGGTACCAGCTCAGGCCCCGGCGCATCGTGCCGACCCCGGCCCGCTGGCCCGGCGTCGTCTCGGAGCCCAGGAGGACGAGGTCGTACGCCGTGTCGCCCCGCAGTCGCTGCTTGGCGCCGTCCGCCGCCGGCGTGCCGTTGCGCCGGGGCGCGACGGCGTACCGGACCAGCCGGTCCGGCCAGCGGATGACGATGCCGTGGGCCCGTGCCCGGGGCGCGTCCGGTCGCATCTCCGGGCCCGGTTCCCACGTCAGCTCCGGCTGGCCGGGGAACGCGTGGAGGTACAGCCGTCGGTCGATGCGACGCAGGAGCGCCGCGCCCCCGCTCGACACCGGTGCGGCCCGGTCGCCCTCGGGCAGCTCGCCGGTGGTGAGCAGGTTCGCGAGCAGGAGCAGCGCTCGTTCGCCGCCGGCCGTCTCGGCCCGCTCGTTGCTCATGGTGGAGATCACCGTTTTCTGTCGGCACACAGCCCATATCTGACAGGGTGATGACCCGATTTTTCCATGACGGGTGCGCGACGTTGTCGTTTCAGTCCTGCTCATCGCCGCGCGGACGTACGAGAAAATCTCGGTCGGCGCCGTCCGGTGGGCCGTGCCGTCGGGCCGCTCGCGTCCGGCCGCGGATCGTGACGCGAGGTCAGGTCCGCCGAGCTCGGCGCGACCGTGCAGGTCCGTCACGGTTCGGGTGCGTCGGGCGCCGCGCCGGGGCGCGATCCGCTCCGGTGCCGGGCGCGCGGGCGCGCCCGAACGCCGCCATCGTGGGAGCCGTGGCCGACGGGAGTCGGCGTCGGGGCGCGCGGCGGGCGGCGCGCCGCTGCCAGGAGGGAGAGCAATGATCCGTTCGCTTCGCCGGCCCGCGGTGGCCGCGCTGTTGGTCGGTGCCGCCACGATCGGCGCCGTCGCCCTGCGCCCGCCGATCGGTGACGCCCGACCGCTGGAACAGGTCGACGACGCCGGGGGCCCCGTCACCACGGAGCCCGCGCCCGAGGGGAACGTCGAGACCGCGCACCACCGCGACCCCGTGGCGGGCCTCGTCGCACCCCGTCCCGTACCGGTGGAGGGTGTCGTGGCCACGGCCGAGGACAACACCGTGCTCGTGCTGTACCGCGCCGGTGAGGACGCGTGCGAGGGGCTGCACGGTGTCGACGTGGACGAGCGCGCCGGGTCGGTGGTGCTCGCGGTGTCGGTGGGCTCGGTGCCCGACGCCGCGTCGTGTGAGGGCCCCGGGGCCCTGTACGCGACCACGGTCGTGCTGGACGCGCCGCTCGACGAGCGCGTCGTGGTCGACGCGGCGCTCGCCACGGCCACCGACGAGCCCGCCATCGCCGACGAGCCCGCCATCCCCGACGACCCGGACGTTGCGCCCGAGCCCCGGCCCGAGACCGCGCCCGGCTCGGTGGAGGAGGTGGCGTGGGACTTCGTCGAGGCGTGGCGCTCGGGCGACGCCGCCGCGCTGGCCCGGGCGGGGACCGCGGGCGCGGTCGACGACGCCCTCGAGGCGGCCGCGCCGGCGGGCGCCAAGGTCGGCTGGTTCCACTCGCGCTGCGAGCCGTCCGGGTCCCGCACCTACTGCACGTGGGTGCGACCCGGCGAGCGGCTCCAGCTCGTGGTGGGCGCGGGCCCGATCGTCGAGGAGCTCTCGGTGGCGATCCTCGAGCCCGCGGGCACGGCCCGCCAGCTGTTCTTCTCGTGGGTCGCCGGTGCGCCCGACGCGGTCGCCGCGCTCGCCACCGGGGAGGCGGCCGCGCAGGCCGCCGCCCTCGCCGACGAGACGATCTGGGCGTGGCAGTACCGCAACTGCGAGGGCTCGTCGGCCACGGTCACCTGCACCTGGCGGACGACCACGCGGGAGCTGACGATCGCCGTGGAGCCCGCCGACGGCCACCACGTCGTCACCGCCGTGGCGGTGACCGGTCGCTGATCCGGCCGGGTCGCGGCCGGCCGGGCCGTTGGCTCAGCGCCGGCCGCGACGGGGGACCCACGAGCGGCGGCGGCTCGGCGCCGCCGGCGCGGTCGTGGCGTACTCGAGGCGGTCGTCGAGGGGCACCGCGGAGGTGTCCTCGACCACGAACGTCGTCGTGCCCTCGGGGAGGGGGAGACGGCGAACGAGCGGCATCGACGCGGCGTCGTGGACGACGGTGATCGACTGCACCACGTCGTAGCCGGTCGCCCGGTGGCGCTCGGTCCACGTCTCGTGGGACCCGACGGTCGTGCTCGGGGCCCCGCGCTCGGCGCGGATCGTCCCCGCGGCGTCGACCGGGGAGCAGTCGAGCGCGTACACGTTGCACATCCCGCCGCCCTCGTGCTCGAACGCATAGGACATGCGGTGGACGTGGTGCGCCCCGGGAAACAGCTCCCGCATCGTTTCTCCCCGATCCTCGTGTGGTGCCCGCCGGGCGGGCATGTCGTGGTCGCCAGTGACGGTACGGACCGGGGCCCCCGCACGGATCGGGGACATCCCCGTGGGGAGCCCGGGCCGCCGTGCGGCCGGGCCGTCGCCTCCGGCCCGGAATGTCTGACGTTCGTTCGTGTATTCGTCGCGGGTCCGGGATGCTCCGATCTCTCCGGGCGCGTGCCGCGCGCGGGCGTGCACCCGGAGATGACGCGGTGGCCCTTCGACGGGCCCCGGCGGAGACGAGACGAACCGACCGCTGGCGTTGCGGGGTCCGGGGGAGGGAACCCACACGTGGAGTCGTTGATCGAGCGGAGCGACGAGCTCCGTCAGCTCGAGGGTGTGCTGCGCGCGTCCGCGAGCGGTCGTGGCGTGCTCGTGGCGGTGTCCGGCGAGGCCGGCATCGGCAAGAGCCGCCTGATCGGCGAGCTGTGCGCACGTGCCCGCGAGTCCGGGTTCCTCATCATGACGGGCTCGTGCTGGCCCGACGGCGGCAGCACGCCGTTCGGCCCGTGGGTCGATGCGCTGGCCGGCTCGGGACCGACCGACCTGCGCGAGGTCGCGGACCTGCTCCGCCAGGACGTCGGCAGCGGCGCCTCGACCAGTGGGTCGGTCGCCGGCCTGCTCGACGTGGTCGACGGTGTCGTCGCCCGGGCGGCCGAGGCCCATCCGCTGCTGGTGTGCATCGAGGACATCCACTGGGCCGATCCGTCGTCGCTGCGGTTGGCGTCGTTCCTCGCCCGCGCCGTCGCGCGCCGCCCGATGGTCCTCGTGCTGACCTACCGCACCGAGGCGGCGGTCGGCTCCCCGGTCGCATCGCAGATCCTCGAGCTGTGCGGGCGGCCCGAGGCCACCCGGATCGACCTCGGCGGTCTCTCCGTCGAGGGCCTCCGCTCGATGATCGAGCTCGTCGCCCCCTCGTTCGGTGGTGACGCCCCCCGCCTGGCCGCGCACACGGGCGGCAACCCGTTCTTCGTGCTCGAGACCCTGCGCCTCGTGGAGGGCGCGTTCGGCGCCGCGGGTGACCTCCCCCTGCCCCGGACGGTCGCCGACACCATCGAGCGCCGCCTGGGATGGTTGGAGCCCGACGATCGGCGGATCCTCGAGGCGGTCGCGGTGCTCGGCAACCACGCCGACCGGGACGTCGTCGCGGACATGATCGGCGGTCCCGTCCCCGACGCCGCGATCGCCCGCCTGGTCGCGGTGCGCATCCTCCGTGCGCCGCACGAGGAGGTCTATCGCTTCGAGCACGACCTCACCCGGCACGTGGTCGTCGACTCGATCGAGCCGGACCGCCGCGCCGCGCTGCACCGGCAGGCGTCCCGGGTCCTCGCCCGTCATCGGGACGCGGGCGCGGCGATCTCCGCCGCCGCGGTCGCGCAGCACCGCATCGACAGCGGGGCCCCGCCCGACGAGGCGCTGGTCGAGCTGCTGTCGGAGGCGGCGCGCGCCGCGTTCGCGACCTGCGGGTACGAGGAGGCCGCCACCCAGCACCGGTTGGTGATCGACCTCGCGACCCGCGAGGACGCGCTCCACCACCACATCGGACCGGCACTCGTCGGCGCCGCGGAGTCGCTCAAGCGCCTCGGCCGGCGGGACGAGGCCCGCCGCCTCACCGAGCGGGTCCTGCGCCTGGCCCGGCGCAACGGCGACCACGACCTGCTCGCCGAGGGCGCGATCCTCGCGTTCGAGTCGCACACCACCGTCGACGCGGGCCAGCTCCAGCTGCTGGAGGAGGCCGCCGCGGTGCGGCCGCCCTCGGAGGACGCGACGACCGTCCACCTGCTCGGCGCGCTGTCGAGCGCGGTCTACTACGAGGACCGCGCCCGCGCGATCGACCTCGCGGCGCAGGGTCTCGACATCGCCCGGCGCCTCGACGACGACGTCAGCCTCGTGCTCGCCCTCCAGTACCGGAACTTCTCCATCTGGGGGGCCGACGAGCTCGACGAGCTCGAGGCGAACGGCCGCACGATGGTCGATCTCGGCCGGCGCACCCGGCACCCGACCTACCAGGCGTTCGGCTACCACGCCCTGTTGTCCGCGGCCGCCATGCGCGGCGACTTCCGGACGATGGACACGATGCTCGCGTCGCTCACCGACGTCGCCGACCTGACCGGCGAACCCCGTCACCGCAGCTTCGCCGCCCAGTTCGCGGCGATGTCGGCAGTGGTGCGGGGCGAGCTCGACATCGCGGCGGCGTCGATCGACCGGGCCACCAAGCTCGCCGGCGAGGCCGCGGACGCGCTCGCGCTCGACGGTGCGCTGTCGGGCACGTTCCTGCTGTCGTGGCTCCGCGGTGAGCTCGACCTCGTCGAGAGCGAGGTGATCGAGCAGGCCGACAACAACCCGCTGATGCGGGCGTGGCAGGTCGGGCTGCTGTTCACGAGCGCCCGCGTCGGCCACGAGGAGAAGATCCGCGATCCGTTCGAGCAGCTGGCCGCCGCGGACTTCGCCGACTTCGACCGCAACGCCATGTGGCTGGGCCAGATGGCGATGCTGACCAAGCCCGCGGCGCTGCTCGGCGACCGCCGGCGGGGCCGCATCCTCCACGAGCTGCTGGTCCCGTACGCCGACACCTTCCCGGTGGTTGGCCACAGCGTGTCGCTCGGCTCCGCGTACCGGGCCCTGGCCGCCGCGTCGCTGGCCGCGGGCGAGCCGGTCCGCGCCGTCGAGGAGCTGCACGTCGCCGGCGAGCGCGACCGGGCCGCCGGCGCGCGCATGTGGCTGGCCCACGATCACGCGTTCCTCGCCCAGGTCGAGCTGGCCGCCGGCCACCTCGCGGAGGCGACCGAGGCCGCGGCCTCGGCGCTGGACCTGGCCCGGCGCCTGGGCCTGCGGCGCCTCGTCGGCGAGGTCGAGGAGGTCCTCGAGCACGCGACGTCGTCGGTCGCCCTGCCGGCCGACCTGTCGGGCCGGGAGGTCGAGGTGCTGCGTGCGCTCGCCGGCGGCGCCACCAACCGCGAGATCGGTGATGCGCTCTACATCAGCGTCAAGACGGTGGAGCGCCACCTGAGCAACGTGTACGCCAAGATCGGCGCGAAGAACCGCGTCGAGGCGGCGGCGTTTGCCCGACGCCACCGCCTCGACGCTACCGGCCCCCCGACCGGCGGCTGACGGGACCGAGGAGCAGCAGTCCGCCCCCGCTGCGCTGCACTCGGTCCCGGATCATCTGCTCATGGGTTGGAGCAGATCGTCATGCGGGCCGTGCCGACCACGACCCGGCGGGAGTCCGCGTCCCTGGCCTCCCCCTCGAGGTCCTGGTAGCGGGCCTCGGCCAGCGCGTCCCAGTAGTCGATGCCCTCCCGGTTGGCATTCGCCGCCGACACGGACTCCCGGAAGGTGCGCCCGTTGGCCCACGCCCGCAGGAACGGCTCGTAGCTGAGGGGTGCGTCGACCGTGAGCCCCCGGGCCCCGGCGACGACCGAGAAGCCACCCCCGAACCAGCCGTTGAGCTGGCGGCGCCCCCACGACGCCGTCGTCAGCAGCGCCCGGAGCCGTCGGCGACGCTCCTCGGGGATGGCCCGCAGGGAGAGCGCGATGTCCTCCGGCGTGTACTGCTCGCCGGCGAAGACGGCGGAGCCGTCGTGGAGGCCGTGGCCGATCACGAGTGCGTCGACGGCCTTGGTCCCCCCGACGCCGGCCGCCTCCTCGAGGGCGTCGACGACGTCGAACATCGTGACCTTGGGGCCGTTGACGACGCGCACGTCCCGGTAGTGGGAGCCGAGGATCGTCTGGGGCTTGGCCACCGCGAGCGACTCGAGCGCTTCGCAGAGCCACCGCTCCCACGCACCGTGGGCGCCGCCGAGGGCCGAGACGACGACCAGCTCGCGGGCCTCCGCCGGTACCGGGCACGGCGGCGGTTCCGGCAACATGATGCGGCCCTCCCCGGCGGGCGGGTGGAAGTAGAGGCCGCGGAACACCTGCCCGTTGGCCCGGACGGCGTAGCGGAACTCGGGGAGGAGCTCGAGCAGCTCGTCGCGCCACTCGCCGACGCCGCTGAAGCACCCGTAGGCGTCGGTCCGCTCGCGCACGATCGTGTCGTCGCGACCGTGGTCGTCGTCGTAGATGTGGACCTCGACGCCGGCGGCAGGGGTCGCGTTGTTGTCGTAGACGACTCGCCCTGAGATGCGTACCTTCGGCACGGTCCTGCTCCGCCTCCCCCGATCGCCGCCTGCGACCGGCACGGAGCCCAGCTTCTCCCCGGGCGGGGCTCCCCCACATCGGGGGAAACCTCCATCGGGGACCCTCAATCGCTGCGGCGTGGTGGGGGTACCCCCGGTGGTCGGCGCGGTGCTCAGGCCGAGGGGGCGGCCCGCGAGGCGCCGAACACGCTGGTCAGGGCGCCGATGGCGCCCCGGCGGAGCTGGTCGAGCGCGACCCGCACCCGCACCGCACGACCGGCGGGCGGATCGGTCGGCGACGACAGGAGCCGCATCAGCGGTGCGGTCGGTGCCTCGTCGCGAGCGCCCGCGGTGCCCGAGCCGCTGAGCACGAACGTGGCGGCACCGCGGGGGAGCGCGTAGCGGCGGACCAGCGGCATGGACGACGGGTCGACCACGACGGTCACGAACTCGACCCGTCGCTGCCCGTCCCGTTCCACGCAGCGGGTCCAGCTCCGGAACGACGACTCGACGATCGACGGTTGCCCGCAGAACGCCTCGACGCGGGCGGCGGCCGCCTCGGGGGCCTCCGCGGTCGTGAACACGTAGTGGACCCCCGAGCCGTGCGCGGCCGACCGGGACGTCCATCCCAGCCGCCGTGCGTCGGGGAACATCTCCGTCGGTCGCTCCATCGCCCGTCACCTGCCCGGCTCGCTGCTGTGTCGGTGACGCTACGACGGGTGGTCGTCGCTGCTGATGGGGGACATCCCCGTTTGCCGCCCGACACCGGCCGCGCCCGCAGGCGCTGCCGAGGCGCGAGCCACGAGCCGAGCCGGCGCACCGCCGTCGCCCGGGCGAACACGCTCAGTCGAACACGGCCCGCGCCGCCGGGTAGTCGGCCTTCCCGTTCGGCGCCCGGGGCACGTGGTCGACGAGGCGCAGCTCCCGGGGGAGCTTGTAGGACGCGAGCCGGGTGCGGGCGTCGGCGACGATCTCGGCGGGCTCGGCCACCGCGCCCGGCGAGAGCGAGGCGATGGCGACGACCCGGGACCCGAAGCGCTCGTCCGGCACCCCGACGACCAGCGCGTCGTCGACCGCCGGGTGGCCCTTCAGCGCCTCCTCGACCTCCTCGGGGAACACCTTTTCGCCGCCGGTGTTGATGCAGTTCGAGCCCCGGCCGAGCAGCGTGAGGGTGCCGTCGGCCTCGACCATGGCCATGTCGCCGGGGAACGAGTAGCGCACGCCGTCGACCTCGCGGAACGTGCGGGCCGACTTCTCCGGGTCCTTGTAGTAGCCGATGGGGGTGAGGCCGCCGTTGGCGACCATGCCGACCTCGCCGGAGCCGGGGGTGACCTCGCGGCCGTCGTCGGTGAACACCTTCGCGGTCGCCGACAGCGCGAACTTCGCGGTCTCGGCCATCGTCTCCGCGGTGGTGATCGACTGGCCCATCCCGCCCTCGGTGGAGCCGAGCACGTCGGCGATGGCCAGGTTCGGCAGGTGCTTGATCAGGCCCTGCTTGACGTCCATCGAGAACATCGCGCCGGAGGAGATCATCAGGCGCAGCGAGTCGAGGTCCCAGCGCCCGGGGTCGGTGTCGAGGGCCCGCAGCAGTGGGCGGGCGAAGGCGTCACCGACGACGACCAGGTGCTGGACCCCTTCGCGCTCGACGGTGTCCCAGGTCTCGACCGCGTCGAGGCTGCGCCCGGCGGCGAGCACCGCCGTGGCGCCCACCGCGTGGGGCGCCATGAGCCCGAGCCAGCAGCCGGTGCCGTGCATCAGCGGCGGGCCGCTCATCGCCACCAGCGGACGACCCTCGTCGAGCAGCCGCCGTGCCGTGGGGGCCAGGTCCTCCGCGGTGCCGAACGGGTCCACGCCGATCATCGCCGGGTAGCCGTCGAGGAAGAACCCGGTGAAGTCCTCGAGCGGGTACATGACGCCCTTCGGCATGCCCGTCGTGCCGCCGGTGTAGAAGATGTAGAGCTCGTCGCCCTGCGGCTCGATCCGTGCGGCCGGCGCGGTCGTGGCCTGGAGCTCGTCGTAGCCGATCGCGCCGTCGACGTGGGCGGTCCCGTCGGCGGCGGGGCCGTCGTCGACCTCGATCAGCAGCCGCAGCCCCGGCGCCCGATCGCGCACGGCGCGCACCCGATCGCCGAGGGAGCTGTGGAAGACGAGCACCTCGATGTCGGCGTCGTCGAGCAGGTACCGCAGCTCGTCGCCGAGGTAGCGGTAGTTCACGTTGATCGGCACGGCCCGGCACTTGATCGCCGCGAAGTTCGTCTCGGCGTACTCGGGCGAGTTGTACAGGTACATGCCGACCTTCGAGCCGGGCACCACGCCGGCGTCGAGCAGCGCCGTGGTCAGCCGAGCCGCCCGCTGCTCGTAGTCGCGCCACGACACGCGCCGCTCGCCCTGCACGATCGCCGCCTGGTCCCCCACGGCGTCCGCGACCGACTCCCAGATCGCCCCGAAGTGCGTCCGCATGCGATGTCCCCCTTGCTTCCCCTGGCCGTCACGGTAATCGCCGGCCGACGGGCGCGGCGCCCCCGCCCGGTGGTGGCCCGGGTGGGCTCGTCGGCGGCTCCCGGCCGTCGGGCTCGGGTGGTGTCGCCGGTCGCCGCCTTGCTCAAGCGCGCCGCGTCCGGCGTCGTATGGGGAACATGACCGACAGCGGCCCCACGACGGGCCCCAGCCTGCGGCGGACGTGGTCCGTCGCCGTGGCCATCCTGATGGCCGCCGTGCTCGGCCTCGGCGTGCTGGCCGGCGCTGCCGTGCAGTACCAGCGATCGGCGTTCGAGCAGACGACGAACGAGTTCGAGGCGATGTCGCTGCTCGGCATCGGGATCGAGGACGCCATCCAGAATGCCACCGCGTCGGCGCTGGTGGCGATGTTCACGCCGCCCGGATCGGCGAGCTTCGACGAGGTGTGGGCGACCTACGAGGAGTCCGATGCCCGGCTCCGGACCGTGCTCGCCCTGGCCGGCGACCGGATCGAGCCGGGAATCGGCGACGAGACGTTCCTGGACGAGGTGTCCTCGACGTGGGACGAGATCGACGTGCTCGTGCGCGAGGCACCCGACCGCTGGGCCGACGGAGAGCTGGGTGTCGATGACGTCGGCCTCACGTCCGGGCTCTTCGGCGAGGTGTGGACCCGTGTCCAGGCCATCCGCGCCGCGGTCTCGGCGGGGTCGGAGGTCAGCATGACCGACCTGTGGCAGCGGGCCGAGGAGACCGCCCGGGTCCAGCGCCTGATCCTGCCCGCCGTTGTCGCCGCGGTGTCGGCCGGCCTCGCCGCGGCGCTGTGGAGCGCGCGGCGCATGCGAAGGCGGGTGGTCGAGCCGATCCTGGCGCTGCAGCTCGCGGCCCACGACATCGGCGCCGGTCGCGGCGCCGGGCGGATCGATGTGCAACACGCGTGCGCCGAGCTCGAGGAGCTCGCGACGACGCTGAGCGCGAGTGCGCAGGCGATCACCAGCAGCCACGCGCAGCTTCGCGACCAGGCCCACACGGACGCACTCACCGGACTGCCCAACCGGAAGGCGTTCATCGAGGACCTGGCCGCGCGGCTGGCGGCGCCGGCGGAAGGGGTGGGCGTCCTGTTCGTCGACCTCGACGACTTCAAGATCGTGAACGACTCGATGGGCCACGCCGCCGGTGACCACCTGCTCCGCGTGGTGTCCCAGCGCCTCGGGTCCATCGTCCGCGACGACGAGCTCGTCGCCCGTCTCGGCGGCGATGAGTTCGCCGTGCGCGTCGGGGGGATCTCGGCCCCGGCGGGCGCGGTGGCGGTCGCCGAGCGGGTGCTCGGCGTCCTCGCGGAACCGATCGTGATCGAGGGGGTCCCGGTCACGGTTGGGTGCAGCATCGGCATCGCGGTCAGCGGCCGCTTCGGCGGTGTCGACGGCGTCGACGAGCTGATGCGCAACGCCGACTTCGCCATGTACATCGCCAAGAGCCAGGGCAAGAACCGCTTCGAGGTCTTCGCCGCGTCGATGCACGAGGAGATGCTGACCCGCACCGACCTCAGCCGCGACCTGGCGCGGGCCGTCGAGCTCGACCAGCTGGAGCTCCACTACCAGCCGATCGTGGACCTCACCTCGCTCGACGTGCTCGGCTTCGAGGCCCTCGTCCGATGGCGCCACCCGGCGCGCGGGCTGCTCGCTCCGGGTGCGTTCATCGAGATCGCCGAGAGCACGGGCGACATCGTCGACATCGGCGCCTGGGTCGTCGACCGGGCGTGCGCCGACCTCGCCGAGCTCACTGACGCGGTCGTGGGCGAGGAGGGTGGCGACGGCGCCGAGCGAGTCGCGCCGTGGATGAGCGTGAACGTGTCGGCCCGCCAGCTCGGCGACGAGCTGGTCGACGTCGTGCGCGACGCGCTCGGGCGCCACGGGGTGGAGCCCGACCACCTCGTGCTCGAGATCACCGAGTCGGTCGCCACGGCCAACAACCCGAACGCCGTCGCCTCCCTCGCCGCGCTGCGCGACCTCGGCGTGCACGTCGCGCTCGACGACTTCGGTGTCGGGTTCTCGTCGTTGCGCCAGCTGCAGGACCTGCCGGTCGACGTGATCAAGATCGACCGGGCCTTCGTCGCCACCGCGGGTGCCGGTCCGATGATCGAGGCGATCATCTCGCTCGGCGAGCGGCTGGGCCTCGACGTGATCGCCGAGGGCATCGAGGAGCGCGACGAGCTGGAGCGGCTGCGCGAGCTCGGCGCGGTCGCCGGGCAGGGCTACCTCTTCGCCCGGCCGGCCCCGCGCGAGGAGCTCGAGGCCGCACGCTCGGGCGACCACGTCACGGCCGACGGCTGACGGCGACCCCGCGGGCCGCCCGTCCGGCCGGGATCAGGCCGGGTCGCAGGTGCTGTCGAACACCTTGGTGACCTCGACCGGCGCGTCGCCGGCGACGATGATGCGGCCGACCTGCCGGGCGTCGGCCGCGGAGGTGCCGACGTGGACCTCGACGACGCCCGGCTCGACCACGTGACGCAGGTCGGGCCCGCAGAAGCCGAGCTGGGCGACGGGGACACCGAAGCGGATCGTGCGGTGCTCACCGGGCGCCAGCGACACCCGCCGGAACCCGCGCAGCTCCCGGACCGGCCGGGTGACGCTCGCCACCGGGTCCCGCGTGTAGAGCTGCACCACCTCGTCGCCGGTGACCTCGCCGGTGTTCGTCACGCCGACCGAGACGTTCACGACGGCGTCGGGGTCGTGGGGGCCCTCGTCGATGTCGGCGACGTCGAGCGCGAACGTCGTGTAGCTCAGGCCGTGGCCGAACGGGTGGAGCGGTGCCACGGGGACGTCGACGTAGTCGCCCTTCCAGTGGGACCGGCCACCCGACACCTTGTGCCCGTGGTAGGTCGGCAGCTGGCCGGGGTCGCGGGGCCAGGTCATCGGGAGCTTGCCGCCGGGTGACGTCTCGCCCACGAGCGCGGCGGCGATCGCCTCGCCGCCGACCTCGCCGGGCAGCCACGCCATCAGCACGGCGGCCGCGGCGTCGTGGAGCGCCTCGGGCCCGTACGGTCGGCCGGCGACGAGCACGAGCACGACCGGCGTGCCGGTCGCGGCGACGGCGTGGACGAGCTTCTCCTGCACGCCCGGCAGCCGGAGTCGGGCCACGTCCCGGCTCTCGCCGCTGGTGCACTCGTCGGTCAGGCCGCAGCGGTCGCCGACGACGCAGACGGCGACGTCGGCCGCCGCTGCGGCCCGCACCGCCTCGTCGAAGCCGGACCGGTCGTCGTCGCCGAGACCGCAGCCGACCACATGGTGGACGACCCCGGCGCCGAGACGGTCGGTCAGCGCGCCGAGCACGGTGCGGATCCGCGCCGGCACGGCCCCGTCGGTGAAGCTGCTGCTGCCGTCGACCGGCAGCTCGAACACGTTCTGGCCGCTGTCGAGGACCTCGGTCAGCGACTCGGCGTGCGCGGCGTAGCTGTAGTCACCGAGCAGGTTGCGGGCCGAGTCGGCGCTCGGGCCGATGACCGCGACGTTGTCCAGGCCGGGGGCGAGGGGGAGCACGCCGTCGTTGCGGAGGAGCACGAGGCTGCGCGCCGCGATGGTCCGGGCGAGCTCGAGCTGGTCGGGGGTGCGGCTGACCGGGGCGACGGCCCCGGTGTCGACGTAGGGCTGCTCGAACAGCCCGAGCTCGACCTTCGCCCGCAGGACCCCGAGCACGGCCCGGTCGAGGTCGGTGGTCGGCACCCGGCCGTCGCGGACCGCGTGCACGAGGGTCGCGCCGAAGCAGTCGGTGCCCGGCAGCTCGACGTCCATCCCCGCGGCCATGGCCACGACGGCGGCCCCGGTCGGGTCCTCGACGACGCGGTGGTACTCGGCGAGCTGGCGGATCGAGAAGTAGTCCGACACGGCGAAGCCGTCGAAGCCCCACTCGTCGCGCAGGATCGTGGTGAGCAGCTCGGCGCTGGCGCCGCACGGGATGCCGTCGAGCTCGTTGTACGCGTTCATGATCGAGCGGGCGCCGGCCTCGCGGACCACGGCCTCGAACGGGTGGAGGTACACCTCCCGCAGCTCCCGGGGGCCGAGGTGGGCCGGTGCCCAGTTGAGCCCGCCCTCCGACGCCCCGTAGCCGACGAAGTGCTTGGGGGTGGCGATCACGCCGGTGGCCGGGTCGTCACCCTGGAGGCCCCGCACGAACGCGACGCCCATCCGGGCCACGAGGTGGGGGTCCTCGCCGTAGGTCTCCTCGGTGCGGCCCCAACGCGGGTCGCGGCACACGTCGAGCACGGGGGAGAGGCCCTGGTGGGCACCCATGGCCCGCATCTGGCGCCGGACCTCGGTGGCGAGCCGCTCGTTGAGCTCCGGGTCCCAGGTGCTGGCCACGCCGATGGCCTGGGCGAAGATCGTCGCCTCGCGGGCCATGGGCCCCGAGCAGATCTCCTCGTGGACGATGGCGGGCACCCCGAGGCGGGTGTGCTCGACGAGGTGGCGCTGGATCCGGTTGGCCAGCTCGGCCGCCGCGACCCCGCCGAGGTGGCTCGCGCCGCTGATGCGGGTGACCTGGCCGAGGCCGTCGGCGAGGAGCGGCTCGGCCCGGGCCGGGTCGAAGCGCCCGGCGTCGGCGAGCTGGAACACCCAGGCGCTGCCGAGCTGGCCGACCTTCTCCTCGAGCGTCATGCGGCCGAGCAGGTCGGCGGCCCGGGCCGTGGGCTCGAGGCCCGGATCGAGGTACGCCGGCTCCCGGGTCGTCGATGTCATGGCGTTCCTGCTCCTCCGTGGACGGGGCTGCGGCGCTCGGTGCGCCCGGTGGTGGACTGGCGCACGACCAGACGGGTCGGAAGGGTGATCTGGCGGGCGACCGGCGCGCCGTCGATGAGCGACACGAGCGCCCGGATGGCCTCTGCGCCCATCTGGTGGATCGACTGGTCGACCGTGGTCAGCGACGGTTCCGACAGCGCCGATTCGGGGATGTTGTCGAAGCCGACGACGCTGAGGTCCTCCGGGACCCGCAGCCCGAGGGACCGGGCGACCGCCATGGTCTCGATGGCCGAGAGGTCGTTGGCCGCGAACACGGCGGTGGGCCGGTCGGGGCCGGTGAGCATCCGCCGGGCCGGTTCGACCGAGGACTCGGCCCGGTAGCCGCCGCTGCCGATCAGGGCCTCGTCGACGGCGATGCCGGCGGCGGCGAGGGCGCTGCGGTAGCCCTGCTCGCGCTGGCGGGCCGATTCGAGGTCGGGACGGCCGCCGAGGAAGCCGATGCGGGTGTGGCCGAGGCCGGTGAGGTGCTCGGTGGCGGCGACGGCGCCGGCGAGGTTGTCGGCGACGATGCTCGGGACCCCGGAGGTGCCGGTGTGGGGGTCGACGGCCACGACGGGCTGGTCGCCGTCGTAGTCGAGCAGCGTGGGTGTCACGAGGATGACCCCGTCGGCGAGCGTGCCGCTGAGGCGGGACAGCGACCGGCGCTCCCAGCCCGGCTCCGGCTCGGTGCGGTGCCCGCCGCCGACGTAGACGATGAGCTCGTAGGGCGTCTCCCGCAGCGCCTTCGCCGCGCCCTTCAGCAGCTCGGCGCTGAACGGCTCGATGTCGGTGACGAGCACGGCGAGCACGTTGGTGCGGCGGCTGCGCAGGCTCCGGGCGACGAGGCTCGACTCGTAGCCCATGGTGTCGATGATCTCGCGCACCTTCTCGGCGGTCGCCGGCGCCACGCCGTAGCGCTCGTTGATCACCTTCGAGACGGTGGCGATGGACACCCCGGCCCGGGCGGCGACGTCGGCGATGGTCGGTCGGCTCTGCGCCATGGCGGCGGAGTGTAACGCCGCCTGACAACGGTGTCGAAAACGTTATCGATATCGTTTGACACCCCCTGGGTGACGCGCGACACTGCCGGCGAATCAGGGCTTGTCGAGACCGAAGCGGTGGGCGTGGGGGCGCGCCGATCGGCCCGGGGAGGTGCACGTGCTCCGACCCGTGGACGGGCCCACCGAAGCGGTGGCAAGTGACGCGACGAGGAGGGGGAGCACCGAGATGCACCGACGAGGAACGCATCGGGGAACGGCGAGGAGGCTCCGGGCAGCCCTTGCGCTGCTCATGGCGATGGCGCTCATCGCCGCGGCGTGCGGTGACGACGATGACGACACGGCCGAGGCCTCCGGCGATGGCGAGGCGCCGTCGGCCCAGGCGGACTCGGACGAGGACGCCGACGAGGGCGACGGCGCCTCGGAGGAGGCGGCCGGTGACGAGGCCGACGGGGCCGAGCCGGTCACCATCGACTGGTGGCACATCCAGAACAACGACCCCGGCCTCGCCGACTGGCAGGCGATGGCGGACGAGTTCATGGAGATGAACCCCCACGTCACGATCGAGATCAACCCGCTCGAGAACGAGGCGTTCAAGGCCGCGCTGCAGACCAACCTGCAGGCGGGTGACCCGCCCGACCTGTTCCAGTCGTGGGGCGGCGGCGGCCTGCGCGCCCAGGTCGAGGCCGGCCTCGTCCAGGACATCACCGACGCGACCTCCGGCTGGATCGACCGGCTCAACCCCAGCGTGGTCGAGCTCTACCAGGTCGACGGCGTCCAGTACGGCGTGCCGTTCGACGCCGGCATGGTCGGCTTCTGGTACAACCAGGAGCTCTTCGACGAGGCCGGCATCGACGCCCCGCCGGAGACGTGGGACGAGCTGCTCGGTGACGTCCAGACGCTGAAGGACGCGGGCATCACGCCGATCGCCCTCGGTGCCGGCGACAAGTGGCCGGCGCACTTCTACTACTCGTACCTGATGCTGCGCATCGGTGGCGGCGACCTCATGGAGGAGATCGCGGCCGACGGCGACTTCTCCCGCCCCGAGGTGATCGAGGCCGGTGAGGAGCTGCAGCGTCTGATCGACCTCGAGCCGTTCCAGGCCGGGTTCCTCGCCGCCCCGTGGGACGGCGCCGACGGCGAGGCCGGCTCGATGGGCAGCGGCGCGGCGGCGATGGACCTGATGGGCCAGTGGGCCCCGGGGACCTTCCGCAACGCCGGCGCCGACGGGGAGGACCTGCCGTTCGAGCTCGGCTGGTTCCCGTTCCCGCTCGTCGAGGGCGGCGAGGGTGTGATCACCGACGCCTTCGGCGGGGCCAACGGCTTCGCGGTGGGCATCGACGCACCGCCCGAGGCCGTCGAGTTCCTCGAGTTCATCACCAACGAGGACAACGCCAGCACCTGGGGCGAGAACAGTGGCCTCCCGGTGACCGACGGCGCCCAGGACTCGGTGACCGACCCCAACCAGCAGCAGGTGCTCGCCGGTCTGGAGGAGGCCACGTTCGTGCAGCTCTACCTCGACCAGTTCTTCTCGGCCGAGCTCGGCGCGGCGATCAACGATGCCGTGCAGACGCTGTTCGCCGGCTCGGCGTCACCCGAAGAGGTGGCCGAGGCCATCACGTCGGCGGCCGCCTCGGCCGGCTGATGGACCTCCCGTTCCCACGCGGACGGACGGCCGTGCCCCCTGCCCCCGGGGCCGGCCGTCCGCCCGCCTCCCCGGTCCGGCCGACCGCAGGAACAGGGTGACCGAGCCATGACCACGCAGGCATGACGACGCAGCCATGACGACGAGCACGATCCCACCGAGCACGACGAGACCGCCCCGGGCGGAACCGGCCCCGGCGCCGCGGCGCCGACCGGCGCGGCTCGGCCGCATGCCGTGGCCCACGATCATCCTGTTCCTGCTGCCCGCACTGGTGCTCTACGCGGTGTTCGTGCTGCTGCCGATCGTGCAGAGCGCCCGCTACAGCCTCTATGACTGGAACGGGCTGGAGTCGCTCGACGACTTCGTCGGCCTCCAGAACTTCCGGGACGCGTTCGGCGACCCGCTGTTCCGGGAGGCGGTGGCCCACAACGGCATCATCATCGCCCTGTCGTTGGCGCTGCAGATCCCGTTCGCGCTGGCGCTGGCGGTGCTGTTGAACCAGCGGCTGCGGGGGCGGGCGCTGCTGCGGATCCTGTTCTTCGCCCCCTACGTGCTCTCCGAGGTCGTGACCGGCGTCGTGTGGCGCCAGATCCTCCGGCCCGAGGGCCTCCTCGACCGCAGCCTCGAGGCCGCCGGCCTCGCCGGGCTGGTGCAGGAGTGGCTGGCCAACCCCGACATCGTCCTGTACAGCGTCTTCTTCATGGTCTCGTGGAAGTACTTCGGCTTCCACATGATCCTGCTGCTCGCCGGCCTCCAGCAGATCCCCGACGACCTGAGCGAGGCCGCGTCGATCGACGGGGCCGGGGCGTGGCAACGGTTCCGCCACGTGACCCTGCCGCTGCTCGGCCCGACGATGCGGGTGTCGATCTTCCTGTCGGTGATCGGCGCGCTGCAGCTGTTCGACCTGGTGTGGGTGACCACGGGCGGCGGGCCGATCAACAAGTCGTCGACGATGGCGACCTACCTGATCGACCAGGGCTTCCGCCGCAACCAGTTCGGCTACGCCAGTGCGGTCTCGATCATCATCTTCGGCCTGTCGCTGTTCGTGGCCCTGCTCTACCAGCGGTTCGCCCTCAACCGGGACCTGAAGGGGGCCGGCGCCCATGGCTGAGATCGCCGATACGACGGACACCGATCGAACGAACGGGAAGGCAGCGGGGCCGCCCGGCGGCCGGCGCCCCGAGTCGGCCGATGGCGGCCATCGGTCCCGTCGACCGGGGATCGCCCGGCGGCGCATGAGCCGGCTGCTCCTCTACCTGTTCGCGTTCGCCGTGCTCTCGGTCGTCGTGGTCCCGCTGCTGTTCGCCATCCTCGGGGGCTTCCGCTCGAACGCGGGCCTGATCAGCGACCCGGTCGGGCTGCCCGACCCGTGGATCCTCGACAACTACCGGACGGTGCTCGACCAGGGCGCGTTCTGGCGCCAGCTGTGGAACAGCACCCTGATCGCGGTGCTCACCGCCCTGGCGGTCCTGCCGGCGGCCTCGCTGGCCGCGTTCGTGATCGCCCGCTACCCGTTCCGGGGGCGGGAGGCCGTGTACACGCTGTTCACGCTCGGGCTGCTGTTCCCGGTGGCGGTGGCGATCCTCCCGCTGTTCATCGTGTTGCGCCAGGCCGACCTGCTGTCGAACCCGCTCGGGGTCGCCCTGCCGCAGGCGGCGTTCGGGCTGCCGCTGTCGATCGTGATCATGCGGCCGTTCTTCCAGGCGATCCCGAACGAGCTCCAGGACGCCGCCGCCATCGACGGCTGCGGGCCGTTCCGCTTCTACTGGTCGGTGATGCTGCCGCTGTCGCGGCCGGTGCTGTCGACGATCGCCGTGCTCTCGGTGGTGACGAGCTGGAACGCGTTCCTGCTCCCGCTGCTGGTGCTGATCGACCCGGACCAGTACACGCTGCCGATCGGCGTCAACAACATCTCGAGCCAGTACTCGACCGACACGGCGCTGGTGCTGGCGTACACGACGCTGGCCATGATCCCGGCGCTCATCTTCTACGCGCTCGCCGAGCGCCAGATCGTCGGCGGGCTCACGGCCGGCGCGGTCAAGGAGTGAGAGGGGTCGACGTCGTGACCGCGTGAGCCCAGCTCGCGGCGCCGCCCCCGGGACCGACCGGCGGCGGTGCCCACCATCGGGCCGCCGGGGTGTGCCACGCCCCCCACCGTCCGCACCCCGGCGGCTCGAGAACACCACCCCCGGTCCGGCGCCCGGCACGCGGGATGGGATCCGGCGGGTTCGGCCCGCCATACTCGGAGGCGCATGTTCGATCTCGACTCGCACGGCCCGTACCACGGCGACGGCTTCATCGTCCTCGCCGACGGCTCCCGCCGGTGGGGCATCTACGGCGCCGCCGGGGTGCTGCTGCGCCACCGGGGCGACGAGGACACCGCCTACTTCCTGGCGCTGCGGTCCCAGTGGACCCACAAGGGCGGCACCTGGGCGATCCCGGGCGGGGCGCTCAACCGGGGCGAAGAGCCGCTCGACGGCGCCATGCGGGAGTTCGAGGAGGAGATCGGGCGCGGTCTGGTCCCCGACTACGAGATCGCCGAGACCCACGTGGACGACCACGGCGGCTGGGCCTACACGACGGTGGTGCTCGACGTCCCCCACCGGTTCGACCCGCCGGCCGAGCTCGACTGGGAGACCGCCGCGGTCCGCTGGGTGCGCGAGCACGAGCTCGACACGCTCGAGCTGTTCGACGCCTTCCGCGCCACCCTGGTCCACCTCGGCTACCTGTAGGCGGGGGGTGGCCCGTAGCGGCACGTCGCCCCGGTGTCGGCCGCTCCTGAAGTTCGAACGTCATTCAGGAGCCGCCTCCGGACGGGCCGCCGGTAGGATGACGGCGCCTCCCGACGGGCTCCATCGGGCGGCAGGGCCGGCTCCGACCGGCCACTCCGGTGGGTCATCGACCCGCCCCGGTCCCGGGCCGAGACACTCGGCCGGGGATTTCCGCGAGCTAGCCCTTGACGCCTGCTGGGCGAGGGGCTAGGTTAACTCCTCGGCCCGAACGGATGGTCCACATCCGAGCCGGGCAGAGGTGCCACCTCCGCTAGCCCTGTGGGTTGCGTGTGGCGTGCAGACGTTGTGTCTGTTGTTTCTTGAAAACGGAATAGAGGACGAAACGCAGTGAGTGCGGGCAGCCTCGGATCGTTCCCCGGTTTCGGGGGGTGGTTCTGTGGTTGTCTAGTTAGTTTCTTTGAATCCGGAACATCACGTTTGTGGTGTGCCAGGTGCT
>JAXHUH010000048.1:0-107381 GCA_034211175.1 Actinomycetota bacterium
CTCGGCGTGGCCGTGGGTGTCCCGAGGGTCCTCGGCCGGGGCGGGCAGGGCGGGCAGCACGCGGTCCGGGTCGGGTCCGGGTCGACGGGTCGGTCGCCCGCGCCGGCGCAGGAGGTGCACCCACCGGAGGTGGAGGCGTCGGCGCGCGCGGCGCGGCGTGTGGGTCGTCATCGGATCGCTCAGACGGCGCCGCGCCGGGCGGGGTGGCCGGGCGGCGGCGCGTCGCGACGTCCGCCGCCGCGGCCGCGCATCCGTCGTGCGGTCCGCGCCGATCGGGGCGCACCGCCCACCGAACCCGGTCGGGAGCCGGTGCGACGGTGCTCGCCGCTGCGAGGCATCCGGGCGTCCTCCCGCTCCGTGTCCGTCGTCGCCGACAACGGGCGGGCTCCGCGCCCGCCCGTTGGGACGATCGACGTGACGACCCACCCCGCTTGAGCCCCACGGATGGGATCCCCTGTTCGGGGCAGGCCGATGGGCGGTTCGGCTACTCCACGACGAGGTCGACGACGACCGGCCGGTGGTCGCTGCCGTGACCGGAGCCGAGCCCGATGTCGGCCACGCCCAGGCCCGGGGTGACGAACACGTGGTCGATGCGGATGAGCGGCCCGACGAGGGGGACCAACCCGACCGGCCACGTCGCACCGAGGCCCCGGCCGGCCTCGCGGTACGCCTCCCGGAAGTCGGCGTCGAGGAGGCCCCGCAGCGGGGCGTGCTGGAGGGTGGCGTTGAAGTCACCGGCGAGGACGACGTGGTCGCCGCCGAGGTCGCGGGCCCCGGCGAGCTCGTCGAGCTGGCGTTCCCAGCGGGCCGCGTTCTCGTCGGACAGCGGTGCGGCCGCGTGGACGTTCACGACGCGGACCTCGGCGTCGCCCACCGTCACGAGCGCCGTGGTCATCGGCCAGCCCGCGACGGCGAACGCCCGGCCGTCGTCGAGCGGCAGGCGGGAGAGGATGCCCGAGCCCTGGGCGCCGGGCAGCGGGTCGAGCACCCGGTGGGGGTAGCCGTCGGTGAGCCCGGCCGCCTCGAAGGTGTCCAGGAGTTCCGGGGTCAGCTCCTGGAGGAGCACGAGGTCGGCGTCGACGTCGAGCAGGTGTGCCGCGAGCCGCTCCGGTGTCGGGTTGGCCTCGTAGACGTTCGAGGTGACCAGCCGCACCGTCACCGCCCCGTCGGGGACCGCGTCGGGTCGACCGCGGGCGATCTCCGGCACGGTCCACGCCACGTGGGCCACCATCAGGACGACGCCGACCGCGGTGAGCACCCGCTGCGACCGCACGGCCCCGACCACGGTGAGCGGGTAGGCCGCGACGAGCAGGTACGGCGTGAGCGCCTGGAGCGCGACGAGCCGGGGCTGGTCGGACGGGCCGACGAGACGGACCGCGACGACGAGCGTGAGCGCGGCGGCGGCCGCGTACGAGAGCACGCCGACGACGGCACCGGCGCGGCTGCCGCCGGCCCGGCCGCCGCCGGGGGCGGTCAACGGATCGAGCCGGCGCGGAGCAGGTCGTCGACGCAGCGGCGCAGCTCGGTGGAGGCCACCGGCTTGGTCAGGTACGCGTCGACCCGGGCGACGCGGTCGTCGCCGAGGTCACGCTCCTCGCTCGTCGAGGTGATCAGCGCGAACGGCGGCCGGGGGCCCTCGAGGGCGTCGAGGGCGTCGAGGAGGTCGAGGCCGGTCGCGCCCGGCATCCGGTAGTCGGCGATCACCGCGTCGACGCTGAAGTCGTCGACCGCGGCCAGCGCGGAGGCGACGGAGTCGGCCTGGACGACGTCGTGGCCCATGCCGCCGACGATGTGGGTGTGGAGGAGGCGGGAGACGGCGTCGTCGTCGACGATCAGGATGGCCGACATGTCGGGCGACGCCCCCTCACGCCGCGCCCGGCACGGGCCGGGCGGGCGTCGTGGTGAGGATCCGGTCGAAGCGGGAGAGGCGGAGCATGCGCCGCGCCCCGTCGGCGCGGGGCAGGACCACGGTCAGGTCGCCGCCCGCGGCGCGCAGGTCGCGCATGGCCCGGACGAGGGCGGCGAGACCGGCGACGTCGAGCTCGGTCACCTCGGAGAGGTCGGCCGTCACGTCGACGCGCCCGGCCTCGCGCAGGTCGCGCAGCTCCCGCCGCAGGTCGATGGCGGCGAGGGCGTCGATGCGGCCGCGGATCGTCAGGTCGGCGACGGTGCGTTCGGTCAGCCGCAGGTCCATGGAACGGGACGCTCCTCGTGGGGGTCGGGGTCAGTGGGTCGGGCCGGCGGGTCCGGCGGGGCCGGCGGTCACGGGTTGGCCCGGCTGGTGCCGTACTGGGTGGCGATCGACCAGACGTTGTGCTCCGCGGTCCGCTCGTAGCGCATGTCGTCGACGAGCTGGGCCACGATCATGAGCCCGTAGCCCCGGACCGTCGGGTTGGCCGGGTCGGGGATGCGCACGCCGCTGCCGTCGAACTCCTCGCCGTCGTCGACGAGGCGGATCGTGATGCGCTCGGGCTCGAACCACACGTCGAAGCGGATGACGCCGGGCCGCCCGTCGTAGGCGTGCTCGACGACGTTGATGCACAGCTCGTGGATGGCCAGCTCGAGGCGACCCTTGAGCTCGTCGACGTGGCCGGGCACGTGGATGCGCAGCGTCTCGTCGAGCCACGGGCCGATGGCCCGCAGCGCCTCGTGGGTCGCCGGCACCTCGAAGTAGGCGTCGGGTCGGGTCTGGTCGATCATGTCGTTCGGTCCGATCTGGTCTCGCCGATCCTGAGCACGCACAGCGTCCGGTCGTCGGCCGCCGCGGTGCCGGCCGCATGGCGCTCGACCTCGTCGAGCACCGTGGCCCCCACCGTGGCGGCGGGCTCGCCCCACGCCCCGCGCAGCACCGCCTCGAGCCGCGCCTGGCCGAACATCTCGCCGGCCCCGTCCTCCTGCTCGGTGAGCCCGTCCGAGCCGACGACGAGGAGGTCGCCCTCGGCGACGGTGACGACCTCGGTGCCGCCGATGCCGGGGAGCACGCCGATCGGCGGCCCCGACGGGCGGATGGACCGCACCCCGTCGCGGGTGATCACCATGGCCGGGGAGTGCCCGGCGTTGCACAGGTGGACCTCGCCGGACCCGGGGACGTGCGCGCCGACGAGGACGGTGGTGAACAACCCGGCGTCGGACAGATAGTCGTAGAGCTCGGCGCTCACGTCCGCCGCCGTGGCCGCCACGTCGTCGGGCCGGTGGCGCAGGAACGCGGCCTGGCTGACGGTGATCACCCGGGTCATGATCAGCGCCGCGGGCAGCCCCTTGCCGGCCACGTCGCCGACCGCGAAGCGCAGCGCGCCGTCGTTGGCCGTGAACGTGAACAGGTCGCCGCCCGCGGTGCGGGCCGGGCTGGAGCGGGCGAACAGCTCGATGCCGCCGAGGGCCGGCAGCGGTGCGGCGAGGACGGCCTGGGCGAGACGGGAGGCGGTGTCGTGCTCGCGCTCGACGAGCGCCCGGCCCATCGTCTCCTCGTGGAGCGCGGCCAGCGACAGCGCCCCGCCGATCGTGGAGCCGACCGCGTCGACGAGCTTGTGGTCGCCGGTCTCGAACGGCACCGGCTCCCGGGCGACGCCGACGACGGCGTGGTCGCCGCCGTCCAGCTCGACCCGGCACACGATGCCGTGGCGGGCCAGGTTGCCGACGGAGCGGACGCCGGCGCCGCCGTCGTCGTCGAAGCGGGCGGCGGCCGAGCCGAGCCAGGCGGCCAGCTCGTCGGTGGTGTCGACCTCGCCGCCTCCACCGCCGTGTGCGCCGACCACGATGTCGACGTCGCCGTCGCCGGTCCGGGCGAGCGCGACCCCGGCGCGGGTGAGCCGCACCGTGTCGGTCAGGATCGTCGTGACCATCTCGGCCCGATCGAGCGAGCCGAGCCGGAGCCGGCTCAGCTCGTAGAGCGCGAGGAGCCGGTCGTTCGTCTCGACGAGCGCCTCGGTCAGCCCGGCGCGCTCCTCGCCGAGCGCCCCGATCCTGGCGAGGCAGCCCGCGACGCCCGCGACGAGCGGCTCGGGCACGTCACCCCACACCTCGAGTGCCACGCCGTCGCGCTCGACCCGCAGGTCGGCGGCGCCGTCGGGTGACCCGCACAGGGTCCAGGTGCGATTGCCCCGGTGGGCGCGGGCGGCACTCGCCCCGGCCGCGGCGACGACCCGCGCCAGGTCGGCGTCGATGCCCTCGTCGGTCCGGACCGTCACGACACCGTGCCGGGCATCTGGTCCGCGATCGTGAGCGCCTTGTCCAGCCCGGTGAGCTCGAGGATGACCCGCACCGGCACCGACAGCTTGGACAGCACGATGTCGCCGCCGTTGGTCCGGGCCGTCTTCATCGCCTGGACGAGCTCGGCGAGTGCGGTCGAGTCGATGAACGCGACCTGCGAGAGGTCGAAGTGGAGCAGGGGCGCGGACGTGTCGAGCAGCGGCGCGACGAACGCCCGGAACGCCGGGGCCTCGTGGGCGTCGAACCGGCCGATCAGCGCGATCGGGTCGTCCTGGTGGGTCGGGGGCGAGATCTGCACGTCAGGTCACCTTCAGGCAGCGTTCTTGGTGGTCGCGAGCACCGGGCTCGTGTCGGCGGGCGCCTCGTAGCGACCGCGCAGGTCGTTCCAACGGATGACGGCGATGTCGCGCAGGAAGTGGAGCGCGACCTTGGCGGCGTCGACGGTCGATCCGGGGGCGTCGATCCACTCCACCGGGACCTCGGCCGTGCGGTAGCCCAGCTTCTGGGCGAGGTAGAGCACCTCGAGGTCGAAGGAGAACCCGTCGATCACCTGGCGGGAGAACACGGTCCGGGCCGCCGTGCCCTCGAACAGCTTGAACCCGCACTGGGTGTCGCGGGCCCGGACCGGGAACACGACGCGGACGATCAGGTTGAGCCCGAGGCTCAGCGTCTTGCGCAGGAGGCTCTTCTTGGCCACGGCGGCCCCGGTCGCGGCGCGCGAGCCGATCGCCACCTGGTGGCCGCCGTCGCCGAGGGTCGCCGCGAGCCGGTCGTACTGCTCGATCGGCGTCGACTGGTCGGCGTCGGCGACGAGGATGTGCCGGCCCTCGGCGGCGAGCACGCCCCGGCGCACCGCGCTGCCCTTGCCGCCGTTGCGCTCGGCGACGAGCAGCTTCAGGTTGGGAAGGTTCAGGTCCCGCACCAGCGCCACCGTGGTGTCGCTCGAGCCGTCGTCGGCGACGATCAGCTCCCACGGCTCACCCCGGCCCGACATGTGGCTGGCGATCGCCCCGATCGTCGGGAGGATGCGCCACTCCTCGTTGTAGGCCGGGATCACCACCGAGACGACCGGATCGCACCGAAGCGGCTCGGTCGCCCACGTCCGGTACGCGTGGTAGGGGTCCGTGGTCATGGCTGCGGCTCCGGTCGTCGTGGGGGAGGGATCGGCGCGTTCATCGGGGTGGCCGTCGTCGGCGCGCGGGTCGGTGCCCGTGGTCGTCGTCGGTTCGCGCAGCTCGATGTCCGCGACCGGCGGGGGAGCGGCGACCGCGGTCGACCCGCCGGCGGCGACCGGCATCGATGCCGTGGTCGCGGCCGGCGTACGCGTCAGAGCGGAGACCGACGACGCGGTGGACGCCGGTGTGACGGTGGACGGCGGTGTGGTGGTGGACGGCGGTGTGGTGGTGGACGCCGGTGTGGCGGTGGACGGCGGTGTGGCGGTGGACGCCGGTGTGGCGGTCGATGCGTCGGCGCCTTGTCCGGAGGTGGTCGGCGCGTCGAGCCGTTGCGCGGATGCGGGGCCGGTGGGCCCGGTCGAGACGACCGTGAGCGGCACGGTGGGATCGGTGCGCGGGGCGTGTGCGCTCGGGCGCACGACCCGGCCGTCGGGCGCCGGCGGCGGGCTCGGGCGGGGCCGACGGGCCGGCTGCGGCGGGACGGGGCGCCGATGGCGGGCCCGGGGGAGCGCGGCGAGCGCGCCGGAGCCGAGCGCGGCCGGTGCCGTGGGCCCGGCGGCCGCGGTGGTGATGCGCCCCGACTCGATCACGTGACCGGCGACGACGAGGCCGAGCAGCAGGCTCATCGACAGGACCTGGGCGGCGATGAGGCCGTCGATCGAGTCGTTCCACGCCAGCAGCAGCGTGGTCTGGATCACTCCGCCACAGAGCACGATCCACGACGGCAGCGTCCGCCCCGACGACAGGTGGTGGCTGGCGATCAGGTTGGCGATGGCGAAGAGCGTGGTCGCGAACGCGTAGGCGGCGAGCGGGCCGTGCACGCCGCCGAACTCGGGCCCGAACACGGTGCGGAACACCGGGTCGCCGAGCCCGTAGGCGGCGCCGGCGCACACGGTGCCGATGGCGGCGACCGCGACGGCTCCGCCCCGCAGGAGGCCGCTGCTGTCGTGGCCGGCGGCGTCGCGCTGGGCCGCGGCCGGGAACAGCGTGGTCGCCACCGACCACGACAGGAAGAACACGGCCCTTCCGATGAGCGCGACGGCGGCGTACACGCCGGCGTCGGTCGGCTCGAAGTAGCGCTTGGCCACCAGCACGTCGCCGTTGTTGACGATGATCTGGCCGAGCAGCAGGACGGAGACCGGGCCGGCGTAGGTGACGACCGTGCGCAGCTCGTCGCGGGGCACGGCGCCCCGCTCCGGGGTCCCGACGAGGACCCGCACCGCGGCCCATGTGGCGACGAACGAGAGGGTGAGGCCGAAGGTCGCGCCCTCGACGCCGAACCCGGCGAGCACGAGCGCGATGCCACCGACCACCCGCACGACCATCTCGACGACGAAGGTGACCGCCAGGCGGTCGAGGGCGAGCGTGCCCTGGAGCACCCCCCGGCCGACCGCCTGGACCAGGTAGAACGGCATGCCGAGGCCGAGGATCACGAACGGCCACGGCGACTCGGTGTTGAAGAACCCCTGCCACACCGGCGCGCCGCCGGCGACGAGGGCGGCGACGCCGAGCCCGGCGAGCGCGGCCCGGACCTCGAGCCACGCGGCGATCTCGCGGGCGCGTCGGTCGTCGCCCAGGGCGTGATGGCGCCCGGCGAAGCGGGCCGCGACGAGCTGGAGGCTGATCGCGATCGCCGTCGCGAGCAGCATCAGCGTGACCATCAGGTTGGCGTCGGCGAACTCCGCCGGTTCGAGCCACCGGCCGAGCACGAGGTTGAGGAGGTAGTTGCCGGCGTTGGCGACGAGCATGGCCCCCGCGAGCAGGGAGCCGCTGGCGACGAGTTGCCGTCCGCCCGTGCGGGCGGCGACGTCGCTCACCGGTGATGCCCCCCGAGCAGGTTCCGGAGGTGGACGACGTGCCAGTCGACGACCTCGGACATCGGGATGCCGGCGGCGGCCGCGAAGTTGCGCCGCCCGAGGTCGACGCGTCGGCCCTCGTCGTCGAGCACCTTCACGAGCGCGTCGGCGAGGCTGGCGGCGTCGCCGGGCACGAAGTACTCGCCGCTGAACCCCTCCTCCTCGATCACCTCGACGAAGTCGCCGATGCGGGGAAGCACCGCGGCGCGGCCGTAGGTGCCGGCCTGGTGGAGCACACCCGACGAGCCGGTCGTCGACGTGTAGGGGAAGGCGACGGCGGTCGCGGACGAGAACAGCCCGGCGACGTCCTCCTCGGGCACGTACCCGGTGAGCACGAGCCCCGGCAGGTCGCGGTGGCGCTCGGCCACCCCGTCCAGGTAGCCGGGTGAGTTGGGGCTGTCGGCCCCGGCGATCACCAGCTCGAGGTCGTCGTAGCCCCGCCCGAGCAGCTCCTCGTACGCGTCGACGAGCATGTCGACGGTCTTGTACGTGCCCCACTTGCCGAACGCGAGGATGCGCCGCGGGCCCTCGGGCACGTCGAACGACGGGGTCTCGACCTCCTCGAAGCTGCCGTGGGGCATGAGGACGGCGTTGCGCGCCCGGTAGCGGTCCTCGAGCAGCTCGACGTAGCGGGGGATGGTGAGCGCCACCAGGTTCGCCCGCAGGAGCGCCAACGTGAGCAGTCGCCCGGCGAGCTGCATCGCGGCGGCCGTGACCCGCGAACCGGCGAAGCCGGCGTCTCGCATGTCGACGTTGTCCGCCAGGTTGTGGAGCACGACGACGCTCGGCACGCCCGCGAGCCGCAGCACGGCCGGCGCGAGCAGGCCGAGCGCACCGGGGACCCGCCGGTCGCCGAACGTGGCGAACTGGACGTTGAGGAGGACGGCGTCGACCCGGTCGCGCCGGACCGTCCGGACCAGGCGCCACAGGGTGGCGACGTCGTTGAAGCGCCATGCGGTGACCACCCGGGCACCGGGCACGCGCACGGGGGGCCCGGCGTCGGTCTCGTCCGCGTAGACGACGACCTCGGACACCTCGGGGTGTGCCGCGAGGTGGGACACCAGGTGGAAGCCGAACTCGTTCAGGCTGTTGCGACCCGGCGGCCAGGCCGTGACGACGCCGACGCGGAGCGGGGGCTCGGAGGGGGTGGGGCTCTCGGGCATGGTGGTTCTGAGAGCCGATCGACATCGGCGCGGCCCGTACTTGAGCGCGGGGCACCGAACACCCCAAAGGGGGGCGCGCCGGCCCCTCGACGCTCCGGGGCCGGCACCCGGCGCGCGCCCGGTACCGCCGAGGGCCTCCGCGAGGGGCACTCGGCGGTGTCCGACGCGACATCGTCCGTGGTCGGTCGCCCTGACGGCCGTTCGGCCCTAACCTGGTCGACGTCGCGGCGGCGTCGGATCATCGATGCGGGTGGGTCGCGGCACTCGGAGGGCACCAACGAGCGGGCCCGAGCGGTGCGAAGGAGCGGACGCAACGTGTCCGAACGGCGGAGATCGGCGGAGTCCGAGGTCAGCGCGAGCGCGGCGACGCGCCGCCAGCGGGGCCGGGCGTTCCTGGGAGGCACGCGCGCGGCCCGCCGCGCCCTGCAGCTGGCGCGGCGCGGCCTGAAGCCCGACGCGCCCCGAACGTGGGCCGCGGCCGAGCAGAAGCCGAACTACGACGTCGTCATCCTCGGCGCGACCAGCAGCGGGCTCGCGCTGGCCCACCACCTGGCGGTCCGGTACCCGCCGACGACGGTGGCCGTGATCGACCCCGGTCATCTCGGCAGCGACCTCGGGGTGCGGCCCCGGGCGTTCCTCCACCGGCTCCGCACCGATCCGGTGCGCGCCGCGCTGGCCGCCCGTTCCCGCGAGCTCTACGAGGAGCTCATGGTCGACGAGGCCATGCCGCTGGCGCCGGTGGCGTCCGGCCACGTCGTGCTCGCCCGCGACCGCGAGGGCCTGATCGAGTTGCGCTGGCGGGCCGGCGTCGCCCGCGCCGACGGCAGCGACGTTCGGTTCATCGACGGCCACGAGCTCGGCTCGATGCTCCAGATGATCGAGGCGTCCGCCTCGGAGCGCCCGGTGCTCGCCGCGGTCCACGACGCCGAGGCGGCGGCCGTCGGCCTCGACGCCCTCCCGTTCGAGCTCGCGCTCGGCGCCGCGGCCGCCGGCGCCGACATCCTCGAGGGCACCCCGCTGCTCGAGGTCCGGCTCGACCGCGGCCGCGTGAGCGGCATCGTCACCGGGCGCGGCGCCACCTCCGTGCCGCTGGTGGTCGACTGCACGGCCAACGGCACGGTCGACGAGCTGGTCGGTCTGGCGCCGATGGTCGCCCCCCGACGGGTGCAGTCGATCGTCACCGAGCCGGTCCAGCCGTTCCTGCGCACCTCGATCGAGGCCGACGGCGTCACCATCGCCCAGAGCGAGCGCGGCGAGATCGTGGCCGGCATGGTCGTCGACCCGTACCCGGCCCGCTACCGGAACCCCTCGTTGGAGGCCGGTGCCCGCCTGGCGGCGACCATGGTCGACCTGCTCCCACCGGTGGCCCGGCTGCGGGTCGCCCGACAATGGGTGTCGACGGTGGAGACCACCCCGGACGGTGGCCCGCTCGTCGGACCGACCGACGTCGAGGGCCTCCACCTCAACCGGGCGTGGGGGACCGACGCACTCGACTTCCTCCCCGCGACGGCCGAGGCGCTCGCCTCCTACCTGCGCAGCGGGCTCGCCCCGCCGCTGCTCGCCGCGTACGACCCTCGGCGCTTCGGCCCGACGCTGAAACCGTCCCCGATGCAGACGGAGGTCGCGACCCGATGACCGAGCTCGTCTGCCCCAACTGCGGGCCCCGGTCGCTCGCCGAGTTCACCCTCGTCGGCCCGGCGGCGGAGACCGGCCTCGAGGCCGGGTGGCTCGTCGAGCGCTGGCGCCACCACGCGGGCTGCGGTTGCTTCGTCGATGTCGAGCGCAACCTGGCGACCGGCATGGCACGCCCCGGCGAGCCCGCGGTCGCCCGCGGGGTGATGCGTTCGCCGGCAGGCGTCGACCGCGTCGCCGCCCTGGCCGCCGCGGTGCGTCGCGTGCCGTTGTCGGACGCCGCGCACAGCGCGATCGAGGAGGTGTCGCGCGACAACGGCACCGGCCTCGACCCGCGCGAACCGCATGCCGCGCCGTACGACCCGGCACGCGACGACGAGGCCGGTGCGCCGGACCGCGCCGATGACGGCCCCCGAACCGAGGACGGAACCGAGCCGGCGGGCGCTGCCCCGACCGACGCCGACGTTCCCGGGGCCGCCGATGCGCTCGCCACGAACGGCGACGTCGCCGAGACCGGTGCGAACGGGGGCGCGACCTCCGTGGACCGGCCCCTGCTCGCCGACCCGGAGGCGGGGCTCCACCGTTGGCCGACCGTGGAGCGAGACGAGCCCGGGGCGCCCGCGTCCGACGCGGCGCGGCCGTCGCACCTGTTCGGCGACCCGTTCGCCGACCTGCGCCGTTGGCCACCGGAGGAAGGTGACGACGCCGCACCGGCGCCGCCTCCGCCCCCGCTCGACGAGACCCCCCGGATCGCCCCGCCGGCGCCGGCCGCACCCGACGAGCCGGCCGCGCCGCAGACCGACGAGCTGGTGCCGCGCGGCCTGGTCCACGACGACGATGCCGGGTTCGGCCGTCCTCCGGACGTCGGGGACGGCGGCGCACCGGCACGGTCGACGAACGAGCCGACCGACGGCGGCGGTCTCGCCTCGGACGAGGTCCCGCTGCCGTCCTGGTGGCCCGCGGCCGCCTCGACCCTTCCCGGGTCGTCGTCGACCGCCGATCGCGCCCGGGCCACCGAGGCCGACCAACCGAGCCCGGCGCCTGGCGCCGAGGCCGACCAACCGAGCCCGGCGCCTGTCGCCGAGGCCGACCAACCGAGCCCGGCGCCCGTCGCCGAGGCAACCGACGCGGGCTCGCCGTTGCCGGAGCCCGCTGCGGACTCCCGCGGCTTCCACACGCTCGAACCGCGGGACCGGCCCCGGCCCGAGCAGGAGCCCTGGGTCGCACGCGCCCAGGAGCACGTGAGCGCGGCACGCCTCGAGCGCGAGCGGGCCGGACGAGGTGCCGACGAGGACCTCCCGCCCGTCGTCGAGCGCGCCGAGGCGTCCCCGGTCCCGCCGGCGCCCGACGAGGAGTCGGCCCGACCGGAGCCCGTCCCCGAGCCCGAGGAGGCGCCGCGCCCGGCACTCGGCGGGCTGCGCAGCACCCTGGGCACGTCGCCGGTGGCCGACGCCCCGACCGGCGAGCAGCCGCCCCCGCCCCCGACACCGGAGGCCCGGCCGGCCGCCGATGCGGACCGGGGCGAGCCGCCGATGCGTTCCGGGCTCGGCTCCCTCCGCTCGACCCTCGATCTCGGCGACCAGCCGACGTTGCCCGAGCCGCCACCGGCGCCCGAGCCTCCGGGGGCTGATCTCCCTGCGCCTCCGGCTGGGCTCTCCGAGCCTCCGGGGGCTGATCTCCCTGCGCCTCCGGCTGGGCTTCCCGAGCCTCCGGGGGCTGATCTCCCCGCGCCCCCGGCGGCTCCGATCGCCGATCCGGCGGGGCCCCGCGGCATCGGGCTCTCACGGCCCGCCGAGGACGTCCCGTCCTCCACGCCGACCGGTGGGGCCGATGCGGCTCCCGCCACGGGTCCGGCCGAGCCGCGAGACGAGGAGCTGCCCGCACCGCCCGGCGCGGACCTGCCCGCGCCTCCGGCGGGGATCGATCCGGGCCCGTCGCGGTGGGCCGACGAGCCGGCACCGCCGCCCCGGTCCGGCCTGGGCTCGCTTCGCTCGACGCTCGATCTCGGTGGTGCCCGCGACGAGGTGCCTGCGCCGGAGCCGCCCGAGGCGCCGCCGGCACCGCCTGCGCCGCAGCCGCTCGGCGTCGATGACGCACCCGGCGCAGGTCTCCCTGCGGCCCCGCCGCCGGAGGCCCCGAGCCCGGCGGACGAGGCCAACGAGGAGCTGCCACGCCGGGTCGGTCTCGGGTCGCTGCGCTCCACGCTGGACACGTCGGCACCGGAAGGCGACGGCGGCCCGGCCGAGCCGCGGCCCGAGCCCGGCTCGGCATCGGAGAGCCTCTTCGGCGGTCGCGGTGGTGGCCGCGAGGCGATGCGTCGCGGGGACCATCCGGGTGACGAGCGTGGCGAGGTGGATCGCCCGGTGGGCCGGGACGCCGATCTCGGTGCCTGGGCGGCGCCACCGCCGGGCATCTCCCGGGCGGACGCCCCCCGGCCGGGCCGGGGCGTGCCCGCCGACGACCCGTGGGTCCGACGCGCCGAGGCGGAGATCGAGTCCGCCCGCGAGCGCGGCGAGATGCCCGCCCCGGAGCGCCCGGCGACCGTCGAGGCGCGCGAGGACGTGCGCCGCCCGGTCGACGAGGACGGCGCCGGCTACCGCGACGAGACCGAGTACCGCGACGTGGCCGATGGCGTCGTCTACGACGACGAGGCCGAGTACGACGACGACGGCGCCGTCTACGACGACGAGGCCGAGTACGACGACGACGGCGCCGTCTACGACGACGAGGCCGAGTACGACGACGACGGCGTCGTCTACGACGACGACGCCGTCTACGAGGACGAGGTCGACGATCGCGCCATGCGCCGGGGCGACGTCGAGGACGACTACGACGACGACTACGACGACTACGACGAGGCCGAGGACGACGAGGCCGACGGTCACGTCCCGGACCTCGCCGAGCTCGAGGAGGAGCTGTTCGAGGAGGAGGCCGAGCCCGACGGCCGCTTCGGTGACGAGGACGACACGATCGACCTGCGCGACGTGCCGCTCCCGCGGCGGCGGGGCGGTGCGTCCGGCCGGCCGACCCGGAGGCTCGTGGCCGAGGACGCCGCCTCGATGGCCGACCGCGTGCGCGACGAGGGCCTGGACCAGGCCGCGATCGACCGCTTCTCTCGCCGCAGCGACGGTGCCCGCGTGGTGAGCCGCGACGTGGCGCCGCCGGTCGAGATGGGCGGTCGCGGCGAGCCGCAGGAGGTCGAGCACGGCTGGCGCCGCGATCCGGTCGGCTGGAGCGACGACGAACGCGACGGTCGTGGCGGCTCGCGAGACCGTGGCGGCCCGTCGCCGTGGTCCCGGGCCGACGACGGCGCCAGCCTGTGGGAGCGCTCGGACGAACCCGAGCCCGAGGCGCCCCCGGCCCACGAGGCGGAACCGCAGAACGGCTCGCTGCAGCCCTGGGAGCGGCTCGCTCCCGGCCAGACCGAGCGCCGCTACGCGGGGTACTACGAGGACGACGAGCCCGGTGACGACCCGGACGAGGAGCCGCCGCCGCGCACGGGCGGGATCATCGACTGGTCCGGCGGGGCAGGAAGGGGCTGACGGTGGAACCGTGGCGAATCGACCCGCGGCCGGGTGAGCTCATCGTGCGCGATGAGCCCCGGGCGTTCACGTTCAACGGTCAGCGCTACCGCGGCCGCGCCGGCGACACGATCGCCTCGGCGCTCGCCGCCAACGGCGTGCGGGTGCTGGCCCAGAGCCGGCGTCTCCAGAACCCGCGCGGCGTGCTCACGGCGGACCACACCGACCCGAACTGCGCGCTGCAGGTCGGCGAGGAGCCCAACGTGCGGGCCACCCACCGCCTCCTCACCGAGGGCACGGTGGCGCTGTCCCAGCACGTGTGGCCGTCGTTGCGCTTCGATCTCAAGGCGCTCAACCAGCGCCTCGGTCGCCTGGTCGGCGCCGGCGGACCGGTCCGGCCGTCGACACTGACCAACGCGCTGCGCCCGGCGTACCACCGGATCGTCGAGCGCTTCGACATCGGCGGCACGGTCGGCGCGGCGCCGCCGCACGGTGCGCACCGGTCGGTGGTGCGCTCCGTCGACGTCGTCGTGGTCGGCGGCGGCGCGTCCGGCATGGCCGCCGCGGCCGCGGCCGCCCGCACCGGTGCCTCGGTCCTGCTCGTCGAGGCCGACCACCAGCTCGGCGGACGACTGCTCGTGGGTGACCAGGACGACCTGGACGCCGCGGCGTCGCTGCGGCGCGAGCTCACCGACGCGGGCGTCGAGGTGCTCTGCGACGCGGTGGCGACCGCGTCGACGGGCGACGGGACGGTCCTGGTCGCGGTGAGCCCCATCCCCGGCAGCGAGGAGCTGCACGTGGTGCGGGCCCGCCAGGTGGTGGCGGCGACCGGCCTGCTCGAGGTCCCCTACGACTTCTCCGGCAACGACCTGCCCGGCGTCATGACGGCGACCGCCGTCCGTCGGCTCGTCGAGCTGTGGGCCGTGAAGCCGGGCCGCCGAGCGGTGGTCGTCGTCGGCGATGCCCACGGTGAGGCCGCGGCCCGGGCGCTCGGCGTCGCGGGCGTGGAGGTCGTCGAGACCGTCGACCTGCGGCGCGGCGGTGCCGTCGTGGCCGCCCACGGTGCACCGGAGGTCGAGGAGGTCCAGCTCCCCGGCGGCCGCACCCTGGCCGCCGATCTCCTGGTCGCGAACGCGGGCTGGACCCTCGACTCGCCGCTGCTCGGCCAGATCGGCCTCGGGGTCGCCCACGTCGCCGAGGCCAACCGGCCGATGGTCGTGGCCCCGGGCGAGCTGTCGTGGGCCGTCGGCCGCCTGGTCGGCGACGGGTCGGTGCACGAGCGGGTCGAGCACGCGATGGCCGTCGGTGTCGGTGCCGCCCGACGCGCCGTGCGCGACGCCGAGCGCCGCGCCGCGCAGATCCCGACGGTGCTCGAGCCGGGCGTCGTCGAGGACGTCGCGGTACCCGAGCCGATCGCGCCGGCGTTCGACCAGTTCCCCGAGGTGGCCGCCTCGGGGACCCAGGGCGTCATCGACTTCGCCGAGGACGTCACGATCGCGGAGCTTCGCGACTCGGCGGGCAACGTGCGCGGCGCGAGCCTCGACCACCTGGCCCGCTCCCCGTTGCACGACGAGCGGGCCCGCGCCGCCGCCGGCGGTGCGATCGGGCGCGGCGAGGTGGCGTCGGCCCATGCCGGCGTGACCATCGGCGCGCTGGCCGACGTCCACCGCGACCACCTGCGTCACTCGTCGGCTCCGGCCCCGTCGGGCATGCGGGCGGCGGCCGCGCCGGTCGCCGGTTGGGCCGACTACGCCCACTTCGGTGAGCCCGATGCCGAACGACGGGCCGCCGAGCTCGGCGCCGCCGTGCGCGACGACGTGGGGACGGGACTCTTCGACCTCCGTGGTCGGGACTGCACCCATCTCGTCGGCGCCGCGCTCGGCGCCCGCCGGCTCCCCGACGTCGGTTCGGTCGACCTGCTGGCGCCGGTGGTCGACGGTCGCTCGTTCGGCCGCGTCATCATCGCCCGGCCGTCGATCGAGCGGCTGCTGGTGCGCACCGAGGCGGAGGACGCCGCCGGGGTCGAGGCCGCGTTCTCCGAGTGGACGGAGCTGCGCCGCCGTGACTGGCAGGTGCAGGTGACCTCGATCGGCGAGTCGCTCCCCGCGCTTCGGGTCCTCGGGCCGAGAGCGGCCGAGGCGGTGGCCCGCCTCTGCGACGGGCCGGTCCCCGGGTCCGGCCACCTGGTCGAGCTGGAGCACCCCGTGCACGGCTGGATGTGGTCGTCCCCCTCCGGCCGTCGGCCCTGGGTCGAGCTGCGCGTCGCCGCCGGTCACCTCGCCGCGGTGTGGGAGGCCCTGGTCGGCAACGGTGTCGTGCCCGTCGGGTCGGCGGCGGCGATCGCCGTCCGGGGGCCGGGGCTCTCGGCCACCCGGGGAAGCCGGATCAGTCCCGCCGGCGCCCGCCTCGAGCCGTGGCCCGGCACCGAGTGGCGGGCGGTCGTCGTGTCCGGCGTCGGCGCCGGACCACTGCGTGCCGCCGAGGGCGACGCCGTGATCGACGCCTCCGGCCGCGTCGTCGGCCGCCTGAGCGACACCCCCACGCCGGGTGCGCCCTCCTGCCCAGCGTGGATCGACACGTCGGTGCGCTGGGAGGAGGACGAGCTCACCGTGCTCGGCGACTCCGCCGGCTGGAAGGTTCGTGTCGAGAAGTCGCTCGAGGAGGTCGGCTGAGATGACCCGCCTGATCGTGGACACCGCGGCCCGCTCACCGTTCGCCGGGCCGGTGCCCGTCGAGCGAGACGGCTGGCTGGTCGGCACCGAGGCCACCTCGGGCCCGCTGCGGCTGAGCGACCTGACCCCGGTCACCGCGATGGTCGTGCACGCGGAGCCGGCCGGGGAGTTCGCCGAGCGCTTCGGCGTGACCGTCGGCCGGGCCGAGCTGTTCGAGGACGGCATCCTGATCACGAGCGTGGCGCCCGGCCGCTGGTTCGTGCTGGCCACGAGCTCGCCCGACGCGGTGGCCGACCAGCTGTCCGCCCCGCTCGAGGACGAGGTGGTGACGATCGTCGACGTGACCCACGGTCACGCGAAGCTGCGGGTGACCGGCGAGCTGGCGGCGCGGCTGCTGTCCCGGCTCGTGTCGGTCGAGCTGAGCGACCGGATCGTGCCCTACGGCGCGGTCCTGCGCACGCTGGTCGCCGGGGTGGCGACCACCATCGTCCGTGACGACCTGTTCGCGACCGAGCTCGGCGGGCTCGAGACCGACCCCGACGTGCCCAGCTACCTCCTGGTCTGCGACCTCTCGGAGGGCCATGCGCTGCGGGACGCGCTGCTGCGAGCCGGCCGGGACCTGGCGATCGCCCCCGAGGGCTACGCCGCGTTCCGCAGCTATCACACCGAGGTCTGAGGACGACGTGGGCGACGCCCCCGGCCGGCGCCGGCCGGGGGCGTCGCGCGTCCGCGACCGGGCGCTCGGCGATGCCGGCCGGGCGCGTCCGGACGGGCCGTGCCCACCGACTTCGAGGCGTGCGTCGACCGGCAAGTAACCTCGCCGGCGTGATGGAGCACAGGACCGAGGCCCACGCGTCGGGCCCGCGCCGATGACGCCGGTCGAGTCGATCGGCTCGGTCGACGACGTCGCCGCCGCGCTCGACGCCTACGACTACCTGGCGGACGACGGCCTGGCCACGTCCATCTTCCTGTCGATCCGGCTGCAGCGGCCCCTCCTCCTCGAGGGCGAGGCCGGCGTCGGCAAGACCGAGGTCGCCAAGGTGCTGTCCCGGTGGACCGGTGGCGACATGATCCGCCTCCAGTGCTACGAGGGCATCGACGTCGGCCAGGCGGTTTACGAGTGGGACTACTCCCGCCAGCTGCTCCACCTGCGCACCGCCGAGGCGACGGGCGCTGCGGCCGGGGCGGTCACCGACAGGCTCGAGGACGAGCTCTACTCCGAGCGGTTCCTCGTACGGCGACCCCTGCTCACGGCGATCGACCACGGCGACGGCCCACCCCCGGTCCTGCTCGTCGACGAGGTCGACCGCGCCGACGACGAGTTCGAGGCGCTGCTGCTGGAGGTCCTGAGCGACTACTCGGTCACGGTGCCCGAGCTCGGCACGTTCCGGGCGGCGCGGCCCCCGCTCGTCGTCGTCACCTCCAACCGGACCCGCGACGTCCACGACGCGCTCAAGCGGCGCTGCCTCTACCACTGGGTCGAGCACCCCGACTTCGAGCGCGAGGTCGCCATCGTGGTGCGCAAGGCGCCCGGGGTGCCCGAGCAGCTGGCCCGCCAGGTCGCGGCGGCGAGCGAGGGGTTCCGCTCGATCGGTCTGTACAAGCCGCCCGGCGTCGCGGAGACCCTCGACTGGGCCCAGGCCCTGGCGCTCCTCGACCGGGTCGAGCTCGACGCCGACAGCGTCGACCGATCGCTCGGGACCGTGCTGAAGTACCGGGAGGACCAGGACCGGGTGCGCAGCGAGGGCCTGGCCGCGCTCGTCGACGCCGCCATCCTCCGGGCCGGCCGCTGACCGTCCCGTGGCGCCGCCCGCTTCCGACGACGGCCCCTCCGGCCCCACCGGCCCGGCCGGGCGGATGATCGAGGCCGGCCGCGACCCCGGCCGCCACGACCCCGGCCGGGACGACGCGGCCGACGTCCCGGCCGAGCTGCGGGAAGCGGTGGCCGGGTCACCGGTCGCCCGGGTCGCGGTGCTGTTCGCCCGGGCCCTGCGCAACCACGGCGTGCGCTCGTCGTTCGGCGACGTCCTGCTGTTCGTGCGGGCCCTCGGCGAGATCGACGTTGGGCGCCGCTCGGAGGTCTACTGGGCCGGCCGCGCCACCCTCGTGCGCCGCATCGAGGACGCCGGCGTCTACGACCGCCTGTTCGCCGCGTTCTGGGGCCGGCTGCGCTCGGCCGGCACGAACGACGAGGAGGACGTCACCGAGATCATCCTCGCCTTCGACACCGGTGAGGACGAGCCGGCGGCCGCCGACGATGACGACGAGGCGGAGGACGTCGACGCGCCGGTCCTGTCGGTCCGCTGGAGCGACCGGGAGGTCCTGCGCTCGAAGGACTTCGCGTCGTGCAGCATCGAGGAGCTCGACGAGCTGCACCGCCTGATGGCCGATCTGCGCTTCAGCGGTGCCCGCCGCCGCTCCCGCCGCGAACGCCCCTCGAACCGGCGACGGGGCCGCACCGACCTGGCGCGCACGGTGCGGCGCGCCCTGCGCTCGGAGGGCGAGACGATCCGCCGGGCCCACGTCAAGCGGGGTGAGCGACCCCGCCGGCTCGTGCTGCTGTGCGACATCAGCGGCTCGATGGAGCCGTACTCGCGGGCGCTGGTGCGCTTCGTCCACGCCGCGGTCGTGGGCCGCACGAAGGTGGAGGCGTTCGCGCTGGCGACCCGCCTCACCCGGCTGACCAGGGAGCTGTCGAGCCGCGACCCGGACGCCGCGCTCGACCGGGCCGCGGCCGCCGTGGAGGACTGGTCGGGCGGTACCCGGCTGGGGGAGGCGCTGCGGCGGTTCAACGACGACTGGGGCGTCCGGGGCATGGCGCGGGGCGCGACCGTGGTCATCCTGTCCGACGGCTGGGACCGCGGCGACCCCGAGGAGCTGGCCGAGCAGATGGCACGGCTCCACCGGGTCGCGTACCGGGTCGTGTGGGTCAACCCGCTGAAGGCGTCGCCCGGGTACGCGCCGCTGGCCCAGGGCATGGCCGCCGCGCTGCCCCACGTCGACCGCTTCATCGAGGGCCACTCGCTCGAGTCGCTCGAGGCGTTGGCCGAGGTGGTGGCGACGTGAGCCCGCACGACGCCGCCGCCATCCGCGCCGCGCCTCGTTCGTCGCTACGGTCGAACGGGTACGGTCATCGAACCGGCAGAGCCGAGGGGGACACGTGAAGGAGATCCTGGAGGACATCGACCGCTGGCGTGACGCGGAGCGTCGCGTCGTCGTGGCCCGCGTCGTGGACGTCTCGGGCTCGGGGCCGCGCCTGCCCGGGTCCGCGATGGCGGTCAACGAGGACGGCGAGGTCGCCGGCTCGGTGTCCGGTGGCTGCGTCGAGGGTGCGGTCGTCACCGAGGCCCTCGAGATCATGGACAGCGGCGAGCGCCGCATGGTGACCTACGGCTTCAGCGACGACGAGGCCTTCGCCGTCGGCCTCACCTGTGGCGGCACCATCCACCTGTTCATCGAACCGCTGGACTGGTAGTAGGCGATGAGCGGCGATCAGGAACCCGGCCCGTCCGGCCCCGGCGAGGCGTCCATCTACACCACGTACCGCGACGCGGTCCGGGCCGAGCAGCCCGTGGCGTTGGCCACGGTCATCGAGGGTGGCGCGGTCGGATCGAAGCTGCTGGTCCGCCCCGGGCAGGCGTCGATGGGCTCGCTCGGCGACACCGACCTCGATCGGGTCGTCGCCCGCGACGCGCTCGGCGAGCTCGAGGCCGGCCGGACGGGCGTGCGCCACTACGGCCCCCACGGGGAGGCCCGCGAGGACGACGTCTCGGTGTTCATCGAGTCGATGGCGCCGCCGCCCCAGATGTTGATCTTCGGCGCGGTCGACTTCACCGCCGCGCTCGCCAAGGTGGCGAAGGTGCTGGGCTACCGGGTCGTGGTGTGCGACGCCCGCCCGGTGTTCGCCACGACGTCGCGGTTCCCGATGGCCGACGAGGTCGTCGTCGACTGGCCCCATCGGCTGCTCGAGAAGGTCGGGCCGACGCTCGGCCCCCGCGATGCGGTGTGTGTCCTCACCCACGACCCGAAGTTCGACGTGCCCGCGGTCATCGCCGCCCTCGACACCCGTGTCGGCTACCTCGGCGCCATGGGTTCGCGCCGCACGACCGACGATCGCAACCGACGCCTGATCGAGGAGGGCGTCGACCCCGCCCGGCTCGACCGGGTGATGGCGCCGATCGGTCTCGACCTCGGGGGCCGGACCCCGGAGGAGACCGCGGTGAGCATCTGCGCCGAGATCATCGCCTCGCGCACCGGTCGGGAGGCCCCGAACCTGCGCGACAGCGCGGGCGACATCCACCGGCGGTGAGCCTTCCGCCCCTGGTGACGGGTACCGGGGGCGCCCGCATCTGGTGATCCTGGCCGAAGCGGTCAGGTCCGCGTCGCTTCACACCGATGACCAGCGGTGCCGGCACTTCGACGAGCCGGCCCGCAGCAAGGGGAATCACTCGTGGAGACGATGTCACCTACTGAAGTGTCACGGTCCGGAGGTCTCGTCGACCGCCTCTACGGCGACCGCAGCATCGGCGTCAAGATCCTGACGCCGGTGATCGTGGTCGCCGTCGTTGCCGCGCTGATCGGCGCCCTCGCGGTGGTCCGCCTGGGCGAGGCGAACGACCGCACCCACGAGCTCGCCGAGCAGAACGTCGACGGGATCGCGGAGCTGATCGTCGTCCGTGAGGGACTGTTCGAGATGATCCGAGGGATGCTCATCTTCGGCCTCCAGGTCGAGGGCTCCGACCCGATCGCCGACATCGCAGCCGCCGACCAGTTGGTCGACGATGCGCTCGACGGGTACCTCGCCGCGACCGGCGGCTCCGATGGTCGGGCGGACGCGGTCCAGGCCTTCGCCGACGCAGCGGCCGACTACCGGGCCCTGCGCGACGTGAACTTCCTGCTCCAGGCCCCGCCGCCCGGCTTCGAGCTCCCGCCCGAGGACCAGCTCCTCGCGGCGTACGGCGCCGCCGAGGCGGGCATGTACGGCGCACTCGACCAGCTCATCGAGGTCGAGACCGCAGCAGCCGAGGCGTCGGTCTCCTCAGCTGACGACGACTTCGCGTCGGCCCGCACCCTGACGCTGGCCGTGACCGCGATCGGCATCGCCCTCGCCCTCGGCCTCGCGCTCTTCACGCGGCGTGTGATCGTGCGTCAGCTGCGGACGGTCGGCGACGCGCTCCGGTCGTTGGCCTCCGGTGACCTGACCGCACATGTCGACATCCGGTCTCGCGACGAGGTCGGCACGATGGCCACGGCGTTCAACACGGCGACCGCGGCGCTGCGTGCCACCCTCGAGACCGTGACGTCCAGTGCCGCCAGGCTCGGTGAGGGCATGCTGCGGCTGACGACCTCGGCCCAGGCGGTCACCCAGCAGACCGAGGAGTCGAGGAGCCAGGCGGGTGCGGCGTCGACCGCGGCGGCCGACGTGTCGGGCAACGTCGATGCGATGGCGGCCGGCGCGGAGGAGATGGGGGCGTCGATCCGGGAGATCTCCCGGAACACGAGCGACGCCGCCCGCGTCGCCGGCGAGGCCGTGAACAAGGCCGAGTCGACCAACCGCACGGTCACTCGGCTCGGTGAGTCGTCGGCCGAGATCGGCAACGTGGTGAAGGTGATCACGTCGATCGCGGAGCAGACGAACCTGTTGGCGTTGAACGCGACGATCGAGGCGGCCCGTGCCGGCGATGCGGGTAAGGGCTTCGCGGTCGTGGCCGGTGAGGTGAAGGACCTGGCCCAGGAGACCGCCAAGGCAACCGAGGAGATCGCCGGGCGGATCGAGGCGATCCAGAACGACACCCAGTTGGCGGTCTCGGCGATCGGTGAGATCGCGACGATCATCAGCCAGATCAACGACTACCAGACGACGATCTCGGCGGCGGTCGAGGAGCAGTCGGCGACGACCGACGAGATCGGCCGGTCGATCCGTCAGACGTCCCACGGCGCCGGCGACATCGCCGAGACCATCGCCCGCCTCGCCGACATCACCAACGACACCCGCGAGGCCATGACCGAGGCCGGCGTGCTCGTCGGTGAGCTGTCGGGCCTGTCGAGCCGGATGAGCGAGGACGTCGGCCGCTTCCGCGTGTGACCCCACAGGAGCTCGCCAGAGCTCCTGTGGGAGGGCGCCGGTGCACCACCAGTTCGGTTCGGTCCGGTGCCGCGGGTACGATCCCGCGGCACGGGCCGACCGGGGGGAGTGCGCCGATGGAGTTCGGCGAGCACGAGGACCACCAGCTCATCCGCGAGGCGGTGCGCAAGACGTGCGCCGCGTTCGACGACACCTACTGGTCCGAGCGCGACGAGCGCCACGAGTTCCCGTGGGAGTTCTACGAGGCGATGGCGGCCGGCGGCTGGGTCGGCATCGCCGTGCCCGAGCGCTACGGCGGCGGTGGACAGGGCATCACCGAGGCGTCGATCGTGCTCGAGGAGGTCGCCCGCTCCGGCGCCGCCATGAACGGCTGCTCGGCGGTCCACCTGTCGATCTTCGGGATGAACCCTGTCGTCAAGCACGGCAGCGCCGAGATGGCGGACCGGTACCTGCCCCGGGTGGCGTCGGGAGACCTGCACGTGGCCTTCGGGGTGACCGAGCCCGACGCCGGCACCGACACCACCGCCATCCGCACCCGGGCCGTCCGCGACGGGGACCACTACCTCGTCCGGGGTCGCAAGGTGTGGACGACGAAGGCGCCGTACTGCGAGAAGGTGCTGCTCCTGGTGCGCACCACCCCGCTGGAGGAGTGCGCCAAGCGCACCGACGGGATGACCCTGTTGCTCGCCGACCTCCAGCGGCCCGAGGTGACGATCACGCCGATCCCCAAGGTGGGACGCAACGCCGTCGTCTCGTGTGAGGTCGCCTACGACGACCTCCCCGTGGCGGTGACCGACCGAGTGGGGGAGGAGGGGAAGGGGTTCACCTACCTGCTCGACGGGCTCAACCCCGAGCGGATCCTCGTCGCCGCCGAGGCCCTCGGCTGTGGGCGCGCCGCGCTCGACCGGGCGGTGGCCTACGCCGGCGAGCGGGTCGTCTTCGGCCGCGAGATCGGCCGGAACCAGGGGATCGCCTTCCCGCTCGCCGAGAGCCACCTGCGGCTGCGGGCCGCGGAGCTGGCCCTGCGTGAGGCGTCGTGGCGCTACGACCAGGGCCTGCCGTGCGGGGAGGCGGCGAACTCGGCGAAGTGGCTGTGCGCCGACGCCGGCTTCGAGGCCGCCGACCGGGCGATGCAGACCCTCGGCGGGATGGGCTACGCCCGCGAGTACCACGTCGAGCGCTACTGGCGTGAGGCCCGGCTCATGCGGATCGCCCCGATCAGCCAGGAGATGGTCCTCAACTACACGGCCGAGCACGTCCTCGGCCTGCCCCGCTCGTACTGATGACGGCGGCGGCTTGATGGCGCGGACCCGCTCCCGCCACGCCCCGATCGAAGCGTGACCACGGCGGCGGTCGTGCTCGCGGCGGGTGGCGGCTCCCGCTTCGAGGGGCCGGTCCACAAGCTGCTCACCCCGTTCCGGGGGCGAGCGCTGGCGTCGTGGGCGCTCGACGCCGCATCTCGGGCCGGCCTCGACGAGCTGATCGTCGTGACCGGTGCCGTCGACCTCGCCGGGGTGCTCCCCGCGGACGCGCACGTGGTGTCCAACCCGCGCTGGGACGAGGGCCAGGCGACCTCGGTCCGTGTCGCCCTGGACGCGGCCGGCGCTCGTGGCCACGACGCCGTGGTCATCGGCCTCGCCGACCAGCCGCTCGTTCCGGCCGAGGCCTGGCGCCGCGTCGGGGGGTGTGACAGTCACATCGCGGTCGCGACCTACGATGGGCGCCGTCGTAACCCGGTTCGTCTCGCCAGCTCCGTGTGGTCCCTGGTCGCCTCGACAGGCGATGAGGGGGCACGTACCGTGATCCGGCTGCGTCCTGACCTCGTGACCGAGGTTGCCTGCCCGGGGGATCCGGGCGACGTCGATACCTTGGAGGACCTCGATCGATGGAACTGAAGAACGAATTCGAAGTGGACCGGCCGATCGACGAGGCGTGGACGGTGCTCACCGACGTCGAACGGATCGCGCCCTGCCTGCCCGGAGCCCAGCTCCAGGAGGTCGAGGGTGACGAGTACCGCGGCATCGTGAAGGTCAAGGTCGGCCCGATCACGGCGCAGTACAAGGGCAAGGCGAAGTTCGTCGAGAAGGACGACGCGAACCACCGTGCCGTGCTCGACGCCGACGGTCGCGACTCCCGCGGCCAGGGCAACGCCCGGGCGACGATCATCGCGCAGCTCGAGGAGGTCGCTGCCGGCCGCACGAAGGTCACGGTCGACACCGACCTCCACATCACCGGCAAGGTGGCGCAGTTCGGGCGCGGCGTGATCGCCGACGTCAGCGAGAAGCTGCTCGGCCAGTTCGTCGACAACCTCGAGACCACGGTGCTCTCCGACGGCGAGCCCGAGACCCCGGACGCGACCCCCGAGGGCGCGACCGCCGAGACGCCGCCGCCCGGTGGCGAGACCCCGCCGCCGGTCGCCGACGACCTCGCCGCGGCGGGCACGCCCGGCGAGGCCGGCAGCGGCGCCGAGAGCTCACCGGGTGAGCCGTCGAAGGTGCGCAAGATCGCCTCGTCGGGCTCCGTCGAGCCGGTCGACCTGTTCGATGCCTCGGGCGGCGCGGTGGCCAAGCGGGTCGTTCCCGCGGCCGGTGTGCTGTTCCTCATCTGGGTGCTCATCCGCGTTCTGCGGCGCGGGGGCAGCTGAGATCGACGACGCCGACCGGCGGGCCGTGGCCGCGCTCCTCGGGCGTCCGCCGCGCGGTCGCTTCGAGGTGGTCGCACGCGCGGCCGACGGCTCGCCGGCGGTGATCCGCAACCACCCGCTCCTCGACGACGGGACGCCGATGCCGACGCGCTACTGGCTCGTCGACCCGGTGACCCGCGCCGCGGTCGGCCGGCTGGAGTCGGCCGGCGGTGTCGACCGCGCCGAGGCGGAGGTCGACGCGGCGCGCCTCGCCGACGCCCACCGGCGCTATGCGGCCGAACGGGACGAGCAGATCCCGCCGACCCACACCGGCCCCCGCCCGAGCGGCGGGGTCGGCGGCACCCGGGTCGGGGTCAAGTGCCTCCATGCCCACTACGCCTGGCACCTCGCCGGCGGTGACGACCCGGTCGGTCGGTGGGTGGCCGACCACCTCGAGGTCGGTGCGGGCGCCGGTGCCGAGGAGGCGGGCCGCTCGTGAGCCCGGTCGCCGCCGTCGACATCGGGAGCATCTCGACCCGCCTGCTCATCGGCGGGCCCGACGGCCCGATCGAGCGTCACGCCGAGGTCACCGGCCTCGGTCGGGGCATCGGCGAGCGCGGCGCGCTGTCGCCCGAGGGCGTCGAGGCGGCGCTGGCGGTCCTGGAGCAGTACCGCCGCCGGTGCGACGAGCGCGGCGTGTCGGCGATCCGGGCCGTGGCCACCGCCGCGCTGCGTGCCGCGTCCGACGGCGAGGCGTTCCTCGACCGGGCCGCCGGCGTGCTCGGCGCCCGTCCCGAGGTGATCACCGCCGACGAGGAGGGGCGCCTGTCGTTCGCCGGCGCGACGGCGGGGGCCGACCCGGCCGAGGGGCCGTTCTGCGTGATCGACCTCGGCGGCGGCTCGACCGAGGTCGCGCTCGGCGCGGAGAGCTGCACGGGGGTGCTGTCGCTCGACATCGGCGCCCAGGCCCTCTCCGAGCGTTACATCACCTCCGATCCGCCGGGGCCGGACGAGCTCGTCGCCTGCCTGTCGCTGGCCGAGGCCCACCTCGACGACGTCGTCCGCCTCATGCCCGAGGTCCGCGACACGACGCGGTTCTTCGGCCTGGCCGGCACCTTCTGCACCCTCGCCGCCGTGGAGATCGGTCTGGCGACCTACGACGGTGACCGGGTCGAGGGCTTCGTCCTCGACAAGGACGCCGCCGAGGACGTGTTCCGCACGCTGGTCACCGAGAGCCGGGCCGACCGTGCGCACAACCCGGGCCTGCCGCCGGAGCGGGTCGACTCGATCGTCGGCGGGGCGTGCATCGCCGTCGCCGCGATGCGCTTCTTCTCGATCGAGGAGATCACCGTCACCGAGCGGGACCTGCTGGACGGGATCGTCGCCCGGCTCCTCGCCGGGGGCTGAGCGGGAGTCGGTGGCCGCAGCCCCGGACCGGGGGCTCGGCGGGCCGTCGTTCGGTTAACCTCACCGGCCGTGCCCGTGGCTGATCGCATCCTGATGGGACCCGGTCCCTCGAATCCCTACCCGGAGGTCGCCGAGGCGTTCGCCCGGCCGGTGGTCGGGCACCTCGACCCCACGTTCATCGAGCTCCTCGACGAGACGAACGAGCGGCTCCGGCTGGTCTTCCGGACCGACAACGTGCTCACGTTCCCGGTGTCGGGCACCGGCTCCGCGGGCATGGAGGCGTCGTTCGTCAACTGGGTCTCCGACGGCGACGTCGTCGTGGTCGGCGTCAACGGGGTGTTCGGCGAGCGGATGTGCGACGTCGCAGCCCGCTGCGGTGCCGAGGTCGTGCGGGTCGAGAGCGAGTGGGGCACCCCCGTCGAGCCGGAGCGCCTGCTCGCCGCCCACCCGGACCCGAAGGTCATCGCGGTGGTGCACGCCGAGACGTCGACGGGGGCGCGCAGTGATCTCGACGGCCTCGCGGCGAACAAGGGTGATGCGCTCCTCCTCGTCGACTGCGTGACCAGCCTCGGGGGCATCCCGGTGGAGATCGACGCGTGGGGCGTCGACATCGCCTACTCGGGCACCCAGAAGTGCCTGGGCGTGCCGCCGGGCCTGGCGCCGCTGACCGTGTCGCCCCGGGCCCGGGAGCGGATCCTCGAGCGGCCCCGCTCGTGGTACCTCGACCTGAACATGATCGAGCGCTACGTCACCGGCGAGAGCGCCCGCGCCTACCACCACACGGCGCCGATCTCGATGATCTACGCGCTCCACCGGGCGCTCGGCGCGATCCTCGACGAGGGCCTCGAGGCGGCGTGGGAGCGCCACGAGCGGCTGGGCCGCAAGTTGCAGGACGGGCTCGTCGAGCTCGGCTTCGAGCTGTTCGCCACCGAGGGCCACCGGCTGCCCGAGCTGACCACGGTCTGGGTGCCGGAGGCCGCCCGGTCGGACGAGGCCGCCATCCGCGGGCGCCTTCTCACCGAGCACGGCATCGAGATCGGCGGCGGGCTCGGCGCCTACGCCGGGCAGGTGTGGCGGATCGGCCTGATGGGCCACACCGCCCGGGAACGCAACGTCTCGGCCCTGCTCGGTGCCCTCGGCCAGCTCGTGGCCCGGTGAGCGGGTCGCGACGGCACGGCGACCGCCGGTGAGCGTGCTGCGCGGCAGGCGCGTCGCACTGCGTCCCCTGACGGTGTCGGACTTCGCGGCGTGGCAGGACGTGCGGCGCCGGAACGTCGACTGGCTCACGAGGTGGGAGCCCGAACGGCCGCCGGGCCAGCCCGATCCGGTCGAGAGCCGCGAGGCGTTCGCGGTGCGCTGCAGCGCCCGCCAGCGTGAGCGTCAGCTCGGCACGGGCCACGGGTTCGGGATCTTCGTCGGCCAGCGCCTGGTCGGCGAGATCAACCTGTCGTCGGTCCAGCGGGGCCCGTTCCAGAGCGGCTACGTCGGCTACTGGGTCGACGAGGCCGCAGCCGGGCACGGCTACTGCCCGGAGGCGGTGGCGGTGCTGTGCCGCCACGCGTTCGAGGACCTGGCGCTCCACCGCCTGCAGATCTCGATCATCCCCCGCAACGGCCCGAGCCGGCGGGTGATGGAGAAGCTGGCGATCCGCGAGGAGGGCACGGCCCTGCGCTACCTGCGGATCAACGGCCGCTGGGAGGACCACGTCCGCTACGCGATCACCGCCGAGGAGTGGGCCGAACGCCGCGCCGACCTCACCGCCACCTGGATCGCCTAGCAAGACCAACCCAAGAGCTCTGGCGAGCTCTCGTGGAAGGGCGTGGTCCGCCTTCGGCGGCTGGCTCTCGCTTCGCTCGAGCTTGCTTGTTCCGTCCGGGCAGGTCTCGCTTCGCTCGACCTCCCGTCACCACTCCCTCTTGACTCGGCCGTCAGCGAGCGTGTTCGGGTCTTGGATCGCAACGGCCGCGTCGACGGCACCAGCGGGTCCCGATACGAGCTCTTGCGAGCTCGTCAGAGCGCTTGCGATGCAGAGGTTGTGCGGAACACCGTTCGGGATGTCTCGCCGGGTGCCGGGCGCGTCGCCGCCCCGGTTGCCAGGGGGGAGGGGTGACAACCGGGGCGGCAGAACGTGGTGGATGTCGCGCGTCGTGCGGGTGCGGCCCGCTGCCGTCTCCGCCTAGAGGGAGCTGGTCGCGGCCGAGGACGCCCGGTACGCCGACGGGTTCCGCCCGTGCAGGCGCTGGTTGTCCTCGGGCGTCCACCCCGCGCGGTAGGCCATGGCCACCGCGGCGAGCTGGGAGTTGACGCCCAACTTCCGCAGGATCGCCTTGATCTGGCTGCGGATCGTGGCCACCGACACGTACGACCGCTCGGCGATCGCCGCGGCCGACATGCCCTGCATCATCGCCCCGAGCACGTCCGACTCGCGTGCGCTGAGCGTCGCGAACTGGTTGAGCCGTTTCTCGGTCGTGCGCCGGTGCTCGCGCAGCTCGACCAGGAGGTCGGCCTCGTCTCGGGGGGTGATGACCCGCCGGCCGGCTACGGCCTGGCGGACGGCCGCCACCATGTTCTCGGTTGACCGACCCGTGCTCACGACTCCGCTCGCGCCCGCCTCGATGCAGGCCGCGACGTCCAGCCGGTGCTCGCCGTCGCTCACCACCAGGACATGGGTGCCCTGTGCGGTGATCGCTCCGACGAGCGTGGGGCTGGCCGGTATGGCCGCCTCGATGAGGACGACGTCTGGGTCGTAGGCCTTGACCTCCCGGGCCACGGCGGCCAGCTCGGCCGTCGTGCTGACGTGGGTCGTGACCCCAGCGCCGGTGAGGACCGCGGCCAGGCTCTCGGCGACCAGGGGATGGCGATCGATGATGATCACCCGTCCTCCGAACGGTCGCCGACTCGCCATCACGGTCGGGTTGTCGCCTCGTGCTCCATCCATCGTCACTGGGTAACGGCAGCCCTTCGGTCCGGCCTGAGTCCGATCTGTCCAGCTCAGTGCGATGAGGTCGTCGACGCCGCTCGCGTGGGGCGTCTGGCCTCTCCCGGCGGCTCCCAGCCGGAGCGGTACGCCAGGGCAACGGCGGACGTCTGCGAGCGTACGTCGAGCTTGCGGAGGATCTGCTGGATGTGGCTCCGCACGGTGGCGATGGAGAGGTAGGCGGTGGCGGCGATGTCCGAGGCACTGGCCCCGCGCATCAGCTCGCCGAGGATCTGGCACTCGCGACGGGTCAGGCGTTCGAACGGCGTGTGACCATCCGATGAACGTCGGCGGTGATCGAGGAGGTCGCTGATCAGGTCGCGCTCGACGTCGACGGGCAGGACCCGGTTGCCGGCGACGAGGCGGTCGAGCTGGTCGGCCAGCTCGGCGAACCCTCCGGTCATCTCGGCGACGCCCATCGCCCCGACGAAGACGCACTCGGCCGTGGCGATGCGGTCGTCGCCGTCGACGAGCACGACGCAGGTCGACCCCTGCTCGGTGAGGCGGGTGATCATCTCGACCCGTTCGGGGTGGGCCCCGACGAGGACGGCGTCGGGGTGGAAGGCGGCGGCCTCGCGGGTCACCTGGTCGATGTTGGCACGTGTGAGGACCCTGACTGACATTCGTCTGGTCTCGAGTGCGCGGGCGAGGCTCTCTGCGAGCAGGGCGCGCTCATCGACCACGATGAGCCGCCCGCCTCCCCCATCTGAGGGTGCATCATCCCTGTTCAGGGGCTCGCGGGAGTTCTTTGACAGGTCACTCGACACGTCAAGAATCTCGTCCACTCTTTCGTTGGTCAGTAGCGAAATACCCAATTTTGGGGTTGCGTGTAGTGTGGTCAGCCTCGCACCCTGCGCGTTGTCTTTTATCCGCCAACTCTGAGGAACCGCCGTGACTCAGCTCCAGACCGCGTACCTGCGCGCGGTCGCTTCCGCCAACGACTTCCGTACCCGTGAGGAAGGAGCGACCGCCGTCGAGTACGGCATGATGGTCGCCCTGATCGCCGCCGTGATCGTCGGCGTCGTCGGGATCCTCGGTGGTCAGGTCAACGAGGCCTTCCAGACCATCTCGGACGCCCTCACGGGCGAATGACGCCAACGCGCCCCTAGGCGCGCCGGTGGTGCTCGCCAGCAGCGCCACCCCGACCCGAACGGCCCTCGGCGGGAGGCCGATCTCGGTTTGCGGACCTGGTCCGCACGTGATGCCAGCACTCAACGGCGGGGGTCCTCGGACCCCCGCCGAGCGCGTTCGGTGACCCGAATCTGGCGGAATTCGGTGTCGTGCCAGCCCGGATGCGACGAGAACCCCGGTGTCCCCGCTATCCGCCCGCATCCACATGAAAGGCCGTCATGAGCCGAAGACTGCTCGGTGTCGTTGGCGCCGTGCTCCTGGCCCTGGTCGGCACCGTCCTGCTCGTGAACTACGTGAACGACGAGGACGATCCCGCCGAAGACGTTGCCGCACCGGACGAACCCGGTCTCGTGCAGGTCTACGTCGCCCGTGACGACATTCCCGCCGGTGCCAGCGGCGAGAACCTGTCGCGGCTGATCACGACCGAGAACCGCACGACCGAGGAGGCGGCCGCCAACCGCATCGTCGACCTCGCGGCGATCGACGAGAAGACCGCGGTCGCGAACCTGCCCGCCGGCACGGTCCTGCTCACCACCCACTTCGTCGAGGAGGGGAGCCCGTACCTGCCGCGGACCCCGCTCACCGACATCCCCGCCAACCTGCTGCAGACGAGCTTCTCGCTCGAGCCGCAGCGCGTGATCGGCGGCCAGCTCCGACCGGGTGACCGCGTCGCCGTGGTCGCCTCCTACAACGAGGCCGGCCATCCGACGGCGAACGCCGCACAGCGCACGGACCTCCTGTCGGTCTCGTCACTCGTGCTCCAGAAGGCGCTGGTCACCAACGTCCAGGTCGAGCAGCTGCCGAACGACGACACGAACAGCGACGACCCGAACGTGCCGTCCGTGACGCCGAGCGGCCAGCTCAACGTCACGCTCGGCCTGCTGCCCGAGGAGCTCCCCCGTCTGGTCAACGCGCTCGAGTTCGGCCGTGTGTGGCTCGCGCTCGAGTCCGAGGACAACTACGAGCTGCCGCCGGCGATCGACGGTCGTTCCACCGGGCGCAGCCCGTCCGCCGTCCCCGCCGGCACGCCTGTCACGCCCGCGGACCCGGTGACTGCCCAATGACGGCCACACAGCACGACGCCAACAACCAGCCCGACCAGGCCGGCCATCCGAGCGACGCTGCTGCCGCGGCGGCCGAGCCCATCCCGATGGCGGCGGCCCCCGCGCCGGCGCCGCCCGCGCCCGACCAGCAGGCCGGCCCGTCCACCGGGCTGGCCGAGGGCGGGGTGCCCGACGCCACCGCCAGCTACGAGGAGCAGCGCGCGGCCTACGAGGCCCAGGTGCGCGCCGCCTACGAGCAGCAGCAGCGTGCCGCGTGGGAGGCCCAGCAACGGGCCGCCTACGAGGCCCAGGTCGCGGCGTACGAGCAGCAGCAGCGTGCCGCCTGGGAGGCCCAGCAGCAGGCCCAGCAGCGTGCGGCGTACGAGGCCCAGCAACGGGCCGCGTACGAGGCCCAGCAACGGGCGGCGTACGAGCAGCAGCAGCGTGCGGCGTGGGAGGCCCAGCAGCAGGCCGCCTACGGGGCACCGGCCCAGCCGGCGGCCGACGCCGGCTACCAGCAGCACGCCGCTCCCCAGCCGGGGCCGGCCGAGTGGACGCCGAGTGCCGCGGCACCCGCGGTGGTCACGCCCGAGCCCGGGCCCCAGGCGCCGTTGGCCGAGCAGAGCCGGGTGCCCGCGACGCGGGACCTCGGTCCGACGCTCGACCCGATCACCGCGCTGAAGCAGCGGGCCCAGGAGGCGTTGTTCGAGAAGATGGGCGGTCGGCTCTACGACCGCTCGATGACCGACGCCGAGCTCGACGAGTACGTGACCAACGAGGTCGTCGCGTTCTTCGCCAGCCAGGACGTGCCCCTGTCCCCGCAGGAGCAGGCCGACCTGGCCAAGGAGATGGCCGACGACGTCCTGCGCCACGGCCCCATCGAGCCGCTGCTCCAGGACGACACGATCAGCGAGGTCATGGTCAACGGGACCAACCCGATCTACGTGGAGCGTTCGGGCCGGCTGATGCCGACGCCGTCGCGCTTCGTGTCGGACGCCCACCTTCGCCAGGTCATCGACCGGATCGTCAGCCGCATCGGTCGTCGCATCGACGAGTCGTCGCCCATGGTCGACGGCCGCCTGCCCGACGGCTCCCGGGTCAACGCCATCATCCCGCCGCTCGCGGTCGACGGCCCGTCGCTGACGATCCGCAAGTTCACGACCGACACGTTCACGCCGAACGAGCTGGTCGAGCACCAGACGGCCACGCCCGAGGTCATCTCGCTGCTCGAGGCGGGCGTCAAGGGTCGGCTCAACGTGCTGGTCTCCGGTGGTACCGGTACCGGCAAGACGACGCTGCTCAACATCCTGTCGAGCTTCATCCCCGACGACGAGCGCATCGTCACCATCGAGGACAGCGTCGAGCTCAAGCTGCGCCAGTCCCACATCGTGCGCCTCGAGTCGCGGCCCTCGAACATCGAGGGCAAGGGCGAGGTCTCGATCCGCGACCTGGTGCGCAACTCGCTGCGCATGCGGCCCGACCGCATCGTCGTCGGTGAGTGCCGTGGCGCCGAGGCCCTCGACATGCTCCAGGCGATGAACACGGGCCACGACGGCTCGCTGTCCACCCTGCACGCCAACACCCCCCGCGATGCGCTGTCCCGCATCGAGACGATGGTGCTGATGGCGGGCATGGACCTGCCGGTCCGGGCGATCCGCGAGCAGGTGGCCTCCGCCGTCGACCTGATCGTGCAGCTCAGCCGGTTCCGCGACGGCTCGCGCCGCATCACCCACGTCACCGAGGTCGTCGGGATGGAGGGTGAGATCATCACCCTGTCCGACATCTACCTGCTCGACAGCCGCGCCGGCTACGACGAGCAGGGCCGCTTCGGTGGGGTGCTGCGGCCCACCGGCCTGCGTCCGCGGTTCGCGGACACGCTCGCCGAGCAGGGCTTCTCCCTGGGCGAGGCCGTGTTCAGCGACAACCAGCGCGCGACGCGCAACGGCCGATGACCCGGTCGCTGCCACTCGGCGCCCGGCGCGCGTTCATGATCGCCCTCTGGGCGGTCGCGCTCGCGGTCGTGGTGATGCCGGGCGTGGCCGCGTCCCAGGAGGCCCCGGCGACGACCGCCGCGGTCACCCCCGAGACCGCCCCGGCCGCCGATGCGCCGGTGACGACGGTCGCGGAGGCGCCGGCGGTCCCGACGACGACGCCGATCGTGACCGAGAGCGAGGGCGGCAGCCTGATCCAGCTCGGCCTCGGTGTGGTGTTCCTCCTCGGAGGGCTCGCACTGCTCGTCGCCGTGCTGTCACGTACCGCGCCGCGGCCGCCGGAGATGGCCGACGACGGCTCGTGGAGCGACGAGGCGGCCGAACCGGCGCGCTCGTCGCTGCTCGGCTCGTTCACCTCGCGGTTCTCGCGCCAGGACGAGTCGGAGGGCCCCGTGGCGGCCGAGACCGGCCCGGGTGACTGGGCCGCGGCCACCTCGGCCGCGTCCAGCGACCCGGCGCCATCGGGCCAGCCGCGTGAGGTCCACCTGCCCCGCATCGACGAGCTCCACAGCTCGATCGTCGGGCGGGCCGAGTCGACGCTGGCCTCCCGGGGCTGGGACACGTCGCTCGCCGGTCGGCTCGACCAGGCCGGCATGACGCTGCGCCCGGCCGAGTGGCTGGTCACGATGATCGGTTCCTGTGCGGTGGCGTTCATCGCGTTCACCGCGCTGCTGGGCCCGATCGGCGGGATCCTCGCCGTCGTCGCCACCTACATCGGCTTCCGGATCTACCTGTCGATGCGGGCCGATCGCCGCCGGGCCGCGTTCGCCGACCAGCTGCCGGAGACCCTCCAGCTGCTGGCCGGGTCGATGCGGGCGGGCCTGAGCCTCCAGCAGAGCCTCGACTCGGTCGCGGCCGACTCGCCGAGCCCGACGGGCCCGGAGATCGGTCGGGCGCTCACCGAGAACCGGCTGGGCCGCGACCTGTCCCGGTCGCTGAAGGACACGGCCGAGCGCATGGACAGCGACGACTTCCGCTGGGTGACCAACGCCATCGAGATCCACCGCGAGGTCGGTGGTGACCTGGCCGAGATCCTCGACCGGGTCGTCGCCACCGTCCGGGCCCGCAACCGGGTCCGGGGCCAGATCAAGTCGCTGAGCGCCGAGGGCCGCATGTCGGGCATCATCCTCATCGCGCTGCCGCCGGCGATGTTCCTGTTGATCAGCGTGACCAACCCCGAGTACCAGCGTGAGCTGACGGGGCGTCCGCTGGGCTGGCTGCTCATCGCCGTCGCCACCACGATGTTGGTGGTCGGTGGCCTGTGGATGCGCCGGATCACCCGGCTCGTCTTCTAGGGGAGGGGAGCAACGTGTCACCGACACTTCTCGTGGGACTGATCGCCCTGATTGGTTCACTCCCGGTGCTCTACTGGTCGCTCTCCGGTGCAAACGCGGCCGGGACCGCCCCGTCGACGTTCGACGGGACCGGTCCGCGCCGCGCCTCGGTGGGCGACGCCCGCCGCAGCCGGTTGCCGTTCCCGGTCCCGCCGAAGATGCGGGCCCGTGCCGAGCGGCGGATCCGGTCCGCCGGCGTCCAGGCCGACTGGACGGTCGACAAGGTCGTCCTGTTCAAGGCCGTGGGTGCCGTCCTCGCGCTGTGGCTCAGCTTCCTGCTGCTGCGCAGCGGCATCAGCCCGCCGACCGTCATCGGCTCGGTCTGCTTCTGGGTCATCGGCGTCTTCGGCGTCGACGTCCTCCTGGACGGCAAGGCCAAGGAGCGGGTGCAGCAGGTGGAGCGCACGCTCCCCGACGTGCTGGACCAGGTCACGATCAGCGTCGAGGCCGGCCTCGGGTTCGAGGGCGCCCTCATGAAGGTCGTCGAGACCCAGGAGCACGTGCTCGCCCAGGAGCTCGGTCGGGCGCTGCAGGACATCCAGCTCGGCATGCCCCGGGCCGATGCCCTGATGGCCATGGTCGACCGGGTCGACGTCGGTGACCTGCGCGCCGTCGTGCGGGCCCTGAACCAGACCGACAAGGCCGGCGTGCCCGTCGCCAAGGTGTTGCGGGTCCAGTCGGAGGACATGCGGGAGCGGCGTCGCCAACGTGCCGAGGAGAGGGCGATGGCGATGCCGGTCAAGTTGATCTTCCCGCTCGTCCTGTTCATCCTCCCTGCGCTCTTCATCGTCCTCATCGGACCGGCCGCGCTGCGGCTGATGGAGACAGGGCTCGGCGGATGACGGCCGTGACCACACCCGCCGGACGGGTCGGTGCGTTCTTCCTGGCACCGCCGATCCTCGAGGCGGCCGCGGCCGCGTACGCGGTGGCTGTGGTCGGCTGGGGGCTCCAGGCCCCCGTGTTCGCCGCCTGGGCGGCGCTCCTCGTGGCGCTCGCCCGCATCGACGTGGCCACCCACAAGGTCCCGAACAAGATCATCGGGCCCGCGTTGGTCGCGTTGTTCCCGGCAATGGCGCTGGCCTCGGCCGGCGACGTGACCGATGGGTCGGCTCTCCGGGCGTTGCTCGGAGGCGTGCTGGCCTTCGTCATCTATCTGGTCGTTCACCTGGGGGCGCCCGGTTCCTTCGGAGCCGGAGACGTCAAGGCGTCCCCAGTGGTGACCGCGCCCCTCGCGTTCATGGGCTGGACGCCGTGGTGGGTCGGTCTCGTGAGCGGCTTCATCCTCATGGCCGTCGTTTCCGCCGTTCTGCTGGCGACCAAGAGGATCGGCCGCACCGATCGACTCCCGTTCGTCCCGTTCCTGGCACTGGGCGCCTTCGGCGCCCTCCTCCTCGGAGGCCCTCCGTCTTGATCCGCATCCCCCATCCCCGCCGTGCGCGCCGCCCGCGCACCCCGATCGGCAGGCTCGTGGCGAGAACCAGAGACGAGAGGGGGGCGGTGGCCGTCGAAGCGGCGATCATCACCCCCCTCATCGTCCTGCTGTTCTTCGGCATCCTCGAGTTCGGCTTGCTGTTCCGGTCGACCCTGACGTTCAGCAACGCCGTTCGATCAGGCGTCCGTACCGCCGTCGCGCTGCCGCGCGTCGACGGCTACGAGATCTCGACGGCCCAGGCCGTCGCGGCCGCGCTCGACGGCATCGGTGACGACTCGGTCGACACGTTGACCGTGTACCGCGCCGATCCCGACTCGGGCGAGCCCGTCACCGGCGACTTCGACACGTGCAGCACCGACTGCTGGCGCTTCGACTGGAACCCGGCGACGCGCGAGTTCGTCCCGATCGCCGGGACCGGCTGGCCCGCCAGCGAGCAGGCCGCGTGCGGCAGCGAGGAGGACACCGACTTCCTCGGTGTCCACATCAAGGGCAAGTACTCCTTCGTCACGGGGTTCTTCGGCGTCGACCAGACGCTGACGGAGCGTTCGATCATGCGCCTCGAGCCCCTGCCGTTGTCGGCGGAGTGCTCCCCGTGACGGCCGCGGCCGCGCCGGAGCCCAGCACCCTCGAGGAACGCGACGACCACGAACCCACCGCGGCGCGCGGGGACGGCGGGTACGTCGCCATCTGGGCCGGCCTGATGATGCTGATCTTCGTGGCCTTCGTCGGCTTCGCGGTCGACGTCGGCAACTGGTACCTGCAGGCCAGCCGCCTGCAGAACGCCTCGGACGCCGCCGCGCTCGGCGGCGTCGTCTACCTGCCCGACCACCTGCCGGAGGCGACCCAGCTCGCCAACCGGATCGTGGGCCAGCAGGGCTACGAGGGCGTCGACGTCGACGTCGCCCGCGGCGACCGCCCCAACCAGCTCCGGGTCAGCGTGACCCGCGAGGTCGAGAACTACTTCGTTCCCGTGCTGTCGGTGCTCGGCGCCGACCTGGAGACGACGACGATCAGCCGTACGGCGGTCGCCGAGTTCTCGGGGCCCGTGGTCATGGGCAGCCCTGAGTCATCGATCGGCAACGACCCCGAGAGCGACGGCGCCCAGCCCGAGTTCTGGCTGGCGTTCGCCGGGTCGGGGACCAACAAGCTCCGCGGTGACCGCTACGGGTCGCAGGTGTGCACGGGTGCCGCCCGGTGCTCGGGCCCGGTCAACGAGGAGTACTCGACCGAGGGGTACTTCTTCCAGTCCGGGGTCCCGGCCGCTGGTGGGGCGCCGCTGCGCATCCAGATGTTCGACCCGATCTTCACGAGCGTCGGCAACCAGTGCAACGCCGCGGTCTTCCCCGACCCGACGGTGCTGGCCGAGCTGGCGACGATCTCGGGCGAGCTCACCCCGCTGGCCGAGGGTGACCCCGAAGCCGTCCCGCCGGACGGCGAGGTCGTCGACGGTGGTGAGGTCCCACCGCCCGAAGGTGAGGGCGACGTCACCGCGACCGGTGGCCAGCTCGCCCTCGTGCCCCAGGGCTACTACGCGGATGCCGCCGAGCGGTACGCCGGCGGTGTGACACCGTGGTGCACGGGTGACCAGGCCGAGCCGGGCGCCGACGTGGAGACGACGGTGCTGATCCGCGAGCCCGACGACACGGACTGGATCGACACCGACAACCCGATCGTGACGATCGACGGGTGCGCGCCCCAGACCTTCAAGGCCTACAACCCGGCCGCCGGTCCGTCGATCGGCGAGCTGCTGAGCCCGAGCCAGGGCCCGGACGACGGCGAGTGGGTGGTCGACCCCGACGACGGTGTCGTCACCTTCGCCGAGGCGTTCCGCCGCTGGGTGACGGTGTGCGAGATCCCCGCGAGCCTGGTCAGGCAGGGCAACTACCTGATCCAGGTGCGCACCAACGCCCTCGCGTCGAACCCGACCGCCTACGACCCGACGGTCCAGACCAGCGGTCTGAACCGCCTGTCGATGCGGGTCGGCGCGGCCGACGTCGACAACGGGGTCGGCGGTACCGGCTACACGATCTCGGCGAAGGGCCGACTGCCCATCTACGCCAACGCCGACGCCGCGACGACCGAGTTCTTCACGGCTCGCGTGGAGCCGGCGTCGCGCGACCGGGCGCTGTCGCTGACCCTCTACGACATCGGTGACGCCGCATCGGCCGGAACGCTCCAGGTGCTGCCGCCGAGCGACTCGAACATGCCCGGCCGGCTGTTCAGCGACTGCACGTTCAGTCGCGACGACGGCGTCGAGCTCGCGTCGACCAGCGATTGCCAGATCAGCGGGGTGAGCGCGGCCAACGGGTTCGACGGCCGGATCATCCAGGTCAACATCCCGCTGCCCGCCGAGTTCAACTGCGACTTCTCCGATCCCGCCGGTTGCTGGGTGAAGGTGCGGGTCTCGTTCCCCGGCGGCGTGTTCGACACCACGACGTGGAGCGCCGTCATCAACGGCGATCCGGTGCGCCTGATCGAGTGACGTCGCGAGTGACGTACCACGTGGTCCGTCGGTCTGACCGCCGTTCGTAGGCGGCGCCGACGGCCTACGCTCCGGTTCTGACCACCGGCGGTCGGCCTGCTCCCTGGCCGACCGCCGGTGGCGCGTCCGGGCCCGTGCGTGGCCGACGGCGGCAAGCGGCTCCGGTAGCGTGTGGGCCCGTGCACGTTGCTGACGCCGTCTCCGAAGCCGCCGCCCGGACCGGATCGATGGCCTGCGTCGGGCTCGACCCGACCCCCGACATGATCCCGCCGGCGCTCGCCGCGGAGGCCCTGGACCGCCACGGCGACACCGAGGAGGCTGTCGCCGCCGCCTACGTGGCGTTCAACGAGGCGATCATCGAGGCGATCGCCGGGCACTGCGTCGCGGTGAAGCCCCAGGTCGCCTGCTACGAGGCCTACGGCCCCGCCGGCTGGTCGGCGCTGCGGACCACGATCGCCAACGCCCGCGCCGCCGGGCTCGTCGTGGTCGCCGACGGCAAGCGGGGCGACATCGGCTCGACGTCGCGGTGGTACCGACGGGCGTTCTTCGGCGACGCCCCCGGGCTCTCCGGGAGCCCGCTGACCGTGCCGAGGGCCGACTGGCTCACGGTGAACGGCTACCTCGGCTCCGACAACATCACGCCGTTCCTCGACGGCCCGGCCGGTTCGCTCGGCCTGTTCGTGCTGGTCAAGACGTCCAACCCGGCCAGTGGCGAGCTCCAGGACACGGCGTCCGACACCGGCACCGTGGCCTCGACGATGGCCGACCTCGTCCGGGAGTGGGGGGCCGACCGGCGAGGCGGGTCCGGCCTGTCCGACATCGGGGCGGTCGTCGGCGCGACCTACCCGTCCGAGGCCGTCGAGCTGCGGCGACGGATGCCCGACACCCTGTTCCTCGTGCCCGGCTTCGGCGCCCAGGGCGGTGACGCCGCCGACGCGCTCGCCGGCGCCCGGCCCGACGGCACCGGCGTGCTCATCAGCTCCAGCCGCGGCATCACCGCCGCCTGGCGCGACGCGGGCGACGGCGCCGACTGGGCGACCCCGGCCAGCGCCGCCCTCGACGACATGAACCGACGCCTCGGCGACGCGCTCGTCTCCGTCACCGGCTGAGCGCGCGCACGGATCAGGCGCGCACGACCCGCGTCGGCGGGACGCCCGCGGCGACGAGGTCGTCGGGATGGCTCGTGACCACCACGTCGCCGCGGCGCAACGCGCCTTCGGCGACCGAGAGATCGACGACATCGGTGATGCCCGTCCGTCCCGCGAGCAGACCGATCCGCCTCGCCTGCACATCGACGAGTGATTCGGTCTCGCAACCGTCGAGGAGCCGGGCGAGCAGCGCCTGGCGGGCGCCACCGCGCCACGCCTGGGCGACGACCCCTGTGGGTACCGTGATCGCCGCACCGGCCTCGAGCAGTGCGCGATGGCGCGCCCAGGCGCGGCGCTCGTTCCGCTCGGCCGCGATCAGTGCACCGGTGTCGTACGTGACGCTCACCTTGGGGCCGGGTTGACCGGGGCGCCGGCCCGGGACAGGACGTCGGCAGCCCACTCGCGAGCCTCGGCCATCTCGGATGTCGTCAGCGCGCCGTGCTCGACCTCCCAGTCGGCGACGGCGGCAGGGCCGGCCCGGATCACGAGCTCGCGCTCGGCGCTGCGCACCAACCATGCACTCACGGTGAGCCCCTCGGCGGCAGCTGCCGTGGCGATGCGTTCATCGAGCTCACCCGGGAACGAGACGGACCGGTTCCTTCGGCGAGCCATGTGCGCAGTGTGCGACACCTGTCGCACAGTCGGATTCCCTCATCAGGTGTCATCGACCGCGGCGCAGTCCGGTCCGGAAGGCGTCGAGGTGTCGCCGGGCGAAGGCGGCCTGTGCCCGCCATGTGTCCGTGTGGCCGGCCTCGTGGAGCCCGGCCCACGGCTCGGTCCCGGTGCGGTGGCCGTCGGCGAGCAGGTCGGCCATCGCCGCGGCCCGCCGTTCGAGCCGGTCGAGGAGCCGGACGCGACCGGCCTCGTCGAGCCGGTAGCCGTCGGCCAGGGCGGCGAGGCGGGAGGCGGCGTCGGCCGGCGGGGTCCCCGGGGTGAGCGGAACGAAGCCGATGGCCGCGTAGGCCAGGTCCCAGGTGCGGGAGCCGGGCCCGGCGTTGTCCCAGTCGATCAGCACCCACCGGTCGTCGTCGCCGACCACCAGGTTCCACGGCGCGGGGTCGTGGTGGACGACGAGGTCGGTCGCATCGGGCTCGATGACCACGTTCCAGTGGGCGTCGGCCGGGGGCGTGAACGTCGCCGTGGCGTCGTGGAGCTCGCGCAGCAGCGCCCCGACCCGCCGGCACGCCACCGTGTGGTCGGCGGCTGCGAACGGGTGGGCGGCCTCGCCGGGCACGTACTCGAGGACGTGACGCTCCCGGTCGTCGAAGCCGAGGCTGCGGGGCGCATGCTCGAACCCGACGGCGTCGAGGTGCTGCAGAAGCGCGTGGACGGTCGGCGACCACGGCCCGGCCGGCCGCCGAACCGTGCCACCGACCCGCACGACCCCGGCCGTGGTGTTCCCCCCACCCAGCGGCTCCTCCTCCAGCGCCCTCACCCCGGTTCTGGCTACCAGATCTGCCATGTGGTGGTCGGTTCGCGTGCCAGTTCGGGAAGGGCCCGATCTGGTACGCGGACTCGCCACGTGGTGGTCGGGTTCGCGTACCAGATCGGCTTCGGGGGGCTAGGCCTTGCGGCCGCTGACCTTGGCGGCCATGGCGGCCAGGCGCTCGCGGAAGGCGGGGGTCTCGGTCGAGGCGGCCTGGGGGCCGAGCTCGGCGGCGACCGCGGCGTCGTGCTCGTCGAGCGCGGTGATCGAGCGCATCGTCGCCTTCATCGTGCGCACCAGGTCGGGCGGGCCCGCGGCCGCGGCGGCGGCCAGGCGGTGGGCCTCCCCGAGCAGGGCGTCGTCGTCGACGCAGCGCCACGCCAGCCCGCAGGCCGCGGCGGCCTCACCGTCGAGCACCTCACCGAAGAGGACCATGGCGGCCGCGGTCTGGGGTCCGACGATCCGCTGGAGCATCCAGGTGTGCCCGCCGCCGGGGTGGATCCCGAGCTGGAGGAACCGGGTGTCGAACTTCGCCCGCTTCGCGGCGACCCGCAGATCGGTCGCCAGCGCCAGGTTCATGCCGGCGCCGACCGCGGCGCCGTTGACCGCGGCGATCGTCGGCAGCGGCGAGCGGGCCACCCGGAGGAAGCCCTCGTAGATGGCGGTCAGCCCCTCCCTCGACGACGACCCCAGGTGGGACAGGTCGGCGCCGGCACAGAACGCCGGGGCCGCGCCCGTGACGACCACGGCGCCGACGTCCTCGCCGGCCTCGAGCTCGTCGAAGGCCGCCGTGATCTCGTCGTTCATGGCGAGGTTGAAGGCGTTTCGGCGGTCCGGGTCGTTCAGGGTGACGGTGGCGACCCGGTCGGTGACGTCGACGGTGATGAGAGGCACGGGCGGGAGTCTCGCGCGACCGCCCCACCCATGGCCCGTACGATCAGCCGGGTGGGTGAGCAGCCGCCGACCGTTCGCGTCAGCCTGGACGCCGTCATCGTCGCCGTGACCGACGAGACGCCCCGCGTGCTGACCGTGACGAGCCAGGACGGCCTGCCCGGGCTCCCGTCGGGCCTCCTCGGTGACCACCGCACCCTGGAACGGGCCCTGCGGGGCTGGGTGAAGGAGCAGACCGGCCTCGAGGTCGGTTACGCCGAGCAGCTCTACACGTTCGGCGACCGCGGCCGCAGCCCCGACCCGTCCGAGCGGCTCCTGTCGATCGCCTACCTGGCACTCGTCCGGGAGGTCCGCCCGTCCGAGGGTGCGGCGTGGACCGACTGGTACTCGCTGCTGCCGTGGGAGGACCACCGCGACGGGCGCCCGCCGATCCTCGACGCCGACATCGTGCCGGTGCTCGACGCCTGGGTGGCCGCGGCCGAGGACCCGGAGGAGGCCCGCGACCGCGAGGAGCGGGCCCACATCGCGTTCGGGCTGGCCGGGGCGGCGTGGGACGGCGTCGGGGCCCTCGAGCGCTACGAGCTGCTCTACGAGCTCGGCCTCGTGTCGGAGTCGACCGAGACGCCGCCACCGGGTGCGGCGTGCTCGGTGACCAGCCAACCGATGGTGCGTGATCACCGCCGGATGGTCGCCACGGCCGTCGGTCGGCTACGGGGCAAGATCACCTACCGACCGGTGGTGTTCGAGCTGGTCGGGTCGAGCTTCACGTTGTTGCAGCTCCAGCGCCTGGTCGAGGCGCTCGCCGGGGTCCGCCTCCACAAGCAGAACTTCCGGCGCCTCGTCGAGGGCCAGGGGCTGGTCGAGGGGACCGGCCGCACCGCCCGCACCGGCGGGCGTCCCGCGGAGCTGTTCCGGTTCCGCCGCGAGGTGCTCCGCGAGCGCCCGCGACCCGGCGTCGGCACTCCCTGGACCCGCGCCTGACCCTGGCGGCGGCCGGCGGCGATCGGCCGGCTCCGACCGCCGACACCCGCACGTCGCGACCCGGTGGGTTCGCCGCGCTCGGACGGCGACCCGGCGGTCGAACGAGCCGGTCGTCGGCGAGCCCCGTTCCTGGTGACGGCATTCACCCGGCGTTCCGGTTGCGTTCAATGCTCAGACTGAGTATTATTTATGCTCAGACCGAGTATAAGTGGTCCACCCAGGGGTTCGATCCGGGGTCGCCGAAGGGCCGCCCACCACAGACCCGCCGCCCGCGACCGCCGACGGCCGCACACGGGCAAGCGCGCGCAGTGAGCGTCACTGGGCGCGCCCGGGGCCCGCTCCTCGGGTCAGGAGGACGACAGCATGAGCACGAGGATCCCCCTCACCGTCGTTCGGGAGCGCCTTCCCGAGCTCGATCTGATCGTGTCCGAGGACACGATCGCCGACATCGAGCGGCTCAAGCGTGAGCGCAACGCCATCGTGCTCGCCCACAACTACATGACGCCGGACATCTACCACGGCGTCGCCGACCTGACCGGGGACTCGCTCGGCCTGGCCCGCGCCGCTGCGGAGACCGACGCCGACGTCATCGTGTTCGCCGGTGTCCACTTCATGGCCGAGACCGCCGCGGTCACCTGCCCGGACAAGACCGTGCTGATCCCCGATGTCGAGGCCGGCTGCTCGCTCGCCGAGGCCATCACCGGTGCCGATGTCCGCCGCCTGCGGGCCGAGCATCCGGGCGTGCCGGTCGTGACCTACGTGAACACCTCGGCCGAGGTGAAGGCCGAGAGCGACATCTGCTGCACCTCCGGCAACGCCGTCGAGGTCGTCGAGTCGCTCGGCGTCGAGCGGGTCATCTTCATCCCCGACCAGTACCTCGGCCGCTACGTGGCCTCGCAGACCGACGTCGAGATCATCCTCTACGAGGGCGCGTGCATGGTCCACGAGCGCTTCACCGGCGAGGAGCTGCGGGGCTATCGGGTCGAGACCCCGGGCGTGTCGATCATCGCCCACCCCGAGTGCCCGCCCGACGTCCTCGACGAGGCCGACTACGTCGGCTCCACCAAGGGGATGATCGACTGGGTCCACAACAAGCGGCCGAGCCAGGTCGTCATGGTGACCGAGTGCTCGATGAGCGACAACGTCGCCGCCGAGCTGCCCGACGTCGACTTCGTGCGGCCGTGCAACCTGTGCCCGCACATGAAGCGGATCACGCTCGACAACATCCGCGACTCGCTCGTGCACCTGCAGCACCGGGTGACCGTGCCCGACGACATCGCCGTCCGCGCCCGGGAGGCCGTCGACCGCATGCTGGCCGTGAAGGTGCGCGGATGAGCGCGCTGCGGGTCGTCCGCCACACCGAACCGCTCGTCGTCGGCAGCGGCGTCGCCGGTCTGTCGGTGGCGCTCGGTCTCGGCTCGGCCGTCGTCGTCGGTGACCTGCCACTCGGCGAGGGCGGCTCCAGCCGGTGGGCCCAGGGCGGCATCGCCGCCGCCGTCGGTCACGGCGACTCGCCCGCCGCCCACGCGGCCGACACCCTCGCCGTCTCCGGGGGCCTCGGGGTCGCCGAGGTCGTCGAGCTGGTGTGCGCCGGCGGTCCCGCGGCCATCGAGCGGCTCGTCGGCCTCGGCGCCCGGTTCGATCGCGGCGCCGACGGTCGGCTCACGCTCGGCCGGGAGGCGGGCCACGGCGCCCGCCGGATCGTGCACGCCGACGGCGACGCCACCGGTGCCGAGGTCATGCGGGCCCTGGCGGACGCGGCCACGCGATCGCCCGCCATCCGGTCGGTGACCGGCCGGGTCGTCGACCTGCTCCGCACCCCCGGGCCCTCCGGTCGGGTCGTCGGCGTCGTGGCGCTCGGGCCCGACGGGCCGGTGGCCCACCTCGCCCCAGCCGTCGTGCTGGCCACCGGCGGCTACGGCCATGCGTTCGCCCGCACGACCAACCCGCCCCAGGTCGTCGGCACCGGCGCCGCCATGGTCGCCCGCGCCGGTGGTGCGGTCGCCGACATGGAGATGGTGCAGTTCCACCCCACGGCCCTCGCCATCGAGGGGGTCGAGCAGCTGCCGTTGCTGACCGAGGCGCTGCGGGGCGAGGGCGCGGTCCTCGTCGACGAGACCGGCCACCGGTTCGTCCTCGACGACGACCCGGCCGGTGAGCTCGCACCCCGCGACGTGGTCGCCCGCGCCATCTATCGGCGCCTGCAGGCGGGCCATCGGCCGGTGCTCGACGCCCGCGCCGCGGTCGGCGACGCGTTCCCCGAGCGGTTCCCGACCGTGTTCGCGCTGGCGACCGCCGCCGGCTTCGACCCCCGGGTCGAGCCGCTGCCCGTGACCCCGGCGGCCCACTACTCCATGGGCGGTGTCGCCACCGACGCCCGCGGCCGGACCAGCCTGGACGGCCTGTGGGCGGTCGGCGAGGTCGCGTCGTCCGGCGTGCACGGCGCCAACCGCCTGGCATCGAACTCGCTGCTCGAGGGTCTCGTCGTCGGCGAGGCGGTGGCCGGCGAGCTGCGCGACCGCGGCGCCCGGGTGTGGCCGGTCGCCGGGCCGGTCGAGCTCGCGGTCGGCGCCGACGTGGTGGCGCCGACCGATCCCGGACGGCTCGCCGGGCTGCGCTCGCTGCTGTGGCGTCGGGCCGGTGTCGTCCGTGACGGCGACGGCCTCGCCGCCGGACGGGCGGAGCTGGCCGAGCTGGCGCCCGACGCATCCGGTTGCGACGACCGCGACGTGGCGGTCGTCGCCGGGCTCGTGCTCGACGCCGCGTCGGCGCGCACCGAGAGCCGTGGCGCCCACTTCCGCAGCGACCATCCCGACGCCGAGCCCGCCGACGCCCGGCGGCGTTCGATCGCCGGCCCCGCGTGGCCCGTCGGGCGCTGGGACATCGTCGGTGACCGGCTCCGTCCGCTCGGCGCGCCGGTCGGGGCGGTCGCATGAGCGGATCGGACGTGACCCCGCTCCATCGCCTCCTGTGGGAGCCGGTCGTGCGGGCCGCGCTCGCCGAGGACCTGGGTGTCGCCGGCGACCTCACGACCGATGCGCTCGTGCCGGTCGATCATCGCTCGACGTTCGCCGTGGTGAGCCGGGCCGACGGGGTGGTCGCCGGTGTCGACGCCGCGGTCGGTGCGTTCACGCTCGTCGACCCGTCGGTGAGCGCCGAGGTGGCGCTGGCCGACGGTCAGCCGGTTGCGGCGGGGGAGCGGGTGCTGACCGTGTCGGGCCCGAGCCGGGCGCTGCTGACCGCCGAGCGCACCGCGCTCAACGTGCTGTGCCGGATGTCGGGCATCGCGTCGACGACGCGTCGGATGGTCGATGCGGTCGAGGGGACGGGCGCGTCGATCGTGTGCACCCGCAAGACGACGCCGGGCCTGCGGGCGCTCGAGAAGCACGCGGTGCGCGCCGGGGGTGGCGCCAACCACCGCTTCGGCCTCGACGACGCGGTGCTGATCAAGGACAACCACATCGCCGTCGCCGGCTCGATCGCCGAGTCACTGCGCCGGGCCCGGGAACGGGTCGGTCACCTCGTGAAGATCGAGATCGAGGTGGACGGACCGGCCCAGCTCGACGAGGTGCTCGCCGATGGTGGTGCCGACGTGGTGCTGCTCGACAACTTCAGCCCCGACGAGCTGCGCAAGGCCGTCGAGGTGGTCGACGGGCGCCTGATCACCGAGGCGTCGGGCGGCATCACGCCCCAGACCGTGCGGGGGGTCGCCGACGCCGGGGTCGACCTGATCTCGGTCGGCTGGATCACCCACTCCGCCCCGATCCTCGACCTGGGCCTCGACACCGTCGCCTGATCCCGAACTGGCCACGGTTCCGTGCCACGGGTGGCACGGTCCGTTGGCCAGGACGGTGTCAGTCCCGGCGGGTGGTGCGGCGGCTGGGCATCCGTCCGGCCGGAACGGACACGACGCGCACGCCGGCGGTCGTGTTCACCAACACGCCGTACGACCGCTGGGGGACCAGCTTGTCCCACAGTGCTCGCAGCGGGTTGGTGTTCCGGTTGGTGCCCATGATTCCCTCTCGTCGACCTTCACCGGGGAGAACGTCCCGGTCACCGGGACGTTTCGGTCCCGGGGCCGGTTCACCCGCCCGGACGATCCCAGGACCCGGGGCTGAACGGACCGCCGCTCGGGCGGGTCGTCGATCGCCGTCGTGGTCCACGGTCGGCCGTGGGCCGTGTTCTCCGATGTCGTGGATCCTTTGTACCCGGTTCGGTCGAAAACTGGGAGAAAGCGATCGTCGTTCTCGCGGGGTCGGCGCGAGTGGCCTGGTCGGCGAGGTGCGGCCGCGCACCGGCCGCGGCCGGCCCGCTACGGTCGCAGGTGTCGCGGGCGACGCGCAGGGGAGGACCGAACGTGAAGTACCGCACGCTGGGCCGCACCGGAGTGAAGGTGAGCCCGCTCTGCCTCGGGGCCATGATGTTCGGGGCCTGGGGCAACCGGGACCACGACGAGAGTGTCGACATCATCCACGCCGCGCTCGACGCCGGCATCAACTTCATCGACACCGCGGACGTCTACTCGGCCGGCGAGTCGGAGGAGATCGTCGGCAAGGCGCTGAAGGACCGGCGCGACGACGTCGTGCTCGCCACCAAGGCCCACGCGCCGATGGGTGACGGGCCCAACAAGATGGGCAACTCCCGGCGCTGGATCGTCCAGGAGTGCGAGAACAGCCTCCGCCGCCTCGGCACCGACCACATCGACCTCTACCAGATCCACCGCCCCGACCCGTCGTGCGACATCGACGAGACCCTCGGCGCGCTGACCGACCTCGTGCGGGCCGGCAAGGTGCTCTACGTCGGTTCGTCGACGTTCCCGCCCTCGGAGATCGTCGAGGCCCAGTGGGTGGCCGAGAAGCGGGGCCGCGAGCGGTTCGTGTGCGAGCAGCCGCCGTACTCGATGCTGGTGCGGGGCATCGAGCGGGACATGCTGCCGACGTGTGAGCGCTACGGCATGGGCGTGATCCCGTGGAGCCCGCTGGCCGGTGGTTGGCTGTCGGGCAAGTGGCGCCTCGGTGCCGACGAGATCACGAGCCGTCGGGCCGAGCGGCTGCCCGACCGCTACGACCTCTCCAAGCCGGAGAACCAGCGCAAGCTCGAGGCGGCCGACGCGCTGGCCCAGGTGGCCGAGGACGCGAAGACGACGCTGCCCGAGCTCGCCGTGGCGTTCGTGACCAACCACCCGGCGGTCACCTCCGCCATCATCGGCCCCCGCACGATGGACCAGCTCACCTCGCAGCTCGGCGCCGCCGACCTGGAGCTGACGGCCGACATCCTCGACCGGATCGACGAGATCGTCCCGCCGGGCACCAACATCAACGACGCCGACGGCGGCTACCAGCCTCCGGCGCTGGCCAAGCCCCGCCTCCGCCGCCGCACCGGCGCCTGATCTCCCACCCGCCGCTCGTTCTGGCTACCGCTCCGTCCGCACGGCGGCCGTGGTGGTAGCCAGTTCCGACGTTGTCTCGTTCCGGCCGCCGTCGTGGCCGCGTCGTGGCCGGAGTGGGGGCCAGTTCGGTGGTGGTCTCACCGGCGCGGCCGTGCGATGGACGTGGCGGCCGCCAGTTCGGTCGTGGACCGGGGCGGCCGCCGATCGTCAAGCGGTTCCGCTCTCGCCGGCCTCGTCGTCGCCGGTGTCGTCCGGACCCGCGTTGCGCCCGCCGTGGTCGTCGCCTGCGGCGAGACGGTCGATCTCACGACGGAGCGCCTTCAGCGCCCGGCGGAGGGTGACTGCTGCGACCGGCACCGAGGTCCCCATGGCCGCGGCGGCGTCGTCGAGCGGTCGTCCCTCGAGGTAGCGGAGCGAAAGGGCCTCCTGGTACCTGGGGTTCAACTTGGCCATCGCGACCAGGACCACCTCCCGGTCGGCGGCCAGGTCGCTGCCGATCTCATCGTGCTCGATGTCGTTCACCGCGTACCAGGCGTGGAGCGCGCCCATGGCCTTCTGGCCCCGATCACTCTTGGTCCGACCCACCCGCCGGTAGTGGTCGGCCAACTCGTTCGAGGCGATCCGGTAGAGCCACGGTCCGAAGCCGCCCGCCTTCGATTGGGATGCCTGGAGCTGGCGGTAGGCCTTCTCGAACGTGGCCGCCGTGATGTCCTCGGCCACCTCGCGTGAGCGCGAGCGTCGGTAGACGAAGGCGTGGATCTTCGGCAGGTACTGCCGGTAGAGCCGGGCGAAGGCGAGCGAGTCCGTGCGGGCCGCATGGGCCAGGATCCGCTCGAGCACCTCGTCGTCGTCGAGCGGCCGTGGCGTGTCGTCGGCGTCGGCGCTGCTTGCGGCGGCGAGTCGGGACCTCAGCAGGTCGACGAGCGGCCCCAGGTCGGCGTCGAGGTGGCCGAGGCGGAGCGCGTGGGGCTCCCACCGGCGAAGCGGTGCGAGTGGCCCGATGCGCCCGTCCACCGTGGCCGGGCCGGCATCGCCGACGAGCACCGGCACCACGGTCAGGTCGGGTTCGGCTGCGAGGCAGACCGCCAGCTCCGTGCGTTCCCGGCCGGAGGCCGCCAACGCGGCGTGGAATCCCCGGTCGACGACGACCACCACGACGGCCACCCGGCGCAGCGCCCGGCGGAACGCGGCGACGCTCCACGGCACCGGGCGGACATCGGCCGGTTCCAGCACGACGTCGTCGCCGAGGTCGACGGCGAGCCGCTCGCGAATCGCGTCGCCGAGGGGTGCGCACGCATGCCTCGACCAGACGAGCACCCGATCCCGCGCCATTCGTCCACCCCCGCCCGACGGCCGCCGCGTCGAGGCCATCCTGTCGCGTGCGTGCGCTCATCCCACCCCGTGCGGACGGCCCTCTCGGGCCGGCAGGTCACGGCATGGGGGAACGGGGCGTCCAGAGGGCGTCCGACGGTGCGGTCGGAGCGCGGAGCATCCAGCGGAACAGTCGGCAGTGGAGCTCGCCGGGGGAGCCGAAGGTGAGGATCGGCGCGCCGTCGCGGCGAAGCCGGGCGCGGAAGCGCTCCTGACGGGCGCCGGTCGTCCGGTCGATGACCGCCTCGGGTGGCAGCGCGGGCGCGTGGTCGTCGAGCAGGCACACCAGCCGGGGTCGTTCGTGGAGCTGCGCCAGGTCGTGCTCGAGCTCGACGTGGGACCGGTTGGGCACACCGCGCACGACCTGGCCGTAGCGGAACCCGATCAGCCCGATCCACATCGATGCGCTGGCGATCCGCTCCGCACACGGGACGACCGGTCGTCGCCCGTACGGGTCGTCGGCCACCGCGACGGCCCGCCAGCCGGCCCTCCGGATCGCGTCGGTCGCCTCGTCGACGAACGACCGTCCGAACGGGTGCTGCGCGAGCTCCGCCGTGTGGCTGAGAAATGCCGCCGCCACCACGCCGAACGATATCGGTGTTCGGGCCAGCTCCCCGGTGGCCGTGGTCACGTGGCGGTCACGTGGCCTACCAGTCGTCGAGGCGGGCGAGCTCCTCGTTGCCCTGCTCGCAGTCGGCGAGCAGCGGGCACCAACGACATGACGGGCCGGCGCGGCGCTCGGGCGCCCGCGACCGAGACAGCAGCTCGGCCATGCGGTGCACGCCGTCGACCGTGCGGGCGGCCGCGGCGTCGAGCAGGCCCTCGGTGACCCGCTCGGGCTGGAAGACGCCCTGCTCGAGGTAGTAGCTGGCGAGCAGCCGCGGCGGGACGCCGAGCTTGACGGTCTCGAGGAGCGCGTAGAACCGCAGGTCGTCGAGGTGGCTGATCGCGCTGCCGCCGGTCTTGAAGTCGACGATGACCTTGCCCGCGACCGTGCCGTCGGCGGAACCGAGCGTGAGGTCGGTCTTGCCCCGGAGGATGATCTTCTGGTCGCACAGCTCGACCCGCGAGCCGCTCTCGGTGACCGGGCGCCAACGGGGGTTGAGCGGCGGCCAGGTCTCCATGAACGCGGCGACCCGCTGACCGGCCTCGCTGCGCAGCTCCGCCCGTTCGGCGTCCTCGCAGGTCAGCAGGTAGTCGGTGAGCCAGTGATCGGTCATCGACAGGCGACCCATCGCCTTGTCGACCAGCTCGAGCGGCGCCGGCTCGCCCCGCCAGTGGACCGACAGCTCGATCGCCTTGTGGGCGACCGTGCCCCGGGCCACGGCGACGTTCGGGGTGAACGGCTCGGACCGCTCGGCGAGGAAGCGGTCCTCGCAGCCGTGGACCTGGCTCAGCACGTGCTTGGAGACGTTGAGCGGCTCCTCGAGCGTGGCGGCGACGTCGGCGAGCTCGTCCTCGAGGCGCTCGCGCAGCCGGTCGCCGAGATCGTCGGCGAAGCTCGGTCGCTCGGTCTTCTTCGCCCCGAGGAGATCGACCACCTTCTGCTGTGCGGGGTTGAGTGACGGCGGCGCGAGGTCGTGGTTCACCTCCCGCATCGCCGCGTTGCCGTGCTCGGGTGCCATGGCCCCCAACCTACGACGCACCACTGACAGGATCGGGGACCCGGCGCTCGCGACGGGCTCGCGCCCCCTGCCGCGTTCGGGCCGGATCGCCCGTCGACGACGGAGCCGGTCGCCGGGGTGGCACGCGGGTTCCGTCGGGCGAGCGGCAGGCCTCAGCGAGGGCGGCGGAGGATGGTCGAGCGGGTGAGGAGGACGAACCCGGCTGCGATCGTCCACAGCGCTCCGGCGATCGTGACCTCGAGGTTGCGGCCGGTCGTCGGGAGCCGATCGGTGCCGCCCCCGGTGTCGAGGTCGACCGTGGTCGACGCCACCGATCCGGGCGGGGAGGCCACCGACGTCGACGGGCCACCGGGCACGGAGGTCGTCGGCGTGGGGGTCGTGGTGGGCGGCGCCGGGTTCGGGGGCGGCGGCGTGGTCGATGGGGTCGTGGACGGGGTCGGGCTCGTCCCGGGAGTTGTCGTGGAGGGCGTCGTCGGGGGCTGGCTGTTCGGCAGGCAGTTGCGCCCGCCCCGGTCCAGGGTCGGGTCGATCACCGACGACACCGTGTAGGGCCCGCTCGTCGTTCCGCCGATCGTGACCGCGATGCTCAGCTGCGTCGTGTTGTCGTTGGTCCAGACCTGCATCTGGCGGTTGTCGAACGCCGTGAACGTGCGGGTCCGGCCCGGTGCGACCAGAAGCTGCCCGATCTCGGCGCCGGCCCAGTCGAAGACGGACACCGTGGCGTCGGACGCGCCCTCGTTGCGGAAGCTGAGACGGAACGAGCACGACGAGCCGCGCCCGTCGGCCAGGTTGTCGATCGTCGGGTGGTAGGTGATCAGCCCGCCCACGTCGAGGATCTCGCCCTGGGGGACGTCGGCGTCCACCTGCGCCGGCACGGCGCCCGCGATCGGGGCGAGGAGGAGCGACATGGCGAGCGTTGCGATCGCGCCGACGCGCCGGGGAGTGGGGAGCACGAGACCTGCTTCTCTCATCCGTCCTGGGGAGTGGTCACGGTAAGACGCAGCGCGTCTGGATCGGCTCGGGCGAGCGGCCTCGAAACCCGACCGGAACGTGAACGCAACCGGGGTCAGGCGCCACCTCGGTGTTCGCGTCGCGTTCGTTATGGAGACGCGGGCAGCCGTCCGGGGCGCGGGTCGGGTCGGCCGGCTTGGCTGTCACACCTCGGTGCCACGATGGGGGCGTGGAGTCGGAGGCCAGTTCACTGCAGTTCGCCCGTGCCGCCCGGACGCTCGGCCATGCCGCCCGGGCGCAGGGCTGGATGGTGCCCGGGTATCGCTGCCCGCCAAGGGTGCTGGGGGCCGAGCGCACGTTGCGGCGCCGGCCCGGTGGGGGGTTCACGGTCGCCATCCGGATGCGGGGCCGGCCGTGGTCGGCCGTGCTCGCCGACATGGTCGAGGGCCTGGTGGTGGCGAACGGGCTGGTCGGCCCGCAGGCCGACCGCGCCCGCGATCACCTGTGGGCCGCCCTGGAGGCCGATGGCTCGGCCACCGTGGCTGCATGAGCACGCACCGCGGGCGCGCCGCCGGTGATGGGGAGTAGCGTCCCTGTCGGCACTGTGCCAACTCGAACCGTCGCACCGGCCCGGGTGGCGGAACAGGCAGACGCAGAGGGCTTAAACCCCTCGGCCGCTTCCGGCGGCATGCGGGTTCGAACCCCGCCCCGGGCACCCTCTGACCTGGTCTTTCCCGGAACTCACGGCTGCGCCCGATCGTTGGCCGATCACCGCTCGGAGGTGAATGCGAACGACATGCGAACGGGCGTCTCGCGACACAACCGTGCCGCGAACGGCGTCCAGCGGTCGCTTGCTCGCGGGCGCCGACGCGACGGGCGGCGACCAGATCTCCGAGCTGGCGCGAGTCCGAGGTTGTTTCCAATTGACAACGGATGTCGTAGGGTGAGCGTGTAGATGGCTCGCAAGCGCCATCCGAAGAAGGAGGTCGAGGACGCGCGAATGAACACGTACACGTTCACGCTCGTCATCGACGGCGACGCCGGCACCGACGAGCGCATCAACGCCCTCTTCGAGGCGGGCTGCGACGACGCGACCTTCTCGCATGGTTCGACGATCTCGTACGGGGACTTCGACCGTGACGCCGACGACCTCCTCGAGGCCGTCCTCTCGGCCGTCGAGGTGGTGGAGTCGGTCGAGGGTCTGCGCGTCCGACGTGTCGACGAGGACGACCTCGTCACCGTCAACGACATCGCTGAGCGTCTCGACCGGAGCCGCCAGTCCGTCAACCAGCTCATCGCCGGCGATCGCGGCGACGGCACCTTCCCGCAGCCGCTGGGGCGGACCCGAGGTCACGGCCGCGTGTGGTCGTGGTCGGAGGTCGCCGAGTGGGCCGGCGCCGACCACGACGACGAGGCCGGCGCCGTGCTCCAAGCGGTGAACGGGGCGCTCGCCCTGCGGCGTGCCGGGCGCATGCTCGACGAGAAGGGTCTGCTCCGACTCATCGAGGTGGCTACCGCGGGCTGACGGCCGAAACGACGCAAACCCAGCAGCCGACCGTCCGGACGTCTACTGGGTTCACTTCCGCAGGCCCTGGGCCCTCGGCTGGTCTCAGCCTCGCATGGTCGCCGTCGCTTGCCAACGGCCGGCTGCGCCACCACAGCGGACGACGTTGCGGAACTGGCGCGAACTCGGGACCTCGACGCGGCGCCGGTTCAGCCCGCCCGGCGGTCGGCGGTGACGGTCGGCCCAACCCTCATCTCGAGCGACTCGGGGCCGCGGAACAGGACCCGGCTGCGGTACTCGACCGGGCCCGTGAGCTCGAGGCGTGGGTAGCGGCGGGCCATCTCGCCGAACAGGACCTCGATCTCGGCGGTGGCGAGAGCGGCGCCGAGGCAGTGGTGGATCCCGGCGCCGAACGACAGTGGGCGTGCGCCGGTGCGGCGCGGGTCGAGCCGATCGGGGTCGGCGTAGACCTCCGGATCGCGGTTCGCCGCGCCCGCAACCGCCAGGATCGGCGCGCCGGCCGGGATCGTCTCCCCGCCGACGACGACGTCGTCGACGGCGAGGCGGCTGATGAACTGGATCGACGTGTCGTAGCGCAGCAGCTCGGTCGCCAGCCCCTCCACGAGACCCGGGCTCGTGCGGAGGAGCTCCCACTGGTCGGGGTGGGCGGCGAAGGCGGCGACCGCGTTGGCGATCAGGTTGGACGTCGTCTCGAACCCGGCGACGAACAGCAGCAGGGCCATGTCGACGAGCTCGGCGTCATCGAGCGGGTCGTCGCCGTCGTCGGCGGCGAGTGCGCTGAGGAGGTCGTCGGCCGGCGTCGAGCGACGCGCCGCGATCAGGTCGGCGAAGTACGGGGCGGCCTGCTCGTAGGCCGCGTCGGCGTCGGCCCGCTGCTCACGGGTCGTCGCCAGCTCCAGGCACTGGGTGAGCGCGAGCATCGGGTCCCGGAACCACCCGAGGTCGTCGTGGGGCACGCCGAGCAGCTCGCCGATCACCTGCACCGGCAGCGTGAACGCGATGCGCTCGACGACGTCGCCGCCGCCGTCACGCTCGAAGCCGTCGAGCAGCTCGCCGACCATCGCCACGATCGAGTGGCGCAGCGCCTCGACCCGGCGGGGCGTGAACGAGCGGGCCACCCGGCGGCGCAGCCGCGTGTGGAGCGGCGGGTCCACCATCAGCATCATCCGGCTCACGCCGACCGTCGACGAGTGGTTGCGCCACGACGAGCTGATGCCGTCGAGGCTCTCGGCGAAGCGCTTCGGGACCGCCGGGTCCCGCACCACCGCGTGGCAATCCTCGTAGCGGGTCAGCAGCCACATGCCCCGCAGCATCTCGCTGCGATGAACCGGCGCTACGTCGCGCAGCCGGTGGTAGAGCGGATAGGGGTTCTGCCTGCCCTCCTCGGTGAAGAGCAGGTCGTGCACGGCCGCCTCGGCAGCCTCCGCTCCGTCGGGATGCACCGTCGGCATGGGGGACGTCTCCTGGGTCGATCGTCACGCACCCCTTGCGTCGTGGCGAGGGTGCGCACGGTCGTTCCCTACGTCCCGACCCCGCTGATCGGTTCGCCCCGACGGAGCGGCGGTCATCGCGGGGAGCGGCGCCCGTTGCCGAAGGCGTCGGCCAGCGCCGCCGCGGTCAGTCGGCCGGTGTGTGGAGGTCCGGGTGGTGGCGGGCGACGAGGTCGGGGTAGCTGCGGGTGAAGTAGTTCCACAGCTGCTCGCCATAGGTCGGTGCCGACGCCGAGGTGGTGCCCCGGGCGCCACCGAGCAGCTCGTCGTGGCGGGCCATGAACCCGGCATCGCGGTGGTGGGGGCTGGCGGCGACGGCGGCGGCGAAGCTCGCGTCGAGCGGCAGCGGCGAGAGGGTGGTCGTGAGCCCGGGGCCGTGGAAGTAGCCCGACGAGTAGCGCTCCTCGGTGGCGATCACCCGGTGGGTCGTGGCCACGAAGTAGTTGCCGGTCATCGACTGGAGCATCTCGCCGATGTTCACGACGACGGCGTCGTCATCCGCCGGCACGTCGATCCACTCGTCGTGCTGGTTCCGCACCTGGAGCCCACGGACGCCGTGCTGCCACAGCAGCGTGAGGAAGCCGGTGTCGTGGTGTGCGTTCACCCCCGCCTCGCCGGCCGGCGTCGGCGGGTAGTGGATCAGCTTGACCAGCGACATCCGGTCGTCGCCGAACCGCTCCTCGAGATGGCCCGGGGCCAGCCCGAGGGCCACGCTCATGGCGCCCATCAGCTCGTCGGCGAGGGCGGCCATCTCGGCCTGGAACCGCTCGACCAGGCCCCGGAAACCCGGTAGCTCGTCCTCGTCGAGCCACTGGTTCGGGCCCTCCAGCCGGAGGTAGACGGGCTCGTCCCCGGTAGGTCGATGGGGCGGTAGCTCGGTCCAGACGTCGATCTGCTCGCGGTGGTCGACCCGGGCGTCGGTCAGCTCGGCCCCGACGCGCTCCCAGCCCCGGAACCACGGCGACCGCGACTTGTCGATCCGGGCCTTGGTCGCCTCGGGGAGCGCGAAGAACGCCTGCAGTGAGGCGAAGTAGTCGCGCAGGAACGCCGGGTCGATCCCGTGGTCGACGATGCGGAAGAACCCGACCTCGTGGCAGATCGACCGGAGCCGGTCGGCGAAGCCCGCCCGGTCGGCGGTCGGCCCGCTCCAGTCGGTGAGCGACACGACGGGGATCTCCTGGAACGCCACGGCGCAACGCTACCGACGACCGTGGCGTCGTGTCGGGGCACCGCCCACCGCCGCAACGGCGTTGACACCGTCGGTGCGAGGGGCCACGTTGGGACCCGTGAGCGCCGACGACGATCCCGTCACGACGGCCGCGGAGCTGCGGGTCGAGCTGGCCGAGGTCCACGCCGAGCTCGCGGCGCTGCCCCGCGACGCGTTCGCGGCACGAGCCCCGCTCCTCGAACGCCGCGACCTGCTGTCGCGCCGCCTGCGGGAGCAGGAGCCCGCCGACCCCGACGTGGCAACACGGTGGGCGGAGCGGGCGGTCGATCGTGCCCCACGTCGAGGCCGTACCTCCCGTCCGCGATCGACGGCGAAGGGATGTCGTCCTAGCCGGGCGGGTTGCGTCGTTCGCCCGGGGATCGCTCGCCGGCGAGGTGCCCTTCCTCTCGTAGCCACGCCGCGACGCCGACGTGCGCCGCCAGGCTCGTGGGCGCGCAGGTCGGGGCTTCGGGCTCTGGTGTCGGTTCGATCGCGGGCGGACACTCGATGGGACCGCGAACGACCTGGTGAGGTGAGCAGGGATGAAGGCGAAGCGCCTGGCCGCTGCCGCCGCCGTCGTGGGCGCGTCGGCGGCCGCCTACGAACGCTGGCTGAAGCCGTGGCAGCAACGATGGGGAGCGACCGACGAGGAGCTCGCGCTGGTGTTGCCCGGCGATGATCTGGTGGCGGAGCCCGCCACCCAGGTGACCCGGGCGATCACGATCGGCGCCACCCGTGAGCAGGTGTGGCCCTGGCTCGTGCAACTCGGCGCCGACCGTGGCGGCTTCTACACCTACGACCGGCTGGAGAACCTGTTCGGTCTCGGCATCCACAGCGCGGACGACATCGTCGAGGAGTGGCAGGACCTGCAGATCGGCGACGTCGTCCATGCCGATCGTGGCCGGACCGGCGGCTGGTACGTCGCGGAGCTGCGCCCGCGGGAGGTGCTGGTGCTCGAGGTCGGCGACCTCGACGCCGGCCGTCCGCTCCGACGCGACGAGGACCTGCGCTGGGAGTTCCAGTGGACCTTCGCGCTGCGCGACGCGCCCGGCGGTGGGACCCGGCTCCTGGTGCGCGAGCGGGTTGCGTTCGACAGCGTGATCACCAGGGCGCTCATGGCCCCGGTCGGGTTCGTCAGCTTCGTGATGACGCGCGGCATGTTGCTCGGCATCAAGGCACGGGTGGAAGCCCGGCGCGAACCGGCGCCCGTCCTCCGGTTCCCGACGCCGGCGTCCGGGTCGGCTGACCGCACGATCGGGCCCGGTCGGGCGCCGAGGCCGCCCCGGAGCGCCGATCGTGTCGGCCCGGTCCCGGGCACGGGGAGGTGGTGACGTGTCCCGCCGAGCCGATGGTGGGCATGCGAGCGGCGACAACCGGCACCTCGGGTGGCTCGGGTTCCTCGGACTGATGGGGTTCTCGGGGTTCCAGAACCCGCTCGGGTTCCTGTTCTTCGGGTTCCTGCTGTTCTTCTGGCACTGGCGGCCACGCCGTCCCGCGACCGGATCGTCCTGACGACCACACCCGCCCCCGCCGTCGGCGCCGACGCCCCGGCCGGCTCACCACTCGATGCGGGCGGCGAGGGCGGCGAGCTTGGCGGCGCGGGCGGGGTTGTCGGCCGACGCCCAGGCGATGCGGCCCTCGAGGTGGGCCCGGAAGTCGGGATGGCCGTCGCGGTTCGCGTGGTCGGGACCGTTGACCGCGGCGTCGTGGAGGACGGCCCGGAGCCGGTCGTAGTCGGGGCGTGCGACGTTGCGGCCGGCGTTGACCACGAGACCGGTCACGCGCTGGCGCTGGCTCGCGGCCATGACCCGGGTCTTGGTCGCGTTGATGCGGAACCCCTCGTCGGAGGCGATGCGTGCCACCGACGTGACGACCGAGTGCGCCGAGCGTCGCAGCCGCCGCCCGCCGGAGAGGACCAGGTCGTCGGCGTAGCGGGTGTAGCGGGCGTCGAGTGCCGTGGCGAGCCCCGCGAGCCGTCGGTCGAGCGCGAAGGCCGCGAGGTTGGCGAGTGCGGGCGACGTCGGTGAGCCCTGGGGCAGGTGCGGGCGTCGGAGGCCGTCGAGCATCCGGCGGCGGCCCGCCAGCAACACCGGGGCGACCTCGGGCACGGCCGCCCGCACGGCGAGCGGGGTGACCGTCGTGCACAGCGCGGCCAGGGTGTGGGCGACCGGTTCCGCGTAGCCGGCGGAACGGAGGATCCCGAAGACGCGCCCGGCGGTCACCGCGGTGAAGAACGACGCCAGGTCGACGCGGATCACGACGTCGGCGCCGACGTGGTGTGCGGCGCCGGTGCGGGCGGAGCGGCCGCGCCGGAACCCGTGGGCCGCGTCGTGGACGGGGATGGCGTCGAGGATCCCGGCGAGCACCATCCGCTGCAGGTCCTTCGTCTCGCGCTTGGGCGCCTCCAGCAGCCGCACCGACCCGTCCCGCTTGCGAACCCAGCGCCGCCGGTAGTGACGGAGCCGCTCGTCGGTCGCGGACCGCTCGAGCGACCGGATGTCGGCGAACCACCGCAGGTGGTCGAGGGTGACGCCGAGCCACGAGGCGAGCGACGCCATGTCGTCGATGACCGGGACCGGCCACCGGTGAGGTCCCATGGCGACGGGTGCCTCGAACCACTGGTAGAGGTCGAGCGGCCGCACCGGATCGGCGAGTGCGGCCCGGAAGATGTCGGTCGCGGCGATGAACGCCGCCACCTCACGGGGCCGGTCGACCGGCTTGTCGGGGAACCCGACGTGCACGACCTCGGCGAGTCGCGTCGGCCAGTGCCGCTGGTCGCCGACGGCCCGCTTCGCCCGCCGGCCCATCGAGCGGGGCTCCCACTCCCCGGCGAGGAACGCCCGGGCGAGGTGGCGGGCGCAGCGGTCCGCGTGGGCCGAGCGCTTGCTCACCGCGGCGGCATGTCGGTGTGCGGCAGGGGCTCCCGACCCGTCCCGTCGTGCGTGCGCTGTCCTGCGTCGTTGCGCAGCGGCGCGCAGGCGATGCGTTGGTGAACCACATGGTGATCCCCGGGGGTACCCCGGAGAGGCCGGACGACGCCGAAGCGTCCCCTGGCCGACTCGGTCACTCCCTGCCGCACGCGCCGCATGGTAGGGGCACAGCCGGTGCCGGTTCAGAAGCGGAGCGTGGCGGCGACGTCACGCGGCGCGGGAGTGCTGGTCCGTTCATCCGCCGTCGATCTCCCGTTGCTCGCCGAGCGTTCGCCGGAGCGCCTCGATCGCCCGGCCGAGCGTGAGCTCCATGGCATCGGCGGACAGGCCCATCGTCTCCGCGGCCTCCGCCGGGGCCAGGCCGGACAGGTAGCCGACCCGGATCGCCTTCTGCTCGTACGGCCGCAGGCGCGACATGGCCGTCAGCCACGACTCGACCTCCGTCCGGGTCGGCGCCCCGGTCGCCCCGTTGCCGACCGCATCGCGAACCCCGGCGATCGGACCGGCGTCGCTCCCGGTGGGTGGGCCCTCGCCGCCCCCGTCCCGCACGGCCGGGTGCCGGCTGACCTCGCGTGCCGCGATCTGGAACAGCCACCGTCCGAAGGCTCCGGGCTCCGGGGTGAGCTGATCGAGCTCGCGGTAGGCGGTCTCGAAGGTCGCTGCGGTTGCGTCCTCGGCGACCTCCCGCGAGCGTGTGCGCCGGTAGGCGTAGGCGTGCACGCCCGGGAGGTGGTGGCGATACAGCTGGGCGAACGCCTCAGGGTCGGTGCGGGCCGCATCGACGAGATCGGCCTCGAGGTCGTCGTCGAGCGGCAGCATCGACCCGTCGGTCCGGGCCAGCGCCGCGGGCACCCGATGCTCGCCGGCGGTCGCCCCGAGAGGGGCCGGCGCGGAGGCCTCGCGCTCGTGTGAGAGGCGGCCGCGAAGCCGTCGGAGGATCGGGTCGAGGTCGGCGTCGAGGTGGTCGCTCCGCACCGTCAGGGCCACCCGTTGGCCCAGTCGGCGCAGGACCCGCCCGAGCTCGCCGCGCGCCTCGTCCAGCGTGGCGCCGTCCATGAGCACCGGGAGCACGGCCACCTCCGGTTCGGCGGCGAGGCAGACCGCGATCTCCGTGCGCCGCGCGTCCCGTTCCGTGGTGAGCTGGCGCTCGTCGATGAGGATCAACGCCGCGACCGTCTCCCGGAGGGCCCGATGCAGCGCGACCGGGTAGGGCGCGTCGTCGTCCAGCGATGAGGCGTCGATGACCTGCAGCGTGTCGCCGAGCTCGGACGCGAGTCGTGCCCGCAGGGCGTTCACGAGCCCGTGGCCGGACGGTGGGTACGAGACGAAGACGCGGTTCCTCACGCTCGACACCTCCTGGCTCGGGCAGCCGCAGCGCGGCCGCGCTGTGAGTGGCGGACCCAGCTTTGAACGTAGTCGTCCGGTGGGTGTCGGGGCGCCCGCTCCCGCGCGTTTCACGAACCGGACATTCGGGTGGCGCTGCGCCTCCGCCTGTCGGCGTGTGGCGATCGGCACGAAATGTTGAACGGTCAAGGACTGTTGGGCGCCGGTGAACGTTCGCGACGCAGTGGGAAGAGCCATGACCTCCGTGACCGAGACCTCCGTCCTCGCCGACGACGCCCGCGCCCTGCTGTTCACCGGCGCCCGATCGGCGGGTTCGTTCACCGACGAGGCGGTCACCGAGGAGCAGCTCCGGGAGATCCACGAGCTGTACAAGTTCGGGCCGACCTCGATGAACACCCAGCCGATGCGGGTCGTGTACGTGGGTCCCGACGACCGTGACCGGCTCGTCGCCCACCTCGGCGAGGGGAACAAGGCGAAGACCGCCGCCGCGCCGGCGGTCGCCATCCTCGCCGCGGACACCGCCTTCCACGAGCACTTCCCGACGTTCTTCCCCGACCGCGCCCACCTGCGCGAGCAGTTCGAGCCGATGGTCGAGGCGCGGACGGACATGGCCCGCCTCAACGCCACCCTCCAGGCCGCGTACTACATCATGGCCGTGCGCGCCGTCGGCCTCGACGCCGGGCCGATGACCGGGCTCGACGCCGCGGGCATCGACGGCGAGTTCTTCCCGGACGGGCGGCTGCAGACGCTGATGGTGGTCAACATCGGCCACGCGACCCCGCCGGAGTTCGACCGGCTGCCCCGGCTCGGGTTCGAGAAGACCACGACCGTCCTCTGACCCCACGGTCGCCGTGCCGGTCGGGGTTGCATCCGTGGGGCCGATGGTGCTCGATGGGTCGTGCGGCGAACGGTCGCAGGGCCGGACCCGCACGAGACGACGGGCGACGAACGGAGGAGCCGTGGAGCAGCGGCCGGTGGGGCTGACCCGGGATGCCGGCTGGCAGATCGGCGTGTCCCGGACCGTCGCCGCCGACCTCGGGGCGGTCTGGGACCTCCTCGTCTCCGCCGAGGGCCTGGCCCTGTGGCTGGGCGAGGGCGTCGACGTGCCCCTGGTGACGGGGCAGCAGTACGAGACCGCGGCCGGCACGGTCGGCGAGGTGCGCAGCCTGCGCCCCTACGACCGCGTGCGGATCACCTGGCAGCCCGCCGACCGCCCGCAACCGGCGACCGTCCAGATCGCCGTCCGGCAGGCGGCGAACGGGTGCTCGGTCCGCTTCCACACCGAGCGGCTCGACAGCAGCGACGAGCGCGAGGTGATGCGGGTCCACTGGAAGCGCGTGGCCGCCGAGCTGGCCGACATCGTCGCCGGCCGCTGAGCGCGGGCCGACGCCGCGGTCCGGTCCCGCCGGCAGCTCAGCCGGCGAGCACGGTGACCTCGCCGTCGGGGAGCTTCTCCCACCAGCGGGCGTAGCGGCGGTACGGGTCGGGCTCCCGGTCGGCGAGCAGGGCGACGAGCGAGGCGGCCTCGGCGGCGAGGCCGTCCCAGGTGGCGTCGTCGAGTGGGTGGAAGGCGCGGGCCTCGATCCCGCCCTCGATCGGGCGCCAGACGCCGGCGACGCGGCCGTCGACGAGCAGCGTCGGCAACACGTCGCCGTTCCGGCGGATCACGTGGGCCCGGTGCTCCTCGGGGATGATCCGGCTGCGATCGGCGTGGGCCAACAGGATGCTGTCCCACATCGCCAGCAGCCGCGGCGGTGCCGGGGTGTCCTCGTCGGGGAGCGCGGCACCGGGCACGTCGAAGAGCGTGTCGCCGTCCGGGCCCTGCGCCGTTGTAAGCGTGTCGGCCATGCGGGCGAGCGCCGGCCGGACGTCGGACATCTTCCGCAGCGCGAACTGGGCGACGTCCCTGGCCGACGCTGGACCGAAGCCGGCCAGGTAACGGCGGACCAGTCCGTCGAGCGCCGCGTCGGGCGCGGGGCGCTCCCCCTGTGGCGCGGCGCGGTAGGAGGGTCGCCGGCCGAAGGACCACGGGCCGCCGGTCGGGGCGTGCACGAGCGGGGCGTAGGTGCGCAGCGCCCACCACACGCCCTCGTGCGGGGGTCCGCCGAGCCGCTCGCCCAGCAGGCGCTCGATGTCGTCCTTCGTGCACACCTCCCCGGCCCGCTCGACGAGCGCGGGGACCAGCGCGTCCGCCTCGTCGATCGTCAGGCCCGTGGCCCGGAACCGCCGGTCGTTGAGGCGGGCTGCCCGCAGCGTCGGGGTCATGGCCTCGTGGAACGTGGGGTGGTCGTCGGCGTGCACCGCATGGAGCGTGATCCGCATGAGGCTGGCCTTCACGACGGCCGCCGTCGCGAACGCGGCGTCGAGCTCGGACGGGTCGAACCCCTCCAGCCGGTTCCACAGAGCGACGTAGGGTGATGCCGGCTCCTGGGCCTGGATGGCGACGATCCGCCGGACGCCGTCGACCACGCCGATCGGCTCCCGTCGCAGGAGCAGCTGGCGCTCGAGCGTGGCGCGGTTCAGCTGGCCGGGCGTGAGGCGCATCCGCGCATTCTCCTACGACGTCGCCAACCGTCGTCCGCAGCGTTGAACGCGCATCGTGAACCAGGGGATTCGGGCGCGGGGACCGGGTGTTATTGTCGAACGGTCACCGGGACACGGAGGAAGGGTGGCGGAGTACGAGCACCACGTCGACCCGATCGGCGCGCGGCCACAGCTGAAGGATCTCGCCTTCGAGCGACTCCGCGCATTCATCGTCACCGGGCAGCTCTCGCCCGGCGAGACGATCCGTGAAGCGGCGTGGTCGGCGCGACTCGGCGTGAGCAAGACCCCCATCCGTGAGGCGTTCGTGCGTCTCGAGCAGGAGGGCTTCGTCCGCCTCGAGCCGTATCGCGGCGCGATCGTCAGCGGCTACGACCTCAAGGACCTCGACGAGATCTTCGAGGTGCGTGAGATCCTGGAGGGGGCGATGGCCCGTCGGGTCGCGCAGACGCAGCCGGCGGGGATCATCGACCGGCTGGCGGCCAACCTCCGTTGCGGCGAGACGGCACTGGCCGACGGGGACAACGACGGGGCCAGCACGTCGATGCGCCAGTTCGACGCCATCCTCTTCAGCGACATCGGCAACGCGCGGCTCGAAGCCGTGATCGATCAGATCCGCAGTCACGTCGAGCGCATCGGCCATCTCGCCGCGCCCGAGAAGATCGACCGGATCGAGGACGCGCTGATCCACCAGCGGGGCATCGTCGAGGCGATCGCCGCGGGGCGGCCGGCGACCGCAGAGCGTCTCATGCGGCGCCACGTGCGCGCGGTGAAGTCGAACGCCGTCGCCGGGATGCGCGCCTCCGGCACCCTCAACTGATCCTGCTCCGGGCCAGCTCACGTCGCTGAGCCGGCGCGTCTGCGAACGCCACCGATCGCTGCGGCGGCGCCGGTCGTGGTTGCCGCGGGTTGAGCCCCGGATCAGGAACTCCTGATCGGCCGATAACGGCCACGAAACCTTCCCGTCATGCTCGACGACCACCATCGGCCGGGTGTCGAGACATGAGATCTCAGATTTCATCTTCCGTCGGCCGACGCTCTGGCCTGCGCATCGTGGCGGGCTGAGCACGCAGATCGGTCGAATCGCGGTCGGCCGACCCGTGACGCGGGACGGCCGGCGATGAAGGTGCTCCGCCTCGTCGGCGTCCGCGTCGCGCTCGTCGTGCCGATCATGCTCGGGGTCACGACGCTGACGTTCTTCGTGACGCGTGTGCTCGCCGGCGACCCGACCGAGCTCTACGTCCCGATGAACGCCACGCAGGAGTTCCGCGACCAGGTGCGGGCCGATCTCGGACTCGACCAGCCGCTCGTCGTGCAGTACGGGGACTTCGTCTCCGGGTTCGTGCGAGGCGACCTCGGGACCTCGGCGACCACCGGCCGTGCCGTGGTCGACGATCTCGTCGATCGGCTCCCGGCAACGGCGGAGCTCGCGCTGGCCGCCCTCGTCATCGCCATCGTGCTCGGTGTGCCCGCCGGGGTGTTGGCCGCGGCCAAGCAGGACTCGGCGCTCGACTACGCCATACGCGGCTCGACGCTCGTCGGGATGGCGCTGCCGTCGTTCTGGCTCGGGCTCGTCCTGCTGCTCGTGTTCTTCGTCAACCTCGGCTGGTTGCCGGGCCCGGTCGGGCGCCTCCCGATCGGGATGGACGAACCCGACCAGGTCACCGGGCTGCTCACCGTGGACGCCCTCCTCGACGGTGACCTCGGCACCTGGTGGGAGGCGACGCGTCACCTGCTCCTTCCGGCCGTCACCCTCGGACTGGTCGGCCTGGCCCCCATCGCCCGGGTCGCACGCAACGAGATGGTCGATGCGCTCGGCTCGCCCTATGTGCGCACCGCACACGCAACGGGCATCCGGCCGTGGCGCGTGAACCTCGTCTACGCACTGCGGAACGCGCTGTTGCCGGTCGTGACGATGATCGGCGGCGTCGTCGGCTTCCTGTTCTCGGGGGCGATCCTCGTCGAGAACGTGTTCGGCTGGCCCGGACTCGGACAGTACGCACTCGCGGCGATCACCCGATCGGACTTCGACGCGCTGCAGGGGTTCGTGCTGTGGAGCGCCGCGCTCTTCGTCCTCACCTACCTGGTGGTCGACGTCCTGTACCTCGTCATCGACCCCCGCACCCGCTGATGACGTCGCGGCCGCCCTGCCGGCGCACGTCGATGACGAGGACCGGGGTCGTGGACCACACCGAGAGAGAGGAGTCCCCGTGAGCGTCGTCGCCGAAGCCGGCACCGTCGCCGCGCCGCGACCGACCCTGCGCCAGCGGGCACGGTCGATCGGCTCGCTGGTGACGGCCACGCCGAGCATGACACTGGGGCTCGCGGTCGTCGCGATCTACGTGGCGGTCGCGCTGGTCAGCCTGGTGTGGACGCCGTTCGACCCCGACGCACCGGCGGTCGGCACGCCCTTCTCGGCGCCGGACGCCACCCACTGGTTCGGGACGGATCGGCTCGGCTCCGACGTCTTCTCGCGCACCATGGTCGCGACCAGGCTCGACCTGCTCATCACCATCAGCTCGGTGGCGATCGCCCTCGTGGTCGGGACGGTGCTCGGCGTCGTCGCCGGTACCCGGGGCGGCTGGATCGACGGCGTGGTCATGCGGGGCACCGACATCCTCCAGTCGTTCCCGAGCCTGTTGCTCGCGATGCTCACGGTGGTCGCCCTCGGCGCCGGAGCCGCCAACGTCGTGGTCGTCCTGGCGTTCGTCGGCCTGCCGTACTACCTGCGGCTGGCCCGCGCCGAGATCATCGCCAAGCGGTCGAGCCAGTTCGCCGACGCGGCCCGTCTCGCCGGCAACTCGACGTGGGCCGTCTCGTTCCGCCACCTGCTGCCGAACTCGCTCGGCCCGATCCTCGCCTACACGTCGGTCAACTCGTCGTGGGTCGTCCTGGTCACGGCCAGTCTCGGCTACCTCGGCGTGGGCATCGAGCCGGGACGCTCCGAGTGGGGGGCGATGATCAGCCGGGGCCAGGCGCAGATCACGACGGGCGAGTGGTGGATCTCGCTGTTCCCCGGACTCGCCGTCCTCGGGCTCTCGGCCGCGTTCTACCTGCTCGGCGACGGCCTGCGGGACATCAACGACCCGAAGGGACGCCGATGACCTCGACACGTCAGCCCACGTTCCGCCGGGACCGGTCCACGGCGGCCACCGATGCCGGCGGGCCCGCGGACGAGCACATCGCCCGCTTCGAGGACGTCGAGGGCCACTTCGTCACCCGCTCCGGCGACCTCCACGCGCTGCGCGGCGTCTCCTTCCCCGTCCGGCGGGGTGCCATCACCGGCCTGGTCGGCGAGACCGGATCGGGCAAGTCGGTCGTCGCCCGGCTCCTGCTGGGCATGAGCGACGACAACTTCCGCCTCACCGGCGGGCGGGTGCTGGTCGACGGCACGGACGTGCTCGAGCTCGGCGCCCGGGCCCGCCGGTCGCTTCGGGGTCGGACCGTCTCGATGGTGTTCCAGGACGCCAAGTCGGCGCTCAACCCGGTGTTCACGATCGGCGAGCAGCTCTCCCGGCCGTTGCGCGAGCGCGAGCGGGTCGGCCGCAAGGACGCGTGGGCCGCGGCCACGGACCTCCTCGACCGGGTGCGCATCCCCGAGCCGGGCCGGCGGGCCCGCCAGTACGCCCACCAGTTCTCGGGCGGGATGGCACAGCGGGCGATGATCGCCCTCGGCCTCGTCCAGAAGCCCGACCTCGTCGTGCTCGACGAGCCGACGACCGGCCTCGACGTCACGATCCAGGCCGAGGTGCTCGACCTCATCCGGGACCTCGGCACGGACGAGGGGCTGACCGCCCTGCTCATCACCCACGACCTCGGGGTCGTGGCGGAGACCTGTGACCAGGTCGCCGTGATGTACGCCGGCCGATGCGTCGAGTACGGCACGGCCCGCCAGATCTTCGAGGAACCGGCCCACCCCTACACGCGCGAGCTGCTCGCGGCGTGCCGGAGCGTGGAGCTGGACGAGGGCGAGCTCGCGAGCATCCCCGGCGTCGTGCCCGACCTGCGGGAACCGCCGGCCGGATGTGCGTTCGCCGACCGCTGCCCCGACCGCATGCCGGTCTGTGGCACCGAGCCGCCCGTCGTGCACCTGCAGCCGGGGTGGTTCGCCGCGTGCCACCTCCACGACCCCGACGGAGGCGAGTGATGTCCGTGCCGATCACGGTCGACGACCCGGGACCGAACGGCGAGGTCCGATCCGACGACGGGGCCGTCGAGCCGCTGCTCTCCGTGCGGGGCCTCCGCACGGTGTTCGAGGTCGGCTCGCTGCTGCGGCGACGGTCGTTGGTCGCGGTCGACGGCGTCGACCTCGACATCCCCGCCGGCACGTCGCTCGGCCTCGTCGGTGAGTCCGGGTCGGGCAAGTCGACGCTGGTGCGCTGCATCATGAGCCTCGAGGAACCGACCGCCGGCACCATCCGCTTCGCCGGGCGGGACCTCGCCGGTGCGGGCGAGCGCGAGCGGCTCGAGCTGTACGGCGACATGCAGATGGTGTTCCAGGACCCGCTGGAGTCCCTCAACCCGCGCCGAACGGTCGAGCAGACCGTCGCCGAACCGCTGCGCCGCCACGGCGACCTCGGTCGACGTGACGCACGGGACCGGGTGCGCGAGCTCCTCGCGCTCGTCGGTCTCGCGGACGCCCACCTCGATCGTTTCCCCCACGAGCTGTCGGGTGGTCAGCGCCAGCGGGTGGGCATCGCACGCGCGCTGTCGGTCGACCCCCGCCTGCTCGTGCTCGACGAGCCCACCGCGTCGCTCGACGTGTCCGTGCGCGGCCAGATCCTGAAGCTGCTGCTGGACCTCCAGCAACGGCTCGGCCTCGCCTATCTGTTCGTCAGCCACGACCTCGCCGCCGTGCGGCGGGTGACCGACCGGGTGCTCGTGATGTACCTCGGTCGGGTGCTCGAGGCCGGCCCGTCCCCGGTCGTGCTCCGTGAGCCCCGCCACCCCTACTCCCGCGCGTTGTTGTCGGCCGTGCCCGTTCCCGTGCACGGACGGCGGCCGGAGCGCGTGCGACTCGAGGGGGAGATCCCCTCGCCGCTCGCGCTGCCTCCCGGCTGCCGTCTCGTCGGCCGCTGTCCGATGGAGGTGCCGGAGTGCTCGACCGTGCACCCCGGGCTCGAAGAGCTCGCCGACGACCACCACGTCGCCTGCCACGTGCTCCATCGTCCGTCGCTGCGGCAGCTGCAGGAGCCGGTGCGCGGCGACGGTGCTGCCGCCGCAGATGAGATCTGAGATCTGAGATATCAGATTCCGTGAAGTAGATGGCAACGGGATGCGCACGGACGGGAAATCGACGGGACACCTCGGCCGTCGACACTCGGGAGCACCGGGCGGAACCCGCAAAGGAGACCTCGTGCGAAACCTGTGGAGAGTGCTGGTCGCGCTCGTGGCGCTGACCTTCGTCGCCGCCGCGTGCAGCGACAGCGACCCCGACGCGTCGGCGTCGGACGACGCCGCGACCGAAGCCGGCGAGGAGTCCGGCGAGTCGTCGGAGTCGTCGGTGGCGAGCGGTGCGGACGACTCGACGCTCGTCTTCGCCGCCACCGGCGACATCAACAGCATGGACCCGTCGATCACCGGCGTTGAGTGGAACCGGGTCCTCGGCGTGAACGTCTACGAGACGCTCGTGAACTACGCGCTCGAGCCCCAGGACGACGGCTCCCTCCTCGGCATCGGCCTCGACGTCGCGCCCGGCCTGGCGTCGGAGTGGGAGATCGACGGCGACAGCGTGACCTTCACGCTCCAGGAGGGCGTCACCTTCTACCCGAGCGGCAACCCGATGACGGCCGAGGACGTGCGCTACAGCATCATCCGCACCGTCCGCCTCCCGGGCTCCACCGGCACGTTCAACGCCAACCTCGCCGGCATCTTCGAGCCGGAGGACCAGATCGAGGTCGTCGACGACCAGACGGTCCGGATCAACTTCACCGACGCCGAGGGCAACCCGCGTCGCACGGCCATGTCCCTGCCGTCGCTGCGGTTCCCGCAGTTCAGCGTCGTCGACTCCGCGGTGTTCGAGGAGAACGCCACCGAGGAGGACCCATGGGCGGCCGAATGGGCCGAGGGCAACGTGGCCGGCACGGGGCACTACTACGTCGACAGCTACACGCCGGGCTCGGAGATCGTGCTGGCGGCGGTGCCCGACTTCTGGGGCGAGCCGCCGGCGTACGAGCAGGTCATCATGCGGGTCGTCGGCGGTGCCGACGTCACCTCGCTGATGCTGGGCGACGAGGTCGACATGGCCAGCTCGGGCCTCGGCAGCCGGGAGCTCGACGCCCTGGAGGAGGCCGGCTTCCAGATCATCAACCAGCCGGTGCCCGACATCATCAAGGCGGAGATGGTCACCACGGCCGCGCCGTTCGACGACCCGGCCTTCCGTCAGGCGATCGCCCACGCCATCCCCTACGACCAGATCCTCGAGATCGCCCTCGGTGGCCGCGGCGAGCGCGCCTACTCGATCGTCAACCCGGCGTCGCCCTCCTACGTGCCGGCGTGGGACATCTACGGCGATCCCGAGGAGGCGGCCGCACTGATCGAGGAGTCCGGCGCCGCCGGTGCCACCGTGCCCATCTACTTCAACAACGGCATCGCAGCGATGGAGGACATCGCCCTGCTGATCAGCGATGCCCTCGGAGGGCTCGGCCTGAACGTCGAGGTCAACGGCCTGCCGACGGTCCAGTACACCGAGGAGCGCACGAACCTCACGACCGGATCGGCCTCCCAGATCTCCGGCATGCTGCTCAGCTCCGGCGTCATCTGGCTCGACGACGCCGACCCGAACGTCGACCTGTGGCTCAAGAGCACCGGGTTCTCGAACCCGACCGGGTGGGCCAACGAGGAGGTCGACCGGCTCCACGCCGAGTTCCGGTTCAGCCCCGACCCCGACGCCCGTGCCGAGGCCTACGCCACCGTGCAGGAGCTCGGCGCCGAGGGCGCGGCCTACGCCCCGATCGCGGTGGCCGGCGTGAACGTGGCCCTGCGGCCCGGGATCGAGGGGGCCTCGTTCACCTCGGACCCCCACCCCCGCTTCTGGACGATGAGCCCGGCGGAGTGAGCGGCCGAGTGATCGCCCGACCCGCCACCGCACGCACCGACAGCGAAGAGAGGAACCCATGACCCGTACGCTCGTGATCGGCGATCCGGTCGTCGTGCTGGGCAACGGCCGTGAGCCCGTGATCGGCGACGGTGCCCTCGTCATCGAGGACCGCGTCGTCACCGAGGTCGGGCCCCGTGCCGAGCTCGAGTCCCACGGTCCGTTCGACTCCGTCATCGGCTCGCCGGGCCACCTCGTGATGCCCGGGTTCGTCAACGGGCACTTCCACGGCGGGAGCTACGCCCACGCCGGGATGCCGCAGTACATCTTCGAGCGGGCGAACGTGTCGGTGCACGGCAACCGGGGCACGGTCGACGAGGAGTTCCTCCACGCGGCCTACGTGCTCAGCTACCTGGACTGCCTCAAGGGCGGGCAGACCGCGGTCGTGGACTTCAGCTACGGCCGGCCCGAGATGGACCTGTTCGGCAACGAGCCGATCCTGCGGGCCTACGAGGACGTCGGCATCCGTGCCGCACTCGGCTTCGTCACGCGGGACCGCAACAAGTACGTCCACGCCCCCGACGACCACTTCCTCGCCATGCTCCCGCCCGAGCTGCGGGCCGAGGTCGCGGCCTCGCCCATGGGCTACGCGTGGCCGACGGGCGACGTCGTCGGCGCCTACCGGAAGCTCACGCCCCAGTGGGACGGCCGGGACGGGCGCATCCGGTGCCTGCTCGCCCCCGACTGGACCCCGGCCAACAGCGACGAGTGCTACCTGCTCATGCGCCAGCTGGCCGACGAGTACGACACCGGGATCATGACCCACGTGCTCGAGACGAAGTCCGAGATGATCTTCAACCTCAAGCACCACGGCAAGACGGCCATGCGGCGCCTCGCCGACCTCGGGGTGCTCGGCCCAGACGTCTCCGTCGACCACTTCGTGTGGGCCACCGACGAGGACATCGCCATCCTCGCCGACACCGGCGCCGTGGCCGTCAACAACCCGGGCTCGAACCTGCGCCTGTCGACCGGCGTCTGCCGGACCCGGGACATCCTCGACCGCGGCGGGATGATCTGCTTCGGCACTGACTCGATCGGCTTCGCCCCCGACGAGGACTTCTTCGAGGAGCTGCGCCTCGCCATGTACCTGCAGCGCCTGCCGGGACGACTCGATGTCGGTCGTCTCGACACGCTGCAGGTCCTCTCGACGGCGGCGCAGGCAGGCGCCCGGGCCCTGCGCATGGAGGACCGGATCGGATCGCTCGAGCCCGGCAAGGAGGCCGACCTGCTCGTCCTGCGCAAGGACGGCTTCATGAAGCCGGCCGGCAAGTTCGCCGTGCTCCCGATCCTCGATGTGCTCGCCGACCGGGCCGAGGCCGACGACATCGAGACCGTGATGGTCGCCGGCAAGGTCGTCGTGCAGGACGGGCGCTCCACCGTGGTCGACGAGGACGCCCTCTGGGCCCTCGTGGAGAACGCCATCGCCGAGGGTGCGTACGCCGCCGGCGAGGGCAAGTGGGAGCGCTGGGGCCAGCTCGGCCGCGAGGTCGAGCCCTACGTCTTCGAGTTCTTCGAGCCGTGGGCCGACCTGCCCGTCAAGCAGGCCTACACCTACAACGCGGTCGAAGCGCCGGATGTCAGCGGCCTGGCCTGAACCGACGGTGGGCCGCCGCGCCGGCGGCGGCCCACGATCCGCCGGGGCACCCGGCGCACGTACGAACGCAACAGCGCCTGCGCGGCCTCCGCACGGAGGCGGCGCGCGCGGACCACGCGGAGGAACGCGATGACCAAGGAGATCGAGCTCGGGGTCTTCATCCCGGTCGGCAACGGTGGGTGGATCATCTCCACGACGAGCCCGCAGCTGCCCGCGAGCTACGAGTACAACCGGCAGGTGACGGTCCTGGCCGAGGAGCTCGGCTTCGACTTCGCCCTGTCGATGGCGAAGTGGCGGGGCTTCGGCGGCCCGTCGAAGCACTGGGACGTCACGCTCGAGTCGTTCACGACGATGACGGGCCTGGCCGAGGCGACGAGTCGCATCAAGCTCTGGTGCACGATCCACACGATGGTGTGGCACCCCGCGGTGGTGGCCAAGATGATCGCCACCTTCGACCAGGTGTCCGGCGGCCGCGCCGGCATCAACCTGGTCGCCGGGTCGAACCCGTCGGACCAGGGCCAGATGGGCCTGTGGCGCGACCTCGACCACGCCGGGCGCTACGGGCTCGCCGAGGAGTGGATCACGGTCGCCAAGCGCCTGTGGACCGAGGAGCGGGTCACCCACCACGGGCAGTTCTTCGACCTCGAGGACTGCATGTCGAACCCGAAGCCGGCGGCCCTGCCGCCGATCCTCTGCGCCGCCACGTCGGACCGGGGCTTCCGGTTCACGATCGAGAACTGCGACGTCTGCTTCATGGGCGCGACCGGCGCCGACGAGATGATCTCGGTGGCGCGGCGGGCCCGCGAGGTCTCGGCCGAGGTCGGCAAGCCGACGAAGACGTTCGGCCTGTTCTCGATCATCCCCGGCGAGACCGACGCCGACGCCCAACGCCGCGTCGACCTCTACAACGAGGGCGTCGACATGACCGCGCTGGCCAACCGGTCCCGCGAGTACGGCCAGGACGTGCCCCAGAACACGACGGCCAAGCGGATGATCGACGGGGGCAAGACCGGCCTCGCCGTGACGAAGGCGGCGCTGATCGGCTCCCCGGCGACCATCGCCGAGCGACTCGCCCACGTCGTGCACGAGGGCGACATCGACGGCGCGGTGGTCATCGTGCCCGACTTCATCGACGACCTGGAGATCGTCGGGCGGGAGGTCACCCGCGAGCTCGCCGAGCGCGACGTGGCGACGGCCGCATCGATGTCGGGCGTATGACCGCCGTCGCGGTCAACCCGCCCGACGTCCACCCCGTCCCGGCCTACTCACACGCGCTGGTCCGGCGGGGCACGCCGGTGTTCCTCACCGGCCAGATCGCGCTCGACGCCTCCGGGCAACTGGTGGGCCGGGGCGATCCCGCAGCCCAGGCCGCGCAGGTGTGGCGCAACATCGGCTCGGTGGTGGCGGCGCTCGGCGCCGACATGGGCGACATCGTCAAGCTCACCACCTACGCCGTGGACCTGGGCCACCTGTCGGCCATCGGCGCGGAGCGGGCGAAGCACTTCGAACCGGGGCGGTTCCCGGCGAGCACGTTCCTCGTGGTCGCCGGGCTCGCCCACCCGGACTACCTGGTCGAGATCGAGGCGACGGTCATGTTGGACGACGCCGCACTGGAGGCACTCGGATGAACCACACCGCCATCACCGTCGACGGGGCGTACCAGTCCAAGGCGTTCTCCCACGGGGTGCTCGGCACGGGCACGATGCTGGCCGTCGCCGGCCAGCTCGCGCTCAACGAGGACGGCACCACACACGCTCCGGGCGACCTGGACGCCCAGATCGCCAAGGTCTGGAGCCAGATCGAGGGTGTCGTCACCACCGCCGGCGGCGACATGGGCGACATCGTGAAGATCACCTCGTTCGTGACCCATCCCGACCACATCGGCCCGGTCGTGGCGTCACGGGCCGACGTGTTCCCCGGCGGTCAGGCGCCGGCGAGCACGCTCGTCGTGGTCGCCGCACTGGCCAGACCGGACTTCCTCGTCGAGATCGAGGCACTGGCGGTGCTGCCGTGACCCCGGGGGCGACGGTCGAGCGCAGCGACGAGAGCCCGCTCGCTCCCGAGGCCCGCCGGTTCCTCGCCGATCTCGAGCGGGCCGGCTGGCAACCGCGGTACCGGGTCGGTGTCGCCGCCGCCCGGGACCAGCTCGCACTCGCCCGACCCCGGGTCGGGGCGCCGATCGACTGGGTCGACGACCTCATGATCCCGGGGCATCCGGGCGTGCCGGCGCGCCTGTACCGGGTCGCGGAGGAGGCCGGCACGATCGTGTTCCTCCACGGCGGCGGGTGGGTGCTCGGCGACCTCGACCTGTCCGACGCGATGTGCCGGGACCTGGCCCTCCACTGCGGCGCCGCGGTGCTGTCGGTCGACTACCGGCTCGCTCCCGAGCATCCGTTCCCGGCTGCGCTCGACGACGTCATGGCCGCATTGCGGTGGCTGGAGCACGAGTCGGGGCTCGACGGCCCGGTCGTGCTCGCCGGTGTCAGCGCGGGCGGCAACCTCGCGGCGGCGGCGACCCTGGTCGCTCGCTCCGAGGGCGGACCACCGATCGCCGGCCAGCTCCTCGTGTGCCCGGTGCTCGACCACGACCTGGACCGGCCCTCCTACCAGCAGTTCGCCGAGGGCTACTACCTGTGGCGCGCCGACATGGCCTGGTTCTGGGACCACTACGCGCCGCTCGATCGTCGATCGGAACCGCTCGCCTCACCGCTACGGGCCGAGAGCCATCGGGGCCTGCCACCGGCGGTGATCGTGACCGCGGAGTGCGATCCGCTGCGCGACGAGGGCCGGGCCTACGCGGAACGACTGGAGGCGAGCGGCGTGGCGACCAGCTACCGGTGCTACGCCGGTGAGCTGCACGGGTTCTTCGGCAACCCGGCCATGCCGTCGGGCGCGACGTCGCTGGAGCAGGCGGCGACCGAGGTGCGGGCCATCCTCGGTGCCGCCGCGGGCGAGGAGGCGAACACATGAGCGGGGGTGTGGTCCACGCCGTCGTCGGGAACCCGAGGCCCGGGGGTCGGACGACGACCGCGGCGGTGGCCGTCGCCGACGTACTCGCCGAGATCGGCGGCGGGCTGACGACGACGGTCGTCGAGCTCGGCGAGCACACGTCGACGATGTTCGACTGGGGCGATGAGGCGCTCGGTGCCCTCGTCGGCGACATCACCGCCGGGGACGCGCTCGTCGTGGCGTCGCCCACCTACAAGGCGAGCTTCACCGGTCTCCTGAAGTCGTTCCTCGACCGCTTCGGTGCCGGGTCGCTCCGGGGCGTCGTGACCGTGCCGGTCATGCTCGGCGGTTCCGAGCTGCACGCGCTGGCGGTCGAGACCCAGCTGAAGCCGGTGCTGGCCGAGCTGGGCGCGACCATGCCCACCGACGGCATCTACGTGGTCGACAGTCGCATGGACGACCTGGACGACGTGTTGGCCGCGTGGCGCGGCGCCCACGAGGTGGTGCTCACGCAACTGCTGACTCGGTAGCCGTCGGCGGCGTGCGTCGGTGTTGCCCCCGCTGGGGGATTCGCGAGGGCGCTCGATCCGGTACTCCTGATGAAGCGTCAGCGAGTTGGTGTGTAATCTGCTCCGAACCGACGGCGGCAGATCGGGTCGGGGAGCGCGGTGTCGACGGAGCATCGTTGGTCGAACGCAGGTGAGGGGCGGCGCCGCCCGACCCACGAGCTGGGCGCGCTGGACCTGGTGAGCGGGCCCCGTGCCCCGGCGAGGGCGCGGCTGCCGCAACCGATCGAGGGTGCGCCGGCGCCGCTCGACTGGGTGGCGCCCGACGTCCACGGCCCCGGGCTCGCCATCCGCGACGACGTGGCCACGGACACGGCCAAGATCGAGCGGGAGGTCCTCGTCCGCTACCTCACCCGCGCCAACGAGCAGCTCCGGGCCCAGAACGCCGACCTCGTCGCCGACCGGCGACGGTGGGCGCGACTCGCGCTGTTCGATCGCCTGACCGGGCTCGCCAACCGTCAGTTGCTGGAGCACTCCCTCGAACGGGCGCTCGGTCGCGCCCGTCGTGCGGCGTCGTCGATCGCCGTGGCCTTCATCGACCTCGACCGGCTGAAGGAGATCAACGACGTGTTCGGCCACGCCGCCGGCGACGAGCTCCTCGCGTCGTTCGCCGACCGGCTGCGGGCGCACGTCCGCTACGGCGACCTGGCCGCACGGTGGGGAGGCGACGAGTTCGTCGTCCTCGCCGAGCCGATCACCCACGATCACGACCTCGAGGACATCGCCCTCCGGATTCTCGACGCCGCCCAGGCCTGCCCCGTTCGGAAGGAGCCGGTGACCGCCAGCGTCGGCGTGGCCGTGTGCGACGGCAGGGTCGGCGTCGAGCCCTCCGACGTCCTCCAGCTGGCCGACCGTCTGCTCTACCGCGCCAAGGGCGCGGGCGGCGACCGCTACCTGATCTCGTCCGTCTGACGGCCGGCCCGCACGCGGCACCCCCGCCGGATCGGCGAACGCGCCGAGTCCGCCGCGGCCGCCGGTCCGTCAGTGTTCCACGTGACCACCCGGGGCCGGGACGACGCACGGGCTAGCGTTGCGTGCCCGGCTGTTCGCGTCAGGCGCGTGGGTGGCCTCGGGTGAGTGCGAACGCAGGATGATCGGGGTCGCGTGTCGGAGCGCCGAGCGGATGGGGCTCTCGAGGCAGAGGTGTTGGGCGTGCTGTGGTCGGCCGGCGCTGACGAGCTCACGCCCCGGGAGGTCAACGCCCGACTCGGCGACGAGCTCGCCTACACCACGGTGATGACCGTGCTCAGCCGGCTCTGGAAGAAGGGCCTCGTCGAGCGTCAGCCACGAGGCCGGGGCTTCGCCTACAGGCCGCTCCTGTCCGAGAGCGACCTCGCGTCACGGAGGCTGACCGACACGCTCGACGAGGTGAGCGACCGGTCGTCGGTGCTGGCCCGGTTCGTGGGCTCACTCCCCGCGGGTGACGTCGACGAGCTCCGTCGCCTCCTCGACGAGCTGGACCGCGAGCAGTCGTGATCCCGCTCCTCGCCCCCCTCGGGCTGGCCGTGGCGGCCACGGTCGCGCTGGGCGCCCTCGGTGAGCGCCTGAGCCCGCTCCACACCGCCCGGTTGGCAGCGGCGGCGATCGCCGCCGTGTTCGTCACCGTCCTCGCCGTGTCGTGGGTCGTCGCGGTCGGGTTCGTCGCCCACCAGCCGATCGTCGACCAGTGGTTCGCATGGTGCCGGGCGATCGGCGGCCACCACCGGGTGTCGGCGGTGGTCGGGCTGCCGATGACGGCCGTTGCGCTCGCAGCATCGGCCAGCGGGCTCCGCGTCGCGCGGGCCTGGCGGCGCGACCGGGGCGGGTCGGCGGCGGTGCGCGTCGTCGGGTCGGACCGGCCGTTCGCCCACGCGGAGGCGGGGCGTCATGGTGCGATCGTCGTGTCGACCGCGATGCTCGCAGTGCTCGACGACGACGAGCGTCGAGCGCTGCTCGCCCACGAGCGGTCCCACCTGGCCAACCGCCACGACCGGTTTCTCGCCGTCGGCATGCTCGGCGCCGGTCTGGCGGTCCTTGCCCCTGCGGTGCGGGCTCTGCGCCACGCGCTGGAGCGCTGGGCGGACGAGGACGCGGCCGACGTCGTCGGTAGCCGGACCGTTGTCGCTCGGGCCGTGGCCCGAGCCGCGCTCGCCGGCCATGACGATGTGGCACCGGGTCACGCCGGGATCGCCGGTGCCGACGTGCCCGCGCGCGTCGAGGCGCTCATGCATCCGCCGGTGCGGGGCCCCGTCGCCTCGGCCTGGGCGCTCGTCGCGGCTGTGGCCGCCGTCGTGGTCCTCGGTGCGTCCGCGGTGCAGGTGCACCACATCGGCGCACTCCTCGTCGCCCTGTGCCCGTCGTGACCGGGCGGCCGCTCACGACGTCGAAGCGGCGACCAGGAACACCGTCGCGACCACGACACCGGCGAGCACCCCGGCCTCGGCGGTGACGAGGAGGCGGAACCGACGGGCGAGCGTGCCGTCGGCGGAGCCCGAGCTGACCGCGGGCACCAGCACCCGGTGGTTGTACGCCCCGGCTCCTGCGGCCAGGGCGACGAGCGCGACCTTCACGAGCAGCCACCGGCCCCACGGCGTGCCCCAGAGCTGGTCGGGGTCGTCGAGCACCGATACCGCGAGTGCGACGCCGGCCAACCCGACGGCGACGATCGCGGCGGTCGCGACGGTCGAGAAGCGGGTCCCGAGCTCGGCGAGCGCCAGCCGGTCGTCGCGGCGGTGCCGCCGCTGGAGCACGAGGGCCAACATCGCCAGACCACCGGCCCACGCGGCGCCGGCGGCGACGTGGACGACCGCCGCGGCCGAGGCGACCAGGCGGTTCCCCTCGGAGACGGTGTGACCGTCGAACGCGAACGACGCCAGCAGGGCGGCGACGCCGAGCGCGACGATCGGCGTCCACGGCTGCGCCTGCCAGGCCGCGCCGCGGGCCGCGTCGGGCGGATCGCCTCCGGGCGGGCCCGGTCGGGCGGTGCCCTCCGGCGAGTGCACCACCCGGGCGGCGACGGCGAGCTCGTGCGCCGCGCGGCGCTCGCCGCCGGTGCCGCTGCGCTCGACGACCCGCATGGGGACGGCGACGCAGAGGACGAGGCCTCCGAGCGCCCTCAGCGCGACGGCCACGCCGAACGTCGAGCCGGCCGAGGACCACATCGTCGCCGGCGAGGCCAGCCCGACATCGGACGCCACGTGGGTCCCCAGCTCGAGCGCGGCGCCGGCCATCACGGCGAGGCCGCCCCGTCGGGTCCAGAAGAGCACGGCACGGACGTCGGCGCGGGCGCCGCGCAGGACCCAGGCGGCGAACGCCAGCGCCCCTGCGCCGACGACGGTGCCGGCGATCGACGCGAACCGGCCGGCGGTCGAGAGCCACGACGTCGCCCGCGGTTCATTGCCGGCGTCGAGGAACGCGGCGAGCGCGTCGGTCTCCTCGGCGGCGGGGGTTCCCGTCACGTCGTCGGCCGCGGCGTCGGGGATGGTCGTGGGACCACCGCCGACGGGGACGTCCGAGCGCTCCGGAACGGTCTCCGCAGGGGCGGCGGTCGTGGCCGTCGGCGCGGGTGCCGTGACGGAGAAGCGGAAGCTGCCCGAGATCGGGTGCGTGTCGGGGGCCTGGACGCTCCAGCGCACGCCGACGTCGCCTCCGGCCAGTGGCGGGTCGAAGGTCAGCGTCCACGTCGTGCCGTCGTCGCTCGAGGTGGTCCCGGTCGGCGTGCGCACGGTGCCCGACGGGTCGAGCACGTCGAAGCCATCCCCGGCCGGTGCGGCCTCGCCGGTGAAGACCAGGCGGATCGTCTCGACCGGCTCGCTCGCCACCGCCCCGTCGGCGGGGTCGGACGACTCGAACGCGGTGTGCGCCCCGGCAGTTGCCGGTAGCAGCCACCAGGTGATGACGATGGCGACGAGCGCGCACAACGCTCCGCGTCGGGTGAGCCCCACAGGCCGGTCCTCTCGATGGCTCGTTGCCGAGCTCGCGCGGCCCGGGAGCCCTCCATGCTACGACGAGGTGTAGTGAACGACAGCCATCGGGGGTCGAGCCCCCGCCATCGGGTGCACGTCGCTCGCCCGCCACTCCGTGCCGTAGCTACGACGTGGTGTCGTAGAATGCGGCCGATGCGAGATCGAACGACGGATGGCACGTCGCGGGCCGACCGGCAGCCGTGGTGGGTGATCGTGGCACTCGCCGCGGCGGCCGCGCTGGTTGTCGGGTGCTCGGGCGACGACACGGACGAACCGGCCGCGTCCGGCGCGGTCGGGTCCGGTCCCGGCGCCGAGCTCTACGCCGAGAACTGCGCGTCGTGCCACGGCGCCGACCTGACCGGCACCGACGAGGGGCCGTCGCACCTCTCGGTCGTCTACGAGCCCGGGCACCATCCCGATGACTCGTTCCGATCGGCCATCGCCAACGGCGTACGCCAGCACCACTGGGCCTTCGGGGACATGCCGCCGGTCGAGGGCCTGTCCGACGACGAGGTCGACGAGATCATCGCGTTCGTGCGGGCCCAGCAGGAGGAGCGCGGCTTCGAGCCGTACCCGCCCGAGTGAGGTGCCGGGCACCGGCGCCGGTCGCGGGTGGTGTCCCGGTCGCCTCGTCGGGTCGCGCGGCGGCCTGCTACGGCTCCTCGTCGAGGAGCTGGCGGCCGGACGCCGTCCACGCGTTCATGCCGCCGTCGAGGTCGACGATGTTCGTGTACCCGGCCGCGGCGAGCGTGTCGGCCGCCGTCGCCGACATGTTGCCCGACCGGCAGTAGAGCGCGATCGGGGCGGTCCGGTCCTCGGGCAGCCCGTCCCAGTCGCCGATCTCCTCGAAGGGGACGAAGGCGTCGGTTCCCTCGATGTGGCCCTCGTAGGGGATGTGGACGTTGACCACCGGCGCGTCCGGGTGCTCCTCGACGTAGCCCGCGAACGCGTCGGCGTCCAGGAGCTCGGCCGTTGCTTCGGGTTCGGCGACCGTGTCCGTCGCCGCCTCGCCGTCGCTGCCGTCTCCGTCGCCGCACCCGGCGGCCAGGATCGTGAGCGCCGCGACCGCTGCAACGGCCGGACGCCGCCACCGGGTCGGCCCGGCCGCGGTCGGGGGTCGGCTCTGCCGTGTCCATGAGGCTTGCGACGCCATGTCGTCGAACGTAGCCCGCCTCCCCTCGCTGCGGATCGAGACGGAGCGTCGTCGACCGCTGCAGCCGTCAGGGGAGGCCGGGCACCAGGCCGCGGTGGAGGAGGCTGGCCACGGCGCGCTTCACGACCTCGGGTTCGTGGTCGGTGCCGCCGGCCGCGGCCCGGTTGACGAGCACGAGACAGAGCGTGGCCAGCAGCGATGCGGGCAGGTCGGACCGGGCCTCGCCCGTGGTCTGCGCCTGCTCGATCATGTCGGTCACGTGGCGCTCGTAGCGGGTGCGCTCGGCGAGGACGACGCAGCGTGCCTCGGGCTCGAGGTGGCGCAGTGAGCTCCGGTAGACCTCGCACGCGACGGCGTTGGCGAGCAGCAGGTCGAGGTGGCGGTTGAGGAACGCCTCGATGCGGGCGAGGTCGGCCGTGCCGCCGGCGGCGAGGTCCTCCTCGACGCATGCCGTGAACTGGCGGTGCACGTCCTCGATCACGCGGTAGAGGATGTCGGCTTTCGACCGCACGTAGTGGTAGAGGCTGCCCTTGAGCATCCCCACCTCCTCGGCGATCTGCTGGGTCGAGGTGCCGAGGTAGCCCCGCTCGCAGAAGAGGCGTGCGGCCGCCTCCACGATCTCCCGTTCCCGCTTCTGCTCGGGCGCCACCGCTTCCGCTGGTGCGCCCCTCGTGCTGGTGCTCACGACACGGCCCTTCCCCCCGCTTCGTGACCGCCGAGCGTAGCTGCGACCCATCGCCGAGCCGTGCTCGTGTTGGCAGTTCGCCAGGAAACGAGCGTTTGGTCGGCCCGAAACGAACGTTTGGTCGAGACTGGCGGTTCTCTGTAGCGTCCGTCACAACCCGGTCGGATGGCCGTGGTTCGCGGAAGGGGGAGTTCCCACATGATCCAGCCCGCCTCGCGCCGCCGACTGCCGGCGGCGCTCCTCGGGGTGCTGCTCGCCTTGTCGCTCGCGCTGGCCGCGTGCGGCGACGACGACGACGGTGGCACGGCCGCCGACGACGCCGACGGGACGTCGACCACGGAGGAGGCCGGTGGCGCCGAGGCGCCGAGCGGGGAGATCGACCCCGACGGCACCCTGCGGCTGATGTACACCGTCGCCCCGACGAGCTACGACCCTCATCGCGGCAGCTCGAGCACCGACAACACGTCGCTCAACCTCGTGTTCGATCGACTCGTCCACACGACGCCCGACGGCGACCCGATCCCCGGTCTCGCCACGGAGTGGACGATCGAGACCGACCCCGACGTCATCACGATGACGCTGCGCGAGGGCGTGACCTTCCACGACGGCACCCCGTTCGACGCCGAGGCCGCCAAGGCCAACCTCGATCGGGCCAGGGCCGAGGACAGCAACATCGCCGGCGACCTGTCCGCGATCGACGAGGTCGAGGTCGTCAGCCCGACCGAGATCCGCCTGCTGCTCAACGGGCCGGGCAGCGCGCTGCCGCTGATCCTGTCCGACCGCGGCGGGATGATGATGAGCCCGGACTCGTTCGAGAACCCCGACGCCGACCGCGCCCCGATCGGCTCGGGCATGTACACGGTCGAGAGCTACGAGGTCGGCGTCGAGACGTCCTTCGCCCGCTACGAGGACTACTGGGACCCGGAGGCCGCGGCCGCGGCCAACGTCGAGCTCACCTACCAGGCCGACGACACCACCCGCCTCAACGCCCTGCTCGACGGCCAGGCCGACTGGGCCATCGTGGCGTCGTCCGACCTGGAGCGCATCGACGAGGCCGGCCTCTACTACACCAGCGAGCCCGACCTGGCGCTCTACCACATGCAGATCAACATCGCCCGCAGCGAGTTCGGCGACCCGTTGGTGCGTCAGGCGCTCAACTACGCCATCGACCGCGAGGGCATCGCCGCGGCGATCTTCGACGGGCTGGCCACGCCGACCGAGCAGCCGTTCCCGGAGAGCTACTTCGCGTACAACCCCGACGTCGCCGGGTCCTACCCCTACGACCCGGACCGCGCCATGGAGCTGCTCGCCGAGGCCGGGCTCGAGGACGGCTTCTCCTTCGAGCTCCTGACGGCCCAGCTCGACACGTTCGTCCAGGTCAGCGAGGCCCTCCAGGCTCAGCTCGCCCAGGTCGGCATCGAGGTCGAGATCCAGGTCGTCCCGGTCAACGAGGTCGTGCAGACCGCCTACCTCGACAAGGTCGGCGACGCGGTCATGATCACGTTCCAGGGTCGTCCCGACCCGTCGCAGACCCTCGGCCGCCTCTACTCCGAGGGCGGCGCCACCAGCGCCAGCGGCGAGAGCACGCCGGCGTTCATGGAGGCCTACGAGCGCATGCTCTCGGCCACCGACGAGGACACCCGCACCGAGGCCATCCACGACTCGGTCGCCGCGGTGGTCGAGGACGCCCTCGACGTCGTGCTGCTCCACGCGAACGCCAACTACGCGATGCAGTCGAACGTCGTCGGCTTCGAGCCCTACATCACGGCCAAGCCCGAGTTCCGCGGCGTCGGCATCGCCGGCTGAGCCACCTCGGCCCCGCCCTGTGAGCCGGGCGGGGCCCACGTCGCCGGGGCCGGCCGCACCTGTCAGCGGCCGGCCCCCGGCGAACCGGCGGTCACCGACGTCACCGCCACCAGCGTCAGCGAAACGGCCAGGAGGTCACCCGTCATGGGCCGAGTGCTCGGCCGGCGATTGCTCACCACGATCCCGCTCGTCTTCATCGTGACGCTCGCCACGTTCATGCTCACGTACCTGATCCCGGGTGACCCGGCGATCACGATCCTCGGCCAGGAGTCGACGCCCGAGCGCGTCGAAGCGGTGCGCGAACGGCTCGGGCTCGACGAGCCGTTGCTCGAGCAGTACGCGGACTGGATCTCGGGCGTGCCCACCCTCGACCTGGGCACGTCGCTGTTCAGCAGCGAACCGGTGCGCGACACCCTGGCGAACCGGATCCCCGTCACGCTCTCCCTCACGGCCGCCGCGCTCGCGGTGGCCGTCGCCATCGGGGTGCCGGCCGGGATCATCGCGGCGACGAACCCGGGCCGATGGCTCGACCGGCTCGCCACGTTCATGGCGACGCTCGGCGTCGCCGCGCCCAGCTACCTGATCGGTGCGTTGCTCATCGCCGGCCTCGCCATCGAGAACAGCCTGTTCCCGGCGACGGGGTACACGCCGATCAGCGAGAGCTTCACCGGGTGGCTGCGCAGCATCACCCTCCCGGCGATCGCGCTGGGCACGGCCGCCGCCGCCGAGATCACCCGTCAGCTCCGGGGCTCGCTGCGCGACGTGCTCCAGCAGGACTACGTGCGCACCGCCCGGGCCATGGGCCTGCGGGGCCGTCTCGTCGTCGCCAAGTACGGCCTGAAGAACGCCATGATCCCGCTGGTCACCGTCATCGGCTTCCAGGTGACGTCGCTGCTCGGCGGCACGGTGCTCGTCGAGCAGATCTTCGGCATCCCCGGGCTCGGCTCGCTGGCGGTCGCCAAGGTGCTCGAGCAGGACATCCCCGTCGTGCAGGGCATCGTGCTGGTGTCGGTGCTCGTGGTGGTCGCCACCAACCTCGTGGTCGACCTCCTGTACTCGTTCCTCGACCCGAAGGTGCGTGTGCGATGACGGCCACCACCCCGCAGCAGGCGAGTGCCGCCGGCGGGCGGACGACGCCGACGGTGAAGCGGGTCCACGGCCGGGCGCTGCGCCGCTTCGCCCGCCGCTTCCTCCGTCAACGGGGCGCGGTCGTTGCGTTCGCCTTCCTGCTCCTGATCCTGTTCGTGGCGCTCTTCGCCGGGCTGCTCGCTCCCTACGACCCCGAGGCGCAGGACCTGCGCAACAGCATGATGTCGCCGCTCGAGTCGAGCGGTCACCTCCTCGGCACCGACGAGCTCGGACGGGACACCCTCAGCCGGCTGATGTTCGCCTGTCGGATCTCGCTGCTCGCCCCGGTCATCGCGGTGTCGGTGGCGTTCGTGCTCGGTGTGCCCCTCGGGCTGATCTCGGGTTTCGCCGGCGGCGCCGTCGACACGGTGCTGATGCGCATCACCGACGCGGTGATGTCGTTCCCGCCGCTGATCCTGGCCATCGCGGTGATCGCGGTGCTGCGGCCGAGCCTGACCAACGCCATGCTGGCCGTCGGCTTCGTGTTCGCACCCCGGTTCCTCCGCCTGGTCCGGGGCACCGTGCTGAGCGTGCGGGAGGAGACCTACATCGAGGCCGCCCGCACGATCGGGACGCCGTCGCCCGTCATCATCGTCCGCCACGTGCTGCCCAACGTGCTGTCGCCGCTGATCGTGCAGATCTCGCTGGCCGCGGGGTTCTCCCTGCTCGCCGAGGCCGGCCTCAGCTTCCTCGGTCTCGGGGTGCAGCCGCCCGACGCCTCGTGGGGCTCGATGATGGGCCGGGGGTTCCGTGAGATGAGCCAGCAGACGTGGCTGATCGTGTGGCCGGGCCTGATGATCGTGCTGACGGTCCTGGCGTTCAACGTGCTCGGCGACGGCCTGCGGGACTCGCTCGGCCGCGAGATCCGGGACGGTCGGTCATGACCGCGGCGGAAGGCGTGCACACGAGCACCTCGGCCGCCGGTCCCAGCGGCGCGGCAGGTGATCCGGTGCTGTCGGTGGAGGGCCTGGGCGTCGAGTTCTCGTCGGACCGCGGATGGCTCCGGGTCGTCGACGACGTCACGTTCCGCGTGGGGCGGGGCGAGACGGTCGGCCTGGTCGGCGAGTCCGGCTCGGGCAAGAGCGTGACCAGCCTCGCGGTGATGGGCCTGCTCCCGCAGCGGTCCAGCCGGACGTCGGGCACCATCGGCTTCGGCGGCGTCGACCTGCGGTCGCTGTCGCGGCGCGAGCTGGAGGACCGCCGGGGCCGCGAGGTGTCGATGATCTTCCAGGAGCCGATGACGAGCCTGAACCCGGCGTTCACCATCGGCGACCAGATCTCGACCGCGGTGCGTCGCCACTTCGGGGGGAGCCGCCGGGAGGCGAAGGGGCGGGCGCTGGAGATGCTCGAGTCCGTCGGCATCCCCAACCCCCGGCAACGCCTCGACGAGTACCCCCACCAGTTCTCCGGCGGGATGCGCCAGCGGGCGATGATCGCCCTCGCCCTGTCGTGTCGGCCGAAGCTGCTGATCGCCGACGAGCCCACCACCGCGCTCGACGTGACCATCCAGGCCCAGATCCTCGACCTCATCCGGGAGTCGGCGGCCGACAACGACATGTCGGTCCTGTTCATCACCCACGACCTCGGCGTCGTCGCCGACATCTGCGATCGGGTCGTCGTGATGTACGCCGGTCAGGTCGTCGAGGAGGGCACGGCCGAGGAGGTGTTCCTGGCGCCGCGCCATCCCTACGGCGAGGGCCTGTTGCGGGCCATGCCCAGCGTCGAGGGTGCCAACCACGAGCTGGCCGTCATCCCGGGGACGGTGCCGCCGCCGTGGCAGTTCCCCGACGGCTGCCGCTTCGCCGAGCGCTGCGGCTACGCGGAGCCGGCGTGTGCCGAGCCGGTGCCGCTCGAGCGCCTCGGCGACGGACGGGCCGTCCGCTGCCGCCGCCACAACGAGCTGACGCTGGAGGGTGCGTCGTGACCGGTGCCCACACCAACGGCGAGGCGGGGTCGTCGTCGCTGCTCGCCGTGGACGACCTGCGGGTCAGCTACCGGGTCGGCCGCGGCCGGGGGGCGAAGGACCTCGTCGCCGTCGCCGGCGTCGACTTCGAGGTCCATCGCGGCGAGACGTTCGCGCTGGTCGGCGAGTCGGGGTCGGGCAAGTCGACGACGGCGCGGGCGATCACCCGCACGCTGCCGATCGCCGGCGGTTCGATCCGCTTCGACGGCGACGACGTGACGAAGGTGAAGGGCCGGGCCCTGCGCCCGTTCCGGGCCCGGACCCAGATGGTGTTCCAGGACCCGTACTCCTCGCTGAACCCGTCGATGCTGATCCGCGACTCGATCGCCGAGCCGCTGCGGGTCCACTCCGACCTGCGCCACGGCGAGCTCGACGCCCGCGTCGAGGACCTGATCACGGCGGTCGGGCTGCTGCCCGAGCACCTGAACCGCTACCCGTACGAGTTCTCCGGCGGTCAGCGCCAGCGCATCGCCATCGCCCGGGCCATCGCCACCAACCCCGATCTGGTCATCTGCGACGAGGCGCTGAGCGCGCTCGACGTGTCCACCCAGAACCAGATCATCCGCCTCCTCGAGGAGCTGCAGGGCGAGCGGGGCATGGCCTACCTGTTCATCGCCCACGACCTCGCCGTCGTGCACCACATCGCGGATCGGGTCGCGGTGATGTACCTGGGCCGGCTCATGGAGCAGGGCCCGACGGCCCGGGTGTTCTCCCAGCCGGCGCACCCCTACACCGAGGCGCTGCTGTCGGCGGTGCCGGTGCCCCACCCGCAGCGCCAGCGGGCCCGCGCCCGCATCGTGTTGCCCGGCGACATCCCGAGCCCACTCGACCCGCCGTCGGGGTGCGTGTTCCGCAACCGCTGCCCCCACGCCATGGACATCTGCGCCGAGCAGGTCCCCGCGGCCCACCCGGTCGACGGCGGCGGCTTCGCGGCCTGCCACCTGCACACCAGCGGCCCGACCCTCGGCGGGGGAACGGTCCGATCTCTGCAGGCCACGGCCGCGAGCTGAGCGACGCCCGGCGAGCCACCGACCCGAGCCCCGACCCGAGACGAGGAGCGACCACGTGTACCCCGGCTTCCACCTCCCCGACCGCGCCGACCACCCTGCCGTGGTGATGGCCGCGAGCGGCCGTCGCGTGACCTACGGCGAGCTCGACGCCGGCGCCAACCGGCTCTCCCACGTCCTGCGGGCCGCCGGTCTCGAGCCGGGGGACCACGTCGCCCTCGTGATCGAGAACCACCCGCGGTTCTACGAGGTGGTCTGGGGCGCCCACTACGCCGGTCTCGTGTACACGCCGATCAGCACCCGACTGACCGCCGAGGAGATCGCCTACATCGTCGACGACTGCGGCGCACGGGCGGTGGTCACCTCCGTCGCCATGGCCGGCGTGGTGGCCCCGGCGCTGGAGGGCCTCGACCGGGTGGAGCTGCGCCTCGTGCTCGACGGCGACGTCGACGGCTTCGACCGTTACGAGGACGCCGTCGCCCGCGCCGACGCGAACCCGCTGCCCAACCGGATCGCGGGCACGGACATGCTCTACTCCTCCGGCACGACCGGCCGGCCGAAGGGTGTGCTCAGCGACGTCGCCCAGCGCCCGCTGGAGGACACCGGCGCGCTGGGGGCCGCGACCAAGGGCCTGTTCGCCACCGACGGCGACAGCGTCTACCTCTCCCCGGCGCCGCTCTACCACGCCGCGCCGCTGCGGATGAACATGAACATCCACCGGGCGGGCGGCACGTCGGTGATCATGGAGCGCTTCGACGCCGAGGAGATGCTGGCGCTGATCGACCGCCACCGGGTCACCCACACGCAGGTGGTGCCGACGATGTTCGTGCGGATGCTCAAGCTCCCCGAGGAGGTCCGCGCCCGCTACGACGTGTCGTCGCTGCAGGTCGTGGTCCACGCCGCCGCCCCGTGCCCGGTGCCGGTCAAGCAGCAGACGATCGAGTGGTGGGGCCCGATCATCCACGAGTACTACGCCGGCACCGAGGCCAACGGCATGACCTACTGCGACTCGCAGCAGTGGCTGGCCCACCCCGGGACGGTCGGCAAGGCCATCTACGGGCAGGTCCACATCGTCGGCGAGGACGGCGAGGAGGTGGCGCCCGGCGAGGTCGGCACCGTCTACTTCTCCGGCGCCGCGGACTTCGAGTACCACAACGACCCGGACAAGACCGCCGAGAGCCGCGACGGGCGTGGGTGGTCGACGCTCGGCGACGTCGGCCGCCTCGACGAGGACGGCTACCTCTACCTGTCCGACCGCAAGTCGTTCATGATCATCACCGGCGGCGTGAACGTGTACCCGCAGGAGGTCGAGAACCTGCTCGTCCTCCACGACGAGGTCCTCGACGCCGCCGTGTTCGGCATCCCCGACGACGACTTCGGGGAGCAGGTCAAGGCCGTGGTCCAGCCGGCGCCCGGCGTGACCGACCCCGACGGGCTCCCGACCCGTCTGCTCGCCTACTGCCGCGAGCACCTGTCATCGATCAAGTGCCCCCGCTCGATCGACCTGATCGACGAGATGCCCCGTCACCCCACCGGCAAGCTCTACAAGCGCCTCCTTCGCGAGCCGTACTGGAAGGACCAGGTCCCGAGCTCGAACTGACGCCCGGGCGGCACCGCCTCAACGGTCGGGCCGGCGGAGCCCCTCCCGCAACATCGGCTCGATCGGGCGGTCCGACGAGGTCAGGACCGAGATCGAGCCGTCGGGCTCGATGACGGCGAGGTCGACGTCGGCCACGGCTCGCACACCCTGGGTGCGCATCACCGACGCCAGCTCGGCCGTGGTCAGGTCCGCCTCGCCCAGTGCCCCGGGGAGGATCGCACCGTCCTCGACGAGCACGAGCGGCGGACGTGAGAGCAGCCACCGTGTCCGGTCCGATGAGCGGCGCAGCCGCCCGAGCGCACGGTGGAGGGCGACGATGACGACGATGGCCGCGGCGCCCTCGCCGATCCGGGGTGTCGGCGTGGTCGCAACGCGGGCGACGATGCTGCCGACCACCACCGCCGCGACGTAGTCGAACGGCGTGAGCCCGGCGAAGGTGCGCCGCTCGGCGATCCGCAGCACGGCCACGGCGACCAGGTACACGACGATCGCCGACATCACGCTCCAGCCGAGCGTCGACCAGGCGGTGCCGAACCAGTCCTGCGGGCTCATCGCCCGGCGGCGCGTCGGGGGTGGGCGCGGCCCCGACGTCCCGCCCCGGCGATCACGGCTCGAGGACGACCTTGATGCAGCCGTCGGTCTTCTTCTGGAAGATCTCGTACCCCTCGGGCGCCTGGTCGAGCGGCATGCGGTGGGTGGTGAGGTCCTCGACGCCGAGCGGGTCGTTCGCCCCGGTGACCAGCGGCAGGATCTCCGGGATCCAACGCTTCACGTGGGCCTGACCCATCTTCAGCGACACGCCCTTGTCGAACAGGTCCATCATCGGCATCGGGTCGGCGGCGCCGCCGTAGACCCCGATGACCGAGATGGTGCCGCCCCGCTGGACCGTGTCGATCGAGGCGAGGAGCGCGCCGAGGCGGTCGACACCGAAGTTCGCCGTGGCCGGCGCGGCCAGGCGATCGGGGAGCAGTCCGGCCATCCGCTGGGCGATCGCCCCGAACGGCGAGCCGTGGGCCTCCATGCCGACGGCGTCGATCACCGAGTCGGTGCCCCGGCCGTCGGTCAGCTCCCGGATCGCTCCGGGCACGTCATCGGTGCCCTTTCCGTCGATCACGGTGATCCCGTGGCGCCGGGCCAGCCCCAGCCGCTCGGGCACGAGGTCGACGCCGATGACACGGTGGCCCCGGAGCTGCGCGATCCGGGCGCAGAACTGGCCGACGGGGCCGAGGCCGAAGACCGCGACGCTGCCGCCGTCCGGGATCTCGGCGAACTCGACCGCCTGCCATGCCGTGGGCAGGATGTCGGAGAGGAACAGGAAGCGGTCGTCCGGGTGCTCGTGCGGCACCTTGATCGGCCCGAAGTGGGCCTGGGGCACCCGCAGGTACTCGGCCTGGGCGCCGGGCACCTGCCCGTACAGCTTGGTGTAGCCGAACAGCGCGGCACCCTTCTCCTGGTCTCGGACCTGAGTGGTCTCGCACTGGGCCATCAGCCCGTGGTCGCACATGTAGCAGTGCCCGCACGAGATGTTGAACGGCACGACCACCCGGTCGCCCGGGGCGATGTGGGTGACGTCGGGACCGACCTCCTCGACGATGCCCATCGGCTCGTGGCCGATGATGTCGCCCTCGTCGATGAACATGCCGAGCACGCGGTACAGGTGCAGGTCCGATCCGCAGATCGCCGTCGAGGTGATGCGCACGATGGCGTCGGTCGACTCCTCGATCCTCGGGTCGGGGACGTTCTCGACGCCGACCTTCTCGTTGCCCTGCCAGGTGACGGCCTTCATTCGTTCTCCAGAATTCGCGTTCGGTTCCGTTCGTGGACTACCGCGGTCGCCCGTTCCCGAAACCAGGGTCGTGGGCGGAGCCCGGCCGGCGATGGGCCGTCGCGGTTCATCGCAGCGCCGCGTTCCAACCGGCGTAGCGCTCGCGGATCTCCCCGCGGGGCCACGAGAGCGCGGCCGCGGCGAGCGCCGAGACGGTGACGACGGCGCCGTAGGCGACGTCGGGCGACGCCAGCCAGACGGTCACCGTCACGACGGCGGCGACCGCGAGGTTCACCAGGCGCACCGGTCGCACCACCTCTCCCATCGCCGTCACTGCGACGACCAGGACGGCCGCACCGCCGAGGTGGGCGGCGTCGGCTGCGCCGGAGGTGATGTCGACCCCGAAGACCGCGGGTGCGGCGAGCAGCCACACGCCGACGAGTGCGGCGGCGGCCAGCGTCGGCGGGACGGAGAATCCCCAGATCATCGCCCGGCCGACGGCGCCCGGTCGCTCCGGGAGGTCCTCGATCGCCGGGCTGCGCTCGTCGGCCGTGCAGCCCTCGGCGGTGCCGCCGAGCCAGAAGATCTTCCACGACGACCCGCCCCGGTCGCCCCGGCGCCGTGCGTCGCGCACGTGCTGGACCATGGCGACGACCTCGTCGATCTCGAGCGGGATCATCGGCAGCATGATCGCGGCGGCCGCCAGGCAGAGCGTGCACCACTGGTGGACGACGACGGGCTGGGACATGACGAGCACGATGTGGGCGAGCCCGAGGGGGATGACGAGGATCCCGAAGATCGTGACCATCCACGGCATGGTCCGCCACCGGGCGGTACCACCCATCCAGCCCATCAGGAACTCGAAGCTGTACGCCACGGCCCCGAGCCCGGCGTCGGAGATCGGCCACATGTGGGACATGTCCGAGTCGAGGATCGGCTCGGTCCCCCCGGCGAAGCCGAAGAACGGGTCCCAGACCCAGTCGATGTAGCCGAGCTGGTAGGCGCCGAGGTAGCGGGACACGACGAGGCCGGCGAAGCCGAGGGCGATGAGGATCCACCGCTGGGCCCAGCTCGAGGGGTTGTAGCTCCACCCCGGCGGCGTGGCCGGCCCCATCTGCATGTAGGCGACCATGTTGGGCATGCCCGGGATCAGGATGGTCAGGGCGATGACGACGAGGCCGACGATCGAGTCGTTGGCGAAGCCGGCCGCGCTCGGTGACCACAGCACGATGGGCGCGAAGATCAGCCAGCAGCCGACGCCGCACGCCAGCCAGCGGGAGACAGGACGGTCGGGTCGCAGCGCCCGCCAGCCGAGCACGATCAGCAGGGCACCGCTGATCACGTCGGACCAGGTGAGGAGCCAGGCGCGCAGCGAGTCGTGGGTGGCGTCGGAGAACCAGACCCCGCGGCCACCGCTCGGCACCGCCCACAGCTCGGGGTTGCGGTAACCGAGGGTGATCGGGGCGAGCACCATCCAGATCCCGAGGAGCACCAGCGTCCAGGGGATCCAGAGCGTGTGGCGGTGGTGGGAGACGAGTCGTTGGTGGGCCTGCGCCGCCTCGTCGTCGTGCTCCTGCGCCCCATCGCCGGCTTCGCCGGCGTCTGGGTGATCCTCGAGCTCGGTGGACATCGCCTGTCGGGCCATCGGTCGGGTCACGCCGCGCTCGTGCACGCGTCGACCTCCTGAGGTGTTGCGGTGGTCTCCGCCCGGCCCCTACCCCCTCACCGGTGACCGAACCATCGGGCCGTCGGATCGACCGGCGGCCTGACGGCCGCTCCGCGGGTGTGGACCGGCCCGGCGCGAGCTCCTGGATCGTGCCGAGGAACGCCTGGCGCGCCAGGTGGCGGGCCCCAGGATCACCCCTGAGCACGGCGCCCATCATCGAGATCGCCTGGTCCCACTCCATGTGCGGCGGAAGCGGCGGCACCTCGGGGTCGGTGATCGCGTTGATCACGACCGGCCGGTCGGCCCGCAGGGCCTCGTCCCATGCGCCGGCGATCTGGTCGGGCTTCTCGACGCGCAAGCCCTTCAGTCCGGTCGCCGACCAGCGCGAACACGGGCCGGCCGGGATGGGCGAACGTCGCGCCGATCGCGTGCGGCACATCGGCTTCCCGCGAGCGGCGCCCGGCACGGCCCAAGACCGCCGCCGATCGGTGGTGTCGGAAGCAGCCCACCCTGTCGACCGGTGTGGTCAGGGCTCCTCGACGCCGCGCACTCGTCGGAGCACGGGACGGACCACGAACGTGAGCGCGGACCCGACCGCCAGCGCGACGCCGGCGGGACCGAGGGCCGCGGGCGCAACGACGCGCGCGCACAACCCGATCGCGCCGCCGCCGGCGGCGACGCCACCGGCGAACCAGCGGGCATTGCCTGTCCGAGGGTGGTCCCCGAACGACGGCCAGCACTCGCTCGCTGCGGGTTCGTCGAGCGGTTGGCCGGGCAGCGATGTGGCGTCGCCGCCGGGCATGGAGCTCTCGAAGTTGGCCCAGATGCCCGAGAACGCCCACTGCTCCTCGTCGCTCAGCTCGATCGACTCGTGCTCCATCACAGCCGCCTCCCGAACGCGGTCCCGGTCGTCTCCCCCGGCGACCGGGGGCTATCCGCCGAGGGGGCCCACAAACGAAGGCGTGCCGAGGAGGACGACGCCCACGCGTGCGTGAGACGGCTGCCACATGGGTACGGACATCTCGAGACCAGCATGCGAGGCACGCTCCCGGACCCTGGGCGGGCTTCGTTCAGTGCGAGGGAGAACGCAGCGATGGAACCAAGGGCCGTACACGCGCGCGTGTCGATCACACCGCCGCCGACGGCGCCGCTCGCATCCGAAGGTCATCCGTTGCCAGCGAACGTGGCCCGGGTCCTGCACGACGATCTGCAACAGCAGCTGCACGCCGTTTCGCTCCAACTCGGCCTCGCAGCCGAGCATCTCGACGCGAGGGAGCTCGAACACCTCCGGACCAGGGTCGAGCTGGCGCGCCGCTGGTTGCGGGACAGCATCGCCACCGTCCGAAACCTGTGCGCAGGCGCGTCGGCGGTCGCCGAGGAATGCGTCGACATCGCTCCCGGCACTCGCGCCGTCGTGGCGGATGTCGCCGAACGGTTCGGGCTCGAGGTCGATGCCCGCGTCGAGTCGTCGATCGCCTGCCCGCCCGGCACGGCGTCGGTCGTCGTCGACGCCGCCCGTGAGCTGCTGTTCAACGTGGTCAAGCATGCCGGCTGTGGCGAGGCCCGTCTCGACCTGCGGCAGGCGGCGGGGGTGATCGAGCTCGTCGTCGCCGACGTCGGCCGCGGCCCCTCGGCCGCCCACCGGACCGCCGGCACGGGGCTCGCCCGTGTCCGGGACGGCGTCGAGGAGCTGGGCGGCACCATCCGCCTCGGCGCGGAGCCGGGCGGCGGATGTGTCGTGGTCGTGCGCCTGCCCGCCGCGACCATGGGTTGACGATCAGTGCCGCCCGGTCGGGCTCGTCGCGCACCCCCCGGTGACAGACCCGGGGGCACAGAGCTCAGTGCAGAGGAGGTCCGGGCGCGTCCCTGGGCAGGGTGAGCACACCGTGGCGGTGTGCGAGGAGCACCGCTTCGAGCGCGCTGTGGGCGTCGAACTTGGCGACGATGCTCTTCACGTGCCCACGGCAGGTGTTCAGGGTCATGTCGAGCTCGCGGGCGATCTGCTTGGGTTGGCGCCCGTTCGCCAGGAGCGACAGCACCTCGAGCTCGCGTGACGTGAGGCTGGTGACCCGGTCGGGGCGCTCGGCGGGCGAGGCCAGGACCCGCCCGAGCACCTCGGGATCGACCCGGATCGACGCGGTGGTCTCATCGCGCAGCGCGTCGAGCACCTCCTCGATCGGTGCGTCCTTGAGGATGAACGCGCTAGCCCCGACCGCAGCTGCCCGGGCGAGCGTGACGCCGTCCCCGTTGCCGGTGATGACGACGATGCGGGTCCCGGGTGCCTCGGCCAGGACGGCCGATGCGACGTCGATGCCGTCCTCGTCCGCCAGGCACACGTCGATCAGGGCCACGTCGGGCCGCTCGGCCGCAGCGACCGCGATCGCCTCCTCACCGGACCGCACGATGGCGATGCATCGCAGATCGTCGGCGGCATCGATCACGGAGCCGACCGACTCGCCGAACACCCGGTGGTCGTCGACGACGAGCACGCGGCGGGCTCCACGTTCCGTGCCGGGCATCACCGAGCCATCGTGCCCGGCCGTCGGGTCGTCAAACCCACACGACCCTTGCCGGCGGGGCGGCGGGAGCCCGATGCCGACGATCAGGCCTGCAGCTCCTCCGCGCTCAACCGTCGCTCGACGACCGCGCGGGCGGTGTCGTCGAGGCGCAGGTTCCGGGCCCGGCTGTAGGCGCGGAGGAGCTCGAAGCTGGCGGTCATGTCGAGACCGGCGCGCTCGGCGATGCGGCCCTTCGCCTGTTCGATCACGATTCGCGAGGCGAGGGCGTGCTCGAGCTGGTCGACCGTCGTCTCGGTGCGGCTCAGGACGCGCCGGTTGACGATGCCGACCGTGGCGACGTCGGCGAGGCCGCGGGCCAACGCGAGCTCGTTCGGTTCGGGGACCCGCTCCCTGCGAGAGAACGTGTTCATCGCCCCGAGACGTTCGTCGTGGAACCTGAGGGGTACCGCGTGCATCGAGTGGAACCCGGCTTCCATCGTCCGGGGGACGAACGCCGGCCACTGCTCCGCGCGGTCGGCGAGGCGTTCGACCACGATCTCCTCGCCGGTGCGGAACGCCTCGAAGCACGGGCCCTCGCCGCGCTGCAGCTGCAGCAGCTCGAGCAGGTTCGTCGTGTCGTCGCTGGAGGCCAGCAGCCGGAGCTCGCCCTCCTGGTGGAGGAGGATGCCGCCGGCGTCCACGTCGAGCAGCGTGAGGCCGTGGTGCAGCAGCCGGGCGGCGAAGCCGCTGACGTTCTCCCCGTCCACGAGCATCGAGCTCATCTCGACGAACGCGTCGACGATCCTCTGCTCACGTCCTCGGTCGGTCACGGGCATCGTCACTCCTCGGCTTCGCCGGCATCATCGCCGGGCAGCGCGAACCGCAGACGTCGATCGACGACGTCGCCGGCGATGGCGTTGAGCAGTCGGTCCTCGCTCCACGCGCGAGCGCGGAGCACGTTGAGCGCCTCGGCGACCGTCACGCCCATCTGGACCGACACCATGCCGGTCGCCTGGCTCAGCAGGTCGCTCCCGACCACGCGGTCGTACGTCAGCGTTCCGGAGAGCGCCTCGGCGAGCGGATGTGCGAGCGCCGCCGCCAGCGCGGTGGCGAGCTCGGTCGTCACCATGGCGATCGGGCCGCTTCGGCTCTGCAGGTTGATCGCCGCGAAGGAAGCCGCACCGAGCGCGATGGGCACACCGGCGATCGCCGCGTAGCCGAGGTCGAGCGCCTTGGCGGCCAGCAACGGCCACGGCGTGGCGTCGGGGTCGGCCACCTCCGCGCCGGACGGCACGTTGCGGCGGACCGCGTCCAGGCACGGGCCCTCGTCGAGGCTGAACTGCCAGTCGTCGAGGGTGCGCGCCGCTGCGGAGGACGCGCAGACGGTGAGCCGGTGTGTCGGGGGTGCGATCCACGAGACGGTGAGGTCGTCGACGGCGAGCGCGTCGGCGCTCCGGCGACAAGGCTCGGGCACGGGCCTGTTCGCAGCCGCGTCCCCGACGGCGCCCGCCACGTTCGAGGCGAGTGCCCGGAGTGTCCCGGCGTCCATCAGGCCCGCAACGGCGAACGTGGCGGGGGGCGTGATGGTCCCGGGTCGGTCGGCGGCGTCTGCACGATCACCATGATCGGCGTCGGGCCTGTCGCCGGGCTGCTGCATTCCTGAAGAAACCCTGAAACAGTTTGGTCATGCGGATCGTGGTGGTCAGCGGACCGGACGACGTGACACGAGCCGTGCTGCACGCCCTCGGCGGCCGGGAGCCGCGGGCGGTCGTGAGCGTGGCCGACGCCCTTGCGCTGTGCGCCTCCGAGCAGGCCGATGCCGTGCTCGTCGTCTGGCCGGCCGATGAGGCCGACTGCCGAGCGACCTTGCGCTCGCTCGTCGCCGTTGACGCCGCGGTTCCGCTCATCGTGGTGGTCGCGCCGGGTCGGCTGGCCGAGCGCCGGTTGCTCGCAGCGGCGGACGTCCGATACGTCCCGCTCCCCTTTGACGCCGACGAGGTGATGTCCCTGTTCGGGGCGCCGTCCGGTCCGCCGTCCACCGGTCAGCTCCGGGCCGGCGACATCGCCATCGACCAGGACGAGTGGACGGTTCGACGGTCGGGCCACGATGTGGGTCTCACGCGTCGCGAGTTCGAGCTGCTGGTCCACCTCATGCGCCACCAGCGGATGGTTCAGAGCAAGGACCAGCTGCTCGCGGCGGTGTGGGGCTCCCACGACTACTCGCACAACGTGGTCGAGGTCACGGTCGGACACCTGCGTCGCAAGCTCGAGCGTCTCGGTGTCCGTGTGGTGCACACGGTCCAGGGGGTCGGCTACGTCCTGCGGCCCGGGGAGAGCCCCGACGTGTCCGAGGCCGGGGAGTCGGATCGGCGAATGCATCTCCTCGCCGAGCGTGACTGGCTCATTGCCGAGAGCGATCGGCTCATCGCTGAACGGCGGACCAACTCGGCCGAGCTCCGGATCCACGATCGCGAGCACTGGTCATGAAGCGGCTGCCGCCCGACCGGCCCGACGGCCCTTTCGTCACGCGTGCCACCTGTGGGACGATCAGCTCACGCGAACACCGCGCATGCACGACACTCCGCCCCGGACCACGGCGGACTCGTCTCCCCACGAGAGGGGCAGGAGTGACGTACACACGATCCGACGACGGAAGCACCGATCGGCCATTACCTCGGTTCGAGGACACCGGCTGGTACACGGGTGGCACGGGCCTGCTCGGCGTCCGCACTCGGTTCGAGACCACGCAAGCCCGTGTCGAGCTCGCGGGTGAGCTGTGCCTGTTCTCTGCGTCGGCCTTCGACGTGCACCTGCAGGTGCTCATCGCGTTCGGACGGCCGGACCTCGAGATCGACGCGTCGGGCCTCGATCTCCTCAGCGCCGCCGGGGTACGCGTCCTCCTGGAGAACGCGCGACGATGCGCCGGCGATGGTGGTCGGCTGCGCCTCGTCGCGGCGTCGCCGCCCGCTCATCGGGTGCTCGACGTGTGCGGCCTCTCCGAGCACCTCGGGCTCGGGTCCCGTCGCCCGTTCGGCGACCGCTGGTCCTCGGCGCCTCGTGGCCGGCGTCGGTGCCGCCGGGTGCCGACCGCTGCCCGGTGACGCTCGGGACGGCCACGCCGTCCGCGTCCGGGTCACCTCGGAGCGCCGGCTCCGGGCTGCGCCCGCTGAGCGCCCGGTTTCGGGGGACCGTGGCCGGGGAAGTCGGGTCACACCCCGACGCACGAGGACACCATGGCGCACGATCACGACGAACTGCTCCGGCTCTACCTCGACGACCACTGGGCGGGCGCGGGCGCTGGCGCCTCGCTGGCGAAGCGATTGCAGCAGAACAACCGCGACACGCCGTGGGCGGGGGAGCTGACCTGGCTCGCCCGCCAGGTCGAGGAGGACGACGAGAGACTCGAGTCGCTGCGCCGCGACATCGACGCCGAGGGCGGCACGCTCAAGCGCTACGCCGCCCGCGTCGGTGAGCGGATCGGCCGTCTCGTGCCCAACCGCCGCCTGCGGAGCTACTCGCCGCTGAGCCGCGTGCTCGAGACCGAGGCGATGATGGCCGGCGTCGCCGGCAAGGCGCGCCTGTGGACGTCGCTGTGCGCCGGCGGCGCGGGCCGCACGCGGCTGGCGCCGTTCGACCTGGAGCGACTCGGCGAGCGGGCCGAGGAACAACTGGCCGTCCTGCACGAGTTCCACGAGCGGGCCGCCGCGGTCGCGTTCGACCCGGCGGTCGAGACGTTGCAGGCACCGTCGACGTCGACGCCCCGCACCTGAGCTCGGGGTCTACCGGGCCCGGAGTGCCGGGCTGGGGAGGAGACGGGTGAGGACCGGGCCCGCGGCGCCGCAGCGCACCCCGGGCCCGGGATGTCGTCCGCGGGGCTAGGAGCTGCGGGCGGCGTGGATCGCATCGCGGGCGCGGTCGGCGATCGCGGCGAACGGGCCGACGACCGCGTTGCCCGCCGGCGAGGTCGGCGAGCCCGGGTGAGGATGGGTGGGTGCCGTGCTCTCGGCCGCGCGGAAGACGCGGGCGAGGGTGACGAGCCGGTCCCGGTCGATCTCGCGGTCCAGGATCGGGTGCTCGTGCTCCTCCTCGTGCTCGGCGTGCGCGACGACGTCGGCGCGCAGCGACCGGAGCGCGGCGTCGAAGCCGGGATCGTCGACGCCCATCTTCTCGAGGCGGTCGAGGAGCTGCTCGTCCGACTTCTCCTCCTCGAGCCGGTCCCTCACGACGGCCTCGCCGCCAGGGGCGTTGCCGGTCAGGGGGTGCACGACCTCCTGCTCGGCCGTCTCGTGGACGATCAGCTTGCGGGTCAGCTCCCGGAAGGCCTCCTCGCGACGTTCGGAGCCCGACGCCCGCTCGACGGCGGCGAAGAGCTGCTTGATCTCGGCGTGGTCGTGCAGGACCGCGGCGAGCAGGTCGTCGGGTCGGGCCTTGGCCTTCAGGTAGTCGTCGGTCGTGCTCATCAGAGCCTCCTGGTACCTCGGGGACCGAACCCGCGTGCACTACCCGGACCGGAGGAGGCCACACACACCTACCGGGCCTTCAGCTCGTCACCGTGGTCGCGGACGATTGCGATCGCCCGCTCGCCCTCGGGGCTGTGACCGACGGTTCATGGCCATGTAGCGTCGCGCTCGAGAGCAGCGGCCCGTGCGGGCGATGCTCCCGCTCCGCTCCGGACCTCGGCGGACTCCTTCGGTCGTCAGAGGAGCGGACTCGTGTCGAACGTGTCGATCCACCGCAGCGGTCGGCGAGCCCGTGCCGCCGCCCCCGGACCGGTCGAGGCGGCACCGTGGCGTCCATGAGCGTCGCAGTGCAGAGGCCCGATGGTTCGGCGATCCGCGTGGTCGTCCTGCGGGGCTGCAGCGGCGACCCCCTACCGCCGGACATCGCTCGGACGGTCGCGCCCGGCGGGCAGTCCGGGCCGACGATCATCGACCTCAGCGAGGTGACGATCCTCGGCCCGGAGATCGATGAGGTCGTACGTCGCGTGGTCGCGCTGGTGCGAGCGCAGCCGTACTGCGTCGTCGCCCATCGTCGGGTGGCGAGAACGGCCTGTCGCCGCTTCGGCGTCGGCGCCACCGCGGCCTTGTTCGCCACGGTGGCCGACGCCCTCCAGGCCCACCGCTACGCCTGTGACGGCTACGGACCGGGATGGGCCCCCGCCACCTCGGCGGGCGGGAGCGGGAGGACGGGCGCCCGGGCGCATCGGGGCACCGGATGAGCGCGTCGCCGGCGCAGGCCGCTCATTGGTCGACCATTGGGTCGGTGATCGTGTTGGAGTAGCGGTTGCCCGCTCGGAACGTCAGGGGACGGCCAGGTCCGCGTGCTGTGTCGACGGCCAGGCTGAGTATCGCCGCCTCTGACGTGCCGAGGCCTCGCGACCGCCTTCAAGGACATGCCCGACCGAGGGCCGAACAATGAGCTAGCGGCTACGAGGCCTCGACTCCGACGAGTGATTCCACCACCCGGCGGCCGAGCTCCTGCGTGAGCTCGGAGGTTGCACGCTGGTACGCCGGGCTCCGCTCGTGGACCCAACGGGGAGTGCGGACCGCCCAACCCGTGTCCCGGAAGTGGCGCTTGAGCGACCCGACGATGAACGGCGTGGCGTAGCCGAGGAACGGGACCCGCTTCGACGGGTCGAATCGTTGAAGAGACCGCAGCAGGCCCTCGAGCGCCACCTGCTCCAGGTCCTCGAGCGGCTCCCGGTGGCGATGGCACCGCCGCGCCAGGGCCAGCGCGGAGTCGGAGTAGATGGCGACGAGCGCCTGGCTCGTCGGTGTGCAGCGGTGTCTGTCGAAGCAGACATGGAGGAGCCAGGTCTCTCCGTCGACCGACGATTCACGGGAGGGCTCACCGTTGCGGGGCCGGGGAAAGGTGCGCCGGGCGATCGTCCGGCTCCTGCGGTCACGGGTGCAAGTGCGACACGTCGTGGCGGTGCGGCCGTCGAGTTCGTGGACCATGCTCATCACCTGGTCCGTTCCCGGGTCGACGGTAAGCGGACCTGCCGCGATCACGAGGGATCAGCCCCCCGTTTTGGGGGTGTCGGGCCGAGGCCCGAACGCGGGTCCGACGCGCGGACGGCGCCGCGTGGTGCGCGGCGCCGTCCTGCGTCGATGTTCGGCTATCGGCCGAGGCGGGCGGCGAGGAGCTGCTTGCCCTGCTCAGCGCCCTTGCGGCTCTCGCCCTGGGCCCGACGGAAGAACTCGGCGAGCTCGTTGTCGCCGGAGCGCTCCGCGTCCTGGCAGTAGGTCTCGAGTCGCGCCACGTTGTTCAGGCAGTTCTCGGTGAACCAGATGATGTTGTAGTCCTTGTCGGCGGTGCCGGTGCTCTCGCCGGTCTCGGTGGTGGTCGCCATGAGGTACCTCCCTGGTCGTCATGCGGCGGCCCGCCGTCGGTCGGCGGGTCGCCTCGCAACCTCTCGGTGGGCCGCTACCCCTCGGCGGCGACCACAAACAGCAGCGACGGCCGCATCGTCACCAGGACGTGTTCGGCCGGCCGTGCACGGGTACGCGTCCGCTGAAATGGGTCCCGACTGTGGAGGACGGCGCTCGTGCAGAACCTGGTCATCGACCATGGCGCCGGTGTTCGGACCGGGGCCGACCTGGGCGTGCCGGACGACGCCACCGGGCTGGTCGTGTTCGCGCACGGCAGCGGCAGCAGTCGCCACAGCCCCCGCAACCGGATGGTGGCCGAGCGCCTCCGGGGCCGAGGGCTCGCGACGCTACTGGTCGACCTGCTCACCGAGGACGAGGATGCCGGCGAGCGCCGTGGCGGCCGGCTGCGCTTCGACGTCGAGCTCCTCGCCGAGCGGCTGTCCGGGGCCGTCGACGCAGCGGTCGACCACCCGGACCTCGCCGGCCTGCCCGTCGGGCTGTTCGGGGCGAGCACCGGTGCGGCCGCCGCGCTGGTCGCGGCCGCCCGCGACCCCGGTGGCATCGCCGCGGTCGTGTCCCGCGGTGGTCGGCCAGATCTCGCCGGCACCCACCTCCGCGAGGTCCGAAGCCCGACCCTGCTGCTCGTCGGCGGTGAGGACACGCAGGTCATCGGGCTCAACGAGGAGGCCCGGGGCCACCTGACCGGGCCGAGCGACCTCGTGATCATCCCCGGCGCGAGCCACCTGTTCGAGGAACCCGGCGCACTGGAGCAGGTCGCCGAGCGCGCCGGCGACTGGTTCGTTCGCCATCTCGCCCGGTAGGCCCGGCTGCCGGAGCCCGTCGGTAGTCTCGGCGCATGCCGCTGCAGGGTGAGTACGAACCGAGCTCCTGGGACTGGGTGCGCGAGCAGGTCGCCGAGTACGAGGCGTCGGGTGGCACCCGGGCCACGACGCTGCGCGACACCGGGCTGCCGGTCATCGTGATGACCACCCGGGGCAACGTCTCGGGCAAGATCCGCAAGAACCCGCTGATGCGGGTCGAGCACGACGGCGAGTACGCCCTGGTGGCGTCCAAGGGCGGGGCGCCGGAGCACCCGAGCTGGTACCACCACCTCGTCGCCGACCCGACAGCCCTCGAGGTCCAGGACGGGCCCGATCGCTTCGACGCCGTCGCCCGCCTCGTGACCGGCGAAGAGCGCGCAGCCTGGTGGGAGCGTGCGGTCGCCGCCTTCCCGACCTACGCCGAGTACCAGGAGAAGACCGACCGGGCGATCCCGGTCTTCGTCGCCAGCCGCGCCTGACCCGCGGGCCGGCCGCCGACGGTGCGGTCGGCCGGGGTGTCGGATCACCCGGTCCGGCGGTCCCCGGCGGCGGCGAGTCGTTGGTCGGCCAGTGACGACCACGGTGTCGAGAGGTCGACCCCGAGCGTGCCACCGGCGTCGGCCGCGGCGGTGCGCAACAGCGCGGCCACCGCCTCGGCGGCGGCGAGCACCGACGCCGGCTCCGTCGGGTTCGCGTAGGTGGCACCGAGCCCGTCGGGCAGCTCGAACGGCGGGAAGTCGAGTAGGCTGACCAGCCCGAACGACGGGTACGGCACCCGGCGCGCCGCCGCGTGGAGGCGCAGCGCGTGGGCCCGGGCATCGGTGATGCGGGCCTCGGCCTCGAACCACGAGCCCCGCCGCAGGTACTTGGCGGCGTCGGAGACCAGCCACCAGCCGAGCATGGTCCACTGGCGGGCGGTCGCCGCGTCCGGTGGGTCAGCGACCGGTGGCCGCCAGTCCTGTGCGTAGACGCCGTCCTTGTCGACGATGGCGACCGAGCCGTCGGGCAGACCCGGGCGGCGCGCCGCGGGGAGGACGACGAGGTCGAGCTGCACGCCGTTGCCGTACTCGGCGGCGAAGCGCAGCGCCCCGGGCGGCCACGCCGGTTCCCGGTGGCAGAGCACGTCGACGACCGTGCCGGCCGCATCGACCAACGATCGGCCCCGGTCGCGGAGCCGTTCGTCGTCGGAGGTGCCGTTCGGGGCCGTGGCGTAGCCGATGGCGGCGTCGATGTCGGAGAGCTCGTCGGCCGTGCCCCGCCCGATCGAGCAGCCGACCTCGAACGTGCGCCACTCGTCGTCGGCCTCGACGGCCCGGCGGAGCCGCTCGATCAGCTCGCTGTGGCGGGGGAGCTGCGCGGCGGGGTTGCCGTCCTCGGGGGCCATCACCTCATCGTGTCAGGGGTCGGCCACGGTGCGCCGTGGTTCGCCCTCGCGTTCGACGCTCGCCGCGCCCACCGTGGTGATGGCGACGCCGACGAGGACGAGGGCGGTGCCGACGAGCGACGCCGCCGTGACCGGTTCGTCGAGGACGAGCGCGGCGAGGAGGGCGGCGACCGCCGGCTCGGCCAGCGTGACCGCGGCGACCAGGGCGAGCGGGAGCCGACCCAGGCCGGCACCCCAGAGCGCGTACGCGCCGGCCATGGTGAACACGCCGAGGTAGCCGACGGTCGTCGCTGCGGGCCAGGAACCGAACGCCACGCCGACACCTCCGAGCGCGATCGGCAACAGGAGCACGCCGCCGCCGGCGACGACCGTGGCCATGGCCGGCAGCGCCGGTCGGTCGGACATCAACCGTTGTGCCGCGAACCCGAAGCCGGCCGCGGCGACACCCGCCACGGCGGCCAGGCCGACACCGCCCCACGCCGGGTCGTCGTTCCAGCCGGTGAGGAGGGCCACGCCGCCGAGCGCCCCGGCGACGCCGGCCGCCCACGTGACGTGGGGTCGTCGGCCGGTGGCCGCATCGATCACACCTGCCGCCACCGGCACGGCGCCGACGGTGACGAGGGTCCCGGTGGCGACCCCGGCCCGGTCAACCGCGGCGAAGAACCCGAGCTGGTTCACCGCCACGCCGACGGCACCGAGCGCCGCCCACGGCCACGACGCCGGGTAGCGCCACACCGGCTGGCCGACGGCGGCGGCGAGGGCCACGAGCACGACGCCGCCGATGACGGCCCGCCACGCCGCGGCGACCTCGGCGCCCAGCGACTCGGGCCCGAGCGCCGCCGCGGTCCCGGTGGTCCCCAGGAGGATCGCGGCCCCGGTGACGGCACCCAGCCCTCGTCTCGTCCCCCGGTCCCGCCGCACCCGCCCAGCTTCGCGTTGCGGCCGGTCGCGGCCCCACTCCGGTGCCGACCCGGTCCCGGCGACGTGCGCCGCCGGGACCGACCGGGGGTCGTGGGGATCAGGCGCCGGCGCCCACGCTCGGCGCGTCGGCGGTCGCGGCGACCGACACACCGAGCACGCCGGTCGCCGGGTCGGCGTCGTCGTGGTCGGCGAGGAACGAGGCGACCCACGAGAGCGCCGAGTTCCAGTTGATCGTGATCTCGTTGGTCGACCACGACTGGATGTCGTCGACGTAGCAGCGTTGCGGAGCACAGTCCTCGCCCGGGTAGAGCGACGAGATGACCGGGTCCCACGTGTCGGTCAGTGAGTTCGGCCCGCCCGACACCGAGCCCGGTGGCGGGTTGGGCAGGGACGGATCGAGCTGGTCGGCCCACCAGCGGCTGTGCTGGTTGACGGCGTTGTAGCCGTCGGCGCCGTAGCCGGTCACGTACGACCAGTTCAGTGCGTTGCGGCCGAACAGGTAGTCCATCGACTCGAACGCGGCCCGTAGGTAGTCGTCCGACGGCGCCAGGTCGTGGGCGACGCCGAGGACGACGATGTTGTTCAGGAGCTGGCTGTTGGAGCCCCACACGTAGTCGCCGTCGGCGCCGGCGTAGGCGTGGCCGAACGGCTGGGCGTCCACGACCTCGACGAGGGCATCGGCCGCGGCAACGACGCTGGCCGCCACCCGGTCGCGGTCCGGGAGGTCGTTGGGCACCAGCGCCAGGTCGATGCGGGCGAGGGCGGCCACGTCACCCCAGGAGAAGCCCTCGGTGGTGAACGCCTCGCCCTCGTGCCACGGCGACGACGTCACTGCGTCGGCGAACTCGGCCTCGCCGGTCGTGAGGTAGAGCTCGGCGGCGGCCCAGTACCGCTCGTCGCTGACGTCGTCATCGTCGTAGGGCCCACCGCCGTCGGCGCCGTCGGCGGCCGGTGCGTACAGCGCCGGGTTGGCCTCCGCCGCGGCCCACGCGGCCCGGGCGGCCACCAGGAGCTCGGCTGCGAACGCCGGGTCGTACGGCTCGAACAGCCGGGCGCCCTGGGCGGCCACCGCGGCGAGGTTGAGCGTCGCCGCGGTCGACGGCCGGTGGAGCGAGCGGACCTGCGGGTCCTCGTGGGGCATCAGCGGCAGGCCGGTCCAGCCCTCGTCGTGGATCTTGTGGTGGGCCATGCCCGACAGGTCGACCGCCTCGCCGCCGAGGTCGAACGGGGCGGTACCGGCCGGCACCTGCATGGCCAGGAGCAGCTCGAGCTCCCACCGTGCCTCGTCGAGCACGTCGGGAGTGCCGTTGCCCCGCTCGGGGATGGCGAGCGTGCTGTCGCCGAGGGCGCCGTCCTCCGCTGCGTCGACCAGGGCCGAGCGTTCGTGCAGGTTCATCAGCTGGTAGACGGAGATGCCACCGTTGACCACGTACTTGCCATGGTCGCCGGCGTCGTACCACCCGCCGGTCACGTCGAGCGCGTAGCCGTCGGGGCAGGACCACGCCGCGCCGTAGTGGTTGGAGCCGTCGGGGCCGGTCTGGTTGGCGGGCGACTGGCACGGCACGGCGACGTCGCCGAGGTTGGTCTCACCGTCGGACGGGGTCGACACGTGCCCGGGCGGGCGCGCGTAGCTGTCGCCGCCGATGTCGGTCGGGGCGATCTCGTCGGTGTCGATGATCTCGGTGCCGCTGCGGACGCCGTAGTAGTAGTTCAGCGCGTCGATCCGCAGCTGGTCGTAGACGTCGGCGACGCCGATGCGGAACGGGAAGCTGGTCTCGCCGTCGGCGACCACGGTGAAGCCCTCGCCGGTGGCGGTCACGTCGCTGAACCCGATCGTGTGCACAGCCAGCCCGGCCGTCGGGTCGACGCCGCGGGGCCTGGTCACGCCGGTCTCGACGACGTTGCCCTCCGCGTCGTGCAGCTCCCAGAGCATCGCCTCGGTGGCGTCGGTGACGAGCGTTGCGTGCTTCGGCCCGCCCGCGGTGTAGCCGACCTGGTTGACCCGGACCCGCGGCCCGGTGTCGGGCTCGTACGGCGGCGCCTCCGACCCGCCGGTGAGGGAGATGTCGTCGACACAGACCGTGTACGCCTCGGCGTTGACCGCCGTCTGCTGGACGACGGCGAGCTCGGCGTCGTCGAGGCTCTCGGTCGCGGTGAACGAGAACGCGAAGTCGGTCGGCTCGGCGCCGAGCTCGCCGCTGATGGCCTGCTCCGGCAGGTAGGCGGTGTAGGGGTCGCGGGGGAGTTGGACGATCGTGCGCAGCGCGCCCGGGGTGCCGCTGACGAGGCGGGCCCGGAACGACAGGTCGTAGGCCTCGCCCTCGGTGATGGGCAGCTGCTGGAGGATCCCGGCCGCGTAGGCCTCGGTACCGGCGGGGACGTCGATGCAGCCCCAACCGTCCACGACTGCGGCGTTCGGGAACGCGTTCCACCCGTTCAGGCCGTCGTCGAAGCCGCCGTTGGTCACCTGCTCCGCCGGCGCCTCGCCGTCTTGGGCCTCGTCGTCCTGTGCCTCGTCGTCTTGTGCCTCGTCGAGCGGCGCGCCATCGTCCGGTGTCTCGTCGAGGGGAGCGTCCTCGGTCGCCGGGTCGTCGAGCGTTGGGTCGTCGACCTCCTGGGCGGAGGCGACCGGCGTGGTTCCCCACGCGGCCAGGGCGACGACCAGGGCCCAGACCGCGACGATGCCGCCGCGGCGGCGTGCGCGAGCGATCATGACGACTCCCCCCTCGGAGCTCGCTGCCGTCACGCGCCCCGCACCGACGTCGCCCCAGGACGGCGGAGATGTGGAAGCGCTTCCAACACCATCCACCGTGACGCAAGACACTGTCAAGGGTCCCGCACATCCCACGCCCCACCTCGTTCTGGTCCCCACGAAGTGCCACCGGTGGCACTACGTGGGGACCAGGACGGGT
>JAXHUH010000049.1:0-17330 GCA_034211175.1 Actinomycetota bacterium
TCGAGCTGATCCCCCGGGTGGCCGGTCGTCGTCGTGGTGGCGGCGTTCGTGGCCGGCCTCGGGCTGCTGCTCACCGGTGCGTGGTCCTGGCGCCGGCGCCGTCGCGCCCGGACACCGGCGAGCGTGGGAGACGGCCCGATCGCCGCCACCAGTGCCGCAAGTCGTCGACTGTCCGCTCCACGCGCTCCCCACGCGCGCGGCGGTGATGCTCGGCCCGTGAGATCGCGATGGCGGCGCGTGACCCGCGCCTCGACAGGGAGGTCCTCGTGATGCGACGGCTCGTGCCCGTGACGTTGACGGCGTTCGCCGTGCTCGCAGCCGCCTCGTGCGGCGGCGACGGCGCCGTGTCCGCCGATCGCCCGTCGTCCACCAGCTCGACGGACGTCGTGATCGACGAGGAGCTCCCGGTCGGCACCTTCGGAGCTGGCTGGTCCACGGTGGGAGCGGGAATCGGCTACCTGGACCTGGAGGCCGACGGCGCCGGACGGTTCAGATCGTTCGTCAGCTCCGGGGCTGGCCTCGGGCCCGGGTTGGTGGACATCCCGTTCAGCTACACGATCGACGGCGGCCACATCACGGTGACCGCTGAGCCGGCTCCGTGCGTCGCCGACCCGTCCGGCACCTATCGCTGGGTGTTCGACGGGGAGGTCATCCGGTTCGAGGCCGACGGCGAGCGGAGCGGCTGCGGGGCGGGTCTCGAGGCCGACCGGTACTCGCTCGGCGGCGTCCCGGTCGTGCCCACGGAGCCGACGGCCGAGCCGGTCGTCGTCGGCACGCCGGTTGGTGAGATCAGCTGGCACATCGTCTACGGCTTCCGGGAGCGCGGGCCGATCGTTGCGTACCGCGACGGATTCGCGGCGATCGACGACCGCAGTGGCCAGGTGATCGTGTCGCCGGACGGCTTCGATTGGAGTCCGATACCTCCGCCCCCGTCGTCGCCCGCGCTCCTGGCCGCACGCAGCGACGAGCTCTACGTGATCTCCGTTGCGCCGCCCATCGAGGTGCATGTGACCACCGATGGGGGTGAGACGTGGACGTCGCTGGCTCTCGAACCGCCGCTCCTCGGGTCCGCTGGCCACCTCGTCGCTGGACCTGCGGGAGTTCTGATCGTCGGCGATGGGTTGGCGTCCGACGGCGATGAGCGCGCGTCCGCGACACCGCTGTGGGTGCTGGGGGCGGACTCGTTCGAGCACGTCGCGGATGCGCCGGCGCCCATTCGCACGATCGTCGCCGTCGACAGCGGCTTCGTCGTCGCCTCGTCCGATGGTGTGTCGGACGAGCCGAGCACGACCTGGACCAGCGACGATGGCCGGGCGTGGGTCGAGAGCGTGGACGCGCCCGACGGTCTCTTCCTCAACGCGGGTCACGGCGACACCGTGTACGGCGCCACGGCCGTCGACTGGGGCGTGACCTCCACCGACGGTGGGCGGACCTGGAGCGAACCGGTGCTGCGCCCTGGTGGGCCGCACGACTGGTTGGCGGTCAGCGAGGTCGGCTCCTTCTCGGTGGAGACGGTGCTCTTCGCCCCGCCCGTCGGGGTCGTCTGGGCGTCGGCCGACCAGGTCACGTGGGAGCGGGTGCTCAACCCGTGGCCGCCGCCGTTCCTGCACCAGCCCGTGCTCAACGGCGACACCATCCTGATGGCCAGCGAGATCGGCGACGGGGACGGTCAGGTGATCGATCACCTCAACTGGATCGGCGTCATCGGCTGACCGGCTTGCACGGCGGCGACCGCTCGTTCCGGTCGCCGCCGCACCGGCCGGCGAGCGACGGCGACCTCGTCGACGGCCCGCTCCACGCGCTCCCCACGCGCCGGACCGGGACGATCGGGTTCGGAGACGGGCGGTCGCGTGCGGTCCGCCCCGGGGAGGTGATCGGGATGCGACGGCTTGCGTTGGTGACCCTGATGGCGCTGCTCTCGGTGTGCGTCGCCTGCGGTGGGAGCGGCGACGACGTGGCCACGGGCCCGTCCTCGACGGGGCCGACGGCTGCGACCGAGACCGTGCCGCCGACGATCGACGAGGCGTTCCCGGTCGGGACGTTCGGGGCCGGGTGGTCGTCGGTCGGCGCCGGGATCGGCTACCTGGACCTGGATCCGGACGGCACCGGCAGGCTCCGGGGGATGCCGATGCGGGAGCTGGTCGACGTGACGTTCACCTACGCGGTCGATGGTGATCGTCTGACGATGACCGCACCGATGCCCACCTGCGAGTCGTCGACCGCCACGTACCGGTGGTCGCTGCGCGAGCATGCCCTCCACCTGGGCGTCCTCGACGATGGTTGCGAGGATCGCGCATTGGTCCTCACCGAGATCGACTGGTACCCGCTCGGCGACGTCCCGGTCGTGGCGTCCGAGCCGACCGAGGACCAGCCGATCACCGTCGCGTCCCCTGTCGGTGAGATCCGCTGGCACGTCCTCGAGGGCTTCTCGGTGCTTGCGCCCGCCGTCGCGTTCGGCGACGGCTTCGCCGTGCTCGTCGGTGTCGGCGACGACGCCGTCGTGATGACGTCGCCGGACGGTTTCGTCTGGACGCCGATCCCGTCGCCGCCCACGGCGCCGACCGAGCTCCGGTTGCTGGACGTGCGCGGCGACGAGCTGTACGTCGCCGCCGGCGAGCACGCCACGGACGTGTACGTGACCGCGGACCTCGGGGCGACGTGGACGCCGATCCCCATCGACGCTCCTCCCTCCGACGGTGCCGCCGCGATCCTCCGGGCGGGCCCCGCGGGTGTCGTGCTGGTGATGTTCCTGCCCCCGGACGAACCCGACCGCATCCGGTCGGCCACCTGGGTGCTGGGAGCGGACTCGTTCCAGCCCGTCCCGAGCGCGCCGTCGTCGATGCGCCGGGTGTTGGCGCTCGATCACGGCTTCGTCGGCTCCTCGTTCGACGGTCGGACGGACGATCCGGCGACGACGTGGACCAGCGGTGACGGCCGGGAGTGGGTCGAGAGCGTGGACGCGCCCGACGGCCTCTTCCTCCAGTCGGCCCGGGGCGACGCGGTCTACGGGAGCGCCGCCATCGACCGGGGCGTCACCTCCACCGACGGCGGTCGCACCTGGAGCGCACCCGTGGAGCGGCCGGGCGAGCCGTACGCGCCGTTCACGGTCGGTGATGACGGCGCGTTCGCCGTCCAGGTCGCGGTGTTCGCACCGGCGGTCGGGGTCGTCTGGGCGTCGGCCGACCAGGTCACGTGGGAGCGGGTGCTCAACCCGTGGCCACCGCCGTACCTGGCGGAGCCGGTCCTCAACGGCGACACGATGCTCATCACCAGCGAGATCCACGACGAGCAGGGCCGATCCGTCGGCGAGCTCAACTGGGTCGGCATCATCGGGTAGCGGGCTCGCACGGCAGCGACTCGTACCCGGTGTGGGACAGACCGCCCCAGGCGTCGAGCGGTGCGGGTGCGTTGGCGAAGCTGATGGGGAGCGACCGGTACCACTGACTCGCCTCGCCCTGCCCTTCGAACACCTCGACGTGCAGGTGCGGGGCGCCGTTCGTCCCGCTCGTGCCGATGAGGCCGAGCGCCTGGCCGGTCACCACGTCGTCGCCGACGTCGACGACCACGCCGTCCTCGCTGAAGTGGAGGTAAGCAGCCATCGTGCCGTCCTCGTGGAGCACGTAGACCCCGTTCTCGTGCCCGCCGGTGGGGTCGTCGTCGCGGTATCGGGCCCGGGTCTCGGTGACCTCACCACCCCGCGCCGCCGTGACCTCGGAACCCACCGGCCGCGCGAAGTCGATGGCGAACCGGCCACGGTGCGTTCCGGTGTCGGACCACGTCTGGGTCACCCGGGCGGACTCGCCGATGGGGTACGGGAGGCAGTAGGGCGAGGTGGCCGGGTCGGGGAACCGCATGAAGTCGAGCACCGGCGAGCCGCGCGCCCCGCCGCCTCCGCACGAGGCGAGCGTGAGCGCGGCGCAGGTGGTGGCGACGAAGAGCGCCAACCTGGGCCTCGGCGCCGGTGCCACGTCCACACCTCCCCACGGGTGTCGATGACTCCATGCAACGGCGTCGCCGCCCGCCCGGACAGGGCCCAAGGCCCCATCTCGGCGTTCTCGTGACCTCGGCGCGCGGTGCGTCGTGGACGGGGGTCGGAAGTCGGGGCTTCCGGAATGGGAGCGGTCGCGATAGTGTTCCGATATATCGTGATCGTATCTGAGCGGGTCCAGAGGAGGCCTCGGAAGCCGGGGGCCAGGGCCCGGAAGGAGCACACCAACCATGAATCCCCGATTCACCGATCATCCGTTCGCGCCCGGTCGCCGTGGCGGCCCTCACCGGGGTCGTGGCCGAGGCCGGGGTCGTGACCACGGCTGGGGTCCTCCCATGGCCGGGATGGCGCCGATGCGTCGTCGTGGCCGCCGCGATCGCGGCGACGTCCGCACCGCCGTCCTGAAGCTGCTCGCCGAGCGGCCGATGCACGGCTACGAGGCCATCCGCGAGATCAGCGACCGCAGCTCGGGCGCGTGGAAGCCGAGCCCCGGCGCCATCTACCCGACGCTGCAGCTGCTCGAGGACGAGGGGCTGATCACCCCGGCCGAGTCCGAGGGCAAGAAGGTGTTCTCGCTGACCGACGCCGGCCGCGCCGCCGCCGAGGAGCTGGCCGAGCGGCCCGCCCCGTGGGACGACGCCTCCGCCGGCCTCGGCGACGGCGAGGCATCGCTGCGCCAGTCGGCCTTCGGGCTGATGAGCGCCGCCCGCGAGATCGGCACCGTCGGCACCGCGGCCCAGCAGGAGAAGGCGGTGGAGATCCTCGACGAGGCTCGCCGCAAGCTCTACGGCATGCTCGCCGAGGACCCGTCGGCCGACCCGGGCGAGTGACGGCGCCGGCGGCCACTCGAACCGCCCCGACGTCCAACGAGGCGCTCGCCGAATGGCGGGCGCCTCGTCGCGTCAGGTGGGGGCGGTGGCCGTCTCGGAGGGACCCGCTCAGCTGTCGGCGGCGATGACCTCGATGGTGATCTCGCCGCTGAGCGAGCGAAGGTGCGCGAGCCCGGAATCGATCGCGCCGAGCTGGACGAGCCCCGCCGCGTAGCCGAAGTCCTCGTAGAAGAGCGCGAGGTTGCCCCACGGTGCGTACGTGGTGACGTCGCCGACGTCGGGGTCGAAGCCGGGCGGAGCGCCGTCGGTGGTGAGGTGCCGTGGGAGGTCGGCGACCTTCTCGGTCGACGCGTGGTCCCCGATCGTCACCGTGAGCGGCAGGAGCGACACCAGGTCCCGGGCGGTCGGGTTGTCGAGGAGTGTGGCGGTCAGCTCGGCGCCACTGCCGCGTAGACGTATGCGGGTCATGGTTGCCCTCCTCGGGTGATGCCGGCGCCGCAGCGGCGCTCAGCTGCGGATCGAGTGGACGAGCATCGAGAACATCGACTTCAGCGTCATCTTCCCGCCGTAGACCGGCATCGCGCTGGCGCTGCCGTAGTCATCGAGCGGCTCGATGTTCGCCAGGAACCGCATGTCCTCGTCGGAGATGACGAAGTCGACGTCCGCGTTGGACCGCATGTGTGCCGGCTTCGTCGTCTTCGGCAGCGGGAGCAGTCCGAGCTGGAGCAGGAAGCGGATGGACAGCTGCGGGACCGTCACGCCGTAGTTGGCGGCGATCTTCTCGACGTCGTTCCGTTTCATCAGCTCGCCGTGTGCGATCGGGGAGTAGGCCTCGACGAGCATGCCGTTCGACGTGGAGTACTCGATGAGCTCCGTCGGCATGTTGCCGACGTGGGCCAAGACCTGGTTCACCATCGGGGCGACGGTGCACGCCTGCAGGATGTTGTCGATGTCCGGCGCCTCGAAGTTCGAGAGGCCGATGGCGCGGAGCTTGCCTGCGGTGTACGCCTCCTCCAGTGCCCGCCATGCCTCGCGATTGCCTTCGAGGAAGCGGTCGTCGCCCCGGAACTTCCGCCACGGTTGCGGGCTGTGGATGATCATCATGTCGATGTGGTCGAGGCCCATCGTCCGCAGTGAACGCTCGATCTCCTCAGTGGCCTTCTTGTACGACTTGACTCCGGCGGCGAGCTTGGTCGTCACGAACATCTCGTCCCGGTGGACGCCGCACGACTTGATCCCGATGCCGACGCCACCCTCGTTGCGGTACGCCTGTGCGGTGTCGATGTGGCGGTAGCCGGCCTTCGCGGCGTTCTTCACCGCGTCGGCAGCGTTGCCGTTGTTGATGAACCACGTGCCGAGCCCGAGCCTCGGGATCTCGACGCCGTTGGACAGGGTGTACCGCTCCTCGAGGATCATGGCTCGTCGACTCCGTTGGTGTAGGGGTGTGGCAGAGGTGGTTCGGGCCGGGAACGCATCGGCGGACGAGGTCAGCTCCGTGCGGCGGCGAAGAGTCGGAGGCCGTTGTAGATGTACTCGTAGCCCCACGGGTAGTTGTGACGATTGCCGTCGACGACGTAGTACATGAAGTTCCCGTCGGAGAAGCCGGTCTCCGTGTACTCGAACGCGTCGGTCCGCTCGCGCATCGCGGCGATCTGCGGGCTCATGTTCTCGTAGGCCATGTCGAGGGTCCCGGTCGCCGAGAAGATCAGGTAGTCGGAGGGTTCGTAGCCCGCACTGGTCACCGCCTCGGCGAGCTCCCCGGCGGTCTCGACCGGGGAGGAGCTGCCGCCGAAGCGGCCGAGGGCCCAGCTCTCGCCGCTCATCGGGAGGTAGTGGCGGAAGTACGGCGTTCGGGTCTCGAGCATGTGCCAGGTGGTGACGCCGCCCATCGAGAAGCCGCCGAAGATGCGGTGGTCGCGGGCATCGATCAGTGCCTCGGCGTCGGTCCCGTCCGCGTGTGTCCGGTAGGTCCCCTCGATCGCCGGGACCAGGTCCTCGACGAGCTCCGAGGCGAACGCGTCCACGCTGGCGTCGAACGAGCCGGGGCCGGTGTCGAACGTCGGGGCGACGACGATCATCGGCGGGATCACACCGTCGGTGATCATGTGGTCGAAGATCGACACGAGGGAGGTCGGGCTCGAGGGCCGGCCCAGCCAGGTGGCCTCGTGCCCGCCACCGCCGTGCATCAGGTAGAAGATGTCGTGTCGGGTGGCGGCGTCGTCCTGGTCGTAGCCGGGCGGGAGGTAGACCATCGCGGTCTTGTCCTGGGATGCCGACCCGTCGGCGGTGTGGGTGGTCGTGTACTCGAAGGCCGTGAGCGAGCCGCGCGCCGCGGCCGGTTCCTCGTAGCCGTCGGGGACCGGCGTGAGCGGCGGGTCGGCGACCGGTTCGGCCTCCGCTTCGGTCGTCGAGGTGCCGGGCGGGGCGGCGGTGGTGCCCGGCGCCGTGGAGGGCGTGGTGTCGGCACCTGCGGTCGTGTCGGGCGCGGTCGACGCGACCGCTGCGGTCGTGTCGGTCGCGGTCCCGGCGTCCGCCGTGTCGTCGCCCGTCGACGAGCACGCGGCCAGGACCAGGGCGACGCCGAGGGCTGCGGCGAGTGGTGCGCGCGCCCGGTCGTGTCTCGTGGGTATCGGGTCCGCCGCGTCGGTCATGGCCCGACTGCACCACCGTGGCGAAGGTCGGAGAAGACCCTGCCGACACAGGTACTGCCAGTACCTCGCTCGATGGACGCGGGAATCGACGCTGCGCCGGCCCGCCGAGGAATCGACATCGGAGTGGCGCTGTTGGTTCAGGCGTGGCCGGTGGGACGTTCGACGAGGCCCGACGCCGGGCCCACCTCGCGCAGCTGCGCACGCTCCTGCCCGGCAACGCCTCCTACGACCTGGAGATGTTGCCGTTCCACGCCACCGTCGAGGCGCTCGGTCATGCCGGTGAGGTCGACCTCGGCCGCGTCGACGTGCCGTTGGTCGACGTCGTCGGCAGCGTGGCCCGGGCCCGGGACTTCGACCGTGCGCTGCGTCCACGGAACCCCGTCCTCCGTGAGCGTTGGGACGCGGTCGCCCGGATCGAGGGCGACCTGCCGCCGGTCGAGCTGATCCGCCTCAACGACTTCTACTTCGTCGAGGACGGCCACCACCGCGTGTCGGTCGCCCGCGCCCGGGGGATGGGCACGATCCCGGCCCACGTCCGGCGGATCATGACCATCGCCTGCGCCAACCGTGCGCTCACCGTCGCCGACCTGCCCGCGAAGGCCGCGGAGCGGATGTTCCTCGAACGGGTGCCGCTCGGTGACGACGCCCGAATCGGGTTCCGGCTCGACCACCCCGACCGCTGGCGGGAGCTGGCCGAGGTCGCCGAGGCCTGGGGCTTCCGCCAGCACCTGGCGGGGCACGCAGTCCGGGATCGCTGCGAGCTGGCCGACCGTTGGTGGGCCGAGGAGATCGTCCCGCTGCTCGTCGGGCTCCGCGCCCGCGGCGTGCACGTCGACGACGGCGCCGACACCCCCGCGTTCTCCGCCCGCGCCGTCGACCTGCTCGCCGCCCTCCGGGACTGATCCCCGCCGCCGGTTCGGCTCCGGGCCCGGTTTCGGACGGGCGTACAGTTGCCCACGTGACCGACCGGGAACCGACCTACGAGGTGGTGTGGCCCCGCTCGCCGCAGGGGGTCCAGAAGCGCCGGCGCGCCGACCGCCTCGTCACGCTCGACGGCACGCGGGTGGCGTTCCTGTGGGACTACGTCTTCCGGGGCGACGAGCTGTTCCCGCTGCTCGAACGGGAGCTCACCGCGCGTTTCGACGGCGTCGAGATCGTCGGGTACGAGACCTTCGGCAACCTCCACGGCGGCGACGAGAAGGTCCGGGTCGGGCGCCTCCCCGACGACCTGCGGACCCGCGGCGTCGACGCCGTCGTGTCCGGGATGGGGTGTTGAGGTAGCTGCACGCCCGCCGTGTTGCGGGCATCCATCGCCGCCGAGTCCGCCGGGATCCCGTCGGTCTCGATCGTCTGTGAGGGCTTCGAGGGTCAGGCCCGGGCCACCGCCCGCGGCCACGGCTACGACGGCCTCCCGCTCGCCGCCACCATCGGCCACGTCGACGCCCAGTCGTCCGAGGAGCTGGCCGCCAACTTCGTCGCCTCGACCGTCGACCGGGTCATCGCCGGGCTGACCGGCGGAGGCGATGACGCGGCGTCCGCTGATGGCGAGGGCGACGAGCCAACGGCGCTCGACGTGGTGGCGTCGGGGACGATCGACGCGATCCACGCCGTCTTCCTCGAACGGGGCTGGTCGGACGGCAACCCGATCGTGCCGCCGAGCCGCGAGCGCGTCGAGGCCTACCTCGTCGACTCCGGCCACGACCCGTGGAAGGTGCTCGGCATTGCCACCTCGTCGGGCCGCGACGTGACCGTCTGGTCGATCGCGGTGATGGCCGGTTGTCGGCCCGAGCACCTCCCGGTGCTCCTGGCGATGGCGCAGGTCCTCGTCGACCCCGGCTACGGCAGCGAGCACTCGGGCAACACGACCGGCGCCGACGCCCTCGTCGTGCTCGATGGGCCCGCGTCGGCTCCGCTCGGGTTCAACTGCGGCGCCGGTGCGATGCGCGAGGGCGCCCACGCCAACACCGTCGTCGGCCGTTGGCTGCGCCTCTACCAGCGCAACGTCCTCGGCTTCACCGCCGAGGAGCACGACAGGCGACGTTCGGGAACCCGACCCGGGTCGTGCTCGCCGAGGACATGGCGTGCCTCGACGAGATCGGCTGGCCGCCGCTCAGCGGTGCGTTCGGGTTCGGCGCCGATGACGACGTCGTGACCATGGCCCGGATGAACAGCGGGACCATCATCGGCAGCGTCTTCGGCTCCACGCCCGACGAGATGGTCCCGTACCTGGCCAACGGCCTGACCCGGGTGACCGCATGGGACCTCACCCACGTCCACGGGCTCGGCACCGACCAGTACCAGCCGCTGCTCGTCCTGTCGCCGATCCTGGCCCGGACGTTCGCCCGCCACGGCTGGTCGAAGGCCGACCTGCAGCAGGCCCTGTTCGCCCATGCCCGCATCCCGGCGGCGACCTTCGAGCGCCTCATCGGCGAGTGGACCAACCTCACCGCCGGCCGTCCCCGGCTCAGCGACCTCGCCGCGGCCGGCCACGTCCCGCCGGTGTTCGCCGAGAGCGACGACCCCGAGCGGTTGGTGCCGATCGTCGGTCATCCCGAGCGGTTCATGATCGCGGTGGCCGGCGACCCGAACCGGACCAACGCCTACGCGTTCAGCAACGACGGCCCGCACGGCTGGTGGACCGCGGCACCGATCGACCACACCCCGGCCAGCGACCTCGTCTGCTCACTCGACGGCTCCTGCGGCCCCGCCGACCCGGCCTGACCGCCGGCGCAGGAGATCGTGGCCGCGCGGCCGGTCGGCTGGGGCCGGTCCCGACGGACGGCGCCGGGCGCGACCGCAGTGCCGAACGCTCGGGGACGGCCTGTCCGTCCCGTCAGGCTTGGACGGTGGTGCGGGCCTTCACCGCGGGAACGACCTCGGTGAGGTAGGCCTCGAGCGCGTCCGGGTCCCACGGCGCCCGCAACGCGACGTTGACCATGTCGGCACCCGCATCGACGTACTCGGCGATGCGGTCCGCAGCCTCGTCCGGCGTGCACAGGAGCGCACCGTCGGCGACCCGGCCGGCCATGTCGCCCCACTGGTCACGCAGCTGCTGGCGGGCCCGGTCGACGCCGGCGCCGTCGGTGCCGAGCATGAACATGAGGTTGATCGCCCGCTCGATCTCCGACGGGTCGCGGCCCTCGGTGCCGCACCAGTCGTCGAGCACCCCGTTGAGACGACGGAACTCGGGGGCCGGCACGTAGGCGGCGTTCCACCCGTCGGCGTCGCGAGCCGTCATCCGAAGCGTGCGCTTCTCCCCGATGCCGCCGACCCAGATCGGCAGCCGGTCCTGGACCGGTCTCGGCAGGCACGATGCGTCCTCGACCCGGTAGTGGGTGCCGGAGAACGTGGTGCGGTCCTCGGTGAGCAGCGACCGGATGAGGGGGAGCGCCTCCTCCAACATGTCGAGGCGGGTGCCGACGCCGGGGAAGTCGTAGCCGTACGCCTTGGCCTCCTGCTCGTGCCAGCCGGCGCCGAGCCCGAGCTCGAACCGGCCGTGGGAGAGGTGGTCGAGCGTCGTCGCCGCCTTCGCCAGCGCCGCGGGGTTGCGGTAGCCGACGTAGAAGACGAGGCAGCCGAGACGGGCGTGCTGCGTCTCGCACGCCAGGGCGGCGAGCGTGGCGATGGCCTCGAAGTGGTCGATCGTGCCGCCGGCGGGCGGGGCCTCGTAGAAGTGGTCCCAGGCGGAGATCCAGTCGAGCCCGGCCTCGTCGAGGCGGCGCCACAGGCCCCGCAGCTCGTCCATCGACAGGTTCTGCTGCCCCAGATGAGCCCCGAGTGCGGTCATCGTCGATCCCCCTCACACATGGCGGCCGACCGTACTCCCGCCCCACCCCCGAACACCCGTCCACCCCTTTCCCGGTGGTTCTGGCTACCGGTGCGGTCACGTGATGGCCGGGGTGGTGGCCAGTTCGGGGTGATGTTCGGTTCTGGCTACCGGTGCTGTCACGTGATGGCCGTGGTGGTGGCCAGTTCGGGGTGGGGGTGGGTGGCTAGGTGTCGAAGAGGACGCCGGGGTTGAGGAGGCCGGCGGGGTCGACGGCGCACTTGGCGGCCTTGTAGGCGGCGGCGAACAGGTCAGGGCGTTGGCGGTCGTACTGGGGGCGGTGCATGCGTCCGACGGCGTGGTGGTGGGTGATGGTGCCGCCGGCGTCGGCCACCGCTTCGGAGGCTGCGTGCTTCAGCTCGGCCCACTGGGAGATCTCGCCGCCCTGTCGGCCCATGCCGACGAACGTGTAGTACGGCGCCGGCCCGTCGACGTAGACGTGGGTGAACCGGCAGCCGAGTCGCCCGCCGCCGCACACCTCGGCCAGCGCCTTCGTCATCCGCTCCCGGACCACGGCGTCGAAGTCGGGCCAGCGGTCCCACGTGATCGCGGTCTCGAACGTGTCGCTCACCAGCCCGAGTGCCACCGGCGTGTTCAGGTCGACCCCGACGAACGCGTTCCGCCATGCCCCGACCGCGCCACCTCGCCCGGTCGGTGCCTCGTCAGCGTCGCTGACCCGGATGTCCGCGTCGTCGATGGCCCCGCCGTGGTGGCGGGCCAGCGCGACGGCGGTGCGGATGTTGTCGCCCTGGGGCAGCTCGCCCGACTCGAACCCGATGATCAGCAGGCTGTGTTCGCCGTCCATCCCGGCGTCGGCCTTCGCCTGGGCTGGGTCGAGGATGCGCAGGTTCGCCGGCCACAGCTTGGCCTGGACGATCTCGCGCACCGCGTGCCAGCCGGCGTCCCAACCGGGGAACGTCACCCCGGCGGTGGCTCGGAACCGGGGGCGATGCTGGATGCGCATCCACGCCTCGGAGATGATCCCGAGGGTGCCCTCCGAGCCGATCACCATCCGGTCGGGGCTCGGGCCGGCGCCGCTGCCCGGGAGGCGCCACGACTCCCACCAGCCCTGCGGCGTCAGCATCCGGACCGACTCGACGAAGTCGTCGATGTGGGTGTGGTTGGTGGCGTAGTGGCCGCCGGAGCGGGTGGCGATCCACCCGCCGAGCGTCGACCACTGGAACGACTGCGGGTAGTGGCGCAGCGTGAGCCCGTGCGGCCGGAGCTGAGCCTCGATCGCCGGTCCGAGCGCACCGGCCTGGATGCGGGCGGCGCGGCTCGCCTCGTCGACCTCGAGCACCCGGTCGAGGCGGCGGAGGTCGATCGTCACCGCCGGCCGGTCATCGCCCTCGGGCACGGTCGCGCCATCGACCACCGAGGAACCGCCGCCGAACGGGATGACCACGGCACCGGCGTCGCTGCACCAGTCCATGACCGCGGCCAGCTCGGCCTCGTCACCGGGGAACGCCACCACGTCGGGCGGATCGGTGAAGTCGCGGTTGAACGCCCGGTGGCGATCGGGGAACGACTGGCCGTAGGTGTGCTCGGCCCGGTCCCACGTCTCGGTCGAGCACACGGCCGCCAGCGAGTCGGGCGGTTCCAGACGGGGCGCCCGCAAGGAGATCTCGTCGATCGTCGGCACCGGCCGCGCCTCGACGGCGACGCCGTAGCGCTCGGCCAGCTGGGAGGCCAGGCGATCCCGGTCCTCCTGCGTCGGCTCGTCGGACGCCAGCCCCCACCCCCAGAAGCTGCGCCGCTCGGTCGGGTTCGCCATCGTCGCCCCCCGGCTCTCGTCGATGTCGCGTGACCGCCCGGGACCGTACTCCCGCCTGCCGGGACGTGCTCGCTCACGACGCGACGTAGAGGACCTCCTCGACCGATGTCGTCAGCGACGCGCCGATCCGCTCGGCGACCGGTGCGTCGACGCCGGCGACGAGCACGTCGGCGTCCGTGCCGTCGGCCGGGTCCACCGCCACGGCGTCGATCTCGTCGCCGAAGCCGTCCGGGGTCGACCCCGCCGGCAGCACGAACACGGTGAGCGGCCGTTCCTCACCGAGCGGCACGAGCTCGACGGTGTAGCCGTCGTTGATCGTGCCGAGGCTCGGGCGTACCGGCTGGTGGGTCTCGGGCACGAAGCGGGGCAGCTGGATCTCGAGCCCGGTGTCGGCGGCCATCTCGTCGAGCTCCGCCGCCGACAGCCGATGGTCGGGCTCGTCGCCCGTGCACGCGCTGCAGACCGATGCCGCGGCGAGCAGCAGCAGGACTCCGAGCGCACGCGTGGTCCGGGTGATCGCCATGGGTCCCACGACTACCAGCCGGCCACGGCGAGTTCGCACCGAGCCCCCGGCCGACGAGGTGGGCGCCCTGACCGACCCGATCCGCCGGCGGGGGAGTCGTACGATTCGGCCATGGCGACGCGGAACGACGTGCTGGCGATGCTGAGCGAGCTGGCTTCGTTGACCACGTTGGCGGAGCAGAGCAACCAGTCGTTCAAGGTCCGGGCCTACGAGAAGGCCCGCCACGCGCTCGAGGCCGAGACCTGCGACATCACCGCACTGCCGCTGAAGGACCTGCTGAAGATCGATGGGGTCGGCAAGGCCACGGCCGAGAAGGTGCGGGAGCTGATCGACAACGGCTCGGTCGCCAAGCTCGAGAAGTTGCGGGAGGAGTTCCCGCCGTCGGTCGTCGAGCTGAGCCGCATCCCCGGCATGGGGCCGAAGACGGTGCAGCTCGTCCGCACCCACCTCGGGGTCGAGGACCTCGACGGGCTCCGGGAGGCGATCGCCGCCCAGAAGCTGCGGACGCTGCCGGGCCTCGGCGCCACCAGCGAGCAGAAGATCGCCAAGGCCATCGAGCGGCTCGGGCTCACCGGCAAGGACCGCCGCACCCCGATCGCCGACGCCCATCCGGTCGCCTCCCGCCTCGTCGACGACCTGAAGGCGGTCGACTCGGTGGTGGACGTGCAGTTCTGCGGCAGCCTGCGGCGCATGGCCGAAACGATCGGCGACGTCGACATCGTCGTCGCCGCCACCGACGCGGCCACCGTCATGGAGGCGGTGCGCAACCACGGCGACTGCTACGAGATCGTCGTCACCGGCGACTCGAAGACGTCGTTCCTGACCGCCTCGGGCCTCCAGGTCGACGTGCGGGTCGTCGAGCCCGACCAGCTCGGAGCGGCGACCCTCTACTTCACCGGTTCGAAGGCCCACAACGTCGAGCTGCGCCAGCGGGCGCTGCGCCGCAACATGACGCTCAACGAGTACGGCCTGTTCGAGCTGATCGTGCCCGACGAGCCGGATGCCGACGCAGTTGCCGAGAACGGCGACGATGCCGATGGCGAGGCCGCGAAGCCTCAGCGCCAGGTCGGAGACCTGATCGTGTCCCGCACCGAGGAGGAGATCTACGAGGCCCTCGGGCTCGCGTACATCGCGGCGCCGCTGCGGGAGGGTGCGGGCGAGGTCGGTGCCGCCGACCGGGGTGAGCTGCCGGAGCTGATCGAGCGCCGCCACATCCGGGGCGACCTGCACTACCACACCGACCGCTCGGGCGACGGCCGCTCACCGCTCGCCGCCATGGTGAAGGTCGCCGCCGACCTCGGCTACGAGTACCTGGCCATCACCGACCACGGCGAGGACCTGGTCATCAACGGGTCGAACCGCCAGCAGATGCTGGCCCACCGCGACGCGATCCGCCGCCTGCAGGCCGACTACCCGGACATGACCATCCTCTGGGGCTGCGAGCTCAACATCGGGGCGAGCGGCGGGCTCGACTACGACGACGAGTTCCGGGCGAGCTTCGACTACACGGTCGCCTCCGTCCACTCCCACTTCGACCAGGCGCAGGCCAAGCAGACCGACCGGCTGCTCGCCGCCATCGCCGATCCGACGGTCAACTCGATCGGCCATCTCACCGGCCGCTACATCGGGCGCCGGCCGGGTATCGAGATCGACGTCGACGCCGTGCTCGACGCACTGGTGGAGCACGACACCGCGCTGGAGATCAACGGCGCGCTCGACCGCCTCGACGCCGCGTCACCGGTGGTGCGCAAGGCCGTGGAGCGCGAGGTGAAGCTGGTCATCAACACCGACAGCCACCACACCTCCGAGCTGGGGCGCATGGAGTACGGCGTGCTCACCGCCCAGCGGGGGTGGGCGCCCCGGTCCCTGGTGGTGAACAGCTGGGACCGGGCCACCTTCCTTCGCTGGATCGGCTACGAGCCCGACGCCTGAGCGTCGCCGTCGGCCTCCGGAGCGGGCAGGTCACGTTCGCCGGTCGCCCGGTACCACGCCTGTTCGGCGATCCCGACCGCGTGCTCGCCGATGCGCTGCAGCTCCCGCGCCACCCGGGCGGCCACGAGTAGCGGGCGGGACGAGTCGTCGGCGCGGGCGCCGACGAGCGCGTCGAACACGGTTGCGTACTGCTCCTCGAGATCGCGGCCGAGGGCGGCGACGGCCGGCGCACGGTCGTGGCCCACGCCCACGGCCGCCTCGACGGCCCGGCGGGTCATCGCCGTGACCGTCGCGGCCATCCGATCGAGCCCGGCCACCACGGCGGGATCGTCGGTGATCGCGTCGTCGGTGAGCAGCCGGCGGATGCGCCCGACGCTGTCGCCGAGGCTGGCCAGGTGCTCGCTCGTCCGGTTGAGCACGATGATCCGCCGCAGGTCGTCGGCGACCGGCTGCTGGCGGGTGATCAGCTCGACCGATGCGGCCTCGACGTCACGGTGCGCGGCCCGGGTCACGTCGTCGACTCCGGGGCGTCCGGCGGCGCCGGTCGGCGCGGCGAGCACGTTGGTCACGGCGTCGAGCACGGCGGCGGCGCCCGTCTCGACCCGGGCGCCGAGTGCGTCGAGCTCGCGATCGAAGCGCCGGCGCGGGTTCGGGGGCACGACCTCGGCGACGAGCTGTCGCACCCGGTCGGCGAGGTCGTCGAGCCAGGCGCGGTAGCCGGCGAGCCCCTCCGCGTGGTTCGGGGCGGTACGCCAGGCGTAGAAGCGGGTGTCGTCGACGATGGGCACGTCGTCGTGGGCGTCGAGGGTGACGACCACGTCGGCCGCCTGCTCGATCTCCTCGGTGAGCAGCACCGGCGGGCGGTCGTCGAGGTCGATGCCGCGCTCGTGCAGCGCGGCGACGGCGTCGGCGAGCAGGTGGGGTTCGGGCATCTCGCCCGCGGCCTGGGCATGGGCCCGGTCGCCGGCCCCGGCGGTGAACAGCGCGGCGGCGACCTGGGCGCTGGCGTCGTTGCGCTCGCACACGAACAGCACCTCGGGAGGGTGGTTCTCGATGCGGCCGGCGAGCTTGGTGAGCGCGCGCAGGCGCTGGCGGGCGAAACGCTCGACGAAGGCGGGCACGTGGGTGACGATGCGCGACTCGGCGGCGAGGCGCTCGTAGGAGTCGTTGACGTAGTGCTCGAGGGTGTCCCGGGTGAAGTGGTCGCCGTACTGCGACTCCAGGCGGCCGGCGATGCCCTTGAGCAGCGGCGAGTGGTTCGGGCGTTCGGCGGTCTCGGTGAGCACGGCCCAACCTCCGGTCGGGGGCGTAGATCGGTGCGCACGGGCGTTCCCGTACGCCCCCGATCCTCCGCCTCCCGGCCGGCGACGACCAGGGAACCGGGACCGGGCCGGAGGTCCCTTCCCGGTCGATGCGGGGTGGGCTCACACGACCGGGCCGAGGGCGGCCGCTCCCGTGGTCAGGCGCCCTGCACGGTGATCTCGGTGACCAACGGGGGCTGTTCGACCTGGCCGACACGGACCACCAGCTCGGCGCCGTCGGCCGTGAACGTGCAGTAGGCGCTGCCGGCCGCACCCTCGCACGTGTCGAGCTGCCAGGGCGCGGCGGCGGCCCCGCCGAGCGCCTCGGCCTGGCCGGATGCCTCGGGTGTGGACAGGGCGGCGACGGCGTCGGACGAGCCCTGCTGGAGGGCGATCGACAGTTCGGTGGCGACGTCGGTGGCGTCGAGCGTGTCGACCCCGAACTCCGAGACCAGGCGTCGCTGTTCGGCGTTGCGCACCCGGACGACGGCCCGCTCGCCCGGTC
>JAXHUH010000050.1:0-7686 GCA_034211175.1 Actinomycetota bacterium
CTCCGGGCGGCCACTCCCGCGTACAACGGGATTGCTCCGCTGCGCTCCGGCGCGGCCGTTGGGGGTGCCATGTTCAGGGGGACCGTCGGGCCCCCTTTTCCCGTTGCCTCGGCTGATGGCGACCGTGGAGTGAATGGGCGCGGGCGCTCGACGGGTCAGGCCAGCGGGAGGCGCTCGACCGGTTGGCCGGTGATGTCGGCGATGAGCTCGAAGTCCTTGTCGAGATGGAGGACCGTCAGGCCCGCGAGCTCCGCCACGGCGGCGATCAACAGGTCCGGGATCGATGGCGCCCGGTGCAGACCTCGCGCGGCCAGCGTCGCCTGCACCTCGACCGCTCGATCCTCCATTCGGGGTGTGAGGTGGGCCACCGGCATCGACGTGAGCGGCGGCCCGCCCACGAGCTCGCGATGGTCGGACGCCGAGCGAGCCGAGTAGCCGACCTCGAGGCGGGTGACGGTACTGATGTGCACGAGGCCCAGCTCGATCTGCCTCGTCCATGCCTCGACATCGGCCGCGAGGTGGAGCCGACCGATCGCCGACTTGTCGATCAGCCAGGTCGTCACGACCAGGCGTCGGACATGACCGTCGAGTCCTCGAGGTCTGCGGCAAGCGTCGACAAGCGTTCGAGGTGCGCGACGGTGACCTGACTGCCATCGCGGTCGCCCTCACGCTCGAGGGCACGCCTGAGGTACTCGGTCCTCGACAGCCCGACACGCTTCGCTCTGGCGTCGATCGCCGCCACGACCTCGTCGGGCACGTCTCTGATCAGGATGTCCGCCACGGCTACCTCCGTGATAGCTCACGATATCAATCCAACGCCGTCGGTGGACCATGCACTGGGGCGTGCGCGGCGAGGTCGGTGCGAGGGCCCAGATCGGCACGATCCCGCCGCCCGACCCGGCCGCGCTCGACCCGGCGGCGACCATCCCCGTGCCGACCGGCTAGCCGCATCGCCGGGCCGCGATCGGCCAGATGGCGTACTGTTCCGCGCGGTGCGCGGTCGCGTGGCCGATCGGGCACGGCGTGGGCGGCGTCGATCGCTTCGGAGGGGGCGATGTGGCTGTCGAGTCGTTCGATCGCGGCAACCGGTGGCGTGCATCGGGCGCGCCCCGGTCGGGGCGGTCCCGATGAGTGAGCTCGACCTGGACCGTCCCGATGACCGGGTCGACCCGGAGGCCGACGAGGGCACGACCATCGTCGTCCGGGCCCGCCAGCTCGCCACGAGGACCTCGGGGTGGGCGACGGCGCGGTTCGAGTCGCTGCGGGAGCGGTCCGCGGTCGTCGACATCGGGATGCGGATCTACGAGCGCGACCGCAACGCCGGTGGCACGCTGCTGGGCAGCGCACTCGCGCTGCGGCTGTTCCTGTTCTTCCTCCCGCTGGCCCTGCTCGTCATCGGCCTCGCCGGCCTCCTCGGCCGCCACGGCGGGGTCGACGGCGCGTCCTCAGCGGTCGGTGTCTCGGGCTCGGTCGCCCGCCAGATCGACGAAGCCTTCTCCCAGAGCGCCACCACGCCGTGGCTCGCGCTCGCCGCCGGTCTGATCGGCGTCGCGACCACCGGGCGATCGCTCACCCGGGCGCTCGTGCTGTCGAGCGCCATGGGCTGGAACCTCGGTGGGCGCCAGAAGACCGGTGTGCGGGCCATCGGGGTCGTGGTCGGCATCGTCGTCGGGGTCTCGTTGATGACCGCGCTGATCAACCACATCCGCGAGGCCGCCGGCGTCGCGGTGGCGTCCGCGTCGTTCCTCGCGGTGCTGGCGGTGTACCTCGTGCTGTGGGCGCTCCTGTACCTGTCGCTGCCGAGGGCCACGACCGACCCGGCGGCGGTCCTGCCCGGCGCCGCGACGATCGCCCTGGTGCTCACCTCGATGCAGGCCGTCAGCCAGCTCTACCTGCCCCGCCAGCTGGAGAACGCGTCCGACCTCTACGGGGCGCTCGGCGTCGCCACGGTGACGCTCGGCTGGTTCTTCATCATCGGGCGCACCGTCGCGTTCTCCTTCGCCATCAACGCCGTGCTCTACGACGCGATCGGGAGCGTGTCCCACATCCTGTTCGGCCTCCCCGTCCTGCGTGCGCTGCCGCGCCGCGTCCCGGCCCTGCGCACCTACCTCGACCTCGACCACGTCGGCGACCTCGAACGCGAGCCGGGCCGCAACACCGACGTCGGCGAGAACGACGGTGGGGTCGTGGACGTGACCGACACCGCGCCGGGTGACGGTGATGCTACCCCCGGAAGACGGCACCGGACCGGCGTCTGATCCGGCCGGCGAAGCGCTCGGCCGCGTGTCCGGTCTCGCCGGCTCGAGGACCGGGGTTACCGGCCGGCTCCGGGCGCGGCGGGAGTCACACCGTTCGGGCATCGTCGGTGGCCGGGCCGCCGGTATCCTCCCGCCGACGCCCGAACGCGGGCGCACCGCGGCCGACGGCAGAGACGAGGCACACCGTGGCGGAGCGACCGCAGATCGATGCGTGGCTGACCGACATGGACGGGGTCCTCGTCCACGAAGGCGTCGCCATCGACGGTGCTGCCGACTTCCTCGAACGGCTCACCGAGCTCGAACGGCCGTTCCTCGTGCTCACCAACAACTCGATCTACACCCGGCGCGACCTCTCCGCCCGCCTCGCCCACGCCGGGCTCGAGGTCCCGGAGGACCGGATCTGGACCTCGGCGATCGCCACCGCCCAGTTCCTGTCCATGCAGATGCCGAACGCATCGGCGTACGTGATCGGTGAGGCCGGCTTGACCACCGCGGTGCACGAGGTCGGCTACACGATGACCGACAACAGCCCCGACTTCGTGGTCCTCGGTGAGACCCGCACGTACTCGTTCGAGGAGATCACCCTCGCCATCCGCCTCGTCGAGCGGGGCGCCCGGTTCATCGCCACCAACCCGGACTCGACCGGCCCGTCACCGGACGGGCCGCTACCGGCGACCGGCTCGGTCGCCGCGCTGATCACCCGGGCGACGGGCGTGGAGCCGTACTTCGTCGGCAAGCCGAACCCGATGATGTTCCGCAGCGCGCTGAACAAGATCGAGGCCCACTCCGAGACGACGGCCATGGTCGGCGACCGCATGGACACCGACGTCGTCGCCGGCATCGAGGCGGGCCTCGAGACGTTCCTGGTCCTGACCGGGTCGACGAAGAAGGACCAGATCGACACGTTCCCCTTCCGCCCGAACCACGTCGTCGACTCGGTCGCCGACCTGGTCGAACGGATCTGACCGGACCCGAGCGGCGGAACGTCAGGCGGGTGTCGCCGGCGTCGGACAGACTCCGGCGATGGACGAACCCCTCATCGGTGTCACCCTCGACTGCGCCGACGTCGACCTGGTCGCGGCGTTCTGGGAGCAGGCCCTCGGCTACGAGCCCCGACCGGCGCCCGGCGACACCGCGCAGTACCGGGTCCTCTTCGCCCCGAAGGGCCGGCGAGGGCTGCACCACCTGACGCTCCAGCAGGTGCCCGAGCCGAAGACCGCGAAGGTCAGGGGCCACCTCGACCTCTTCTTCACCGACCTCGACGCGGCCGTGGAACGGCTGGAGGGCCACGGCGCCACGGTCCTCGCCCACGACGTCGACGACGCCTTCCGCTCGGTCGTGATGGCCGACCCCGAGGGCAACGAGTTCTGCGCCCTCGAGATCCCCCGGCCCGCCGGCTGATGCGGATGGGTCCTCGGGCGCGCCGCCGGCGCCGTCCACGGCCGGCTCGTCGACGCGCTCGGCGGCGAGGTCACCCCCGGTGCGGTGGCCGGTGCCGACGACGCCGACCTGCTCGGCGCCGGTCTCGACGCCACGCAACCACGGTCCTGACCCTTGACAGTGTTCACTGTCAAGGGTGATGCTGCTGGTCGTGGACGAGGTCGTGGTGCTGGAGGAGCCTGGAGCGGCGGTGGTGGCGCTGGAGCCGACGCGGGCGCGGCTGCTCGCGTCGTTGAGCGCGGAGCCGGCATCCGCGGCCGCCCTGGCCGCCCGGTTGGGGTTGCCGCGCCAGCGGGTGGGACACCACCTGCGGGCGTTGGAGGGCCAGGGCCTGGTGGTCGAGGTCGACCGGCGACGCCACGGCGGGTTGACCGAGCGGGTGCTGACCACCAGCGGTCGGGCCTACGTGGTCTCACCCGCGGCGATGGGCGAGGCGGGCGCCGAGCCGGAACGGGTGGCCGACCGGTTGTCCGCCGCCTATCTGATCGCCCTCGCCGGCCGGGTCGTGCGGGAGCTGGGGACGATGGTCGGCTTGGCCGCGAAGGCAGACAAGCGCCTCCCGGTGTTGTCGATCGACGCGGATGTCCGGTTCGCCTCGGCGGCCGACCGAGCCGCGTTCGCCGACGAGCTGGCGGCTGCCGTTCGTGGCGTCGTCGCCCGTCATCACGACGAGTCCGCCCCCGACGGCCGCTGGTACCGGGTCGTCGTCATGAGCCATCCCCGGCCGTCGGCCGGGCCGTCCGGAGATCAGGCCGCAGACGAGGAGTCCCCGTCGTGAGCGACGACCGTGCGATCAACCTGTCCGTCGAGGTGCCCGGCACCCCCGAGGAGGTGTGGCGGGCGATCGCCACGAGCGGTGGTATCAGCTCGTGGTTCGTGCCGTTCGAGGTGGCGGAGGCCGAGGGTGGCGCGGTGACGATGGACTTCGGTGAGTACGGGAAGGAGTCGGCCGAGGTCACCGCGTGGGAGCCACCGGAGCGGTTCGAGTACGGCAGCAGCGGCGTCCGGCCTCTGGTGTACGAGTGGTTGGTGGAGGCGAAGGACGGCGGGTCGTGCGTGGTCCGGCTCGTGAACCGGGGCTTCGGCCACGGCGACGACTGGGACGCCGACTTCGAGGGCATGCAGGAGGGCTGGCTGATCTTCCTCGAGAACCTGCGGCTCCACCTCACCCACTTCCCCGGCCGGACGGCGAGGCCCATCCTGCCGACGGTGATGGTGCCGGGCCCCAACGACGCCGCGTTCGCCGCGGTGTGCGACGTGCTCGGGGTGCCGACCGACCTGAAGCCGGGCGACGAGCTTCGGGTGGCGGGCGACGGCGTGGCGTCGATGGCCGGGCGGATCGACCACGTCGAGCACGGTCCGAAGCGGTCGCAGTACACGCTCCTGCTCGACGAGCCGGCGTCGGGCACGGCGTTCATCGCCGCTGAGGGTGCCGGCGAGCAGGTGGCCGTGAGTGTGTGGCTCTACCTCTACGGCGACGGGGTCGACGAGATCGACGACGACTGGACCCCGTTCCTCACGGCGCGGTTCCCGGTGCCGGACGAGGTGCCGACGGCGGGTTAGCCGGGCCGACGGTCGGCGTCGTCGAGGTGCTTCGAGAACCAGTGGTGGGCGTGGGGCTCGTCGTTGAACGGGGCGACCTCGACGTAGCCGGCGGAGCGGTACATCGAGATCGCCTCGGTGAGCACCCGGTTGGTCTCGAGCCGGACGGTGTCGGCGCCGTGGGCGGCGGCGAGCCGTTCGAGCTCGGTGAGCAGGCGTCGACCGACGCCGAGGCCGCGGGCCGACGGCGAGACCCACATGCGCTTGATGTCGGGCGGGTCGGGGTCGTGGAAGGCGAGGCCCCCGCAGCCGATCGGCTCGGAGCGGAGCCGGGCGACGACGAACAGGCCGGTCGGGGGCCGGTGGACGTCGAGCGAGGGGGTGATCGTCGGGTCGAACCCGGTGTCGAAGCGGCCGTCGATCTCGGCGAAGTATGCCTGGACGCAACGGACGGCGTCGGGGTCGGCCGGGTCGACGATGTCGAGCTCGACGAGGCCGGCGGTGAGGAGCCGTTCGACGGTGGCCATGGCGTCGGCCAGCTTGGTGCGCTGCGTGTCGCCGAGCGGGGAGAGGAGCGACCAGGCGAGCGCGTCACTGCGCTCGTCGAGGACGGAGCGCTCGTCGACGCCGGCCGGCGTGAGCCGGGCGGTGCGAACCCGCTTGTCGTCCGGGCTGGGCTCGACCGTGACGAGGCCGGCGGCCTCGAGCGAGCGCAGCAGGCGGCTGAGGTAGCCGGAGTCGAGATCGAGCCGGGACCGGAGCACGCGGACGTCGCACCCGTCGGCACCGATCTCCCACAACACCCGGGCCTCGCCGAGCGGGAGGTCGCGGGAGAGGTAGTGGTCCTCGAGGACGCCGATCCGCTCGGTCACGGTGCGGTTGAACCGCCGGACCCGGGCAACCATCGCCTGATCCATACCTCTGACCTTAGTCAGAGAAAAACGGACGCGCCGGTGTGGCGACCCGGGCCTTCCACTGGGATGGTGGCGCCGTGCGTTCGGACCGCCCGTAGTCGAGCGGGACGCCGTCGGCGCCCATGACGAGCCGGTTGACCAGGCTGTCGCACAGCCACGAGGTGACGATCGGCCCCGAGAGCGGTTCGCCGTTGAGGTTCCAGGTGTCGCCGTTGTCGGCGTTGACCATGATCGTGACGTGGGGCCGGTGCCGTCCGGCGGTGCCGCTGGTGTTGTCGTCGCTGTTCTCGACCGCGAACGTGACCATGTCGCGGAGCGCGTCGGCTCGGCGTTGCTTTGCGGTGCGGGCCGGTTCGTTCGGGTTGTTCTTGACCTCGAAGCGTTCGAGCCCGGTCTTGATGAGCTCCGCGGTCGCGGGATCGAAGCTGCCACGCAACTCTCCGCGCCCGTTCGCGGTGATGGATCCCTTGTGTTGTGCGAGTGGTCCGCTGAGTGGAACCAGTGCTTGCGGCCCCGCCGATCGGCCGAGCGCAACACTTGGGAGTGAACGAGACCTCTCGCCGAGTGTCGGTCTCGTTGGTCTTCGCGTCGAGCGCGTCTTCGGCGTAGCTGCGCCAACGACGCATCACCGTCGAGGCGTCACGCGTGTTCAACGCAGCGATCGTCGGAACGAACTCGTCTTCCTGGGCGGCGTACTGGCCGAGCACCCGCTCCGGGGTGTTGGCCACGATCGCATCGACATGCCCGGACCGCAGCTCACCGCAACGGTACGCCTCCGCCGTGGCCGGGAACGCCGCCATCCGCCGGCCCGTCGCCGTCAACCGGGCTGCGGCGCTCTCGCCGAGGCCGGCGTGACGCAGGAACATGTTCGTCGACGTGAACCCGTCGAGCTCGAACAACTTCGCCCTGTCGAACTCACCGACTGCGTCCGCCAACTTCGCGGCCAACCGGTCGAAACACACAACGGCATCACGCAGCGAGTCGGGGTCGACATCGAGCTCGAGTTCTTCGAGCACACCACTCAGCTCCGCCGCCTTCATGGTAAGCATTATAGATCACGAGTGACATGCAATCCACACGGAAGCGAAGAAGTCTCCGACCGAATAACGCCACGCAACGTACTCATGCCACCACCGACGCCCACAGCGGTACCACTCCGAATACGTAGTACAAACACGCCATGAGTTGAGGCCGCTCCGACCGGAGGGAGGGGGCGCAATCCACAAAGCAGGTGGCGAAGCCCGGAGTCAAGGTGGAGCGCCCCGGAGCGCAGCGGTCCCTTGTGTTGTGCGAGCGACTGGCCGCGCGGCCCGGGTGGTCGAGACCTCGCCGAACGGCCGAGCACAACACTTGGGAGGAGGGTCGAACGACCTTGACTCCGGAGCGCAGCCACCTGCTACCCCACGCAAAATGGCTCATCGGATTTCGGCGGGGGTGATCTGGTCGAGGAGGGTCCAGTTGGGTCGGCCTGCGTAGAGCAGGACTCGGATGCGGTAGTTGCGGAAGGACCGGAACCCGAACCCGATGCGTTT